>NZ_CP083951.1:5783812-6463198 GCF_006440675.2 Mesorhizobium sp. B2-8-5
GTCCTCATCGCGTTCAATGGCGGAAGCTTGTCCACGTTTCCCTCGAAAGTTTTTCTTGGGAGAGCCTAACAATTTTCCGCGTTGCGGCAAAGATTTCCTTGCCGTGTAGTGACCTCGGATTTCGGAGGACGCTATGATCGAAAACATTCTCGACCTGGACCGCTACCCGCTCGACCGCGAGGGCAGTGCCGAATGGCAGCGGCTGGTGGACGAGTCCAAGGCCGCGCTGGCGGCAAACGGCATGTTCAATCTGGAAGGGTTCCTGCGCCCGGGCATTGCCGAAAAGGCGGTCGCCGAGATCCGGCCGGTAATGGACACGCGCTCGCATGTCCACAGGCGCATGCACAACATCTACTTCAAGCCGTCGATCCCGGAGCTTTCGCCGGACCATCCGGCGCTGCGCAAGGTCGAGACGATCAGCCATACGGTCTGCGCCGACCAGATTCCCGGCAGCACCGTGCTTTCAATCTACGAATACGCGCCGCTGGCGCGGTTCCTGGCGGCGACGATGGACAAGCCGCAATTGCATGTCATGCAGGATCCGCTGGCCCGCGCCAATGTCATGGGCTACCGCGCCGGCGAAGCGCTCAACTGGCATTTCGACCGCTCGGAATTCACCACGACGTTGTTGCTGCAAGCCCCGGAGGTCGGCGGCGACTTCGAATACCGCACCGACCTGCGCTCGGACGACAACCCGAACTATGACGGCGTGGCCAAGCTGCTCGAGGGACGCGATCCCGAAGC
The DNA here is from genome assembly GCF_006440675.2 of Mesorhizobium sp. B2-8-5. NCBI lineage: Bacteria > Pseudomonadati > Pseudomonadota > Alphaproteobacteria > Hyphomicrobiales > Phyllobacteriaceae > Mesorhizobium > Mesorhizobium sp. B2-8-5. The sequence continues at coordinate 5,784,557 of NZ_CP083951.1, forward strand.
CAAGATCCTGCGCATCAATGCCGGCACGCTCAACGTCTTCCGCGGCAAGAACACCGCGCACCGCGTGACCACCGTTGAAGGCAACCGCGAGCGCATGATCGCGGTGTTTTCCTATTACGAACGTCCTGGCGTCATGTTCACCGATGAGGAGCGGATCGGCTTCTACGGGCGAGCGGCTTGAGGCTGCCGGTTCAAAACCCGGAATTCACGGAAATCGGCTCTTGTTAGATTGTCGACAATCTGCTTGTCTTGCAGAAGTTCCTCTCGGGAGTCGACACATGGCAAAGCCGGATTTCAGTCCGATCGCGGATACGACGCGCAGGGCGGAGATCGTCGCCCTGCTGAGGCGCGCCATCCTGACCGGACAGCTGGAACCGGGGCAAAAGCTTAATGAGCTCAGGATTTCCGAACAGATGCGGGTGAGCCGCGCGCCATTGCGCGAGGCGATGCGCGAGCTGGTGCAGGAAGGCATCCTGACCAGCATCCCCTATGCCGGAACCTTCGTCATCGAGGTCACCGCCAAGGATATCGTCGACGCCTATTCCCTGAACCAGGTGCTGGACGAGTTCGCCATCGAGAAGACCTGGCCGCAGCGCGACCAGCGCTTCTTCGACGAGCTCGACCGCCGCCATGAAGCGGTGAAGCAGGCGACGCGGGCGAAGGACACCACGCGCCAGATCGAGACGGCGCTGCAGCTGCACGGGCTGATCTACGAATGGGCCGACAATTCGGTGCTGCTGGAGACCTGGCAGCGCCTGACCAGCCGGCTGCAGATGTATTTCGCCCTGCACCAGCGCGCCCGCAACGAGCCGGTGCCGGCCGAGGATGTGCACGAAACCTATGTGGCGCTGATGAAGGGCTCGGACATGCGCGCCGCCCAGCGCCATGCGCGCGAGCATATCGGCCTCGATTTCGAAGAGCTTCTTGCCTATGCGCGCGGCCTCGAAAAGCGCGCATCGAAGAACTGACAGACGTACGGACAACGGACACGAACATGAAGATCAAGAGCATCAAGGCCTATCATGTCGTCCAGCCCTTCGTGGACGGACCTTACCGCATGTCCAAGGGGCGCGTTGCCGACTGCTTCGACGCGGTGATCGTCGCCATCACGTCCGACAGCGGCGTGACCGGATGGGGCGAGATGGCGCCGCTCGGCAATTTCTATTCGGCCGCGTTTCCGGCGGGAACACGCGCGGGCGTGCCGGAGATCGCGCCGCATCTCATCGGCCAGGATCCGCGCGGGCTGGCCGGCATCGGCCGGCTGATGGACACGGTGTTCAAGGGCCATCCCTACATCAAGTCGGCGCTCGACATGGCGTGCTGGGATCTCGCCGCTCGCGCGGCCGACGTGCCTCTGGTGACGATGCTCGGCGGGCGCGAGAGCGACATGGCGGAGACCTACCGGGTCGTCACCCACGGCACGCTCGACCAGATGTCGGCGCTGGCCAAGCGGATCATCGCCGAAGGGTGCCGGCGCCTGCAGGTCAAGGTCGGCGGCAATGTGCATGACGACATCGAGCGGGTCACGGCGGTGGCCGCCGCCGTGACGAAGGGCACGGTGATCTTCTGCGACGCCAATGCCGGCTGGACGCCTTACCAGGCGCGGCAGTTCGCCGACGCCACGCGAGGCATCGACTACACGTTCGAGCAGCCCTGCACGACCATCGAGGAGAACATGTCGGTGCGCCGCATGCTCGACAAGCCGATGGTGCTGGACGAATCCGTCACTTCGCTGGGCGAAATGCTGGAGATCCACCGCAGGGGTGCCGCCGACGGTTTGACGCTGAAGATTTCGCGCTTGGGCGGGGTGACGCAGACAAGGCTGATCCGCGACGTTGCCGTCGATCTCGGCTTCATGATCACGGTCGAGGATACGGGCGGCGCCGAGATCGACACCGCGGCCATGGCGCATCTGTCGCTGTCGACGCCGCAAGAGCGCCGGCTGCATGCGATCGCTTTCCACGAATGGGTGACGGTGCGCACCGCCAGGAATGCTCCGCCGGTGACCGGCAGCCATATGGGCATTCCCGACGGCGCCGGCCTCGGCATCGACGTCGACCCGGGCCTGCTCGGCGAACCCTTCTTCGAGATCGGCTGAAATGAAGATCAGGCGCGTCAAGGCAACACCGATCAATTACAGGCTGGAGGCCCCTTATGTCTGGGTTTTTGGCGAGCTCGACGGTTTCTCGCCGACCATCGTCGAGGTCGAGACCGAGGACGGACTTGTCGGCATCGGCGAGGCGCCGACGCCAGGCGCGGCCGCCGTCATCAATGACGTGCTGGCGCCGAGGCTTGCCGGGCGCGACGCCTTCGACATCGCCGGAGCGGAGGAAGTCTGCCTGCCCTTCTGGAGCGGCGTGCAATCGACCAACGACCGCATCCGCATCATGGCCTTCGGCGCCATCGAGATGGCGCTGTGGGACCTGCGCGGCAAGGCCTGGAAGCAGCCGCTCTATCAGTTGCTCGGCGGTGCGATGCGCAAGGACATTCCCTTCACCGACTATTTTTCGCTGCGCGGCGATGGAGCCAAGGTGAAAGGCGAGAAGACGCCGGAAGAAGTCGCCGACTACTGCGTCGAACTCAACGAGCGCCACGGCACGACCTTCTTCGAGGGCAAGTTCTCGACGCACGATCCGAAAGTTTCGCTGAAGATGGTCGAGCTCATCCGCAAGAAGCTTGGCGACGATGCGATGATCCGCATCGATTCCAACCAGGCCTATTCGCTGGCGACCGCCAGACAGTTGACGCGGCCGCTGGAAGAGCTCGGCGTGCGCAACTGGGAGGATCCGGTGGCGACCAACGAGGAGATGCGCGAGCTTCGCCGCCACACCTCGATCCCGTTCTCGACCCATAACATCGACATTGCCCGCGCCATTGAGCTGAAGGTTCCGGACGCCTTCGTCGGCAACCCGACGGCGCATGGCGGCATAAACCGGATGCTGCGCTTCGTCGGCGCCTGCGAGCACGCCGGCATCGATTACTGGTGCTACAGCGGCGACACCGGCATCGGCAGCGCCTGCTACCTGCATCTGTGCGCCGCGCTCGGCTGGATCAGGGAGCCCAACCAGTCGCTGTTTCGCATGCAGCCGATGGACATCATCGAGGAAGGCCCGTTCGCGCCGAAAAACAACGTCGTACGGGTGCCTGAAGGCCACGGCCTCGGGGTCACGCTGTCGCGGGAACGGCTTGCCGCCTGCCATCGCGACTTCGTCGAAAACGGCCCCTGCAACAAATATCACGACCCGGAAAAGCCCGGGACCTACCGCAGATTGCCGCTGAATTAGGAGGATGTCGAAAAGTAAACAGGACTTATCGAAAAAAGGGCGGCCACGGGCCGCCTGGCCGACAGACAATCCATCAAGAAAATCTGACTTTTCCGTCCCAAGGAGCGGATGGACCGGTCGGAACCGCATGCTACTGTATATCGACCGATACCGAGTGCCTGGACCGGAGAACTCCACGGAACTCGTCTACTGGAATGCACCCGCCAACCATAACAACTGGGGAAAGGGCTTAGACCCATGAGCAAGAACTATCGCATTCTCGATCTGATCCGGCGCGGCCGGACGCCACTCGAAAACCACCTCATCGACGGCCTGATCGACGGCCGCATCAGCCGCCGCGAATTCGTGCGCCACGGCAGCCTGCTCGGCCTGTCGCTGCCGCTGCTCGGCCGCATCGGCATGGCCGCCGGCTTCGGCGCGGCACCCTCGCTCGCTCGCGCCGGCGCGCCCGGCGCCACCATCCGCGTCGGCAGCAGCGTGCCGGCAGCGGCGATCGACCCGGTCACCATCGCCGACGCCGGTGGCCTGCTCGTCATGCAACAGGTCGCGGAATTCCTCTGCGTCGACGGTCCGGACCTCGTTCTGAAGCCGGCACTGGCGGAAAGCTGGTCGCCGAACACCGACGGCACGGTGTGGACCTTCAAGCTGCGCAAGGGCGTGAAATTCCACTCGGGCGGCGAGATGAAGGCCGACGACGTGGTGGCCAGCATCGACCGGCTTGCCGATCCGGCAAACTCGTCCAACGCGCTGTCGGTATTCACAGGTATCCTGCAGAAGGGCGCCTCGAAGAAGGTCGATGACTACACCGTCGAATTCCACCTCGATGCGCCGAACGGCAACTTCCCCTACATGCTGTCCTCCGACAACTACAACGCCGTCATCATCCCGGCGAGCTACAAGGGCGGCTACGAGCAGAGCTTCGACGGCACCGGGCCGTTCAAGCTCGAAAAATACACGCCCAAGGTCGGCGCCTCCTTCGTGCGCAACGACGATTACTGGGGCGAAAAGGCTCTGCCGGACCGCACCGAATTCACCTTCTTCACCGACATCCAGCCGCAGATCCTGGCGCTGCAGGGCGGCCAGATCGACATCATCAACCAGATGCCGGTGCTGGCGGGCGTCGCGGTGCTGAACGATCCGAATGTCGACGTCATCAGCCTGAAGTCGTCCGCGCATCAGCAGCTGCATATGCATTGCGACGAGGGCCCGACCAAGGACGCTCGCGTGCGCCGCGCCATCGCGCTCTGCCTCGACCGTGAAAAGCTCGCCGCCGGCCTGATGAAAGGGCGTTCGGCACTCGGCAACGATAGCCCATTCGCCCCTGTCTACCCTTCGACGGACACCAGCGTGCCGCAACGCAAGCAGGACATCGCCCAGGCCAAGCAACTGATGGAAGCGGCGGGCGCCGGCCAGGGCTTCAAGATGACGCTCACCACCGAGCGCTATCTGGAAATCCCGGAATACGCCCAGCTCATCCAGAACTGGGTCAAGGAAATTGGCATCGAGCTTGAGCTCAACATCTTGGACCAGAGCGCCTATTATGGCGATGCCGTGTTCGGCAAGTCAAACTGGCTGGATTCGGCGATGGGCATCACCGATTACGGCCACCGCGGCGTGCCCAACGTCTATCTGGCGGCACCCTTGAAGAGCGACGGCACCTGGAATGCCGCCCACTTCAAGAACAAGGACTACGACCAGATGGCGGCGAGCTATATCGCGGCCCTCGACTTCGAGGCGCAGAAGGCCACCGCCGGCAAGATCCAGAAGCTGCTGCTCGAGGAAACGCCGGTCATCTTCGGTTATTTCTACGACTACCTGACGGCGACGGCGAAAGGCGTGGCGGGCGTGCAGCCCACCGCCATGTCGCAGTTGTTCCTCGAGAAGGCGTCGAAAGGCTGAGCATGAGGCAAGCATAGATCCCGCACCGCCAGTCTCGAAAGGGGGCTGGCGGTTCGCGGCCGGTCGGAGCAGGGCGACAAGGCACCCTGCCCCGACCGTCGTGGCTGGATGATGCGTCCCATGGGAACCGCAACCCTGCTCACCACCATGCATTGGGGGACGTACGAGATCCGCGCCGAGAACGGCCGGCTCGTCGGCGTCGAGCCGTGGAGCGGCGATCCCGACCCGTCGCCGATTGGCCGATCGATGCTCGGCACGGTGCAAGGCGAGCTGCGCGTCGCCCGCCCGGCCATCAGGCGCGGCTGGCTGGAGGGAGACAGGTCCAGCCCGGCAAGCCGGCGAAGCGACGAGCCCTTCGTGGAAGTGTCCTGGGAAATCGCGCTGGACATCGTGGCGGCTGAGCTGGAGCGCGTTCGCTCGACGCATGGCAACAGCGCGATCTATGCAGGCTCGTATGGATGGGCGAGCGCCGGGCGCTTCCACCATGCGCAGGGCCAGGTCCACCGCTTCCTCAACACGATCGGCGGCTATACCGGCTCGGTGCTGAGTTATTCCTATGGCGCGGCCGAGATGATCCTGCCGCATGTGCTGGGCAGCACCGACGCGCTGACCGGCAACCACACCACCTGGGACGGAATCGAAGAACATGCCAAGCTGATCGTCGCCTTCGGCGGGCTGCCATGGCGCAACACGCAGGTGCAGGGCGGCGGCTCGGCGCGGCACGAGGCGTCGGCGGCCTTGCGCAACGCCGTCGCCAATGGCGCACGGTTGATCAATGTCTCGCCGGTGCGCGACGACGCGCCGCGCGGCGTCGACACCGAATGGCTGCCGCTGCGGCCGAACAGCGACACCGCCGTGATGCTGGCGCTTTGCCATGCGCTGATCGGCAAGGGTCTGCACGACGAAGCGTTCCTCGCACGCTATTGCACCGGCTTCGACATCGTGCGCGCCTATCTCATGGGCGAAAGCGACGGCCAGCCGAAGGATCCGGCCTGGGCGGCGAAACTCAGTGGCGTCGACGCGGCGACGATCGAAGCACTCGCCGGGGAGATGGCCGCCAAGCGCACCATGCTGATGGTCAGCTGGTCGCTGCAGCGCGCCGATCATGGCGAGCAGCCCTATTGGGCGGCGATCACGCTCGCCGCGTTGCTCGGCCAGATCGGGCTGCCAGGCGGCGGCATCGGCTTCGGCTATTCGTCGACCAATGGCGCCGGCAGGCCGGAGATGGGATTCCGCTGGCCTTCGGTGCCGCAGGGCAAGAATGCCGTGGCGCATTTCATCCCTGTCGCGCGCATGGCCGACATGCTGCTCAATCCAGGCGGATCGTTCGACTTCAACGGCGCTGCGCTGACCTATCCCGACATCAGGCTCGTCTACTGGGCCGGCGGCAATCCGTTCCACCACCACCAGGATCTCAATCGTCTGGTCGAGGCCTGGCGGCGGCCCGAGACGGTGATCGTCAACGAGCAATTCTGGACGGCGACGGCGCGTCATGCCGACATCGTGCTGCCGGTGACGACAGCGCTGGAGCGCAACGACCTCGCCTTCTCGAACCGTGAAAACCTCATCGTCGCCATGAAGCAGGCGATCGAGCCGTTCGAAGAGGCGCGCGACGATTTTGCCATCTTCGCCGATTTGGCAGTGCGGCTCGGCACGAGCGATGCCTTCACCGAAGGGCGCGGCGCCGACGAATGGATCCGGCATCTCTACGGCCAGGCGGTGGAGAATGCCGGCGCGGCCGGTGTGAAGATGCCGCCCTTCGACCGGTTCTGGCAGGACGGCCATGCCGAGCTCGTGCGCTCGGTGACATCGCAGACCTTCCTTGGCGCCTTCCGGGCCGATCCGGAGCGGCATCCCTTGGCGACGCCGTCCGGACGCATCGAGCTTTTCTCGGCGACGGTCGAGTCGTTCGGCTATGACGACTGCCCCGGCCACGCCGTATGGCGCGAGCCGCGGGAGTGGCTGGGCAATACCGGCCTGGCGGAGAATTTTCCGCTGCATCTCTTGTCGCCGCAGCCGGCCGACAAGCTGCACAGCCAGTACGACCATGGGTCAGTCAGCCGGGCGAACAAGGTCGCGGGCCGCGCGCCGCTGCTGATCAATCGCGAGGACGCGACGGCACGCGGCATCTTGGACGGCGCGGTGGTCAAAGTTTTCAATGATCGCGGATCGTGCCTCGCCGGCGCCGTGCTCACCGACAGCCTGATCCCCGGCGTCGTGCAGTTGCCGACCGGCGCCTGGTTCGATCCGGCCCGGCCGGGCGAGCCGGAGGGCCTCGAAAAGCACGGCAATCCGAATGTGCTGACGCCCGATCGCGGCACGTCGCGGCTTGCGCAATCGCCGACCTGCAATTCGACGCTGGTTCAGGTGTCGCGGTTTACGGGAGCCGTTCCGCCCGTGACAGCCTTCGATCCGCCTGCCACTATGAGCTTGTCCGATGCATCCGGCCCGGCTGGGCGCAAAGGTCTTTCGTAAGGAGACGCTGCCATTCTAGCTTTCCTCGTCCGGCGCCTGGCACTGTCGCTCGTCACGCTGTTCCTGCTCAGCGTCATGGTGTTCCTTGGCGGCCAGGTGCTGCCTGGCAATGTCGGGCGGGCCATTCTGGGGCCGTTCGCCGACCAGCGCGCGGTGGATGCGCTGAACCATTCGCTCGGCGTCGACCGGCCGTTGCTCGTCCAATATGGCAGCTGGATCTGGAATTTTCTCCACGGCGACATGGGCACCTCCTATGTCTTTCGCGCGCCGGTGGCGCCGTTCGTCGTCGATGCCTTGGGCAATTCGATGAAGCTGGCGCTGGTCGCCTTCGTGCTGGTGGTGCCGATCGGCATCCTCGGCGGGGTGATCGCCGCGCTCAATTTCAACCGGCCGCTCGACCGCATCATCAGCCTCGGCGGCCTGTCGGTCACGGTGCTGCCCGAGTTCGTCACCGGCATCATCCTGATCCTGATCTTCGGAGTGTGGCTGCGCTGGCTGCCGATCGCCGCCGCCTGGCCAAAGGGCGCCGGCGTCCTCACCCAGCTCTACTATCTCATCCTGCCCTCGCTGCCGCTGTTTTTGGTGCTGTTCGGCTATATCGCGCGCATGGCGCGCTCCGGCATGATCGAGGCGCTCGATTCCGACTATACGCGCACCGCGGTGCTGAAGGGCCTGCCCTGGCGAACGGTGATCTGGCGCCATGTGCTGCGCAACGCGCTGTTGCCGACCATCACGGTGATCGCCACCCAGACCGGCTATCTCATCGGCGGCCTGGTCGTGATCGAGACGCTGTTCCGCTACCAGGGCATCGGCTCGCTGATCTTCACTGCCGCGCGCGGCAAGGACTTTCCGATGCTCGAAGCCGGCATCCTCACCATCGGCATCGTCTATGCGGTGGCGACCTTGATCGCCGACTTCCTCTATTCCGTGCTCAATCCGCGCATCCGGCTGGGAGCAGAGCAATGAGCGCGACAGACACCCAAGCCAGCCTGCCGGCGCCCGATACCGCACAGCGCAGCCCTTGGGGCGAAGTGCTGCATTCGCTCTCCAGGTCCGGCACCTTCCTAACCGGGCTTTTCATCCTTTTGTTCTGGGTCGTCTGCGCGCTGTTCGGCCAGCACTTCGTCCCCTACGACCCGCTGGCAAGCGACATCATCAACGCCCTCACGCCGCCGGCGGCCGATCACTGGTTCGGCACCGACCAGCTCGGCCGCGACGTGTTCTCGCGCGTCATCGTCGGCTCGCGCGACATCCTGACGGTGGCGCCGCTGGCCACCATCCTTGCGACCATCGCCGGCACCGCGCTCGGCCTCGTCATCGGCTATTTCCGCGGCATCGTCGACGACGTCGTCAGCCGCGTGCTCGAAGCCTTCATGGCGATCCCGGTGGTGATCATCGCGCTGCTCGCCATCGTCGCGCTCGGCACCTCGAAGATCACCGTCATCGTCGTCATCGGCCTGAGCTTCGCGCCGATCATCGCGCGCACCGTGCGCTCGGCGGTGCTGGCCGAACGCGAGCTCGACTACGTGGCCGCGGCAAAGCTGCGCCACGAGGGCGCGCTGCACACCATGTTCGTCGAGATCCTGCCCAACGTCATCCCGCCGATCCTGGTCGAGACGACGGTGCGGCTGGGCTACGCCATCTTCGCGGTGGCCACGCTTTCCTTCATGGGCTTCGGCATCCAGCCGCCCTCGCCCGACTGGGGCCTGTCGATTTCCTCCAATTACGGCATGATCGGCGGCGGCTTCTGGTGGACGGTGCTGTTCGATGCCCTGGCCATCGCCTCGCTGGTGATCGGCGTCAACCTGGTGGCCGACGGCGTGCATGGAGCGTTCAATGACTGAGCCTAGCCAAGCCGCCAACGCGCTCGAGCTGAAGGACCTCTCGGTCGCCTATCGCGTCGGCCGCCGCAACCGCGCGGTGCTGCGCAACGTCAACCTGACCATCGGGGCCGGCGAAGCCTACGGGCTGGTCGGTGAATCCGGCTGCGGCAAATCCACCGTGGCACTTTCGGTGGTGCGCTATCTGCCGCGCAACGGCTCCATCACCGGCGGCTCGATCGCGCTCGACGGCAAGGATGTGATGAAGCTCGACGCGGAAGCGCTGCGGCGCGCCCGCGCGGACAGCGTGTCGATGGTCTACCAGGATCCCGGCAAGGCGCTGAACCCGTCGCTGCGCATCGGCCGCCAGCTGACCGAGATTTTCGAGCTTACCGGCGTCACCGGACAGGCGGCGCAAGACAAGGCGCTCGCCATGCTGAACCGGGTGCGCATCTCCGATCCGGCCAGCGTCATGCAGCGCTATCCGCATCAGCTTTCCGGCGGCATGCAGCAGCGCGTGGCGATCGCCATGGCCTTGGCCAACGACCCCTCGATGCTGATCCTCGACGAGCCGACGACGGGCCTCGACGCCACGGTCGAAGCGGAAGTGCTCGACCTGATCGGGCAGTTGCGGCGCGAGCTGTCTGCCTCGATCCTGTTCATCAGCCACAACCTCGCCGTCGTCTCCAACATGTGCGACCGCGTCGGCGTGCTCTATGCCGGCATGCTGGTCGAGGAAGGCTCGACCAAGGACGTCTTCAACGATCCGCGCCATCCTTACACGGTGGCGCTGCTGCGCTGCCTGCCGCGCGGCGGCCAGCGCAAGGACCAGGGCCGGCTCGACACCATTCCGGGCTTCCTGCCCGGCATCGGCGCCACCATCACCGGCTGCGCCTTCGCCGACCGCTGCGCTTTGGCCACCGAACGCTGCCGCGCCGAGCCGCCGCCGCTCTACGAGCTCGGCGATGGCCGCCTGTCGCGCTGCCACTATCACGACAAGGCGCAGTCGCTGCCGCGCGCCACGCCCGCCGAGATCGCTGCCGTCCCGCCGAAGCAGGCGCCGCCGGTGCTGCAGGTCGAGGGGCTGAACAAGACCTATGCCAGCCACGGCCGCCCGCTGCGGGCGGTGAAGGACGTCTCGGTCAGCCTGAGCCCCGGCGAGACTCTTGGCCTGGTCGGCGAATCCGGCAGCGGCAAGACCACCTTCGCGCGGCTCCTGCTCGGCCTCGTCGCACCGGACGACGGCGGCTCGATCGAGCTCGAGGGCAAGCAGTTGGCGCCGCGGCTCGCCAGCCGCTCGGAAGACCAGGTCAAGGCAGTGCAGATCGTCTTCCAGAATCCGGACTCGGCGCTCAACCGCTCGCATTCGATCCGGCATATATTGAGCCGAGCCCTGAAGCGGCTGGGCGGGCTCAGCGGCAAGACGCTGGATACACGCCTGGAAGAGCTCGTCCGCTCGGTGCGGCTCACCGACCGGCATCTCGCGGTGAAGCCGAGGCAGCTGTCGGGCGGGCTGAAGCAGCGCGTGGCGATCGCGCGCGCCTTCGCCGGCGATCCGCGCATCGTCGTGTGCGACGAGCCGACCTCGGCGCTCGACGTCTCGGTGCAGGCGGCGATCCTCAACCTTCTGGCCGACCTGCAGTCGAGGCAGGATGTCAGCTATATCTTCATCTCGCACGACCTTGGCGTGGTGCGCTATCTCTCCGACAAGATCGCAGTGCTTTATCTTGGCCGCATCATGGAGTTCGGGCCGTCGGAGGCGGTGTTTTCCGGCCCGCACCATCCCTACACCGAAGCGCTGCTGTCGGCGGTTCCAAAACTCGACCGCACCGAGAGCTCGCGCATCCGTCTCGACGGCGAAATCCCAAGTGCGGCCAACCCGCCGACGGGCTGTGTCTTCCACACGCGCTGCCCACGCAAGATCGGCGCCATCTGCGAGACGCAGGAGCCTGACCTCACCGAGGCCCAACCAGGCCACACGATCCGCTGCCATATCCCCTTCGCCGAACTGGCGAGGCTGCAAAAGCCGAAGGCCGTGGAGCCGGCGTGACAGCAACTAAGGTGCGGACGCGTCCGCCATACTGAGGGCGCGATCTCCCTCGGCGAAGCCGCTTGCGTCCGACCAGTCCCTTACCAGCATGCGGAGGCCTTTCAGCGCAATGTCGAGAGCATCGGACGATGCCGGATTGGCGGGATAGGCAAGATAGATCGGGCGCTGGAACACCGGCGTATCCTCGACGCGCTTCAGCTCGCCGCGCTCGATATGCGAGCTGACCGCGCTGAGCGGCAAGTAAGCGGCCGCCTTCTGCGACAGGACGTGCTGCAGGCCGATGAACACCAGCCCGGCCGAGATCGCCGGCTTCACCATGCCGGCAAAGGCACGGTCGTGCTCGATACGGAACTCCAGCCCCCAGTCCATCAGGATGTAGTTGTCGGTCCACGATCCTGGCTGCTCGGCGTGCTGGACGAGCACCACCTGATCGACAGCAAATGTCTCGTAGACGATGCCGGGATGCGGCTTGGGCAAATAGAGGATGCAGATGTCGAGCAGGCCTTCGGCGATCTGGTCGACCGCCAGATCCGGGAAACTGCCTTCCAGCCTGAGCGCCACATTCGGCCGCTTCGCCCGCATCCATTCGATCCAAGGCGAAGTGATGCTATCCCAGAGATAGGCGGGCGCGGTCAGTCTCAGCAGCGTTTCGTAACCATCGGGAACGGCGATGTCCTGGCGCGACTGCTCCCAGGTGCGGGTGATCGTCGAGGCATGCGGCAGGAATTGCCGGCCGGCCGGCGTCAGCGTGATGCCGTCACTATCGCGAACGAACAGCTTGCGCCCCAACTGTTCCTCGAGGCCGCGAATGCGCGCGCTGACGGTGGACTGGGCGAGGTTCAGCCGATGAGCGGCGACGGTAAAGCTGCCATGCGCCGCGACCTCCAGGAAACTGCGCAGAGTCTCGGTGTCCATGGTTCCTCGCCTTTTCAGTGGATGCCATCGAAAATTCCGATGGCTGCAATCAAAAAATATCGCTTTCCGGTCGCGGTCAACAGTGGCCTAAATGCCAATGCCCCCGCGACAAACAAGGAATGCCGCCATGCCGGAGCATTTCAGGACGATCGACGCCGCTCGCAAAACCCTCGGCGCAATCGAAAATTCCGCTGTCGACGAATTGCTTGCCGGCAGGATCGGCCGGCGCGAATTCCTGCGCCATGGCAGCGTGCTCGGCCTGTCGCTGCCCTTCCTCGGCGGCATCGCCTCGGCGGCCGGCCTCGGCGCTCCGCAGGCGCGCGCCGAAGGCAAGCCCGGCGGCACGGTGCGCGCCGGCGTCGCCGTGCCGGGCGGTGCCATCGATCCCGTCACCTTCTATGACAGCGGCAGCTATCAGCTGGTTTTCCAGACTGCCGAGTTCCTCTGCGTGACGCAGCCGGACCTGACGCTGAAGCCGGTGCTGGCCGAAAGCTGGTCGCCCAACGCTGACGGCAGCGTGTGGATCTTCAAGCTGCGCAAGGGCGTGAAATTCCACAATGGCGAGACTTTCAAAGCCGACGACGTCGTGGCAACCTTCGATCGCCTTGCCGACCCGAACGGCACGTCCAACGCTCTCTCGGTGTTCAAGGGCCTGCTGTCGAAGGGCGGCACGCGCAAGGTCGACGACCACACCGTCGAATTCCATCTCGACGCGCCGAACGGCAGCTTCCCCTATTCGGTGTCGATCGACAATTACAACGCCGTCATCCTGCCGGCGAGCTACAAGGGCGACTACGAGAAGACCTTCGAAGGCACCGGTCCGTTCCGGCTCGAAAGCTACACGCCGAAGGTCGGCGCGAGCTTCGTGCGCAATCCCGACTATTGGGGCGAGAAGGCCTTGCCTGACCGGCTCGAGTTCAAATTCTACGGCGACGTGCAGCCTCGCATCCTGGCGCTGCAGGCGGGCGAGGTCGACGTTCTCGACGCGATCCCGCTCGACGTCAGCCAGGTGGTGCTGGGCAATCCCGACATCACCGTGCTGCGCGTCGCCTCGACCGCGCATCGCCAGTTCCATATGCGCTGCGACATGGCGCCCTTCACCGACAAGCGCGTGCGCCAGGCGCTGGCCTTGTGCATCGACCGCTCCCAACTGGTCGACGGTCTCTGCCGCGGCATGGCGGCTACCGGCAATGACAGCCCGTTCGCGCCGGCTTTCCCGGTCACCGACAAGTCGGTAACGCAACGCACGCAGGACATCGCCAAGGCCAAGCAACTGATGGAAGCGGCGGGGCTCGCCAACGGCTTCGACATGACGCTGACGACGCTGCGCTATTCCGACATTCCCGGCTACGCGCAACTGTTCCAGAACTTCGCCAAGGAGATCGGCGCCCGCATCTCGCTCAACATCGAGGACCAGGACAAATACTACGGCAAGGCGGTGTTCGGCCAGTCGGACTGGCTGGACAGCCCGCTCGGCATCACCGACTACGCGCACCGCAGCGTGCCGAACGTCTTCCTCAAGAGCCCGTTGGTCAGCGATGGCCCGTGGAACGCGGCGCATTTCAAGAACGCGACCTATGACGGCATGGTCGCCAGCTATTTGAAGGCGCTCGACCTCGACGCGCAGCGCAAGGCCGCTTCCGACATCCAGAAGCTGCTGCTCGACGAGACGCCGGTGATCTTCAGCTATTTCCCGGACCTCCTGGTGCCGGTGCGCAAGAATGTCAGCGGCCTGCCGCCGATCGCCGCCGGCCTGCTGCTCGATCGTGTATCGGTGGCGTCATGACCATGGTTGCGCGAAAGAACCCGGCCGCAGGCGACGAGAAGAGGACGACGACCATTCGCAAGCCCCATCTGCGCGGCCGCGGGCCGCATTTCCCGGTGCTCGACAACATCGTGCAGTACGAGTTCGAACCGGGCTATGTCGCCTTCACCATGCCCTCGCCCAAGCGGCTGCGCGTGCAGGTCGGGTCGATGATCGTCGCCGATACCACCAAGGCGCTGGTATTCCAGGAGAGCGACCATCTGCCCGTATACTACTTCCCGATGAGCGACGTGCGGGAAGAGTTCCTGCTGCCGAGCCGGACGACGACCGAAGACCCGTTCAAGGGTGTCGCCACGCATTACTCGCTGAACACCGGCATCACGCTGGTCGAGGACGGCGCCTGGCGCTACCTCGACCCCGTCAAGGGCTGTCCGCCGATCGGCGACTACATCTCCTTCTATTGGCCGAAGATGACCCATTGGTATGAAGAGGACGAAGAGATCTTCGTGCACGCCCGCGATCCGTTCCGCCGCGTCGACTGCCTGCCTTCATCGCGGCGCGTGCAGGTGATCCTCGACGGCGAGCAGGTGGCCGATTCGCGGCGCGGCGTGTTCCTGTTCGAGACCGGACATCCGGTACGGCATTATCTGCCGATCTCGGACACGCGGCTCGATATGTTTTCGCTGAGCCGCTACATCTCGCGCTGCCCCTACAAGGGCATCTCCAATTATTACCATGTGACGACCCCGAAGAAGCGGCACGAGAACCTGGTCTGGTACTATCCAGAGCCGGTGCACGAGGCCGAGCGGATCAAGGGGCTGGTCTGCTTCCACCATGAACTGGTCGACAAGATCCTGGTCGACGGCGTGGAAATCCCGAAGGAAGCGACGGCGGCGTCGGACGGCTATTTCTGAACTTCATGCTCGACCGGCCAGGACCTGGCTCAGCCTGAGTTTCGCTTTTTGCGTCCGCCCCGCGGCGGTGCTATTTTGCGGCGCGCGGCGGACGTCTGCTTATGAGGAAAGCATTCCATCATGCGGTTTGGCCCTGGCTTGTCGTCCTGGCGGCGACGCCGATGCCAGCGTTTGCCGAAAATGCTCCCGGTCTCGAACTGAAGCTCGACATCGACCAGGATGGCAAGACCGACCGGGCGGTCGTGGTGCAGGAGGCTGGCGGTCCCGCCGATCTCTACATCTATCTGGGCGAGGAGAAGCCCGATCCCGCGCGCCAGCCGGATTTCGTCAGGAAAGGACTGACAGAAGACCGCGTCATCGACCTCCAAAGCAAGGGCAAGGGATCGCTGGCGGTCACGTCATGCTTCGGCTGTGGCGCCAGCAAATCGACGGAAGAGACGCTGACGATCGTCAATCGCCACGGCAAGTTTCTGGTCGGCGGCTATAGCCGCAACTGGGACTGGAACCAGCAGACGTCAGGCGGCGTCGAGACGACGCTTGGCGATTGCGACATCAACTATCTCACCGGCAGGGCCACCGCCTCCAAGGATCTGGAAGAGGGCAAACCGATCAAGGGCAAATTCAGGCCGGTGCCGTTGAAGGACTGGTCCGCCGTCAAGCGCCCCAAGGCCTGCGAGTTTTGAGGGCCACGTCGTGGCGCTGCCGGCCCTCGCCTTTACTCCGCCGCCACGCCTTTCACCTCGAGATAGCTCTCCATGGAATCGTCCAGCGCCTGCAGCCAGGGCGTATGGTGGATCGGCGCCATGGTGCCGGTCATCAGCGAGCGATAGGCGTTGTCGCGGAAGGTCATGATGTTTTCCATCTTGTGGTGCTCCCACTCCATGAAGGTGCGGTTGACCGCCTCGACGTCGAAGCCCGGATAGTCGGTCTGGTCCATCAGCTCCTTGGTGTAGTCGCCCTGGAACCAGATCATCTGCTCGGCGTCCTCCAGCGTCTCCTCGCGTGCGCGCCACTTGGCGCCGTGCTCGGCCATCGCCTGGGCCGACGGCAGCTTGATGCGGCCCATGATGACGTCGCGGGCGAACCAGGCCTGCGCGTCGAACATGTTGAAGGTGTAGAACTGGTCCTGCATGCCGATGTAGAAAAGCTTCGGGTTCTTCTCCCAGACGACGCCTTCGTAGAGATCGAGCGGCCACATCCGGTTGGCGGTCTTGAGCTTCAGGTCGTCGGTGAGAAAAGGGAAGGAATGCAGATAGCCGGTGCACAGGATGATGGCATCGACGTCCTTTGTGGTGCCGTCCTTGAAGTGCGCCGTCTTGCCGACGACTTTCTGTAAGAGCGGCACCTCCTTCCAGTTCTCCGGCCACTTGAAGCCCATCGGCTTCGAGCGATAGCTGGAGGTGATCGACTTGGCGCCGTATTTGTAGCATTGCGAGCCGATGTCCTCGGCCGAATAGGAGCGGCCGATGATCAGGATGTCCTTGCCCTTGAATTCCATCGCGTCGCGGAAATCGTGGCTGTGCAGGATGCGGCCGTTGAATGTCGAAAAACCCTCGAAATAGGGCACGTTGGGCACGGAGAAATGCCCTGAGGCGACGACGACATTGTCGAACTCTTCGGAGTAGGTGACGTCGTTGCCGCGGTCATGCGCGGTGACGGTGAACTTTTTGGTCTCGTCCGAAAACGTCACCATGCGCACCGGGCTGTTGAAACGCACCCATTCGCGCAGGCCTGATTTCTCGACGCGGCCCTTGATATAATCCCACAGTACGGCGCGCGGCGGATAGGAGCCGATCGGCCTGCCGAAATGCTCCTCGAACGTGTAGTCGGCGAATTCGAGGCATTCCTTCGGGCCGTTCGACCAGAGATAGCGGTACATCGAGCCATGCACCGGATCGCCATGCTCGTCGAGGCCGGTGCGCCAGGTGTAATTCCACAGGCCGCCCCAGTCGCTCTGCTTTTCGAAACAGACGATTTCCGGGATCTCGGCGCCCTTGTCGGCTGCCGACTTGAAGGCCCTTAGCTGCGCCAGGCCCGACGGTCCGGCTCCGATGACGGCAACACGAGTTTTCATTGCGGGCCTCCTCTTTTTGATTTCCCCAGCGAAACAAATTTCACTCACAGTGACAGTAATTGGGCCTTCGGTGCTGTCAACAGACATCTGCGGCAACGGCGTTTGCGTGAACGGTTTTTCTGCGCAAAAGGCGGCGGCGGTCGCGTTGAAGTAGTTGCACCATGAGACATACAGTGGCTTGCTGTCGCGGTTGCGCTCTTGTATCGCCACCGCATATGTTCACCTTGAGTGAAATAAATCCGCGAGGGTCGGGGCGACATGGCGAACAAGAATTCCGGCACCAGGTCCACCGATGCGGCAGCGAAGGGCAACGCGCCGCCGAAGCGCGTTTCGGCGGACGGGCGCACGATCCGCACGCCATTGACGCAGAATCCGCACGCCATCCGCGACACGCGCGAGAAAGTGTTGGAAGTGGCGATCGGCCATGAGGTGCGCGCGTTCCGCAAGAAGCTCGGCATCACCGTCGCCGATCTCGCCACCGCCACCGACATTTCACTTGGCATGCTGTCGAAGATCGAGAACGGCATCACCTCGCCGTCGCTGACGACGCTGCAGGCGCTGTCACGGGCGCTGGGCGTTCCGGTGACCGCGTTCTTCCGCCGTTTCGAGGAAGAGCACAGCGCCGTTTTCGTCAAGGCCGGCCAGGGTGTCGACGTCGAGCGGCGCGGCACGCGCGCCGGCCACCAGTATAATCTGCTCGGACATATCGGCGCCAACACCAGCGGCGTCGTCGTCGAGCCCTACCTCATCACGCTGACCGAGAATTCGGACGTGTTCCCGACCTTCCAGCATGCCGGCATGGAGTTCCTCTACATGCTCGAAGGCGAGGTTGTTTACCGGCACGGCAACAATCTCTATGCGATGAAGCCGGGCGACAGCCTGTTCTTCGACGCCGACGCCCCGCACGGACCGGAAGAGCTGACGCAACTGCCGATGCGCTATCTGTCGATTATCTGCTATCCGCAAAACAGCGCTGGGTGATTGGCTGATCCGGCCCTTACCGCGTTCGTCATTCTAGGGCGAAGCAAGGAGCGAAGCGGCACGCGCGCAGACCCTAGAATCCATGCCGCGACGCTAAGGCGTTGCAACGGTTACGGAATTCCGCGCCCTTGCACCCTACACCCGAGGTCATGGCATGGATACTCGGGTCAAGCCCGAGTATGACGACGTCATGGGGGTTTCGGCCAATCTCCAACGTCGGCGCCGGGGCGCCCAAGGCGGAGATCAGCGGTTCAGTCCGGTCCAAACCCCGGGCTGGTCGGGCTGCCGTCGTCGAGCTTCGAGAGCCAGTCGACCAGCGTCGGCCGATACCGCGTCAGGCCCTTGTAGGTGGCGAGCTCTTCCGGCAGGTCGCGGATGACGCGGTGCAGGCGGCGCGCCCATTTCGGCTGCGTGACCAACTCGTCCATCTTGATCAGGTAGCAGCGGATCGGGAAGACGATGCCGTTGGAGCGCGGCAGACGCCAGAAGCTCTGCAATTCGACGCGCAGATGCACCTTGTCGCCGACATTCTCCGGCGTGACCGTGGCGCGGTCCGGACCCCATTTGTGATAATTCTCGGGGCTGGTGTCGAGGCGCGGATTGATGGTCATCGTCCAGTTGAGGCGCCTGGCCGGCTTGCCCTGCTGGATGTTGGTGAGGAATTTCAGCGCGCGGGTGAAAATGCCCTTCTCATGCGCCAACGGCACCGGCGCGTGCCATTCGAAGAAGTTCATGCCGATGTCGAAGTCGAGCGACCAGTCGGCCTGCGTGGTGACCATGCCGGCATCCATCCACAGATTGCCGTCGCGCTGGTCGAGGATGCAGAAGTCGCCCTGGCTCTGGCGGGTGATGTATTCCATCGGCCCGTAGGGCAGCGTCGAGGTGTCGCCGAAAGTGAAGGT
This sequence comes from Mesorhizobium sp. B2-8-5, assembly GCF_006440675.2. Taxonomy (NCBI): domain Bacteria; kingdom Pseudomonadati; phylum Pseudomonadota; class Alphaproteobacteria; order Hyphomicrobiales; family Phyllobacteriaceae; genus Mesorhizobium; species Mesorhizobium sp. B2-8-5. Next base: position 5,803,636 of record NZ_CP083951.1, read on the forward strand.
GTCGTCGATGCCGAGCGGCCGGTTGATCCAGCGCCAGCGGTCGCCGTTTCGCTCCAGCGTGAAATGCTCGGGATATCCCAGCGCCTGCTGCTCCATCAGGAGCTCGAGCAGGTCCCAGCCGGCGAGCGTCATGTGCGGCAGCGACTGGCAGCGCAGCGGATCCTCGGCCAGCACCAGCGCGCGGTCCTGCATCTCGGCGACATAGTGCTCGTCAACGTCGATCAGGTTTTCGAGAACGCTGCCCTTCGGCCCCACGACATGCGGCTCGATGTTGACCGCGTACATGTAGGCGTCTTCGTTGAACGGGAACGGAAAGCGCCTGATGTGCTCCGGGCTGTTCTTGAAGGTGAAGTCGTCGCGAAAAGTTTCCTTGCGAAAGGTGATGCCCATTGACGCCTCCTATCTTTCCAGGACCAGCAACTTGCCCTCGAAGCGCGAGACGCAAGGCATGATCTTGCAGCCTGAACGGTGATCTTCCTCGCTCAGCCAGTGATCGTTGTGGATGAACTTGCCGTCGGAAGAGATCACATTGGTCTCGCATTGGCCGCAGACGCCGCCACGGCACAGGTAGGGCGGGTCGACGCCGGCGGCTTCGATGGCTTCGAGCAGGCTCTGCTGCTCGCCGACGCGGATCGTCTTGCCGCTGACAGCCAACTCGACGTCGAACGGCGCGCCGGGTTGCGGAGCCGCGAAGTGCTCGAAATGCACAGTCTCGGGCGGCCAGCCCAGGCTTGCTGCCCGATCGCGCACCCAGTTGATCATGCCGGCCGGGCCGCAGACATAGAGATGCGTGCCGAGCGGCTGCGAGGACAAGAGCCGATCGAGATCGATGCGCTCCTCGCGGTCGTCGTGATAGAGCCTGACCCGGTTGCCGTAGCGCTCTCGGAGCACATCGGCATAGGTGCCGAGCGAAGCGGTGCGGCAGGTGTAGTGCAACTCGAAATTGCCGCCGCCCCCTGCCAGTTGCGCGGTCTGCGCCATGAAGGGCGTGATGCCGATGCCGCCAGCCAGCATCAGGTGTTTTTTTGCTCTCAGATCGAGCGAGAACAGGTTCACAGGATAGCTGATCACCATCTCCAGGCCAGGCTTGACGGACCTATGCATGAACAGCGAGCCGCCACGGCCAACATCGTCGCGCCGGATGGAAATCGTGTATTCGCGCGTGTCGAGCGGCGAGCCCATCAGGGAATAGGGATTGAGCCTAGTGCGGTCGCCGTCGCGCATCTCGACCACGACATGGGCGCCGCCGGAAAAGGTCGGCAGCAACTCGCCGTCGCGGCGACGGAAATGGAAGCGGGTGACGAGATCGTTGACGGGAACGACGTCGCTGACGACGACGTCGAGCTTGGTGGTGCCCGTGCTCATGGGAAGGCCTCCTCCATTGGAGGGATCTCGGAGCGATCCTCGGCGTTGATGCACACGCCCTGGAAGGCGGCGAGGCGCCGCGAATAGTGATCGCGCACCAGGAGCAGCAGGCCGCAATGCGAACAGAGCGCCGGCTGCGTGGTCACATTCTCGGTGATGCCCTTGCAGTGCACGCACTGCATGCGCCGCGCCAGCGAGCCGCGATGCTCGGTCTCAATCGAGGTGTGGTCGATGCCGGCTTCAAGCGCGGCCTGCATGGCCTGGCCGATCAGGCCCTCGGTGCCGGCAAGATAGAGGCGCAACCCCATATGGGCGTTGGTCAGCGTCTGCCTGAGCCGCGGCAGGAGGCTGGCGAAGGATGGCGGCAGATGGAGCTGGGCCGGCCTCAGCGCCTCAAGCGCTGAGATGTGCTTGCCCTCGGGGTCGGGAATAAAGACGATCTCGGCTCCGTCGAAGAAGCCGGGCGGAGCCTTGCCGGCCATGTTCGTTATCGCCAGCGCGCCTTCTGCGTCGGCGATGAAAAGATGATGCTTGCCGGGCTGCGGAGAGAGCGTTCCGTAGATGGGCCGGCTGATGATCGTCTTGGCTGCCATTCTTTCCTTCGTGCCTCGAAATCCCTCCCCCTTGATGATGCCTCAGCCCTTGGCGGTCCGCTTGGTCTTTTTCGGATCGTCGAACGGCAATGGCTGCGCCGTCGCCTTGATGGAGCCGCTCTTGTTGTGGATCTCGAGCTTGGTGTCCTTGACGGCACAGTCCACGTCGAGCCGGGCGATGCCCATCGATTTCTTGACCAGCGGCGAATACATGGCGCAGGTGACCACGCCGACCTTTTTGCCGTCGCGGTAGACCGGCGCGCCTTCGTCCGCCGGCTCCTTGCCGTCGAGCAGCACGCCGTAGATCTTGAAGCGCTCCTTGCCTTTCAGCCTATAGTGTTCCTCGGCACCGCGGAAGCCGGTCTTGCCGGGGCTGACGGTGAAGTCGAGGCCGAGTTCCCACAGCGTGTCGCCGGGGCCTTCGTTCTCGAACGGATACTTTTGGGAATTGTCGTAGGGGTAGAAGAGCAGGTAGCTCTCGACGCGCAGCATGTCGAGCGTGGTGAAGCGGCACGGAATGATGCCGGCGCTCTTGCCCTCATCGAGGATCCTGTCCCAGATCGTGCCGGCGTCCTGGCCGCGGCAGAAGATCTCGTAGCCGCGCTCGCCGGTATAGCCGGTGCGCGAGATCATCACCGGGAAACCGAAGAGTTGCGTGTGCATGTGGTGGAAGTAGTTGAGGTCGCGGATGCCAGGCACGTGCTTGGCCAGATAGTCGACGGCGGTCGGCCCCTGCAGCGACAGGTCATGCAGATTGTCGTCGAAGCGAAGCGAGACATCGCGGCCCATCGCCGCCCGCTGCAGTTCCTCGTGGCCGGTGCCGGAGCCGTGCACGACCATCCAGGAGTTCGGGCTGATGCGGTAGAGGATGCAGTCGTCGGTGAATTTTCCGGCTTCGTTCAACATGCAGGCATAGGCCGACTTGCCGGGATAGATCTTTTCGACGTCGCGCGTCGTGGCGAGGTCGATGAGATGCGAGGCGTGCGGCCCGGTGATATGGACCTTCTTCAGGCCGGAGACGTCCATGAGCCCGGCCTTGGTGCGGATCGCGACATATTCCGCGTCGGCATCCTTGTCGTAGGTCCAGGCGGTGCCCATGCCGCTCCAGTCCTCGAGTTTCGAGCCGAGCGCGCGATGGCGGTCCGCCAGGGTCGAGAATCTCCAGGATGCCGTCATCCGATCGTCCTCCGTGCGATTTAAGTCGTTGCCGTTCCCTGCTCCTGCTTGGTGGCGGAGCTTGGTCGAATTGACCGCAAACGGCGAAGCCCTGCAATCCCCTTGAAGCAAAAAATTTCATTGTCAGGCAAATTTCTTGACCTGAACAAACGGTTTACGATGCGTAAATCCGGCTTGACAATTACGGGAATCGAGCGGAATTTATGAAAAAAATTTCACTCTGTTGAAAGAGTGGGCGCCCGGTCGGGGTGTATGGCCGGACGTCGCCAGAAGGGGAAAACCGATGTCCGATATGCAGCAGCGCATCGAAGCGCTGTACCGTTCCGACTTGCGTGGATCCGTGCTCCTGATCGTGTGCCTGTGGGCGACGATCCTCTTCGTCCTCCTGATGACATGGCCGTACATTCCGCACAGCGGCATCAAGCTCGTGGTGGCGGTTGCGGCCGCCGCGGTGCTGATCTTCAACACCGCCGCGATCCTCGCCATGCTCAACCACTACAAGGAAGACAAGGACTTCATCTACGGGCTCGACATCAAGAACGCCGACGCCGCCCGCAACCGTCAATCGTGAAGGGAGAAACCATGCCTCGCTATATCCCGCCGGAGCAGAGCAAGGCCGGACAGGTCCTCGACATCGCGGTCGTGGTGGTCGCAATCTTCGTGGCGCTCTGGCTGCCGCTGAAACTCGGCTTTGCCGGGGCGGCGAAGTCGATCGACGCGCTCGACGCCAAGACCTGGGACGCGCTCGGCCAGAACGCGACCATGGCCTCGATCTGGGAGAAGCTGGGCTACACGCCGGAGACGGCGCACGACATCATCCAGAACCGCTTCCATTACATCATCGACTGGCCGACGCTGATCATCATGGCGATCGTGCTGATCGCCTATTTCGTTTTCCTGTTCCGCGCCTCCGACAAGGAATATCGCGAGGTCATCAACGAGAAGTTCGACGACAAGTAGACTTCGACGACAAAGAGACTTTCGACGATAAAGAGTTCGGGGAAAACATCATGTGGATGGGACTGTCTTACGTTTGCTGGGCCATCTCGGTCGTGCTTGCGCTGTGGATGCTCTACGACTGGTTCAAGGTCGATACGACCTATTCCGAGGAGACTTTGACGTCTTCCCGTGAAGGTGAGCTTGAAGCCGTTTCCGAAAAACACCGGATCTGAGTGGGGACGATATGACGGCTGCGGTTGAAACGGGACAAACGACGACAATCCACGGCGACAGGGTCTCGCTGCTTCGGGTGCTCGGCCCGGCGCATGTGTGGGCGCTGGGCGTCGGCATCGTGCTGGTCGGCGAGTTCACCGGCTGGAATTTCTCCGCCGACAAGGGTGGCGCGCTCGCCGCGCTGATCGTCTGCTGGGTCGTCGGACTGCTCTACACCTCGGTCGCGATGATCGACTCGGAGGTGACGTCGACGGTCGCCGCCGCCGGCGGCCAATATGCGCAGGCCAAGCATATCGTCGGGCCGCTGATGGCCTTCAACGTCGCGCTGTTCCTGGTGTTCGCCTACACCATGCTCGAGGTGTCGGACGCGATCCTCCTCGGCGACACGATCGTCGCCAAGGCCGGCGTCGAAGGACTGACGCACAATTCCTTCATCGCCGCCACCATCGTCGTGCTCGCCTGGCTCAACTATCGCGGCGTGCTGATGACGCTCAACGTCAATTTCGTCATCACCGCGATCGCCTATGTCTCGATCGTCATCCTGTTCTTCTCGGTCAGCCCGTGGACGCAAGGCGCGGTGCTGAAACTAAACGAGCTGGTCACCCCCGCCAATGCGCTGCCCTATGGCTGGATCGGCGTGATCGCCGCCTTCCAGTTCGGCATCTGGTACTATCTCGGCATCGAGGGAACGACCCAGGCGGCCGAGGAAGTGCGCTCGCCGGCGCGCTCCCTGCCCTACGGCACCATGGCCGGCATGATCACGCTTTTGATCGCCGCCGCGATGACCTGGTATGTCTGCGCCTCGCTGATGCCCTGGGAATATCTCGGCATCACCTATTATCCGCTGTGGGATGCCGGCAAGCTGACCGGCAGCCCGCTGCTCGAAAACCTGCTCTTCATCGCGACGCTGCTTGCCGCGCTTGCCTCGGCCAATGGCTGCATCAACGACGCGGCGCGCGCCTGGTTCTCGCTCGGCCGCGACCGCTATCTGCCGAGCTGGTTCTCGGCGGTGCATCCGAAGTATCGCACGCCCTACCGCTCGATCCTGTTCCTGCTGCCGATCGCGCTGGCCTTCGCCTTCATCGCCGACCTCAACCAGGCGATCACCTTCTCGATCCTGTCGGGCGTGCTGCAATACACCTTCATGAGCATCAACATCATGATGTTCCGCAAGAAGTGGCCACTGGGTTCGATCCGCCGCGGCTACACACACCCCTTCCACCCGCTGCCCGCGATCGTGCTGTTCTGCCTGTGCATGGTGACGTTCTTCGCCATCTTCCTCGGCTTCGGCTCGCAGCTGATCGCGATGACGGTGTTCTATTTCCTGATTTCGCTGTGGTTCCACTTCTACCGCTACAAGTTCGTGCGGCGCGGCGACCAGTTCTCCATGCCGTGGCCGAAGCCGCAGGGTTATTGAGTGGAGTGAAGGCCCGCCTTTCGATGGCGGGCCGTGGCGTGTCGCGATGTCCGAGCTGGCGTCAGTATTGCTTACCGGGGCGATCGCACTGGGCGTCGTCGTCCATATCGCCTGGCTGGCGCGTGCCGGCCGCGACAGGGCGAAGGCTGACTTGGCCGCCGATGCGGCCAGCGTTCGCAGCGTCATTGCGGACGCCGCCGACATTTCCGACGGCACGGCCGGCGTCGTCACCTGGGCCGGTTCCTGGAACGGCCAGCGCGTCCAGCTGCGCACCATCGTCGACACGCTGGCGACACGAAAGCTGCCGACACGCTGGCTCAGCGTTTCGATCACCGAGCCGGTCGCGGTGCCGGGTACGTTCGACATGATGATGCGGCCGAATTCGGCAACGACGTTTTCCAATTTCGATCATCTTGCGCACACGCTGCCGAAGGTGCTCGGCTTTCCCGCCGACGCAGTGCTCAGGACGGACCGCAAGGGCGTCGCTTTCCCGCAGGACCTGATCGCCGTGCATACCGGCATTTTTGCCGAAAGTCGCGCCAAGGAATTGCTGGTCACGCCGAACGGCGTGCGCATCGTCTGGCTGCTGGCGGAGGCCGAACGCGCCCGCTACGGCGTGTTCCGGCAGGCGGCGTTCGGCGATACCAGGATCGATCCTGCCTCGATCGAACGCCTGCTCGCGGTGGCCTCGGGCCTGCGCGAAGCCATCAACCGGCGCGAAAGGCAGGCAGCATGACCGACGAAACCGCTTCCTCCGCCCCGGCCAATCCGTATCTCGTGCTCGGCGCGGCGATTGTTTTGCCGGCAAGCGGCCATGTCATGCTCGGCGTGCCGGTGCGCGGCCTGCAGTTCCTGTTCTTCATGGTGATCCTTGGTTGGGTAACGACCAAGCTGGCGCCGGCCGAAGCCGGCTTCATCGGCCGCCATGCCGGCGGTTTCCTGATCTATGCCCTCTCGATCCTCGACGCCTACAGGATCGCGCGCATCCGCCATGCGATCTGGGTTCACAAGGCGCGTCCGGACGGCGATAGTGCCAAAGGTGATGTGCCGTCGAATATATAACGACAGGAAAATTTCTTTCATACCAATTGAATTTGGCCAACTCATTGGGTACATCATCTGAGAGCCAAAAAACGCCGGAGGTTGGCATGTGCGGAATCGTCGGACTTTTCTTGAAGGACAAGGCGCTGGAGCCGAAGCTCGGCGCGATGCTGTCGGAGATGCTGGTGTCGCTCAGCGACCGCGGCCCGGACAGTGCCGGCATCGCTATCTATGGCGCCCCTTCCAAGAATGAAGCCAAGATCACCATCCAGTCGGCCAAGCCGGAGCGCGATTTCCGCGGCCTCGATGTCGAGCTCGCCAAGGCGATCGGCGCTCCCGTCAGTCTTGCCACGAAATCCACCCACGCCGTCATCCGTACCGCGCCTGACAAGGTCGACGCCGCGCGCGAGGCGCTGCAGACGCTGCGGCCCGACATCCGCATCATGGGCGCCGGCGAAGCAGTCGAGATTTACAAGGAAGTCGGTTTGCCGGAAGCCGTCGTCGACCGCTTCGACGTACGCTCCATGACCGGCACCCACGGCATCGGCCACACCCGCATGGCGACGGAATCGGCGGTGACGACGATGGGCGCGCATCCGTTCTCGACCGGCGCTGACCAGTGCCTGGTGCACAATGGCTCGCTGTCCAACCACAACAACGTACGGCGCGAACTCATCCGCGACGGCATGACCTTCGAGACCGAGAACGACACCGAGGTGGCGGCCGCCTATCTCTCCAACCGGATGGCGCACGGCAAGAATCTTGGCGAGGCGCTGGAAGGCACGCTCTCCGACCTCGACGGCTTCTTCACCTTCGTCGTCGGCACCAAGAACGGCTTCGGCGTGGTGCGCGATCCGATCGCCTGCAAGCCCGCCGTCATGGCCGAGACCGACCAGTATGTCGCCTTCGGCTCCGAATATCGCGCGCTGACCAAGCTGCCCGGCATCGACAATGCGCGGGTCTGGGAGCCCGAGCCCGCAACCGTTTATTTCTGGGAGCACTGAGCCGATGCCGGCAACCACAATGTCGAAAGCCGAGCGGGATCAGAGCCATGCGAGGGTCTTCGACCTCTCGCAACAGTCGCTGCGCGAACTGAACCAGGCGCTGCACAAGCTCACGCCCGGCTCCAACGAGACCGCCTGGGAAGTGCTCAACCCGAAAGGCAGCCACTCTGTGGCGGTCGGTGTCGACCAGCCGGTCAGCATCGATGTGCGCGGCAGCGTCGGCTATTACTGCGCCGGCATGAATGACGGCGCCGCGATCACCGTGCACGGCTCTGCCGGTCCCGGCGTCGGCGAGAACATGATGTCGGGCTCGATCGTCATCAAGGGCGACGCCAGCCAGTATGCCGGCGCCACCGGCCGCGGCGGTCTTCTCGTCATCGAGGGCAACGCCTCGTCGCGCTGCGGCATTTCGATGAAGGGCATCGACATTGTCGTGCACGGCAATATCGGCCACATGTCGGCCTTCATGGCGCAGTCCGGCAATCTGGTCGTGCTGGGCGATGCCGGCGATGCGCTGGGCGATTCCATCTACGAGGCGCGGCTCTTCGTGCGCGGCAAGGTGGAAAGCCTCGGCGCCGACTGCATCGCCAAGGAGATGCGGCCCGAGCATATCGAATTGCTGCAGGGCCTGCTCGACAAGGCCGGCGTCACCGGCGTCAAGGCGTCGGAGTTCAAGCGCTACGGCTCGGCCCGCAAACTCTACAATTTCAATATCGACAACGCCGACGCGTATTGAGGCAAGATGACCTACCGCAACCCGCCGACGACGCCGCGCAAATCCGCGACCTTCGACGACTACACGCTTTCCGAAATCCGCCGCGCGGCAGCAACCGGCATCTATGACATCCGCGGCGCCGGCGCCAAGCGCAAGCTGCCGCATTTCGACGACCTCTTGTTCCTCGGCGCCTCGATCTCGCGCTATCCGCTCGAAGGCTATCGCGAGCGCTGCGACACCTCGGTGGTGCTCGGCTCGCGCCATGCCAGGAAGCCGATCGAGTTGAAGATCCCGATCACCATCGCCGGCATGAGTTTCGGATCGCTCTCCGGCCCGGCCAAGGAGGCGCTCGGACGCGGCGCGACTCTCTCCGGTACCTCGACCACGACCGGCGACGGCGGCATGACCGAGGAAGAACGCGGCCATTCCAAGCAACTGGTCTACCAGTATCTGCCGTCTCGCTACGGCATGAACCCGCGCGACCTGCGCCGCGCCGACGCCATCGAAGTGGTCGTCGGCCAGGGCGCGAAGCCGGGCGGCGGCGGCATGCTGCTCGGACAGAAGATCTCCGATCGCGTCGCCGAGATGCGCACCCTGCCCAAGGGCATCGACCAGCGCTCGGCCTCGCGCCATCCCGACTGGACCGGGCCGGACGATCTCGAGATCAAGATCCTCGAGCTGCGCGAGATCACCGACTGGGAAAAGCCGATCTACGTCAAGGTCGGCGGCGCCCGCCCCTACTATGACACCGCGCTCGCGGTGAAGGCCGGCGCCGATGTCGTGGTGGTCGACGGCATGCAGGGCGGCACGGCTGCCACCCAGGAAGTGTTCATCGAGAATGTCGGCCAGCCGACGCTTGCCTGCATCCGGCCGGCGGTACAGGCGCTGCAGGACCTCGGCATGCACCGCAAGGTGCAGCTCATTGTCTCGGGCGGCATCCGCAATGGCGCCGATGTCGCCAAGGCGCTGGCGCTCGGCGTCGACGCTGTGTCGATCGGAACGGCGGCGCTGGTCGCGCTTGGCGACAATGATCCCCGCTGGGAGGCGGAGTACAGTGCGCTCGGCACCACGGCCGGCGCCTATGACGACTGGCACGAGGGTCGCGATCCGGCCGGCATCACCACGCAGGATCCCGAGCTGATGAAGCGGGTCGACCCGATCGCGGCCGGACGGCGGCTGGCGAACTACCTCAAGGTGATGACGCTCGAAGCGCAGACGATTGCCCGCGCCTGCGGCAAGAATAGTCTGCACAATCTCGAGCCAGAGGATCTCGTCGCGCTCTCGATCGAAGCCGCCGCCATGGCCGGCGTGCCTTTAGCCGGTACCAACTGGATACCGGGGAAGAACGGCTTCTAGGACAAACTTCCAAGACACATAAGCGAGGAACTACATAATGGGGAACGATCTCGCCGCATTCGCCAAGGAGAACGGCGTCAAATATTTCATGATCTCCTACACCGACCTGTTCAGCGGGCAGCGTGCCAAGCTGGTGCCGGCGCAGGCGATCGCCGACATGCAGAAGGACGGTGCAGGATTTGCCGGCTTCGCCACATGGCTCGACCTGACGCCAGCGCATCCGGACATGCTGGCGGTGCCGGATCCGGCTTCGGTCATCCAACTACCGTGGAAGAAGGACGTCGCCTGGGTAGCCGCCAACTGCATCATGGACGACAAAGAGGTCGACCAGGCGCCGCGCAACACGCTGAAGCGGCTGATCGACGAAGCCGCCCGCGACGGCATGCATGTCAAGACCGGCGTCGAGGCCGAGTTCTTCCTGATCTCGCCCGACGGCAGGGCGATCTCCGACGAATACGATACAGCCTCGAAACCCTGTTACGACCAGCAGGCGGTGATGCGGCGCTACGACGTCATCGCCGAGATCTGCGACCATATGCTGGCGCTGGGCTGGGGCCCGTACCAGAACGACCATGAGGACGCCAACGGCCAGTTCGAGATGAACTGGATGTTCGATCACGCGCTGGCGACCGCCGACAAGCACTCCTTCTTCAAGTTCATGGTCAAGTCGATCGCCGAAAAGCACGGCTTGCGCGCGACGTTCATGCCCAAGCCCTTCCAGGGCCTGACCGGCAATGGCTGCCATGCGCACATCTCGGTGTGGGACGAGACCGGCAAGACCAATGTCTTTGCCGACAATTCGGAAGAGCTCGGCCTGTCTGCCAAGGGCAGGAACTTCCTCGGCGGCATCATGAAGCATGCCTCCGCGCTTGCCGCGATCACCAACCCGACGGTCAATTCCTACAAGCGCATCAACGCGCCGCGCACCATTTCGGGCGCGACCTGGGCGCCGAACACGGTGACCTGGACCGGCAACAACCGCACGCACATGGTGCGCGTGCCCGGGCCTGGCCGTTTCGAATTGCGCCTGCCGGACGGCGCCGCCAATCCGTATTTGCTGCAGGCCGTCATCATCGCTGCCGGCCTCGACGGCATCCGCTCGAAGGCCGACCCCGGCAAGCGCTACGACATCGACATGTATCAGCTCGGCCATACCGTTACGGACGCGCCGAAACTGCCGCTCAACCTGCTCGATGCGCTGCGCGAATTCGACAAGGACAAATCGCTCAAGGCGGCGCTGGGTGAGGAATTCTCGTCGGCATATCTAAAGCTGAAGCAGCAGGAATGGAATTCCTATGCTTCGCACTTCACGCAGTGGGAGCGCGACCACACGCTGGATATCTGATATCTCGGCGGTGCGAGCGACCTCGGAATGAACTGATGAAATATTCGATCTTCTCGCTCGCCCGCGCCGCCCTTTCCGGCCACAAGAACTGGCAGCCGACCTGGCGCGATGCTGCGCCCAAGGACCGCTATGACGTGATCATCATCGGCGGCGGCGGCCACGGGCTCGCGACCGCCTGGTTTCTCGCCAGCGAGTTCGGTATCCGCAATGTCGCGGTGCTGGAAAAAGGGTGGATCGGCTCCGGCAATGCCGGCCGCAACACCACCATCATCCGCTCCAATTACGGCCTTCCCGGCAACACCGGCTTCTACGAATTGTCGATGAAGCTGTGGGAGAGGATGGAGCAGGACCTCAACTACAACGCCATGGTCAGCCAGCGCGGCGTGCTCAACCTCTATCACTCCGACGCGCAGCGCGACGCTTTCGCCCGGCGCGGCAACACCATGCGCATCAACGGCATCGATGCGGAGCTGCTCGACCAGGCGGCGCTCAGGAAAATGCTGCCGTTCCTGAATTTCGACAATGCGCGTTTCCCCGTGCAAGGCGGGCTGCTGCAGCGGCGCGGCGGCACGGCGCGGCATGACGCCGTGGTGTGGGGCTACGCGCATGCGGCGAGCGAACTCGGCGTCGACATCATCCAGAATTGCGAGGTTACCGGCTTCACGCGCGACGCCAATGGCAAGGTCACCGGCGTCGAGACCTCACGCGGCAAGATCGGCGCCGGCAAGGTCGGCATGGCGGTGGCGGGTTCTTCCTCGCGCGTCGCGGCGATGGCTGGCCTGCGTCTGCCGATCGAAAGCCATGTGCTGCAGGCCTTCGTCTCCGAAGCGATCAAGCCGCTGATCCCCGGCGTGATGACCTTCGGCGCCGGACATTTTTATGTCAGCCAGTCGGACAAGGGCGGGCTGGTCTTCGGCGGCGACATCGACGGCTACAACTCCTATGCCCAGCGCGGCAACCTGCCGGTCATGGAAGATGTCTGCGAAGGCGGCATGGCGCTGATCCCGATGATCGGCCGCGTGCGGCTCTTACGTCAGTGGGGCGGCATCATGGACATGTCGATGGACGGCACGCCGATCATCGACAAGAGCCCGGTGGACGGCCTCTACATCAATGCAGGCTGGTGCTATGGCGGCTTCAAGGCGACGCCCGGCTCGGGCTTGGTCTTCGCCCACCTCATCGCCCGCGATCAATCGCACAAGGAAGCCGCGCTTTTCCGCCTCGACCGCTTCCAGCGCGGCGCCATGATCGACGAGAAGGGCCAGGGCGCCCAACCGAACCTGCATTAGAGATAGAGCACGATGTTATCCAAAAACCGCTCCACACTTTTTGGCATCATGCTCTGAGGACAGCCGGAAACCGATGCGCATTACCTGTCCCTTCTGCGGCGAACGCGAACTCGGCGAGTTCACCTATCTCGGCGACGCCAAGCCGCAACGTCCCGCGGCCGATGCCGGCGAGGACGCCGTCTACGATTACGTCTATCTGCGCGACAACATCGCCGGCGTGATGAGCGAGCACTGGTACCATGGCGGCGGCTGCCGGGCCTGGCTGAAGGTCACCCGCAACACGCTGACGCATGAGATTTCGGCCGTCGAGCCGGCGGCGGGCGCCGGTGCCTCCAAGGTTGGTGCGTGATGCGCGGCGATCAGGCAAACCGGCTGAACAATGGCGGTCTTATCGACCGCTCGGCCCCGCTCAATTTCCGCTTCGACAGCAAGACGTTCTCGGGCTTCAAGGGTGACACGCTGGCGTCCGCGCTTGTCGCCAATGGTATCAAGCTGGTCGGCCGCTCGTTCAAATACCATCGCCCGCGCGGCATCCTGACGGCGGGCTCGGAAGAACCCAACGCGCTGGTCGAGCTGCGCAGCGGCGCAAGGCGTGAGGCGAACACCAAGGCGACGACGGCTGAGCTCTATGAGGGTCTCGAAGCCGCCAGCCAGAACCGCTGGCCGTCGCTCAATTTCGACGTGATGTCGGTCAACCAGCTGTTCGCGCCGATCTTCGTCGCCGGCTTCTATTACAAGACCTTCATGTGGCCGGCGAAGTTCTGGGAGGCGATCTACGAGCCTGCGATCCGGCGCGCCGCCGGTCTCGGCCGCGCAGCGCAGGTTTCCGACCCCGACCACTATGACAAGGCCTGGGCGCATTGCGACGTGGTGATCGCCGGTTCTGGCCCGGCGGGCCTGGCGGCTGCCCTTGCCGCCGCGCGCTGCGGCGCGCGCGTCATCCTGTGCGAAGAGGATTTCGTCCTCGGCGGCCGCCTGCTCGCCGATGGCGGCACGATCGACGGATTGCCGGCCGCCGAATGGGTCGCGCGCGCGGTCGCCGAACTGGCGGCGATGCCGGATGTGCGCGTCATGACGCGCACGACTTTGTTCGGCGTCTATGACGGTGGCACCTATGGTGCGATCGAGCGCGTCAACGACCATCTGCCGGTGCCGCCGGAACATCAGGTGCGGCAGCGGCTGTGGCGCATCGTGGCCAAGCGCTGCGTGGTCGCCGCCGGCGCGATCGAACGTCCGATCGTCTTTGCCGGCAACGACACGCCCGGCGTGATGATGGCGTCGGCCATGCGCAGTTACATCAACCGCTACGCCGCCACGCCGTCCCGGCGGATCGCGCTGTTCACCAACAACGAGGATGGCTGGCGCACGGCCGAAACGGCGATCGCCGCCGGACTGCAGGTCGCGGCGGTGATCGATGCGCGGCCGGACGTTTCGCCGGCGCATCGCTCGCTGGCCAGCAAGGGCGGCTTCCCGGTGCTGCACGGCGCCGTCAGCGGCGTCGATGGCGGCAAGGGCGGCGTGCGCAAGATCTCCGTCTCGCTGACCGGCGGCGCGCGCGCCGAGGTCGAGGCGGACGGGCTCGCCGTCTCCGGCGGCTGGAATCCGGCGGTCGGACTCACCTCCTATCATCGCGGCCGGCCGAAATGGCGCGACGACATAGCCGCCTTCGTGCCCGACGGCGCACCGCCCGGCATGGTCGCGGCGGGCGCCGCCAACGGCGCTTTCGGACTTGGCACCTGCCTGCGCGAAGGGTTTGAAGTCGGCGCTGCCGCGGCACGCGATGCCGGACGCGGCGGCAATACCGGATCGATGCCGGTCGCCGACGACGAAGCCTTTTCGATCACCCCGGTCTGGCATGTCGCCGGCAAGGGCAAGGCCTTCGTCGACCAGCAGCACGACGTCACCGCTTCCGATGTCGAGCTGGCGCAGCGCGAGGGTTTTCAATCGGTCGAGCATCTGAAGCGCTACACGACGCTCGGCATGGCGACCGACCAGGGCAAGACGTCGAATGTCGCCGGCCTCGCCATCATGGCCGCGGTCAGCGGCAAATCCATTCCCGAGACCGGCACGACGATCTACCGGCCGCCTTACGTGCCGGTCGCCATCGGCGCCTTTGCCGGCCACCACCGTGACGAGAATTTCCATGCGACCCGGCTGACGCCCTCGCATCACTGGGCGGCCGAACAGGGCGCAGTGTTTGTCGACACCGGCCTTTGGAAGCGCGCGCAGTGGTACCCCCGCGCGGGCGAGAAGGACTGGCTGGAATCGGTCACCCGCGAGGTGAAGGCCGTGCGCAACGGCGTCGGCTTCTGCGATGTCTCGACGCTCGGCAAGATCGACGTGCATGGGCCAGACGCAGGCACCTTCCTCGACCGCGTCTACATCAACGCCTTCTCCAGCCTTGCCGTCGGCAAGGCGCGTTACGGGCTGATGCTGCGCGAGGATGGCATCGTCTATGACGACGGCACGACCTCGCGTTTGGCTGAGGACCATTATTTCCTCACCACCACGACCGCCAAGGCCGGGCTGGTGATGCAGCACCTCGAATTCTGCCGGCAGGTGCTGTTCCCCGAGCTCGACGTGCAGCTGACCTCCGTTTCGGACCAGTGGGCGCAGTTCTCGATCGCCGGGCCGAAGACTCGCGATCTCTTGAAGGAGATCGTCGATCCGGCCGAAGACCTGTCGAATGAAGGTTTTCCGTTCATGGGCGCGCGGGAAGTTGCGTTGCGCGGCGGCTTGAAGGCGAGGCTGTTCCGCATCTCCTTCTCCGGCGAGATGGCCTTCGAGATTTCGGTGCCGGCGCGCTACGGCGAGGCGATGGCGCGCAACCTGATGATTGCCGGCAAGCCATTCGGTGTGACGCCCTACGGCACCGAGGCGCTCGGCGTGATGCGCATCGAAAAGGGCCACGTCGCCGGGCCGGAGCTCAACGGCACCACCACGGCTGGCGATCTCGGCCTCGGCAAGATGATGTCGACCAAGAAGGATTTCATCGGCCGCGTCATGGCCGGCCGCGAGGCGCTGGTCGCGCCGAACCGGCAGGTGGTCGTCGGCATCAAGCCGACCGACAAGGCGCGCCGCCTGCGCTCCGGCGCGCATATCATTCCGAAGGGCGAGACCCCTGGCCCCGACAACGACCAGGGGTATGTCACCTCGGTCTGCTTCTCGCCGGTGCTCGACCAGTGGATCGGGCTCGGCCTTGTCGAGCGCGGCCGCGAGCGCATCGGCGAGATCGTGCGGGCGCATGATCCGCTGCGCGGCGAGGACTATGATGTCGAGCTCTGCAATTCCGTCTTCTACGATCCGGATGGAGGGCGCCAGCGTGGCTGATTTTTCCTGGGATGTCCGCAGCCCGCTCGACCGCGCGCTGGTCGCCGGCGCTTACGGCGCGCAAGGCGAAGTCGGCGTTTCGCTGACCGAGATCCGCAATTTCGACCTCGTGCAGGTCATGGCGCGGCGCGGCAACGCCGCCGAGATGGCGAAGGCCGCAAAGACGCGCTTCGGCGTTGCCGCGCCGGAAACGCCCAGGGCGGTCGACGCGGCCGACGCGACACTGATCTGGTCGGGACCCGGCCAGTTCCTCGTGCTGTCCAAAGGCGGCAAGTACACGATGGATGGGCTTGCGCCTGTCTTTGCCGGCTCGGCCTCGCTGTCCGACCAGTCGCATGCGCGGGCGCTGATCAGCGTCTCTGGCGAGAAGGCGCGCGCGATGCTTGCGAAGCAGTCGTCGATCGATCTGCATCCGGATGTGTTCGGCGTCGGCGCGGCGGCTGCCACATCGATGGATCATACCAGCGTCACGCTGTGGCGCGGTGACGACCTGGCGGACGGACGCGCCGTGTTCAATCTCCTGGTGTTCGCGACCTTCGCGGAGAGCCTGTGGCACACGATTCTGGACTCGGCTGCCGAGTATGGCGTCACGATCAGCCATTCCGAAGAGTTGGCATAGCGACGCGCCTTTCCCTTCTCGCCTTGCCAAACGCCATCGCCCTGCTATTCTCTCAGCGAAAATAATTTTACACACAGGCAAACTTGTTTCTCGCTCGGAGGAGGGTTTGAGATGAGCCAGTCGCCCTACCCCGCCGTCCTGTCCGGACCGCCCCGTCCAAGCCTGATCCTGAGGCCCGGCCAGATCGCGCTGCCGCCGGGGATGGAACGCTATACCGTGCAGGGCAACGGCGCGGTGCTGATCGACGTCGAGGCCGGCGACAGCGTCAGCGTGACCAATGTCGAGGGTGGGCAGCCCTGCGAGCTTCTGGCCTGGGATACATCCGGCACGACCGATCCCGGCATTTTCGGAGAACGGTCGAACAGCAATGCAGCCGGCATCAAGGCGCTGCTCGCCGAGGGCGACGACAGCCTTTCGGCGCTGCGCCTCAGCCTCGAGCGTCGCAAGGTAGAGCTCGACCAGCCAAAGGCCGTGCGCGTGTTCGGCGGCGCCACGCCAGCCGGCACCGAGCAGAGCTTTTCCGTCCAGCGCGACGGCGCGCTGCTGATCGCGGCGCCGGGCGGGCCGATGGTGGTCGACGGCCACAACACGGCGACGCCGCTCACCGTCATGATGCGCCGCGCCACGATCCGGCTGAAGACAAGGTCGCAGCTTCCCGATCCGCTCGCCGATCCGGTGCTCGATCTCAGAGTGCATTCGGCGACCGCCGAATCCTATTTCGTCAAGGCCGGCGACTATCTGCAGATCATCGATGTCGATGGCCGGCAATGCACCGACTTCCAGTGTTTTTCGGCGCGCAAGCTGGACAAGGGCCGCGACCTGCCGCTCGACGTCACGACGACCCGCACGCTCATGGGCTCGGCCTATCCGATGCCCGGCCTGCATTCGAAATATTACGACCAGGACATGGAGCCGCTGGTCGAGGTGGTGCAGGACACATGCGGGCGGCACGACGCTTTCGCGCTCGCCTGCGCCGCCAAATATTACGACGATATCGGCTATCCCGGCCACACCAACTGCTCTGAGAATTTCAACAAGGCGCTGTCGGACAAAGGCGTGACGCCCCGCGCGGGCTGGATGGCGATCAACTTCTTCTTCAACACGGCGATCGACGCGCATGGCGTGATGGTGTCGGACGAGCCGTGGTCGCGGCCGGGCGACTACGTGCTGCTCAGGGCGCTCACCGACATCGTCTGCGTGTCCTCGGCCTGCCCGGACGACACCACGCCCGCCAATGGCTGGGACCTGACCGACATCCATGTGCGGACCTATTCCGGCCAGCACAAATTCTCGCGAGCGATCGCCAGACGCATGAAGCCCGACTCGGAACCGAAAATGACCCGCGAGACAGCCTTTCATTCGAGCTTTGCCAAGCACACGCGCGACTTCGTCGAATACCGGGGTTATTGGCTTGCCAATTCCTTCGCCAAGGAGGGTCCGATCGCCGAATACTGGGCCTGCCGGCAGGCGGCCGTGATCATGGACCTGTCGCCGCTGCGCAAGTTCGAGGTCACCGGGCCGGATGCCGAAGCGCTGCTGCAATACACGCTGACGCGCGACGTCAAGAAGCTCGGCGTCGGCCAGGTCGTCTATACGGCGATGTGCTACGAGCATGGCGGCATGATCGACGATGGCACGCTGCTTCGCCTCGGCAAGGACAATTTCCGCTGGGTCGGCGGCGACGATCTTTCCGGCGAATGGCTGCGCGAGACGGCGAAAAAACTCGGCCTCAACGTGCTGGTGCGCTCCTCCACCGACCAGATGCACAACATCGCCGTGCAGGGACCGAAGAGCCGCGACATATTGAAGGAAGTCGTCTGGACCTCGCCGGTTCAGCCCTCGATCGGCGAGCTCGAATGGTTCCGCTTCGCGGTCGCGCGCATCGGCGGCGGCAACGGCATTCCGGTCGTGGTCTCGCGCACCGGCTATACGGGCGAGCTCGGCTACGAGATCTGGTGCCATCCGCGCGACGCCGAAAAGGTCTTCGACGCCGTCTGGGAAGCCGGGCAGCCGCACGGGCTGAAGCCGATGGGCCTGCAGGCGCTTGACATGGTGCGCATCGAGGCCGGGCTGATCTTCGCCGATTACGAATTTTCCGACCAGACCGATCCGTTCGAGGCAGGCATCGGCTTCACCGTGCCGCTCAAGACCAAGGCCGACGACTTCATCGGCCGCGACGCGCTGATTCGGCGCAAGGAGCACCCGCAGCACAAGCTCGTCGGGCTCGACGTCGACGCCAACGTCCCGGTCGGCCATGGCGACTGCGTCCATGTCGGCCGCGCCCAGATCGGCGTCGTCACCTCCGGCATGCGTTCGCCGGTTCTCGGCAAGACCATCGCGCTGGCTCGGCTCGACGTCACCCACGCGGAGATCGGCACGGAGGTCGAGATCGGCAAGCTCGACGGCCATGCCAAGCGGCTGCCGGCGCGTGTCGTGGCCTTCGCCCACTACGATCCGCAGAAGACCAAACCGCGTTCCTAAAAGCTGGGTTTCTGAAAGCCTCCCAAGGCGGATCCGACCCTCGCCGGCCGCCACCGGCGGCGGTCGGGTCAATGTTTCGCAAGCGTGATGTGCATGACATTCACAAAACGCTTGACGCGAAAGCGCGCCGGATCAATCTTCACTCTTAAGAAAAAAATACGACTGAGTGGAAACACGACGGGTCGACGCTGATTTGCCGGGGAGCAAGCTTCGCGAGAGCCGAAGCGTCGCTGGCGGGGAACAACAAAAAGGGGAAGACACAAGATATGAGCACGATAAGCACGGCCCTCGAGCAGCCTGCCGAAAGCAAGCTGCTCAGGCATATCGACTGGCGTGGCGCCTTCTGGGTGGCAAGCGGCGTTCCAGCGCTGGTCCTGTTCTCGATCGGCGGCATTGCCGGGACGACCGGAAAGCTCGCCTTCCTGATCTGGACAGTGTCCATGATCATGGGTTTCCTGCAATCCTTCACCTATGCCGAGATCGCCGGCCTGTTTCCGAACAAGTCGGGCGGAGCCTCGATCTACGGCGCTACCGCCTGGTTGCGCTACTCGAAATTCATCGCGCCGCTGTCGGTGTGGTGCAACTGGTTCGCCTGGACGCCGGTGCTGTCGCTCGGCTGTTCGATCGCGGCCGCCTATATCCTCAATGCACTGGCACCGGTGCCGATCTTCACCGACACCTCGCCGGAAGTGATCGCCTATATCGCCGCGCATGCCGGAACCGCACCCGCCGACGCGATCGCCGCGGCCACGGCCGCCGCGACACCGGCGATCCGCACATGGTCGCTGTGGGGCCACACGCTCGGCCCGGTGTCGTTCACCTTCAACGCCACCTTCTTCATCGGCGCGGTGTTGATGCTGATCATCTTTTCGATCCAGCATCGCGGCATCCTCGGCACGGCCAGTGTGCAGAAATATATCGGCCTGCTCGTCATCATCCCGATGCTGATCGTCGGCGTCGTGCCAATTTTCACCGGCCAGATCGACTGGGCGAATTTCTCGCCGCTGGTGCCGCTGGCCGCCGCTTATGCGCCAGATCCCGGCTCGTGGAACATTGCCGGCTGGACGCTGGCGCTCGGCGGAATGTTCATCGCCGCATGGTCGACCTACGGCTTCGAAACCGCGGTCTGCTACACGTCGGAATTCAAGAACCCCGGCACCGATACCTTCAAGGCGATCTTCTACTCCGGCCTGCTCTGCATGCTCTTGTTCATCCTGGTACCCTTTACCTTCCAGGGCGTGCTGGGCTTGAACGGCATGCTGGCGACGCCGATCGTCGACGGCTCGGGCGTCGCCGACGCGCTGGCCGGCATGGTCGGCGGCGGCAAGCTGATCCACAGCCTGCTGGTGATGCTGATGATCCTGGCGCTGGTGCTGTGCATCATGACGGCGATGGCCGGCTCTTCGCGCACGCTCTACCAGGGCTCGGTCGACGGCTGGCTGCCGCGCTATCTCAGCCATGTCAACGAGCATGGCGCGCCGACGCGGGCCATGTGGACCGACCTCTGCTTCAACCTGATCGTGCTGGCCATCGCCTCGGCCGACGCGACGAGCTTCTTCTTCATCCTCGCCGTGTCGAATTGCGGCTACATCATCTTCAACTTCCTCAACCTCAATGCCGGCTGGATCCACCGCATCGACAACGGCCATATCAATCGGCCGTGGAAGGCGCCGACCTGGCTGCTCGGCATCGGCGCGATCTTCGCCTATGTCAACGCGATCTTCATGGGCGCCGGCGCCAAGGTGTGGAACCCGATGGCGCTGTGGGCCGGCCTGATCACGGCGGCGCTGATCATCCCGGTGTTCTGCTTCCGTCACTACATCCAGGACAAGGGCAAGTTCCCCGATCACATGCTGGCCGACCTCGGCATGGCGGGCGCCGACCTCTCGGTCAAGAAAGCGGGCATGCTGCCTTACCTGACGCTGATCGCCGGCGTGGCGGTGATGCTGATCGCCAACTGGGTGTTCGTCATCTAACATGGCAATTGAAAGAGACGGGCGCGCCTCGGCGCGCCCGTCTCATTTCATTTGGCGCCAGTAAGCGAAGACTGACCGGCGCACGGCGTCGTCAAGACGTGGTTGCCCGTACATGCAGATCATCCGCCACCGTCCGATGACGATGGCGGATGATTCCAGGTTGCCACCTTATTCCGCGGCCAGGGCCAGTTGCGGTCTTTCAATGCCTTCGATCTTCTCCGGCTCGGGCGCCTGCTCGTCGGTCTTGGCCTTTTTCGGCGCGCGGCCGAAGAACAGGGCGTAGCCGGCAGGCAGCACCAGGATGGTGAGCACGGTGGCGACCAGGATGCCGCCCATCATGGCGTAGGCGAGCGGCCCCCAGAAGACGGCGCGCGAGATCGGGATCAGCGCCAGCACGGCGGTCAGCGCCGTCAGCATGATCGGCCGGAAGCGTCGCACGGCAGCACCCACGATCGCTTCCGATCGCTCCATGCCGGCCGCGATATCCTGGTCGATCTGGTCGACCAGGATGATCGAGTTGCGCATGATGATGCCGAGCAGCGCGATGACGCCGAGGATGGCGACGAAGCCGAACGGCGCGCCGCTGATCAGCAGCGCCGCGGCGGCGCCGATGATGCCCAGCGGGCCAGTGGCCAGCACCAGCATCGACTTGCCGAAATGCTGCAGCTGGACCATCAGGAGCACGACGATGATGGCGAGCATGATCGGCGCCTTGGCGGCGATCGAGGCCTGGCTCTCGGCCGAATCCTCGGCGCCGCCCTGGATTTCGACCTTGTAGCCGGGCGCAAGGCCGGCGCGCAGGTCCTTCATGTCGTTGTACATCTTGGTGACGACGTCGTTCGACTGCACGCCGTCCGGCAGCGTGGCGCGCACGCTGATCGTCGGCAAGCGGTCGCGCCGCCATTCGATGCCCTGCTCCATGACGGGCACGACCTTGGCCACTTGCGACAACGGCACCGAGCCGCCGAAGTCGGTCGGGATATAGACGGAGTCGACCGAGGACAACAGCTTGCGGGTGGCGTCCGGCTCGCGGGCGACGATCGAGACCGTCTCCTCGCCGTCGCGGAAGTCGTCGAGCGGCGCGCCGGACATGGTGGCCTGCAGCATCTGGCGGATGCGCTGCGAGGTGACGCCAAGGGCGCGAGCGCGATCCTGGTCGATCACCAGCTTCATCGCCGGCACCGGTTCCAGCCAGTCGTCATGGATGGCGCCGAGCAGCGGATTGGCCTGGAACTTCGCCTTCACCTCGTCGGCGATGCGGCGCACTTCCTTGCGGTCCGGACCCATGACGCGCATCTGCACCGGCCAGCCCGTCGGCGGACCGAGGAAGAGACGGTCGACCTTGCCGCGGATCGAGGGGAAATCCTGCGCCAGGATCTTGCGCATCTTGACGATCAGCCGCTCGCGCGCCGGCTCGTCCTTGGCCATCACCAGGAGCTGGGCGAAGTTCGGATTGCGGAGCTGCTGGTCGAGCGGCAGGAAGAAGCGGGGCGCCCCTTCGCCGATATAGGTGGCGATGAAGCGCTTGTCCGGATCGTCCGCCATTTTGCCTTCAAACGACTTGGCCTGGTTTTCGACTTCCTTGATCGAGGTGCCTTCCGGCAGCCACAGGTCGACCAGGATTTCCGGGCGCGAGGATTGCGGGAAGAAGTTCTGCGGGATGAATTGGAAGGCCCAGAGGCTGGTGGCGAAGGTGACCAGCGTCATCACCAGAACGATGATGCGGTGGCGCACGGCCCAGGCGACGGTCGCGCGCAGGCGGCGGTAGAAGCCGGTATCGAAGACATCATGATGGGTGCCGGCATGCTTGCGCTGCTTGAGGATCATGTAGCCCAGCCACGGCGTGAAATAGACCGCGACGAACCACGACACGACGAGCGCGATGCCGACGACATAGAACAGCGTGCGCACATATTCGCCGGCGGTCGAGGCGGCGAAGCCGACCGGGATGAAGCCGGCCGTGGTGATCAGCGTGCCGGTCAGCATCGGGAAAGCGGTCGAGGTGTAGGCGAAGCTTGCCGCCTCGACCTTTACCAGCCCTTCCTCGAGCTTTCGCTCCATCATCTCGACGACGATCATGGCGTCGTCGACCAAAAGACCGAGCGCAATGATGAGCGCGCCGAGCGAGATGCGCTGCAGGTCGATGCCGATCTCGTACATGATGGCGAAGGTGGCGGCCAAGACGAGCGGGATGGCGATGGCTATCACCAGGCCCGAGCGCCAACCGATCGACAGCAGCGAGACTGCAAGGACGATGAGCAGCGCCTCGCCGAGCGCCTCCATGAACTCGCTCACCGCGTCCTTGACGACCTGGGGCTGGTCGGAGATCTGGTCGACCGACACGCCGTAGGGCAGCCCTGCCTCGAAGCGCTGATAGGTCGCCTCGACATCCTTGCCGACGTCCCTGACGTTAAAACCCTTGGCCATGACGACGCCGAGCTGGACGCTCTCATGGCCGTTGAAGAGGTATTTGTTGTCGTAAGGATCCTGAAGGCCGGAAGAGACCGTGGCGATGTCGCCGAGGCGCGTCACCTGGCTGCCGGAGCGTAGCCTCAGCTCTCGGATATCGGCAGCCTTGGTGACGTCGCCCTCGACCGAGATGCGCACCGAGCGCAGGCCGGTGTCGACGGAGCCCGCCGGATCGACGGCGTTCTGCCCTTTTACGGCGTTCTGCAGGTCGACAATGGTCAGGCCGCGCTCGGCCAGCGCCTTGGACGAGACGTCGATATAGATCTTCTCCGGCTGGTCGCCGATGATGACGGCCTTTTCGACGCCAGGCGTCGTCAACAGCATGTCGCGCGCCTGGATGGCGAATTTCTTCAGCTCCGGATAGGTGAAGCCGTCGCCGCTGATCGAATGCAGCGTGATGAAAGTGTCGCCGAACTCGTCGTTGAAATAGGGGCCGAGCAGGCCCTGCGGCAATTCATTGGCGATGTCGCCGACCTTCTTGCGCACCTGGTAGAAGGCATCTTTCACGTCCTCGGCATTGGTGTCGCCCTTGACCTGCAAGGTGATGATGGCGCTGCCGGCGCGGGTGTAGGAGCGGACGAAATCGAGATGCGGCGTTTCCTGCAGCTTGCGCTCGATCTTGTTGACGACCTGGTCCTCCATGTCCTGGATCGAGGCTCCGGGCCACACCGCCTGCACCACCATGACGCGGAAGGTGAAATCCGGGTCTTCCTTCTGGCCCATGCGCATCAGGCCGAGCGCGCCGGCCAGGATGATCAGCCCGAACAGGAAGCGGGCGATGCTCGGATGTCCGATCGCCCAGCGCGAAAGGTTGAAGGGCCGCTTTTCAGTGCTGCTGTCGGTGGTGGTCATGGCACACGTCCAGTCCAATTGATCGGCAAGGCACGCTCGCTTGGCATGCCGCTTCTAAGTTCGGTGGCTTCCGGGCGGCGAGACCCCTCAAGCGGAGAGAGACTCGCAAATCGCGCTGGACGCGGCACTGCTGCGGGGGAGCCAACATGCCGGCATCTCACGATCGGGCGTTCGCCGCCCGGAACCCATGCCCTCCCCGGCTCGCGGCTTGACGCAGCGAGAGCGGGAAAGGCGTCTGTTGCGCCTGACTTCAGGTCTTAGTTCGATGCTTGTCGTTGTCCCAAAACCGCTTCGCACTTTTGGGCGACAAGCATCAGTGCAGGCTGCTGGTGGTCGTGACGTCATCCGCCGAGGCGGATTGCTGGGCGTCACCGGAAAGCTTGACCTTCAGGTTTTCGGTCATGAACTGGGTGCCGGCCGCGACCACCACGTCGCCCTGTTTCAGGCCGTCGGCCACGGCGACGCCGTCGGCGGTGAAGTTGGCGACCTTGATCGGACGGGGATGCACCGTGTCGGAGGCGCGATCGACCGTCCAGACGATCTGCTTGCCGTCCTTCTCGGTCATCGCGGTCAGCGGGATCGATACCAGTTGCGCCTTGCTGCCGACGGTCGCCTGGACATTGGCGGTCATGCCGAGCAGCACGCGCGGATCGTTGGGGAGCGAAACCCGGACGGCGAAGGTGCGCGACTGCGGATCGGCGCTGCCGGCGACCTCGCGGACCTTGCCGTCAAGGGTGAGCCCTTCGTCCGACCAGAAGTTCGCCTTGACCTCCTTGCCGGGCTTGAAGCCTGCGATATCCATCTCCGGCACCGCGATCGACACTTCCTTCTCGCCGTCGACCGCGACGGTCATCACCGGCGTGCCGGCGGCGACCACCTGGCCGACATCGGCGGAGATGGCGGTGACGATGCCGTTCTTGCTGGCCTTGAGATCGGCATACTGGACCTGGTTCTGCGCCTGGGCTAGCGTCGAGCGCGCGGCATCGCGCGTCGCCACCGCCTGGTCGTAGGTCAGCCGCGCCTGATCGAGCTGCGATTTCGGCGCGAAGTTCTTGGCATAGAGCTGTTCGGCGCGCTTCCTGGCGAGGTCGACGGTCTCGACCTGGCGCTCGGCAGCGTCGAGGCTGGCAGCAGCGCTCTTCACCGACAATTCGTAATCGGCTGGATCGACGCGGGCGAGCACGTCGCCCTCATTCACATGCTGGCCGATATCGACCAGACGCTCGGTGACCTTGCCGGCGATGCGGAAGCCGAGATTCATCTCGGTGCGGGCGCGCACCGAACCGGAATAATCAAGCTGACGGGTGGTCTGCGCCTCGCCGATCTCGACCACCTTCACCGGCCGGACGACTTCCTGGACGACCTCGGCCTTCTCCTGGCTGCAGCCGGCGAGGCTGAGCACTGCTGCGACGATGGCGGCGGTTGGGAGGCCGGCGGCCGGCAGCATTCGGAGGATGAAACTGGGGACGATGGAACTGGACAATGACACCTTAGCACTCCCGAACTGGAGATGATCGTCTGCCGGCACTCGGCGGACAGCTTCTATTTCAAGGCCCTGATGGCGTAGTCGATAAGTTCGTCGGGCATCGCCCGATTGGTCTTGGCAAGGCACTGCGCCACCATCTGCGGATGGCAGAGAATGACTGTGGCGGCGCCGAAACAGCGCGAAGCCGTCTCGGGATCCTGCTCCCTGAACTCGCCGGCCTCGATGCCCTCGCGGATCACCTCGGCGTAGAGGTCGTGGATGCTGTTGACATGCTTGTCGATGACGCCCCAATCGCGCTCCAGCGCGACGATCACCATCTCATGCACCTTCTCCTGGTCGAGCATGACCTCCAGCGTCATCTTGTACTGGGCATGGATGTAGCGGCGCAGGCGCTCCTCGGCGCTGATCGGCAGGTGCATGATCTCGTAGGCCATCTTGTAGCTGGCGCCGAGCATGCGGCCGCAGACGGCCTGGTGGATTTCGACCTTGGAGGCAAAGAAGCGGTAGATGTTGGCCGGCGACATGCCGAGTTCGCGGGCGATGTCGGCGACGTTGGTCTTGCCGTAGCCGTAGTGGCGGAACAGGCGCTCGGCGCAGTCGAGAATGCGCGTCACATTCTCCTGTCTGGCGGGGTCTGCCACGATGTTGGCGGCTTCTGACATGACGCTTTCGTTTTACGAGTGACGAATTTCAATTTTCGTCAGTCGTAAAACGAAAGCAGCGGAGAGTCAACGCGAAATCGACGTACGCGTATAATTTGGTGACAGATGGTGACAGTTACGAGGTCTGCGGTGTGATGAGAAAGAGATTATTCTTAAGCGCAGCGATCCTTCGCACCCCCCTCTGTCCTGCCGGACATCTCCCCCGCAAGGGGGGAGATGGGCAGCTTCAGCGACGGCGCTTCACCTTGCGACTTTGGCGGTTGGCGAAAGCGGTGACGAGATTGATCTCCCTCCTTGCGGGGGAGATGGCCGGCAGGCCAGAGGGGGGTGGGCGGGAACTCGGCATCGCCCATTTGAGGCTCATGTCCCCTTCGCCATTTCCCTCAACCTGAACTTCTGGATCTTGCCCGTCGACGTCTTCGGGATTTCGGCAAACACCACTGTCTTCGGCACCTTGAAGCGCGCCAGCAGACCTCGGCAATGTTCGATGATCTCGGCCTCGGTCGCGGCCTTGCCCGGCTTCAGTTCGACATAGGCGACCGGCACCTCGCCCCATTTCTCGTCGGCGCGGGCAACCACACCGCAGGAAGCGACCGACGGGTGCTTATAGAGCGCGTCCTCGACTTCGATGGAAGAGATGTTCTCGCCGCCCGAGATGATGATGTCCTTGGAGCGGTCCTTGAGCTGGACGTAGCCGTCGGGATGCATGACGCCGAGATCGCCGGAGTGGAACCAGCCGCCGGCGAAGGCCTCGTCGGTCGCCTTCCTGTTCTTCAGGTAGCCCTTCATGACGATGTTGCCGCGGAACATGACCTCGCCGATGGTCTCGCCATCGGCCGGCGTCTCCACCATGGTCTGCGGGTTCATCACCGTAAGCCCCTCGAGCGAGGCGTAGCGGACGCCCTGGCGCGCTTTCTTTGCCGTCCTCGGTCCCTTCTCCAGCGCGTCCCACTCATTGTGCCATTCGTTGACGACGGCAGGACCGTAGGTCTCGGTCAGGCCATAGAGATGAGTGACGGCGAAGCCCGCGTCGGCCATGCCGGAGAGCACGGCCTCCGGCGGCGGCGCCGCGGCCGTGTTGAAGGTGACGGTCTGCGCGAACTGTCGCTTGTCCTCGTCCTTCGCGTTGATCAGCACCGACATGACGATCGGCGCGCCGCACAGATGCGCGACGCCATGGTCGGCGATGGCGTCATACATCGGCTTTGCCCGCACCCAGCGCAGGCAGACATGGGTGCCGGCCTGCACGGCTAAAGTCCAGGGGAAGCACCAGCCGTTGCAGTGGAACATCGGCAGCGTCCACAGATAGACCGCGTGCTTGGCCATGCCGGCATGGATGGTGTTGGTGTAGGCCATCAGCGCCGCGCCGCGGTGGTGGTAGACGACGCCCTTCGGGTTGCCCGTCGTGCCGGAAGTGTAGTTGAGCGAGATGGCGTCCCACTCGTCATCGGGCATCGACCAGGCGAAAGCCTCGTCGCCGCCGGCGACGAACTCTTCATAATCGGCCGAGCCGATGCGCTCTCCTTTCGGATAGGGCGCGGCGGCCGCATAGTCAGGATCGTCATAGTCGATGACCAACGGCTTCACCTTGGCCAAGGCCAGCGCTTCCCTGACGACGCCCGAGAACTCGCGGTCGACGATCAGCACCTTGCTGTCGGCATGGTCGAGCTGGAAAGCGATAACGGCGGCGTCGAGGCGGGTGTTCAGCGAATGCAGCACCGCCTTGGTCATCGGCACGCCGAAATGCGCTTCCAGCATCGGCGGCGTGTTGGACAGCATCACCGTCACCGTATCGCCCTTGCCGATGCCGTGCTTCGACAGCGCCGAGGCGAGCTTCAGCGAGCGGCGCCAGAAATCGCGATAGGTGATGCGCTGGTTGCCATAGATGATGGCGACATGGTCGGGATAGGTCTTGGCCGCGCGCTCGAGATAGGTGAGCGGCGTCAGCGGCTGGTGGTTGGCGGCGTTCCTGTCGAGATCCTGTTCGTAGGGATTGGCCATCCCGTTCTCCCCAAAGTTCTTTTCGAACCTTCTAACCTTAGGCCCCTCGTCACGCTATCCCCCTTCCTCGGCTGAAAATGCTATGCTGCGCCGGCTTGGTGGAATGGCGATCCGGATGATGCCCCGCCGTGAGGCGATCGCAGCTCACGCAGGCAAATTTGACTTTTGTCGAGAGCCGTGACTAATGTCAGCCGAGGAGGCGGCATGGCGATCAGACCGGCAGAACAGATCATCCACAAGGCCGCCTGGCTTTACTATGCCCACGGCCTTCGTCAGGACGAAGTGGCGAGCCAGCTCAACATTTCACGCGCTTCGGTCGCCATGTATCTGCGCAAGGCGCGCGAGACCGGCATCGTCAACATCTCGACCTCGACGCAGCTCTTCACTGACGACGTCACGGCGCGCCGGCTTGAAGACGCCTTCGATCTCGACGCCGTCTGGATCGCGCCGGAAAATGCCTATCTCGCGGATCCCTCGGCCGATATCGCCGTGCTGGCGGCGAGCGTCTTTCTCGAGTTGGTGAAGAAAGGCGACCGTATCGGCGTCGCCTGGGGCCGCACCGTCTACACCATCGCCGACATCATGTCCTATGCCGACCTGCAGGACGTCACCGTGGTGCAGCTCTGCGGCAATCTCGGCGCGCCCTATTCCTACCGGCCCGACCAATGCACGATGGAGATCGCGCGGCGGCTGAACGCCAAAGGCCTCAATTTCTATGCGCCGCTGGTGCTCTCCACCGAGGAACTGGCGCAAGGCCTGCGCGCCGAGCCGGTGATCCGCGACCAGCTTGCCGGCATTGCCGATTGCGACCTCGCGCTTTATTCCGTCGGCGCTGTCGACGCCGACAGCCATCTGGTGAAATGCGGCGCATTGTCCGCAGGCGAGATGGAAGCGCTGCGCAGCCAAGGGGCTGCCGGCGTTATCGCCGGGCAGATCATCGACGCCAAGGGCGAGGTGCTCGACTGCAGCTACAACCGGCGCGTCATTTCCGCCGAACTCGCCTCGCTGCGCGCGATCGAGAAGCGGCTGATGGTGGTGCAGGAAGACACCAAATTCGAGCCGCTGCTTGCGGCCGTCGCCGGCGGGCTCTGCACGCATCTGGTGATCGGCGCGCACATGGCCGAGCGCCTGCTCAATCACGCGGGCGAAGCCGGCAAAAAGGCATCCTAGAAAAACCACCCTCGCCGCTTCTGTCATCAAGACGTCGCGGCTTTCTGTTCATGAGCAAAAAAGACGGAACCGGACGGAACGACATGCAGAACCTTTGGAATGACGCCGACGCGGAAAAGATGGTTGCCGACTATGCCAAGAAGGGCGTCGCCCGCGACCTTGCGCTGTGCGTCTACACGACCCGCCTGCTTGGCGGCGAACCGCGGCTGGTGCTGCATGGCGGCGGCAACACCTCCTGCAAGACCAAGGCCACCGATCTCGTCGGCGACGAATGGGACGTGCTCTGCGTCAAGGGCAGCGGCTGGGACATGGCCGTCATCGAGCCGCAAGGCCTGCCGGCGGTGAAGATGGGCGCGCTGCTCAAGGCGCGCTCCCTGGACCAGCTCGCCGACGAGGACATGGTGGCGCTGCAGCGCTCCAACCTCATCGACCCCGCCTCTCCGAACCCATCGGTCGAAACGCTGCTGCACGCCTTCCTGCCGCACAAATTCGTCGACCACACGCATTCCACGGCGATCCTCGCCATCGTCGACCAGGAAGACAGCAAGCCGCTGATCGAGACCGTGTTCGGCGACAGACTAGGTTACGTGCCCTACATCAAGCCGGGCTTCGACCTCGCCAAGGTCGCAGCGGAGGTGTTCGACGCCGACCCGAACGTCGAGGGCCTGATCCTCGACAAGCATGGCATCTTCACTTTCGGCGATGATGCCAGGCAGGCCTATGACCGCATGATCCACTATGTGACTATGGCCGAGGATTATGTCGCCAGGAACGGCAAGCCGCAGGCGGTCAAGGCGGCGCTGCCGGCAAAGCTCGCCCGGCCGAGCGACATCGCGCCGATGCTGCGCGGCGCAGTCGCGGTGGCGCGCGGCGAAGGCCGCTTCGACCGCATGATCAGCGACTTCCGCACCTCGGATGCCATCGTCGATTTCATCAATTCGGCCAAGATCGCCGACTATGCCGGCCGCGGCGTGTCGACGCCCGATCTGTCGATCCGCATCAAGACCGGACCGATGGCGGTGCCGGCTCCCGATGCCGGCAAGCTTGGCGATTACAAGGGCGAGGTGCGCAGCCATGTCGAGGTCTTCGTCAAGGACTACACCGCCTATTTCGAGACCAATGACGCGCTGGACGACGTCAAGCGCACCATGCTCGACCCGATGCCGCGCCTGACGCTGGTGCCGGGGCTGGGCATGTTCGGCCATGGCCGCACGCTGAAGGACGCGAAGATCGCCTCCGATGTCGGCGAGATGTGGATCGAGGCGGTGCGCGGCGCTGAGGCCGTCGGCAATTTCCATCCGCTGTCCAAGGCCGACCTCTTTCCGCTCGAATACTGGTCGCTGGAGCAGGCCAAGCTCGCCTCGAACAAGCCGAAGCCGCTGACCGGCCAGGTCGTGCTGATCACCGGCGGCGCCGGCGCCATCGGCGCTGCTACGGCAAAACTATTCGCGGCCAACGGCGCGCATGCGGTGATCGTCGACCTCGATCCGGCCAAGGCGGCGGACGCGGCGAAGGCGGCCGGTAACAATTCGATCGGCGTCGGTGCCGACATCACCAATCCAGCCGAGATGCGCGCCGCCTTCGACAAGGCGGTCGCCGTCTATGGCGGCGTCGACATCCTGGTCTCGAATGCGGGCGCGGCCTGGGAAGGCCGCATCGGCGAGCTCGACGACGCCACTTTGCGCAAGAGTTTTGAGCTCAACTTCTTCGCCCACCAGTCGGCGGCGCAGAATGCGGTGCGCATCATGCTGGAACAGGGCACCGGTGGCGTGCTTTTGTTCAACACATCCAAGCAGGCGATCAACCCCGGCCCGAAATTCGGCGCCTACGGCATCCCGAAGGCGGCGACCTTGTTCCTGTCGCGGCAATATGCGCTTGACTACGGCGCCTATGGCATCCGCTCAAATGCGGTCAACGCCGACCGCATCCGCTCCGGGCTTTTGACCGACACGATGATCGCCAGCCGGTCCGGCGCGCGCGGCGTGTCGGAAAAGGAATACATGTCCGGCAATCTGCTCGGACAGGAAGTGACCGCCGACGACGTGGCACAGGCATTCCTGCACCAGGCGCTGGCCGAACGCACCACAGCGGATGTGACGACGGTGGACGGCGGCAACATCGCGGCGGCGTTGCGCTGACGAAGTAAAGACACGACCTTGGAGCGGTTCATCGTTTCATAAACGGATGAACCGCTCCTCGTCTTGACACGGTTCCGAACGGAAGGCCTTTCGCGCTTCTGCTGAAAAACTGCTTCAACCGGTCAAAGTCCCACTCCAATCCTTCGGTTACTACTCGGACGGTTGAAGGGGGATATCTGGTGTTTCGCGTGCGAGTTCCAACCCCGATCATTGGTGGAGTTGTCGATGCCCGCGAAAAGACTGCGTATAGGTGTGCTGTTCGGCGGTCGATCCGCCGAGCATGAGGTGTCGCTGCTTTCGGCGGCCAACGTCATGCAGGCGCTGGATGCGGCGAAATACGACGTCGTGCCGATCTTCGTCACGCGCGACGGCCAATGGCTGCTCAGCCGTTTCGTGGACGGCGCGCTGGCGACGCCGTCGGTTGGCATACAGCTGTGCCTGGTGCCGGGTGGGCAAGGGCGGATTCTGGCGATCCCTGCCAGCGGCGCACCCCATGACCTGCCCGTCATCGATATCCTGTTTCCAGTGTTGCACGGTCTGCATGGCGAGGACGGCGCGGTGCAGGGATTGGCCGAAGTGGCGCGCGTGCCGCTCGCCGGCTGCGGTATTCTGGGCTCGGCCACGGCCCTCGACAAGGACGTCGCCAAGCGGCTGCTGAAGGCGGCGGGACTGCCGGTCGCGCGCTCGGTGACGATCGATGAGGGTCGGCTGCCTTCGCTTGCCGAACTGGAAGACAAGCTCGGCTTGCCGCTGTTCATCAAGCCGGCGCGGCAGGGCTCGTCGGTCGGCGTTGCGAAGGTCAATGGCAGTCAGGAGTTCGAGCGCGCGCTGGCGGAAGCCTTCCAGCACGATCGCAAGCTCCTGGCTGAGGAATTCGTTCGTGGCCGCGAAATCGAATTCAGCGTGCTGGAGAGCCCCACGGGCGAACTCTTCGTCTCGCGGCCGGGCGAGATCGTGCCCGCGGAAAGTCACGGCTTCTACAACTACAACGCCAAATATATCGACGAGAATGGCGCGGCCCTGATCGTGCCGGCCGAGCTGCCGTTGGAAGTCGAGAATGCCATGCGCGATATGGCCGCCAGGGCGTTCAGCGCGCTCGGCTGCGACGGGATGGCCCGCGTCGATTTCTTCCTGATGCCGGACACGAATTTCCTGATCAACGAGCTCAACACCATTCCGGGCTTCACCAATATCAGCATGTACGCCAAGGCGATGGCGGCGAGTGGCGTCAGCTATCCGGAGGTTATCGAGCGCCTGGTGGCGCACGGGCTGGCGCGCGCCGGCCGTTGAGGCAAAAGGTTTGAGAAACTGGACGCAGGAGCGACTAGTTCCCCGACACAGGGATTGGAAAGGTTGCCGCTTGTCTTGATACAAGATTTTCCGTTCATTTGCGTGAAATCAGCGCAAACGCCGGGGATTGATCGAAGCCGCCCCCCAACCTCGTCATTCTATGGCGGAGCAAGGAGCGAAGCGACGCGGCGCAGACCCTAGAATGACGATCGCGATGGGCGTTTAGGCCAATCTCCAACGCATGCCACCTGCCAACGCAAACAGAGCCGGCCGGTCAAAATCCCTGTGCTGGGGCGACTAAATTAGCCCGTCACCGTGGCCGGCCGCATCACTCCGGCAGGCCAGCCGCGCGGAAGCCATCCTCGAAATGCTTGAGTGTCGCGTCGTCCCGGAACGGTTCCGTCTCGACCCAGCGGCGGGTGGAAAAATGTGGATTGCCGACAAGGAACAGCGCAACCTCTGTGCGTGCCTCGTCGAGGCGGCCGAGCTGCGCCAGGCTTGCAGCCAGGAAGCGGCGTGAGCTAGTGCGGTAGGTCTCGTCGCGGCGCAGCGTCTCGACGGCGGCTTCATAGTCGCTGGCCGCATATTGCGCCTGGCCGAGCGTCAGATAATACCAGCTCGGCGGAAAGGGGTTGAGCCGGAACGCCTTGCGAATGTGCTCGAGTCCCTCCTCGATCCTGCCGGCCAGAACCACGATGTCGGACAATGTCGCCCAGATATCGGCCTCGTTCGGGTCGAGCTCGATTGCCTTGGCGAATTCCGCATCGGATTGCTCGAAATCGCGTTCATAGGCAAGAAGGTTCGCCAGAACCCAGCGGCAACCGGCGTCGTTGGGATCGATCGCCACGGCCTTGCGCGCCAGTTCCAGGGACGTGCTGCGGGCAGGCTCGAACGGCTCCCCCCAATGCACCCATCGCATCCAGTGGTTCATCGCAAGCCAGCGATAGGCTTCGGCGTAGTCCGGGTCGAGCGAAACCGCGCGCGTCAGCATCAGATGCGCTTCGCGCGCCATCTGCGGCGACTCGTCGAACAGTTTTCGCGCGCGCACGACGAGATCATAGGCCTCGAGGTTCTTCGGCCGGTTGCGCGCCGGCGGCGCGCGCAATCGACCGAGCAGCGCCTCGACGATCTTGGCCGTCGCCTCGTCCTGAACGGCGAAGATGTCTTCCAGGCCGCGATCGAAGCGCTCGGCCCACAGATGCTCGCCGCTCAGCGCTTCGATCAGCTGGGCGTTGATGCGCACGCGTCCCGCGGCCCGTCTTGCGCTGCCTTCCAGCAGATAGCGCACGCCAAGCTCCCCGGCGATGGCGCGCACGTCCATGGCCTTGCCCTTGTAGGCAAACACCGAGTTGCGCGCGATGACGAAGAGGCCCGGGATCCGCGAGAGATCGGTGATCAAGTCTTCGGTCAGGCCATCGGCGAAAGAGTCCTGCTCGGGATCGTTGCTCAGATTGATGAAGGGCAGCACGGCGATCGACGGTTTGTCGGGCAGCGGCAAGGGTTTGCGCGTCGCGTCGGGCTGTTCGACCGCACCGATGAAACGATAGCCGACACGCGGCACCGTGGCGATCCACTCGCCACCACCGGTCGCCGGACCGAGCAGCTTCCTGAGCTGCGCGATCTGCACGGTGAGATTGCCTTCCTCGACTGCGGTGCCCGGCCACGCCGCGTCCATCAACTCGGCCTTGGCGAGGATTTCGCCCGGACGCGCAACGAGCGCTTCCAGCAACTTCAGCCCACGGTGACCGGCGGCAACGGGGACGTCGCCCCGGAGCAGCGTTCCCGCGCCAGGATCAAACACGAACGGTCCAAAAGCAAAGCGCGATCCCTGCATGCGGCGATCTATAGCCGATTTGGAAGTTTTGAGAACTATTTGGGAGGGCTTAATTACGCCGCCGGCCACCTGCGGCACACTGCAATCTCAATCAGGTCGAGGGCCTTCAAACTCTCTGCCGCATGGAGGTTGCCATGAACGATACCTTCGCGCCTTGCGCATCTCTGGCGGCGCGCCCAGCCGAGATGAAGGGCCGCCGGCGCTATAGCCTCTCAGCCCTGCGCAGCCTCCTCGCCGAGCGCCGCAAGCAGGCCTATTTCCGCTTCGGGCTCAAGCGCATGGCGACGGACAATCCGCATCTGATCGACGATATCGGACTGACGAAAGAGGAGGTCGAGGCGGAGATCGCCAAATTGCCCTTCTGGCAGCGGTGAGGCCGGAACGGCCTGAGCAGAAACAAAAGAGAGCGGCCCGTTGGACCGCTCTCTTCGTTTTCCGGCTGCCCGGACCTTACTTGGCGTTCGGGTTCGGCATCCAGGCGGGCATCGCGACATCGGCATGGGCGAACTGCGGCAGCTTGGCCGACAGGTCTTCCATGTTCTTGATGTCCTTGTCGATCAGCTCCTTCTGGGTGATCAGCGTCGGCGGCACGATGACGTTGTGGCCGGGATCCTCGCCGGCGAGAAGCTGCGCCAGCGCGCGCACCGAGACCTGGCCGACGACGGCCGGGTTGGTGGCGGCGGTGGCCGCCCAGGCGCTGTCCGGCTCGCGCATCGCGGCGATATCCGAGGTCGAGATATCGGCCGAATAGATCTTGATGCCCTTGTTCAGGCCGGCCTCGTCGACGGCGATCTTCACGCCCTTGGCGAACTCGTCATAGGGCGCGAACATCACCTTGATGTCGGGATGCGCCTGCAGCACCGAGCGCGCCTGGTTGGCGACCGAGTTGGCGATCGGGTTGTCGAGCGTGCCGAACTGGGCGACCTCGCTGATGCCCGAATATTTCTTCTTCACGTCCACCCAGGTCTCGTTGCGGCGGTCGAGCGGCGCGATGCCGGCGACATAGACATAGCCGGCCTTCCAGCTCTCGCCATTGTCCTTCACCGCCTGCTCGAGCGCGAGCTTGGCGAGATCCTTGTCCGACTGCTCGATCTGCGGGATCTTCGGGTTCTCGACATTGACGTCGAAGGCGACGACCTTGATGCCGGCATCGACCGCGCGCTGGGCGGCGTCCTTCATCGATTCCGTCAGGCCGTGCTGGATGATGATGCCTTGCACGCCGAGCGCGATCGCCTGGTCGACCATATCGGCCTGGAGTGCGGCATCCTGGCGGCTGTCCAGCACGCGCAGATCGACGCCGAGCGCCTTGGCCTGCGCCTCGACGCCCGAGAGATAGGCCTGGAAGAAGTCGCCGGTCGACAGATAGCGCACCAGCGCGATCTTGACGCCGGGCTTGTCGAACGGCGCCGGCTTGTCCGCCGCCAATGCCGTGCCCTGCATCAGCAGCGCCGCGCCGGCAAGGCCGAGTGCTGCCTTCCCCAAAAGTCTTCTTGTGATGCTCACTTCGTTTTCCTCCGTTTTGTCTCAATGCCCCGGTCGAAACTATCTCTTGCCCCTGCCGGAAAGGGCGAAGGTGAAGACAAGGGCGACGACAAGCACCGCGCCCTTGACGAAATCCTGCGTGTAGTAGGGGGCGTTCATCATCGTCAGGCCTTGCAGCAAGACGCCGACGAACACCGCGCCTACGGCCGTGCCGAAGGCGTTGGGCTTGGCGGCGCCGAGCACCGCGTAGCCGATGAGCGCCGCGGCGACAGCGTCGAGCAAGAGATTATTACCCGAGGCGATGTCGCCGCGTCCAAGCCGGGCGGCGAGCAAAATCCCGCCGATCGAGGCAAAAACTCCCGAAATCACATAGGCCCAGATTTTGTATGCCTTGACAGGCGCGCCGGCGAGTTCGGCAGCCCGCTCGTTGCTGCCGACGGCATACATCATGCGGCCGAAGCGCGTGTATTCGAGGAAGAACCAGATCAGCGCCGCGAGCACGACGAGCACCACCACCGAAACCGGGATCAGGTTCGGGATGAAGAAATCGATGCGGTGGCGGCCGAGCGCCAGGAAGGCTTCCGAGAACTTGCCGTTGGCGACCGAGCCGTCGGGCATGGTCATGCCGGTGGCGATCGAGCGGCCTTCCGTCGGGATGCGCTGCAGGCCGAGCAGCAGGAACATCATGCCGAGCGTGGCGAGCAGGTCGGGCACGCGCATATAGACGATCAGCCAGCCGTTGATCAGGCCGACGATGACGCCGATGACAAGGCAGGCGATGACGGCGACGATCGCGTTCTGCTCCAGCACGACCATGGCGTAGGAAGCCGCCATCATGGCGCTGGTGGCGACGGAGCCGATCGACAGGTCGAAGCCGCCGACGACCAGCGTCGCGGTGACGCCGAGCGCCAGCACGCCGGTGATGGCCACCGACTGGAAGATGAAGACGGCGCTTTGCGGCGAAGCAAAACCATCGGCGGCGACCGCGAAATAGGCGATCAACCCGACCAACAGGACGATGAAGCCGTAGCGGATGGCGTAGTCGCGCAACATCACTCAGCGCCCCGCCGCGCGGCTGTCCGACAAAAGCTCATTCCAACTCCACTCCATGCAAATCCCTCGACCTCATGCCGCGCTGTGGAGCGGTCCGCCGGCCACTTCCGCCAGCAGCCGGTCGAGGTCGATATCGGCATTCCGGTGCTCGCCGACGATCGTGTGTTCCGACATCACCAGGATGCGGTCGGCGGTCTCCAGCGCCTCATCGATCTCGGTGACGAAGATCAGCGTCGCGCGGCCGTCGGCGCTGGCTCGAAGCTTCGCCGCGATGTCGCGGCGCGCCGAAATGTCGACGCCCTGGAAAGGCTCGTCGAGGATGAAGAGCCGCGAGGCCTGCGACATCCAGCGCGCCACCATGACCTTCTGCTGGTTGCCGCCGGAAAGCGCCGACAGCTCGTCCTTCTCCGAGCGGCAGACGATGCCGAGTTCGTCGATCTGGCGGCGGGCAACGACGCGCTCGGCGCGCTTTTTCATCACGCCGAGGCCCGACATGCGCTTGAGGAACGGCAGGCTGATGTTGCGCTCGACGTTGAAGCCGCCGACGATGCCGCTCGCAGCGCGGTCCTTGGCGACCAGGAAGACGCCGGCAGCGATCGCCTCGCGCGCCGCGCCCGGCGCATAGGACTTGCCGTCCATATGCATGGTGCCGGCGAGCGGCCGGCGCACGCCGAACAGCGTCTCCGCCAAAGCCGTCTTGCCGACGCCGACCAAGCCGGTGATAGCCACCACCTCGCCGGCGCCGAGCGTCATCGAGATCGGCCTCGACCCTTGCGCCAGTTGCAGCCCTTCGGCGGTGAAGACGGCTCGAGCCGAGCTTCTCGCCACCACCCGGTCGAGATGGATCTTGCGGCCAAGCATGGCGTTGACGGCGCCCTCATAGTCGAGCGGCTTCTTGTCGAAGACGCCGGAGACGACACCGTCACGCATCGACACGATGCGGTCGGCGAGCCGCCTTATGTCGGACATGCGGTGCGAGATATAGAGAATGGCGACGCCCTGGCCGCGCAGCCGATCAATGAGCGAAAACAACCGATCGGCCTCGGCGCTCGATAGCGAAGAGGTCGGCTCGTCGAGGATCAGGACCTTAAGCCGATGCGCCATGGCGCGGGCGATGGCCACCATCTGCCGATCCGCCAACGACAAGTCGCTGACGCGCGCCTTGAGGTCGATGGCAAGTCCCATGCGGTCGGCGACGGCTCTCGCCTCGGCGCGGACATTGGCAGGCTTGAAAAGCAACGACGCGCCTTTGCCGCTTAGCCGGTCGAGCGTCAGATTGGTGGCGACGTCGAGGTCGGCGACGACGCCGTCATTGATGTTCTGGTGCACGGTGACGACACCGGCGCGGATGGCTTCGGCGGGTGTCTGCGGGTCGAAGGCCTTGCCGGCAAGCCGCATCGAGCCTGCGCCGTGTTCGTAGACGCCGCTGACGATCTTGACCAGGGTGGATTTGCCGGCGCCGTTGGCGCCCATGAGCACGGTCACCTCGCCCGCAAAGAGGTCGAGCGAGATGCCGCCAAGCACCTCGTTCTGGCCGAAGGATTTCCTCAGGCCCTCCACATGGAACACGGCATCTGCGCCCATCCATTCCTCCCGGATCGTGACGCTATGGGCTCATTCGGCAATTGTCAACACGATTGACATTTGCCAGAGCGCTTCCTAGCTTGGCCCCGCCACTGTGGCTCCGCTATCGTCGGAAACCACGCGCAGGAGGGAGAGCATGACGGGGAAGTTCGAAGCATTGTCGGTGGAAACGCTGCCGAAGCGCCTTGGCGAGACCGCGGCGCTCACGGAGCGCATCGGCAAGGACACCAGCCGCTGGAAAGTACGCGAGGTCGGCGACGGCAATCTCAACCTCGTTTTCATCGTCGAAGGCGACAAGGGTGCCGCGGTGGTCAAGCAGGCGCTGCCCTATGTGCGGCTGGTCGGCGACAGCTGGCCGTTGCCGCTCAAACGCTCCTTCTTTGAATATCATGCGCTGACCAGGCAGGAGCGCCGTGCGCCCGGCTCGGTACCGGCGATCTACCATTTCGACGAGAGCCAGGCGCTGATCGTCATGGAGTATCTGGCGCCGCCGCACGTCATTCTCAGGCGCGCGCTGATCGACGGCCGCGAGCTGCCGAACATCGCACGCGACATCGGCCTGTTCATGGCGCGCACGCTGTTCCGCGGCTCCGACCTGTCGATGGCAGCCAAGGAGCGCAAGACCGATCTTGCGCTGTTCGCCGACAATGTCGAGCTGTGCGACATCACCGAGAACCTGGTGTTCTCCGACCCCTATTTCGACGCCAAGATGAACCGGCATACCTCGCCGCAGCTCGACGGCCTAGTCGCCGAGCTGCGCGCCGACCGCGATCTCAAGGTCGAGGCGCAGCGGCTGAAGCATCTGTTCGCCGCCAATGCCGAGACGCTGCTGCATGGCGACCTGCATTCAGGCTCGATCATGGTGACAGACAGCGAAACCCGGATGATCGATCCGGAATTCGCCTTCTACGGCCCGATCGCCTTCGACGTCGGGATGCTGCTTGCCAATTTCTGGATGGCCTTCTTCTCGCAGCGCGGCCATGAGCAGAAAGGCAGCCGCGACTCCATGCGCGCCTATCTGCTCGGCGTCACTGGCGAGACCTGGGCGACCTTCCGCGCCGAGTTCTCGCATCTGTGGCGGACCGAGCGCAGCGGCATGCTCTACCAGCGGAGCTTGTTCGAGGATCAGGGCGACCTGCTCGGCTCCGAACAGGCGCTCGACCACATGCTGCATTCCATCTGGACTGACCTGCTCGGCTTTGCCGGCATCGAGGTGCACCGGCGCATCCTGGGTCTCGCCCACAATGCCGATTTCGAGACCATTGCCGATCAAGACCTGCGCGCCAGATGTGAAGCCAAGGCTTTGCGCTTCGGCCGCCATATCGCCGTCAACCGGCGCCAGATCCACAGCATCGACGAGGTCAACAAGCTGGCCGCGCTGATCGAACAGGAGAAGAGCCTTTGAACGTCGGCGAACGCCACTATCGCACCATCTGGCTCAGCGACGACAAGCGCTCGGTCGAGATCATCGACCAGCGCTGGCTGCCGCATGAATTCCGCATCGAGAAGATCGGAAGCGTCACCGGCATCGCCACCGCGATCCGCGACATGTGGGTGCGCGGCGCGCCGCTGATCGGCGTCACCGCGGCCTATGGCGTCGCCATCCAGATGATGGACGACCCATCGGACGAAGCGCTCGACGCGGTGTGGGAGACGCTGCATAGGACACGGCCGACGGCGATCAATCTGCGCTGGGCGTTGGACGAGATGCGCCGGCACCTCAAGCCGCTCGCGCCTGCAGAGCGTGCCGAAGCGGCCTACAGACGGGCCGCCGAGATCGCCGATGAGGATGTCGGGCTGAACCGCGCCATCGGCGAAAACGGGCTTGCGATCATCAGGCAGATCGCGGCACGCAAGCAGCCGGGCGAGAGCGTCAACATCCTCACCCATTGCAATGCCGGCTGGCTGGCGACGGTCGATTACGGCACCGCCACCGCGCCGATCTACCTGGCGACCGAGGCCGGCATTCCGGTGCATGTCTATGTCGACGAGACCAGGCCGCGCAACCAGGGCGCCCAGCTCACCGCCTGGGAAATGGCGGGACACGGCGTACCGCACACGCTGATCGTCGACAATGCCGGAGGCCACCTGATGCAGCGCGGCGACATCGATATGGTGATCGTCGGCACCGACCGCACCACGGCCGATGGCGACGTCTGCAACAAGATCGGCACCTATCTCAAGGCACTCGCGGCCGCCGACAATGATGTGCCCTTCTATGTCGCGCTCCCCTCGCCCACCATCGACTGGACAGTGGCCGACGGGCTGAAGGAAATCCCGATCGAGGAGCGCTCGGGCGACGAGGTTTCGCTGGTGTGGGGGAAGACGGCTGACGGAAAGGTCGCGCAGGTGCGGGTCTCACCGGATGCGACGCCGGCGGCCAATCCGGCGTTCGACGTGACGCCGGCAAGGTTGGTGACCGGGCTGATCACCGAGCGCGGCGTGGCCAAGGCTTCGCGCGAGGGGCTGAAGGCGATGTTTCCGGAGCGGGGGTGATTAGCTAATCTTTCCCTCGTGGGCAGATGTCCGGCAGGACAGGTGGGGCACTGTCCGCCGACGTATCTATGCTTGGGTTCCTCGCCCCGCCAAAGGCGGGGAGAGGTGGCCGCGAAGCGGACGGAAAGGGGCCTTCGTAGGGCGCTCCCCTCTCCGTCTCGGCTTCGCCGAGCCACCTCTCCCCACATTCCTG
Source organism: Mesorhizobium sp. B2-8-5 (assembly GCF_006440675.2). NCBI lineage: Bacteria > Pseudomonadati > Pseudomonadota > Alphaproteobacteria > Hyphomicrobiales > Phyllobacteriaceae > Mesorhizobium > Mesorhizobium sp. B2-8-5. The sequence continues at coordinate 5,845,226 of NZ_CP083951.1, forward strand.
GGGCGAGGAACCTTGATCCTGTCCCGCCGCGATCCTTCGCGCCCCCTCTGCCCTGCCGGGCATCTCCCCCACGAGGGGGGAGATCGGCTAATCGCCAATTGACAGCGCCACCCTGCTCTCCCATAAAACGTGCGTTAATGTTCTCAGGGCGGGGTGAAAGTCCCCACCGGCGGTAAGGGCGATTTCGATCGCTCAAGCCCGCGAGCGCCTTCCGCTAAACGGAAGGGTCAGCAGATCCGGTGCGATTCCGGAGCCGACGGTTACAGTCCGGATGGAAGAGAACGTACGCAAGACGGCTCGCTGGCGCGGGCCGGGTTTTTGCGTCGTGCGTCCTGATTCTGGTTCGAAACGGAAGGAAGGACCCATGAATCAGCATTTCCTCAAAGACCATACTGTCCGTCATGTCGCCGTCATCCGGGCGCGCTGGCATGCCGATATCGTCGACCAATGCGTGGCGGCCTTCGGGACGGAGCTTGCCGCGCTCGGCGGCTTTGCCGTCGAGGCCTTCGACGTGCCGGGCGCCTACGAGATCCCGCTGCACGCCAAGACGCTTGCCGAGACCGGCCGTTACGCCGCGATCCTCGGCACCGCCTTCGTCGTCAATGGCGGCATCTACCGGCACGACTTCGTGGCGAGCGCCGTCATTGACGGCATGATGAACGTGCAGCTTGCGACCGGCGTGCCGGTGCTGTCGGCGGTGCTGACGCCGCACAACTACCATGACAGCGCCGAGCACCATCGCTTCTTCCACGAGCATTTCACCGTGAAGGGCAAGGAAGCGGCGAAGGCCTGCGTCGAGATCCTCGCCGCGCGCTCACGCATCGCCGCATGAAAGCAAAAACCTAAAGCGCGGCGCCTGAATCCGTTTCAGCGCGACGCGCTTTAGGCCCGGCCGCGGCCGGTTTTCAGCCCCTGCAACAAGAATTGCGGCCGAAAAGGCTCCGAAAGGTTGCGGTGGGCCCGAAATCCGGCCAGAAGCAACGGGGCCGCCCGACGCCCGGGCGGCCTTTTCAAACACGGGCTCGAACCAGATACGGGAGACTATTCGTTGGCTCGCATCACACTGAGACAATTGCTCGACCATGCCGCCGAACATGGCTATGGCGTGCCTGCCTTCAACATGAACAATATGGAACAGGGCCTCGCCATCATGGAGGCGGCGGAGGAGACCAAGTCGCCGGTCATCCTGCAGGCCAGCCGCGGCGCTCGCGCCTATGCCAATGACGTGGTGTTGGCCAAGCTGATCGACGCGCTGGTCGAAATCCATCCCGACATCCCGGTCTGCATGCATCTCGACCACGGCAACAACGAAGCCACCTGCGTCACCGCGATCCAGTACGGCTTCACCTCGGTGATGATGGACGGCTCGCTGAAGGAGGATGGCAAGTCGCCGGCCGACTACGCCTACAATTCCGGCATCACGCGCCGCGTCGTCGACATGGCGCATTGGGGCGGCGTGTCGGTGGAAGGCGAGATCGGCGTGCTCGGCTCGCTGGAAAGCGGCGGCGGCGAGCAGGAAGACGGCCACGGCGTCGAAGGCGCGATCAGCCATGACCAGTTGCTGACCGATCCGGTGCAGGCCGAGCAATTCGTGCGCGACACACATGTCGACGCGCTGGCGGTGGCCATGGGCACCAGCCACGGCGCCTATAAATTCTCGCGCAAGCCGGACGGCGCGGTGCTGGCGATGAACGTGATCGAGGAGATCCACCGCCGCCTGCCCAACATGCATCTGGTCATGCATGGCTCGTCCTCGGTGCCGGAGGATCTGCAGGAGATCATCAACAAATATGGCGGCCAGATGAAGCCGACCTGGGGCGTGCCGGTGGAAGAGATCCAGCGCGGCATCAAGCATGGCGTGCGCAAGATCAACATCGACACCGACAACCGCATGGCGCTGACCGGCGCCATCCGCAAGGTGCTGACCGAGAATCCGTCGGAATTCGATCCGCGCAAATATCTGACGCCGGCCATGGCGGCCATGAAGAAGCTCTGCAAGGAGCGTTTCGAGCAGTTCGGCACCGCCGGCAACGCGCCGAAGATCAAGCCGATCCCGCTGGCGGACATGGCCAAGCGCTACAAGTCGGGCAGCCTGGATCCGAAATTCGGCTGAGCCGATCAATCCCCGCGACCGGTTCGATCCCGGTCGCGGGCATGTACCCCACCGAAGCGGGGCGGAACTTCAAGCCAACAAAGTGGTTCCTGCTCAGAGACCTTCCGCACCCATCGAAGGGAAGGAGCACGTCATGAGCAAGGATCGCGACGACGAAGGGCCGGTTTTCTCCGGCCAGAATGCCCGGCAGGGCGAGATCATCCTGCATACGCGCACGCAACGCATCATCTTCATCGCAGGGCTGGTCGGTATCGTGGTGCTGGCGCTGGTGGTCAGTCTCGCCGCGCATTGAGGGTTGGCGCCCGCGAAAAGCCGGGCTTGCGCCAAGGAACCATCACCGGCTCCGCCGGTTGAACGTCGCAGACGAAATTGAGGCGCGGCGACCGTTCACCGCCGTGTCGAAACCATGTTCGAGACGCTTTGCTGCGACATGCCGCTTCATCCGACCTGGCCGGACCTCGTCGGGCGGCTCTTGGTCACGTTGCTGGCAGGCTTTCTCATAGGCTTGAATCGCGAGGCGCGCGGGCATTCCGCCGGGCTGAGGACAACCATTCTGGTCGGCTTGGCGGCCTGCGTGGCCATGATCCAGGCCAACATGCTGCTCGATGTTTCCGGCAAGGGGCCGGATTCCTTCGTGCGCATGGACGTCATGCGCTTTGCGCTGGGCGTGCTCACCGGTGTCGGCTTCATCGGCGGTGGCGCCATCCTGCGGCGCGGCGATCTGGTCACCGGCGTCACCACAGCCGCGACGATGTGGATCATGACCATGATCGGCCTTGCCTTCGGCGGCGGCCAGTACGGCCTCGGCGCGATCGCGACGGTACTGACGCTGGTGACGTTGCAGGCGCTGAAATGGGTCGACCTCAAGATCGCGCGCAACCACAAGGCGATCCTGTCGGTCTCATGGCCGAAAAGCTCGCCGCCCGATCTCCCGGACATTGTGCGGCCGCTTGGCTACGATGCCCGCTTCGTGGGCATGGAACATGACGTCGACCACCAACGCTTCGTATTTTCTTTCAAGGTGCAATGGAAGCAGCCCGACGCGGAAAGGCCTTCGACCGAAGCGCTGGCCGTAGTCGGTGAACATTGCACGGTCGAGCGCTTCGACGTGATCGGCGAGAATTCGTCCTGAGCAGGATCAGGATGTGGCAGCCATCTCCGCCTCTCCGAGATAAAGCCGGTGCAGTTCGTCGGGCGATTGGCGCAGCTTCGCGCAATCGCCGTCATAGACGACGCGGCCGCGGCGCATGACATAGGCGCGGTTGCCGATCGACAGCGCAAGCGCCGCGAACTGCTCGACGAGGACGACGGCCAGGCCGTCATCGGCGAGCTTGCGCACGGCCGTCATCAGCCGCGTGACGATGACCGGGGCGAGACCGGCGGACATTTCGTCGATGAGCAGCACTTTCGGGCGGGTGAGAAGTGCCCGCGCGATCACCAGCATCTGCTGCTCGCCGCCGGAAAGCAGGCTCGCCTTCACCGTGCGGCGCTGCACCAGCTCGGGAAACAGCGCATAGGCTTCCGCTATGTCGGCGCCGGGATGCAGGCTGACGCGCAAATTCTCTTCGGTCGTCAGCTGGCGGAAGACGGTGCGGCCCTGCTCGACATGGGCGAGCCCTTCGCGCGAGCGGGCGCCGGGCCGTGCCTTCTGCAGCTCGCGGCCATCGATGGCGATGCTGCCGCCTGCGACCGGGATGATGCCCGACAGACCTTCGAGCAGCGTTGTCTTGCCGGCGCCATTGGCCCCGAGCACGACGCTGATCGCGCCGCTTTCGGCGGTGAGATCGACCGACGTGACGACGGGCAACTCGGCGCGGTTGATCGACAGGTTGGAAACGACGAGCCTGCTCATGCCGCCACGCTCTCTTCCTCAATGCCGAGATAGGCTTTCTTCACCGCCCGCTCGCTGAGCACCTTGGCCGGCGGGCCTGAGGCGATGACCTGGCCAAAATCGAGCACGGTGACCTCCGAGCAGACGGCCCGAATCAGGTCCATGTCGTGCTCGACCAGAAGCACCGCCGATCCGAACAGCTTCGGGATCTCGGCGATGCGCCGGCCAAGCCGCAGCGTTTCCTCATGCGACTGGCCGGCGGCCGGCTCGTCGAGCAGCACGACGGCCGGGCGGGCAGCGACGACGCCCGCGACGTCGAGCAGCCGCCTTGTGCCGGCATCGACCGAAGCCACCAGCGTGTCGGGATGCGGACAGTCGAGCCAGTCGAGCACAGCTTTGGTCTCGATCACCGACAGGCCCTTGGCCGCCAGCGCCAGGTAGCCGCCGACGGTCAGCTCCGGCGCGATGCGGTTGGTCTGCCAGGTGCGGCGCACGCCTTCTCGGGCGCGCAGATGCGCCGGCACGTCTTCGAGCGGCTTGCCGCCCAGCCGCACGCTCCCCTGATAGGACGATAGGAAGCCGGCGACGGCATCAATGAAGGTCGATTTGCCGGCGCCATTGGGGCCGATCAAGCCGGCAACCGTACCGGCGGCAACGCTCAGGCTGACATTGTTCAGCGCGACCACGCTGCCATAGCGAACCGTCAATCCCTCGATGGCGAGGACCGGGCCGGCGGCACGCTCGACTGCTGCCGGCAGGTCGGAGGCGGACGCGGCAGCGGCTTTCGGCGCGCGCGCCGGCAGCAGTTTGCGGAACTGGCGCCGGAAGGTCTCGCTCATCGTCTCGCCGGTCGACAGCGCCTGGGTTGCGCCGATGGCAAACAGCACATTGCCGATGTCCTGCGGCCAGTCCAGCCGGCGCAGGATTTCCGGGAACATGACGACGAGCAGGCCGCCGATGATCGCACCCTCGGCGAAATGCGCGCCGGCCATCACCGACACCGCGTAGAGCGAGAGCGACTGCATCATGCTGAAATTCTCGGCGACCAGCGTGCCGAGATAGCCAGCGAGCAGACCGCCGGAAATGCCGGCGACGAAGGCGCTCAGCGCGAAAGCCGTGAGCTTGGCGGTGGCGATGCGGACGCCATGCGCGGCGGCGGCGCGCTCCGAGTGACGCACCGCCAGCCAGGACGCGCCGAGCCGCGCGCGGCTGATGAATTCGAGCGAAACCGCGATCGCCACATAGAACAGCAGCACGAAGACGAAATAGCCCTCGTCGCTGTCGAACAGTTCCGGCCGTGGCACCTGCAGGAAGTCGGTCTGGCCGGGATAGGTCATGGTGGCCAGGATGGTGTCGAAGGCGGTGGCGAAGGAGAGCGTGACGATGGCGAGGTTGATGCCGCGCAGCCTCAGCGCCGGCAGGCCGATGGCAACGCCGAACGGCACGGCCGCGAGGCCACCGACCAGGATCCATGTGGCGAGGCCACCTGGCGCTTCGGCGAGGTTGAGATAGCCAACCGTCCAGGCGCCGACGCCGGCGAAGGACATCTGACAGAGCGCGATCATGCCGGTGCGGCCGGCGACGAGGCCGAGGCTCTGCAGCGCGACGCCAGTGATCAGGACCGAGGTTGCAAGGAACACCCAATAAGACGGCAGGAGGCCGGCATAGGCGACGCCGCCGGCGATAAGCGCCACGACGATGAGGGTCAATGAGGCCCGAAAACTAGCGCGCTTCATCCCAACGGGCCTCCCGCTGCGACCAGAGAAGAACGGCAAGCACCACCAGGAAGGGAATGGCGCTGCGATACTGGCTGATGCTGTCGATGGAGCTCGCCAGCCCTTCGACGATGCCGAGCGCAATGCCGCCGGCCAGCGTCCACCAGAAGCTGCGGAAGACGCCGATGAGTGCCGCGGCGAGCGCCGGCACGACAAGCAGGCTAAGCGTCATGAAGTTCGGCGAGCGCTGCGGCGCGATGATCATCAGCGCGAAAGTGGTGAAGGCGCCCGTCATGCCCCATACCAGCAGCGACAGTATCTGCACCCGCACGCCGAGCAGTTCCGCCGCCATAGGCCGGTCGGCCAGCGCGCGCAGATTGAGGCCGATTTTAGTCCGGTTGAGGAAGAGGTCGGAAAGGATGGTGAACAGCACCGCGAGCCCGATGGTGAGCACCGAGGCGATGGTCACCTCTACGCCGGCGAGGCGGAAGGCCGAGCCTGGGAACAACTCGGGCATGTTATGCGGATGCTGGCCGCCTGTCAGGCGCAGACCTATGGCGATCAGGCCGACGAGCAACGCCACCGTCACGGCCGCCTTGGTCGAAGCACTCGCTTCGCCGAACCACCGCGTCATGATGTAGCCGATTGCGACGCCGGTCGCCGTGCCCCCCGCAATCCCCGCCAGCACCGAGGGCCAGATCGGGAACCCGGCCTCGAACAGTGCGATCAGCACGAAGGTGCCCGCGGTTCCGATGGCGGCCCCGGTGAAATTCACCACGGCGACGAGCCGGTAGGTGAAGACGGCGCAGACGCCGAGCAGGGCATAGGTGCCCCCGGCCGTCAGTCCCGCCACGGCGGATGTGAGCATTGCGTTCATCTCGTATCCCGATCCGGAGGACGGCGCGGCCAGCCGCGCCGTCCGGTTCAAGCGGCCATCACTTGGCCTGCGGCAGCACGATCCAGTCCGGGGTCTCGACCTTCCAGGCGCCGGCCTCGAGCTTCATCACCTTGGTGGCCTGCATCGGCGAATGCGTCTTGGCCTTGCCGAACACGTAAGGCGAGCCGGCGAGCGAGTTGGTGAGCGGCTGCATGTCGTGCAGCGCCTTGGCCACGCTTTCACGCGTCACCTCGCCGTCGATCGAAGCGACCACCTTGAGGAACAGCTCGGCGGCGAGGTAGCCGCCCTGCGAGAAGGCGGTGAGCGGCCTGTTCGCCTTCTGCATGTCGGCAATCCATTGCGCGTTGGCGGCCGAGTTCTTCTCGGTGTAGGGCTCCCACTCGGTGCCGACATAGATCGGCTGCTTTGTGTCGGCCAGCGCCTTGGCAACCTGCTCGGTGTAGCCGGGCGCCAGGAAGAGCCAGTTGATGCCGGTGATCTTCTGTGCATCCACCGTCTTGATCAGCTGCACCACCTGCGGCTCGACCTGGTTGGTCAACACGGCGTCGCAGCCGGCGTCGCGCGCCTTGATGACGTAAGGCGTGAGATCGCCCTGGAAGGGCAGCGTCAGATCGATCAGGTGGATCTTCTGGCCGCTGATCTGTTCCCAGGTCTCGATCGCCTTCTTGTAGGCCTCCTGGGTACCGCCGATGATGATGAAGAAGGCGCAGAGTTTCTTCGTCTTCAATTCGTTCGTGGCGTAGTAGGCCATCGCCGTCGACAGCGTGTAAGGGCCGACGTTAACGGGTGCGACGTTGGGCGAGGAGAAGCAGGCGGCGTCGACGCCGAGACCCTGCACCGAGAGGATCTTCTTGCGGCTGTAGGTGGCGGAGTTGACGGCACAGTCGAGCAGGCTGGCCGAGCCGACCAGCGCTACCGCCTCCTTGTTGTCGATCAGGTCGCGCGCGGCTTGCGCGGCGACCGCCGGATCCGCCTTGTCGTCGGCGATGGTGTAGTCGATCTTGCAGCCATTGATGCCGCCGGCGGCATTGACCGCATCGAAGGCGGCCTGGGTCGCCTTCGGCACTTCGGAGAAATCAGCCGGGCCGGTGACGGTCGACACCGCGCCGACCTTGATGGCGCCATCCTTGCAGGTTGGGCCGGCGGCGGACGCCGTGCCGGCCATGGCGGCAAGGCCGATGCCGGCAAATGCCGCTGCGAGTAGTCTCGATTTCCAATGCATGTTTCAGTCTCCCATTTTTGTCATGCGTTATTTGTTTTCAGGCGGCAGCCAGCGCCGGCGCGGCAATGCTGGCGGCGTCGATGGCGGCGAATTTCACCAGCGTGCGGGCGATGGTCTCGCGCTCGATGTCGCGGACGATGAACACCAGCCGGGTGCGGCGGTCCGCCGACGGCCAGCGGTCGAGCCGCGCCGGCGGATGAAAGACATGCTGCACGCCGTGGAGCACCAGTGGCGGCTCCGGCTCGTCCGTGGTGTGCACGATGCCCTTGAAGCGCAGCAGATCCTCGCCCTTCAGCGCCGCGACATAGTCCAGCCAGCGGGCGAAAGCGGCCCACTCGACTGGCTTGTCGATGATGAAGCTGAAGGACCGGATGCCGTGGTGTGTGTCGCGATGATGATCGTGACCATGGTGGCAATCAGCTCCGCATTCATGGTCGTGGTGATCAGCCGCTTCGAGCCGCGCGGCGATGCGGTTCACATCCGCCGCAGCATCGGCGGGCAGGCTCTTCAGCAGATCGAGTTCGATTTCGCCGTTGCGGGCAACGGTTTGCTCGACGGCCGGTGCCAGATGCTCCAGCCGGTGCTGCAAGCCGCCGAGTGCCTCGTTCGAGACGAGATCGGTCTTGGTGATCAGCAGCCGGTCGGCGACGGCGACCTGCTTGGCGGCTTCCCGATGACGCTGAAGCGTCGCCGCGCCATTCACCGCATCGACGGTGGTGACGACACCACCGATGCGAAAGCGAGCCGTGAGCTCAGCTTCGGCCATCAGCGTGTGCAGGATCGGCGCCGGGTCGGCAAGACCGGTGGTCTCGATGATCACTTGGCTGAGCGGTGGCGTTTCGCCGGCCCGGCTCCTGCGGCCGAGCTCCTTCAGCGTGGCGACGAGATCGCCGCGCACCGTGCAGCAGACGCAGCCATTGTCGAGCAGCGTGAACTGCTCCTCGCTGGCCTCGATCAGCAGATGGTCGAGCCCGACGGCACCGAACTCGTTGACGATGACGGCGGCGCCGGCAAGCGAGGGCTGGCCTAGCAGGCGGTTGAGCACCGTCGTCTTGCCGCTGCCGAGGAAGCCGGTGAGGATTGTCACCGGTATCCTCGCGTCGCTTGAGGGATCAGGCGCGCTCATAGACCACCCTCCCCTCGAACCAGGTCGTCAGCACTTTTGTGTCGGCGAGGTCCTCGGCCGGCGTCTCCAGCACGTTGCGGTCGAGCACGATGAGATCGGCCGATTTGCCGATCTCGATCGAGCCGACGGTCTCGGCGAGACCGATGGCGCGGGCCGAATTGATGGTGAAGATTTCGAGCGCGGTAGCGATATCGATCGCCTGCTCCGGCCAAAGCGACGCGCCCGGAAATTCGCCGCTCGGGTTGCGGCGCGTCACCAGGCCTTCGATGCCGTCCCACGGATCGGGGTTAGGCATCACCGGCCAGTCGGAACCGCCGGCCAGCAGCGCGCCGGCGGCAAGCAGGTCCTTGTTCGGCCAGAAGCGCAGTGCCCGCGCCTCGCCCATGGTCTGCTTGTGGCCTTCGAGGAAGCTGGTCGGATACCACAGGAAAGGCGAGAGATCGGCGACAACGCCGAGCTCGGCGAAGCGGGCGATATCGTCCGGCGCGATGTAGCTCGCATGCGCGATGTGATGCTTCAGCTTGGTCGGCCCATTGAAGGAGCGCGCGACGTCGATCGCGTCGAGCGCCTGGCTGACGGCGGCATCGCCGGCGCAGTGGATCTTTACCCCGAGCCCGAGTTTCTCGCATTTGCCGATCCAGCGGATCAGCTCCGGCACGGTGACGATGGTCGAGCCGCGGAAGCAGCAGCCCAGCACCGGGTCCTTGGTGTAGGGCTCGTGGAAAGCGGCGGTGCGCGCACCCGGCACACCATCGAGGAATATCTTGACGAAATCCGGCTTCGCGTGAACGCCGCGATATTGCTCGCGCAGGGCGATCAGCTCGTCGCCGGCAATGCCGAACATGAAGGAGGGCTCGACGGCCGGCATGGCCGACACCGACCAGGCGGTCAGCTCGCCGCGATCGTCGAGGCCTTTCAGCGCCGCGAGGATCGGCTGCATGGCGGCGGCGTCGAGAAATGCTGTGACGCCGTAGGAGTTGAGCGTCGCGATCGAGCGTGCCATCGCGGCGCGGTCCATTTCCTCGGTGTAGTGGCCGGATTGCGCGATGGTGCGCTCGACGATGCCGGCGGCGGATTCGATCATCATGCCGGTCAGCGCGCCGGTGGCCGGATCGCGGCCGATGGAGCCCTTCTCCGGATCGGGCGACGACGCGGAAAGGCCAGCCAAGCCAAGCGCTTGCGAGTTGATCCAGCGGTTGTGATAGGTGTCGTCACGCAGCATCACCGGCCGGCCCTGGCTCACCCGGTCGAGCGCCGCCAGCGCCTCCAGCCTGTTGAGCTTCGGCAACAGATCGCTGCCCCATTGTCCGCCGATGATCCAGGAGCCTTCCGGCGCCTTGGCCGCCGCCTCGCCGACGCGCGCGATCAGCGTCTCGAAGCTCCCCGTCGGCGGGAAGCGGAACTCGAAAAGCTCGGCTTGGCCTCCCATCATCAGATGCGCATGCACGTCGACGATGCCAGGCATCATCATCGCGCCCTTGAGGTCGACGACACGGGTGGTAGCGCCTGTCAGCGCGGCGACGTCAGCGCCCTCGCCGACCGCGACGATGCGGCCGCCCTTGACGGCGACGGCCGAGGCCCAGGGCCGCTTGCGGTCGAGCGTGTAGATGCGGCCATTGGTGAAAACCAGGTCGGCGCTTCTGTCGAGCATTCTCTCTCCTCCTCTCCGCTAACCGCACCCTCATGCTGGCGAGCGAGCAAGTTTCAATTCACGTCACACCGCCCTGTTCTGTGTCGGGGCGCGGCCGCCACCATCCGCGACCAGCACCGCACCGGTGACGAAGGACGCTTCGTCCGACGCAAGGAACAGGCAGCAGGAGGCGATCTCTTCAGGCTCGGCGACGCGGCGCAGGGCGATGCGGTTGGTCAGCGCCTTGAACTCCTCGTCGGGAGTCGAGCCGTTGGCGCTTGCTGCCACCTTCATCTCGTAGACGCTCATCGGCGTGCGCACCCAGCCGGGCGCCACCGCATTGGCGCGGATGCCGTCGACGCCGTGCGCGAACGCGAGCGAGCGGGTGTAGGAGACGAGCGCCGCCTTGCTCGCCGAATAGGCGGCGTTCTGGCCGCTGGCGTTGAAGGCTCCGACCGAGGCGATGTTGACGATCGCGCCGCCGCGCGCCTTGAGCAGCGGCAGCGCGGCGCGGCAGACCATCATAGAGCCGGTGACGTTGACGGCGAAGCTCTTGGTCCAGGTCTCGTCGCTCAGCGTCTCAGGCTCGTCGAGGATCATGACGCCGGCGGCATTGACGACGATGTCGAGACGTCCGTCGCAGGCATCGATGGCCTGAGCGATATCGTTGGCATCCGTGATGTCGCCGCGCACGGCGGTGCCGCCGCTGGCCTCGGCCGCCTCCTCCAGCACCTTGCCGCCATGCCCGAAGGCGACGACCCTGGCGCCCTCTCGCCCGAACAGCTCGGCGGTGGCGCGACCCATGCCGGTGGCGGCGCCGGTAACCAGGGCCGTGCGGCCTTCGAGGCGCCGGCTCATGCCAGCCCCCAATGCCGTTCGACAGCGTAGCCGGTCTCCGGCAGGGTCGAGCCGCCGTCGACGACGATGGTCTGGCCCGTGGTGTATTTCGCTTGGCTCGAAGCGAGGTAGAGCATCGCGTAGGCGATGTCGTCCGCCTCGCCGAGACGGCCCATGGGAATGAATTGGCCTAGGCGGTCCGCCACCTCCGGCTTGCTCATCGTGCCGCGGCCGGGCTTGGCGATAAAGCCCGGCTCGACGCCGTTGACGGTGATGCCGTCGCGCGCGAATTCGAAGGCGGCGCCACGGATGAAGGCGTTGACGCCGGCCTTGGCTGCCGAATAGTGCGCGCCGCCCGCCATGGCAACGCGCGCCGAAACCGACGAGGTGACCAGGATGCGGCCGAAACGGTTGATGCGCATTGCGGGCGCCGCCGCCTGTGCCAGCCAGAAACAGGCTTTCAGGTTGATAGCCAGCGCCTCTTCGAGCTTGTCCTCGTCGAGCTCCTCGACCGAGGCCCAGGGGCAGCCGCCGGCATTGTGGACGACGGTGTCGAGCCGGCCGGCCTCGCGCGCGACATTGCCGACAAGTGTGTGAAGCGCGGCGCGGTCGAGCCCGGGAAGCGCAACGGCGCGTACGGGCAGGCCGCGCGCGGAGAGCTCCGCGGCAAGCGCCTCGGCGACATCGAGCGTTCGATTGGCAATGACCACCGAGGCGCCGGCCTCGGCAAAGCGCGTGACGATGGCGGCACCGATGCCGCGCCCGCCGCCGGTCACCAGCGCCACCCTGCCCGTGAGATCGAACGGGGTCGCCATCGTTCAGACGACGCCCGAGCCACGGACGAGATCGACGAAACGGCCGAAGACTTCCGTATGGCGGTCGATATCGGCCGGTGACGTCGCCGGGCACATCAGGAACATGGTGTGGAAGGGCGTCACCAGTATGCCTTCGTTCATATAGAAGGCATTCAGCAGCGTCTCGAGGTCGCCGCGTCGGCCGGCGATGACGTCGGCGCCGCTGCGCGGCGGGTTCGGCATGAACATGATCTCGGCGCGGGCGCCGGTCTGCGTCACGTGCCAGGGCAATTTGTTCACGGCGATGATTTTGCTCGCGGCTTCGGCAAGGCGCGTGGCGTTGGCGATCATCCGCTCGAAATTGGCCGGCGTGAGCACTTCTTCCAGCACCGCGCGCATGGTGGCGACGGTGAGCGCGTTGCCGGCCAGCGTACCGCCGATGCCGAGATGCGCCGACTGGCGCACGCGCGGGTTGACCATCGGCACGATCTTCCAAAGCCGCTCGGCAATCTCCCGCGAGACGCCGAAGATGCCGGCCGGAATGCCGCCGGCGATCGCCTTGCCGGCCACCAGCATGTCCGGCTCCAGCCCATGCAGCGCGGTGTAGCCGCCAGGCCCGCTGGAGATGGTGTGCGTCTCGTCGATGATCAGCACCGTGCCGGTGCGGCGCGTCATCTCGCGCAGTGCGGTGTGAAAACCCTCGGCGACCGGGATCATGCCGAAATTGGTCATCAGCGGCTCGGTCAGCACGCAGGCGACGTCGCCATGCGACAGCGCTTCTTCGAGCGCCGCGACGTCATTGAACTCGACCACCCTGGAGACGGCTGAATGATCGACGCCGTTCGGATGGATCATGTTGCGCATGCCGATCTTGCCGTCACGGATCTCGACATGCGCCTCCTCGACGCCGCCATGATAGCAGCCGGAGAAGACCAGCACTTTCGGGCGCCCGGTGATCATGCGCGCGATGCGGATGGCGCCGCGGTTGGCGTCGGTGGCCGAGGTTGTCAGCGTCCAGTAAGGCAGGCCGAAACGGCGTGTGAGCTCGGCGCCGACCCAGAGGCTGTCCTCGGTGGGCAGCATCATCGTCGTGCCGTTCTGCAATTGGTGGATTGCCGCGCGCGTCACCGCTTCGGGCGCATGGCCGCACATGCCGCCGGTGTCGCCAAGCGCGAAGTCGACATAGTCGTGGGCGTCGATGTCGGTGATATGCGCGCCACGGGCCGAGGCGGCATAGACCGGGAAACCGCCGGCCCAGCGACGCATCCAGTGCGACGGCCCGCCATAGAGGAAATGCGTCTTGCCCTCTTCCCAGGCCGCCGCCGAGCGCGGATGCGTGTCGAGGAACCGCGCCTGCTCGCGGTCGAGCAGGTCTTCGATCGTTGCTGATTGCAAAGCGGTCTTGCTGGCGACCGTCACGGCGCTGAACTCTCCCTGGCGCGCCAAATTCCGGAGCGCGTAGCTGTTCCCAATTCGGTTCACTATTTGAACCAGCGTTTTGTATGTTATAGACAACACTGAAGGCAGGAAGGGCGTCTGTCAAGTTAATTCACACGCGAAGTATCCTGGAGAATGCGCGATGAGCACGGTGGGCAAGGCGGTGTCGCTGCTGGAGCTGTTCACGCTACACGAACCGGAGATCGGCCTCTCCGACCTCGCGCGCCGCGCCGGCCTCGATAAGGCCACCGCCAGGCGGCTTCTGATGGCGCTTGCCGCGCACCGGCTGATCGAGCAGGAGCCGCGCAGCCGCCGCTACCGGTTGGGCGCCGGCCTGTCGCGGCTGGCGCGCATCCGCGACGCGCATTTCCCCTTCGTGCGGCTGGCCGCGCCAGTCATCCGCGAGCTGTCGCTCGAAACCGGCGAGACGGTGCATCTGTCCGAGTTCAGCGCCGGCGCGCTGCTTACGCTGCATGTCGAACTGTCGGCCAAGGCCAACCGCGTCAATGTCGATGTCGGCCAGGTGCTGCCGCTGCACGGCACGGCCTCGGGCATCGCGTTCCTCGCCGCCTCACGCCTAGAAGCGGTCGGCGCCTATCTGGAAAAACCGCTGCAGGCCTTCACTTCGTTCACGATGACGCAGCCGGACGACTTGGTGAAAGCCATCGCGCTTGCCGCTTTACGTGGCTATTCGCGCAGCGCCCAAGGCTATGAGGAAGGCGTGCACAGCATAGGCGCGGCCATCCGCGGCGCCGACGGCCAGCCGATCGGCACGCTGGCCGTGGCCTCGCCCGTCTCGCGCGTCGACGATGCGACAGCGGCCGGACAAGGCGAAGCTGCAGTCAGGGCAGCCAGGCTGATCTCGGCGCGGCTGACCGGCGAGGCGTGAGGCGCCCCACCGGCGCTCAAAGCCACGGACTTTTGCTTTGAGGCATTTTTTGACCCACGCGTTCCACTTGTGAACATCGTTCATTTTTCTCTTGAACGCCGTTCACGATGTGCTATGGTGCATCCGTGAACAACGTTCAAAGCGATGTATCCAGCCTGAAACAGACCGGCGCCGATCCGGCTTAACGCCGAAACGAAAGGATCATATCGATGCTCGCCGACAGCCAAGCCCGCAAACAGTCAAGTGCCTGGAAGGCCTGGAGGCCTATCATGGACGACGGATTCCAGGCGCCAAGAACAAGAAACAAATGGATTGGATTGAACCGCAGTAACGAAGTTTAACGGCTTCCCGATAAACAAGGCTCAAACCGCGCAAGTGTCCGCTCAGTCCAATCGGATTGCCAGCCGGACTTGCCCAATGGAAGTTGCCATGAACACCCATCTGATGATGTCGCGGCGCTTCGCGCCTCTCTTCTGGACGCAATTCCTCTCGGCCTTCAACGACAATTTCCTGAAGAACACGCTGGTGTTCCTCATTCTCTTCACGCTGGCGAAGGATCAGGCCGCGTCGCTGGTGACGCTGGCCGGCGCCGTGTTCATGGCGCCCTTCCTGCTGCTTTCGGCGCTGGGCGGCGAGATCGCCGACCGCTTCGACAAGGCGCTGATCGCGCGCCGCCTGAAATTCACCGAGATCGCCGCGGCCGCCGTCGCCGTCGTCGGCATCGCGCTGTCCTCGATCCCGGTGCTGATGACGGCACTCTTGATGTTCGGCATCATCTCGGCGCTGTTCGGGCCGATCAAATACGGCATCCTGCCGGATCACCTGGAGCGCAAGGAACTGCCCAAGGCCAACGCCTGGATCGAGTCGGCGACCTTCGCCGCGATCCTGGGCGGCACCATCGCCGGCGGCGTCGTCTCCGCCGACGGCATTGGGGTCGCGGTGTTCGGGCCGATCATGATGGCTTTGGCCGTCGGCTGCTGGCTGGTCAGCCGCTACATCCCCGCCACCGGTTCGGCCGCACCCAACCTCACCATCGACAAGAACATCTTCCGCTCGACCTGGCGGCAGGTCGCGGAACTGCGCACCGACACGCGCATCTGGCGCGCCGGCCTGATGACCTCGTGGTTCTGGCTGGTCGGCGCGATCGTGCTTTCGATCCTGCCGGCGCTGATCAAGGATTCGCTCGGCGGCAACGAAATCGCCGTCACTGCCTATCTCGCCGTGTTCGCCGTCTCGATCGCCATCGGCTCGGCCATCGCCGCCTGGATGTCGCAAGGGCGCATGGTGCTGCTGCCGGCGCCGGTCGGTACCGCGCTGCTAGCGCTGTTCGGCCTGCATCTGGCCTGGACCATCGGCAGCATGCAGCCCTCGCCCAAGGCCGAGACGCTTGCCGCCTTCTTCGCCGGCCCCAACACCATCCGCGTCGCCATCGACCTCGCCGGCATGGCGATTGCGGCTGCCTTCCTGGTGGTGCCGACCTTCGCCGCCGTGCAGGCCTGGTCGCCCGAGGCACGCCGCGCCCGTGTCGTCGCGGCGGTCAGCATCGTCAATGCCGGCTTCATGACCGTCGGCGGCATCCTCGTCGCGGCCATTCAGGCCGCTGGCGTCTCCATCGCGGGTATCCTGTTCGGCCTCGTCGTCGCCAATGCCATCGCCGCCTGGCTGATGCTGAAATACCTGCCGACCAATCCGTTCCGCGACTTCGTGTCGATCCTGTTTCGCGCCTTCCTGCGTCTGGAGGTGGAGGGCATCGAGAACCTCAAGGCGGCCGGCAAGGCGCCGATCCTGGCGCTCAACCATGTCAGCTTCCTCGACGGCCCGCTGGCGCTGACGCTGACCGACGAGGAGCCGGTCTTCGCCATCGACTACACGATCGCGCAGGCCTGGTGGATGAGGCCGTTCATGAAGCTTGCCCGCGCGCTGCCGCTCAATCCGGCGAAGCCGATGTCGACCCGCACCCTTATCAAGATCGTGCAGGGCGGCGATCCGTTGGTCATCTTTCCCGAGGGACGCATCACCGTCACCGGCGGCCTGATGAAGGTCTATGACGGCGCCGCCATGGTCGCCGACAAGACCGGCTCGATGGTGGTGCCGGTGCGCATCGAGGGGCTGGAGAAGAGCTACTTCTCGCGGCTCTCCTCGCAACATGTGCGCCGCCGCCTGTTCCCGAAGGTCAAGGTGACCATCCTGGAGCCGGTGAAGCTCGAAGTCCCGCAGGAATTGAAGGGCCGCCAGCGGCGCGCCGCGGCGGGCTCCGCGCTCTACCAGGTGATGTCGGACCTGGTCTTCCGCACCCAGGACATCGACAAGACCGTTCTGGAGAAGATCATCGAGACGGCCAACGAGCGCGGCATGAAAGAACTCGCCGTGCAGGATCCGGTCACCGGTTCGCTGAGTTATGGCAAGCTGCTCACCGCCGCCGCCGTGCTCGGCGAGAAGTTCGAGCATCTCTATGCCGGACAGCAGACGCTGGGCATCATGCTGCCCAACGCCAACGGCGCCTGCGCAGCACTGCTCGGCGTCATGTCGGCCGGCAAGGTTCCGGCGATGATCAACTTCACCGCGGGTGCCGCGAACATCCTGTCGGCCTGCAAGGCGGCCGAGGTGCGCACCGTGCTCACCTCCCGCGCCTTCGTCGAACAGGCAAAGCTCGGGCCGATGGTCGAGGAGATCGGCCGCTCGGTCGACATCGTCTGGCTCGACGATCTGCGGGCCACGATCGGTCTCAAGGACAAGCTGCTCGGCCTGTTGCGCAAGGCGACGCCGCGGGTGGCGCGCAAAGCGGACGATCCGGCGGCGATCCTGTTCACCTCGGGCTCGGAAGGCACGCCGAAGGGCGTGGTGCTCACCCATCGCAACATCCTGGCCAATGCCGCCCAGGCCGCCTCGCGCATCGACTTCCATTCGGGCGACAAGGTGTTCAGCGTGCTGCCGATCTTCCACTCCTTCGGCATGACGGCGGGCACGGTGCTGCCGCTGATCTCCGGCGTGCCGGTCTATTTCTACCCCTCGCCGCTGCACTACCGCATCGTGCCGGAGCTGATCTATGCCTCGAACGCGACGATCATCTTCGGCACCGACACCTTCCTGTCCGGCTATGCCCGCACGGCACACCCCTACGACTTCCGTTCGGTGCGCTACTGCTTCGCCGGCGCCGAGCCGGTGAAGGCCGCGACGCGCCAGACCTATATGGAGAAGTTCGGCCTGCGTATCCTGGAAGGCTACGGCGTGACCGAAACCGCGCCGGTGATCGCCATCAACACGCCGATGTACAACAAGTCGGGCAGCGTCGGCAAAATCATGCCCGGCATGGAGTACCGCCTCGAGCCGGTGCCCGGCGTCGACGAAGGCGGCCGGCTGTTCGTGCGCGGCCCGAACGTCATGGCCGGCTACCTGCGCGCCGAGAACCCCGGCGTGATCGAACCGCTGGCCGACGGCTGGCACGACACCGGCGACGTCGTCACCGTCGACGATGCGGGCTTCATCTCGATCCGCGGCCGCGCCAAGCGCTTCGCCAAGATCGCCGGCGAAATGGTCTCTCTTGCCGCGATCGAGGCGCTGGCGGGGGAACTCTGGAAAGGCTCGCTGTCGGCCGTCGCCACGGTGCCGGACGCTCGCAAGGGCGAAAAGCTGATCCTCATCACCGAGGCGCCGAAAGCCACCCGCGCGGACTTCCTCGCCTTCGCCAAGGCAAACGGCGCCATGGACCTTATGGTGCCGGCCGAAGTGCGCGTCGTGCCCAAGGTGCCGGTGCTCGGCTCCGGCAAGCTCGACTTCGCCGGGGTGACCAGGATGGTGCGCGGCGCGGAAGAGCTGAAGGTCAAGGCCGCCTGAGCTGAATGGACGAACAGGCCGGCGACAAGCGCGGGCCTGTTCATCCCGGCCGGCAGGTCCGGCCGAGAGGTCTCTCAGGCCGCGTATCTCGCCATCACCGGCTGCCTCGACCACTGCGCGTACCAGGTGTCGAACAGCTTGAGCTGCTGCTCGGCATAGCCGCGCTGGCTGTCGCTCAGCGCATCCGTCTCGTTGAAGTGCAGCCTGTATTCGGGGCCACCCTTCAGCACCATCATGTGCTTGAAATAGAGCACAAGGTCCGGTCCCTCGTCGAAAGAGGATAGCACGGCCAACGCCGCGTCCAGTTCCTGCGCCAGCCGGCGCGCTTCGGCATCGCCCTTGGCCGCCGCCTGGCTGAGGCCGACGAGATGCAGCACTTCCTTGGGCAGGACATTGCCGATGCCGGTGATGGCGCCGGACGCGCCGCAATTGACGAAACCGTGGAAGACGGCGGTGTCGACGCCGATCATCAGCGCAACCTCATCGTCCCGGCTGGTGATGTTTTCCGCCGCGTAGCGCAGATCCGACGGCCCGCCGAACTCCTTGAAGCCGACAAGGTTCGAATGCTCGGCGCGCAACGCGAAGAACAGATCGGCGCGCGTGGCAAAGCCGTAATAGGGGCTGTTGTAGATGACGGCCGGCAGGTCGGGGGCAGCGGCAAGGATTGCCTTGAAGTGGTGACGCTGCGCCGTCACCGATGGCCCGCGCGACAGAACGCGCGGGATCACCATCAGGCCCCGCGCGCCGACCTTTTGCGCGTGGGCGGCATGGGCCACGGCGCTGGCGGTGTTGACCGCGCCGGTGCCGACGATCACCGGAACGCCCGCCTTGACCAGGCGCTCGACGCCTTCCATGCGCTGCGCGTCGGTCAAGAGCGGCCAGTCGCCCATGGAGCCGCAATAGACTACCGCCGACATGCCGGCGGCGATCAGCTCGCGCCCCTTGCGCACCAGCGCGTCGAAGTCGGGAAGGCGGTCATTGGTGCAAGGCGTCATCAGCGCCGGCATGCAGCCGGAAAAAACATTGGCGGTCATTTCGAAGTCTCCTTGAGGCAGGCATGCAGATTGACCAGTTTGGCCCGGCGCGGCACCGCTTGCCAAGTGGATAGTCGAGGTTCATGCGCGCTCAGCATGGGTACGATCGTGGCCATTTGTTCTCAGGCACTCCGCTCAGAGCGCTACCCACGCCGTCTTGAGGTCGGTGTATTTCTCGATGGCGTGGAGCGACTTGTCGCGGCCGAAGCCGGACTGCTTGAATCCGCCGAGCGGCACGGTGATGTCGGCGCCGCCATAGGTGTTGACATGGACGACGCCGGCATTGATAGCGCGCACCATGCGGTGCGCGGTCGACAGGTTCGATGTCCACACGGCCGACGCAAGACCATAGACGGTCGCGTTGGCGAGGCGCACCGCCTCTTCCTCGGTCTCGAAGCGCGTGACGCCGAGCACCGGCCCGAACACTTCCTCGCGGGCGAGCTGCATTTTCTCAGTCACGTTCTCGAAGATCGTCGGCGCCATATAGCTGCCGCCGGTTTCCGCCAGGATGCGATCGCCGCCAGTGACGAGACGGGCGCCCTCCTCCGAAGCCTTGGCGACGAAGCCGAGATTCTTGGTCAGTTGCTCGGCGCTCGACACCGCGCCGACATCGGAGCCGAGATCGAGCGGATCGCCGACCTTCAGCTTCGTGGTGGCCTTGAGCAATTCGTCCATGAAGCGGTCGTAGACCGAGGCCTGGACCAGCAGGCGCGAACCGGCGATGCAGACCTGTCCGGAATTGCGGAAGATGCCGTTGGCCGAGACGACCGCCGCCTGTTTCAGGTCCGGCGCATCGGCAAAGACGATGTTGGGCGACTTGCCGCCAAGCTCGAGGAAAACGCGCTTGAGGTTCGAGCGCGCGGAATATTCGAGCAAGCGGCGGCCGACAGGCCCGGAGCCGGTGAAGGCGATGGCGTCGACATCCATATGCAGGCCGAGCGCCTCGCCCGCGACCGAGCCGCGGCCAGTGACGACATTGAAGACGCCCTCGGGCAAGCCGGCCTCGGCGGCAAGCTCCGCCAGCCGCAGCAAGGTCAGCGAGGCGATCTCCGGCGGCTTGACGACGATGGCGTTGCCGGCGGCGAGTGCCGGCGCGATCTTCCAGGCGCCGATCATCAGCGGGAAGTTCCACGGCACGATGACGCCGACGACGCCGAGCGGCTCCTTGTGGATCAATCCAAGGACATTGTCAGCGGTCGGCGCGATCTCGCCATAGACCTTGTCGATCGCTTCGGCATAGTAGCGGATGGTGCCGGCAGCCGACAGCGGCTCGGCCTTGTAGGCCATGCCGATCTCGGTGCCATTGTCGCGCACGCCGAGCACGGCAAGCTCCAGCGCGTGCTTTTCGACCAATTCGGCGAATTTCGTCAGCACCTTCTTGCGAAAAGCGGGCGCCGCGCGTGACCAGGAGCCCTTGGCGAACGCCTTGCGCGCCGAAGCGACGGCGCGGTCGACATCGGCGGCGGCACCGTCGGCAATTCTTGCGAAGGGGCGGCCGTCGATCGGCGAAATCACCTGTAGGCTTGCGCCGCTCTCTGCGTCCGCATGGGCGCCATCGATGAACAGACGCCGCGCGCCGACCTCCGTCTTGCGCAGCGTGTCGATAGTGTCCTGGCTGATCATTCTCAATTTGCTCCAAATTCTACATGAAGTGCCGCCGGCGCGCGGAACTCCCAGCCGCGGAACACCGGCTCCTTGCCCGGCACCAGCCTGAGATCCGGAAAACGCTCCAGCAGCAACCTTAGCGCCAGGCACATCTGCTCGCGCGCGAAGAAGCGGCCCGAGCAGAAATGATGGCCGAAGCCGAAGGCGGCGTGGTTGCCCTCGTTGCGATGGATATCGAAGCTGTCGGGATCGGTGAAGCGGCTTTCGTCGCGGCTGGCCGAGGAGACGAGCGCCGCAACGGGAGCTCCGGCGGGTATCGTCGCCCCGCCGATCTCCACGGCACGGGTCGTTTCACGCGTCTGCGTGCCGATCGGCGCCACCCAGCGCAGACCCTCGTCCACTGCTCTGGGCACGAAGGTTTCAGCATCGTCGAGCACCTGCCGCAACTGCTCAGGGTTCGTCAGCAGACCGACGAGGATGGAGCCGGCGCCGTGGCCAGGCTCCTGCATGCCTCCGAGCAAGATGACCTTGATGGTCGGCATCAGGAAATCGATCGAGCGGGTCGAGCCGTCAGGCATGCCGTCATGCAGCATATGCGAGAGCGCCGAGTCGTCGGGCTTGCGGATCAGCCGCTCGAGGGTTGGCCGGACGGCGGCGCCGACCTCGGCGCTGATCGCGTCGGCGGTTTCCTGCCGCTTCGGATCGTTCTCGAAATTGATGGCGCCCTGGGCAAGGCCATAGAACCAGCGCCGCAAGGTCGGCATATCGACGTCGGCAAGCCCGAGCGAGCGCGCCAGGCTCAGCGTCGACACCGGCTCGAAATAGTCGGCCATCAGCTCGGCCGAGCCGTGCGCGGCAATTCTGTCGAGATAGGGTTCGGCGATCGCGCGCACGAGATCGCCGGCATAGGAGGCTACGGTGCGCGGCCGGTATTTCGGATCGACGCCCTGGCGCAGTTGCTTATGAGTCTCACCGTCGGTGGTCAGGATGGTCGGCTTGCCGAAAGAGCGCTCGACCGGCGAGGTGCCGACGACCGCCGAGAAGATGTCGGGCGACTTGGCGACGGTCTCGACGTCCTTCCAGCGGGTGACGAACCAGAGATTGACCGCCGGCACGAAAGCGACCGGCGCGTTGCGCCTAAGCTCGGCGTAGATCGGATAGGGGTCAGCTTCCAGCGCCTCGACCGTGATACCATCGGTAAAGCTCATGCCGCTGCTCCCGCTCCGTTAAGGCGGGGCGGCGCGGACGCCGCCCCTTTGTCCATCAATCACCTGCCCATCAATCGCCGAGCGGCTGGCCGAGCCGTTCGAAGGCAGCCGGATCACGGCCTCGCAAAGCGCCTGCCAGCAACAGGCCGACCACGGCCGCGATCAGCACAAGCGCCGGCAGGAACACGCCGAGGAAGCCGCCGGCGCCCGACAGGCTGCCGAAATTGATGACGATCAGGTAGATGATGATGGCGAAGGCGATGAAGGTCAGCGCTGGCAGGATCGTGGTCTTCAGCCCGTTCTCCTGGTTGGACGGGTTGGCGCGGAAGTACATCACGACGGCGAGCGAGGCCACCGCCATCATGACGATGACGCCGAGCGTGGCGACGTTGGTGAGCCACGAGAACAGCGCCAGCACCGGGTCGAGGCCGAGCACCGCGAACAGCCCGATAACGACGGCCGCGAGCACGGTCTGGATCACCGAGGCGACATGCGGGCTCTGATGCGCCGAATGCGTCACGCCGATCGACTGCGGCAGGAGCTTTTCGCGGCCGGCGACGTAGATGTAGCGGGCGACCGCGTTGTGGAAGGCGAGCACGCCGGCGAACAGGCTGGAGACGAAGAGGATGCTCATGGCATGGGTGAGCAGCGTTCCGGCGTAGCGGTCGGAGAGGCCGAATAGGAAGGTGGTCGGATCCTGCAAAGCCTGCAGCGACGGCAACAGCTTGTCGACGCCGGCGCCTACCGCCATCAGCCAGGCGGTGATCATATAGAACAGGCCGATCAGGATGACGGAGAAATAGGTGGCGCGCGGAATGGTGACCTTCGGGTCGCGCGCCTCCTCGGCATAGATCGTGGTCGCCTCGAAGCCGATGAAGGCGGCAAAGCAGAACAGGATGGCGATGGCCGGCGCGCCGCTGGCGATCTGGCTCCAGCTGAAGGGCGCCGCCGACAGGCCGCTGTCGCCGCCGGTCTTGAGGATGGTGAGGTCGAGGATCAGCACGACGACGTATTCGGCAAGCACCAGCACCGTCAGGATCTTGGCCGACAGGTCGACCTGCCGGTAGCCGAGCACGGCGACGATGGCGATGGCAATGAAGCTCCACACCCACCAGGGCAGATTGATGCCCCAGCCGGCGAACAGCCCTGCGGTGGCCGCGCCCAGCAGGCCCATGACGCCGATCTGCATGGCGTTGTAGGAGAGGATCGCGATCAGCGCGACGGCGCCGCCGGCGAGGCCGCCAAGTCCACGCGCGGCGTAGGCGTAGAAGGCGCCGGCATTGCCGATGTGGCGCGACATGGCGACATAGCCAACCGCGAACAGGAGCAGCAACAGCGTCACGATCAGATAGGTGCCGGCAAAGCCGGCGCCGTTACCCATCAACATGCCGAGCGGCGTGCCGCCGGCAACGGCCGTGAGCGGTGCGGCGGCCGAAATCACCATGAAGGTGATGGCGCCGACGCCAAGGCTGTTCTTCCTCAGCCGGTTCACTTCTCCGGCTTCAAGTGTGGTCATTTTTCCCTCCATTCCGCATTGCGGAAACCAAGTGTCCCTGAGATGCCGAGGGCCTTCTGAGAGGGCCAATGCGCATTTCATTATTTGCAACGGCATTTCGATATTAGACTTGCAAAGGAATCGACTTGCTGTCAAGTTAATTCGCACGTTAAGTATCTGACGGAGGATCGGACACGCGATGAGCACGGTGGCCAAAGCCATTTCGCTGCTGGAGGTGCTGGGCGGCGGCGCGCCCGAGGCGGCGCTTGCCGACCTTGCCAAGGGCGCCGGCTTCGACAAGGCGACGACGCGCCGGCTGCTGGTTTCGCTCATTGCGCAAGGGCTGGTCGAGCAGGACGAGGCGACGCGCCTCTACCGGCTCGGAGCCGGCCTGACGCGGCTGGCGCTGATGCGCGAGGCGCAGTTTCCGTTCCTGCGCATGGCCGTGCCGGTGGTCGAGATGCTGGCCGCCGAGACCGGCGAGACGGTGCATCTCTCGGAATATTCGAAGCGCGGCCTGATCACCGTCCAGGTCATCGAATCGGCCAAGGCCAATCGTGTCAGCGTGCAACTCGGCGACGTGCTGCCGATGCATGCGACGGCGTCCGGCATCGCATTCCTGGCTTTCACCGAGGAGCGCATCCGCGAGGCCATCCTTGCCGGACCGATGCCGGCTTTCACGCCCTTCACCATCGGCGATGCAAACACTTTGGCCGAACAAGTCGCCGCCGCCCGCGCGCGCGGCCATTCCATCGGCGCGCAGGGTTTCGAGGAGGGCGTGATGAGCGTCGCCGCCCCGGTTCTCGGCACCGACGGCTACGCCATCGGCGCCATCGCGGTGGCGGCGCCGAGAGTGCGCACCCAAAAGGCCGACATCGAGCGGCTTGGCGTCAGCGTGACCGCCGCGGGTCGCGAGATCGGCGAGCGGCTGTTCGGCCGGCTGGCCGGCCAGAAGCGGGCCTGACAACCAACGAGAGACTGCAGGGAGACTGATGTGGAGGAGAAACGCCGAATCCTGGTTGTCGGTACCGGCGACACCAAGGCCGACGAGCTTCTGTTCATGCGCGAGCGCATCGAGGCCGTCGGCGGCGTTGCCGTGATGATGGACGTCAGCGTGCTTGGCGACCCGTCCTACAAGCCGGAGCATGACAAGCATGCGGTGGCGCGCGCGGCGGACACCACCATCGAGGCAATCATCGCCACCGGCGACGAGAATACCGCGATGACGCTGATGGCACTTGGCGCCTCGCGGCTTGCGCGCTCGCTGCACGACAGGGGCGAAATCGACGGCTTCATTGCGCTGGGCGGCTCGATGGGCACCGACCTTGCGCTCGACGTGGCACTGGCGCTGCCGCTCGGCGCGCCGAAATTCGTCGTCTCGACGATCGCCTATTCGCACCTCGTGCCGCCGGAGCGCATCGCCACCGACCTGATGATGATCCTGTGGGCCGGCGGCCTCTACGGGCTCAACAGCGCCTGCAAGGCGGTGCTGTCGCAGGCCAGCGGCGCCGTCGTCGGCGCCGCGCGGGCTGTCGTCAAACCCGATATGTCGCGGCCGAAGGTCGGCATGAGCTCGCTGGGCAAAAGCTGCCTGCAATATATGGTCACGCTGAAGCCTGAGCTGGAGAAGCGCGGCTATGAGGTCATCGTCTTCCACACCACCGGCATGGGCGGGCGGGCGCTGGAGGCGATCGCCGCGCAGAAAGGCTTCGTCGCGGTGCTCGATTTCAGCCTGCAGGAGCTTGCCAACCAGCTTACCGGCTCGGTGGTGAATTCGGGCACCGACCGGCTAGAGAATGCCGGGCGGCAAGGCATCCCGCAGATCGTCGCGCCCGGCGCCATCGACATGGTGGATTTCCCGACCTGGCAGGCCGTGCCGTCGCGCTTCACGGAACGGCCGTACCACGCGCATAACCGCCTGCTTGCCTCGGTCACCTCCGACGGCGCGACACGCCGGGAGATCGCGCGCGCCATCGGCGACAAGCTCGCCGCGGCGACCGGTCCGACCGCCTTCATCCTGCCCGCCGGCGGCATCCAGCAATGGGACCAGCAAGGCGAGCCGCTCTACGAGCCGGAAGCGCTGTCGGCCTTCGTCGAGGAGATGAGGGCGCGCGTGCCGGACAATGCCGAGCTGCATGAGATCGTCGGGCATATCAACGACGCCGCCTTCAGCGCCAAGGCGCTGGAAATCTTCGACCGCTGGGTGGCGGAAGGCATCGTTCCGCCCGGCGTGACCGGCAGGCGCGCGGCATGAGCCAGGTGAAGCCGCGGGCGCTGGTGTTGGACTTCGGCGGCGTGGTCACCCGCACTTTGTTCGAGACGCATGCGCTGACCGAGCAGGCGCTTGGCCTCAAGCCCGGCACGCTCGGTTGGCGCGGACCATTCGACCCGGTTTCCGATGCGTTGTGGCGCTCAATGCAGGCCGACGAGATCAGCGAACGCGACTACTGGAAAACGCGTACGCGCGAAGTCGGCCAATTGGTCGGAGAAGACTGGCAGGACATGCAGACCTTCGTGCAGCGAGCGCGCGGAGCGGAGCCGGAAAAAGTGGTGCGACCGGAGGCCGACCAAGCCATCCGCACGGCGCATGCCGCCGGTGTCCGCCTTGCCATCCTGTCGAACGAGCTCGACCTGTTCTATGGCGCTGATTTTCGCCAGCGCCTGCCGCTGCTTTCGCTTTTCGAGACGATCGTCGATGCGACCTATACGAAAATCCTCAAGCCCGATGCCCGCGCCTATGCGATGGTCGGCGAGGCGCTGCGGCTGCCGCTTGCGGCCTGCGTCTTCGTCGACGACCAAAAGCGCAATGTCGACGGTGCGATTGCCGCCGGCATGCCGACCGTTCATTTCGACGTCGCCCGACCGGCGCAAAGCTATGCCGAGGCGCTCAGCCATTTCGGCCTGACGCTCTCCTGATTGCAAAACCGGAGTTCCTCCCGATGCGTGACATCAACTTCCTCACCGAAAACAACGCCAAGCCGATCTGGCATCCGATGGCGCATCCGGCCGAAATGCGGGCGAGCCCGCCGAAGATCATCATGAAGGGCGAAGGCGTTTCGGTGACCGACGCCGAAGGCCGCACGGTGCTCGACGCCGTCGGCGGCCTCTGGAACGTCAACCTCGGCTACAGCTGCGATCCGATCAAGAAGGCGATGACGGGACAGCTCGACGCGCTCCCCTATTACTCAGGCTTTCGCGGCACCTCGACCGGGCCATCGATCGAGCTCGCTTACGAGCTGACCCAGTGGTTCGCGCCGGAGGGCATGGCGCGCGCCTTCTTCACCTCGGGAGGCTCGGACTCGGTCGAGACGGCGCTGCGGCTCGCGCGGCAATATTGGAAGATCCGCGGCCAGGGCGACCGCACGAAATTCCTGGCGCTGAAGAAGGGCTATCACGGCACGCATTTCGGCGGCGCCTCGGTCAACGGCAATGCCAATTTCCGGCGCAACTACGAACCGCTCCTGCCCGGCGTCTTCCACACACCGGCGCCGATGACCTACCGCAACCCGTTCGACGAGACCGACCCGGCGAAGCTTGCGAAGCTCTGCGCGCGGGCGATCGAGGAAGAGATCGCCTTTCAGGGCGCCGATACGATCGCCGCCTTCATCATGGAGCCGGTGCTCGGCGCCGGCGGCGTCATCGTCCCGCATGAGAGCTTCATGCCGATGGTGCGGGCGATCTGCGACCGCCACGACATCCTGTTGATCGCCGACGAGGTGGTGACGGGCTTCGGCCGCACCGGCGCCTGGTCAGGCTCGCGGCTCTCCAGCACGAAGCCGGATTTCATGACCATCGCCAAGGCGATCACATCGGGCTATTTCCCGCTCGGCGCGACAATGATCGGCGCCAAGGTCGCCGACGTCTTCGAGGCCGACAAGACGAGCTTCGGCGCGATCGGCCATGGCTATACCTATTCCGGTCATCCGGTCGGCTGCGCGGCCGGCCTGGCGGCTCTGGCCGAGACGAAGCGGCTGGCCGTCAACGAAAATGCCGCCGCGCGCGGCGTCGAGCTCGGCAAGGCGCTGGAGGCGCTGAAGGCGAAGCACCAACTGGTCGGCGATGTTCGTTACCAAGGCCTGATGGCGGCCCTCGAGCTGGTCTCGGACCGCGCCGCCAAGAAGCCGGTCGACAAGAAGACGATGGCCGCCGTCGCGGACGGCGCCTACGAGGCCGGCGTCATGCTGCGCGTCTCCGGCAACAACATCATCCTGTCGCCACCGCTGATCATAACCGCCGCCGATGTGGTAAAGATTGCCGAGGGGCTGGATGCGGGGTTGGCCGCTGCCGCGGCCTAGGGATTAGGGCTTGGGCAGTAGGGAATAGAGTAGGGGAAGAAGCCCTGCTGCCTACTGCCTACTGCCTACTGCCTACTGCCTGCAATCTCGCTTTGCGCCACGCCGCCGGCGACACGCCAACCGCCTGCCGAAAGAAGCGCGAGAAATAGGCGGGATCGTTGAAGCCGGTTTCGTAGGCGATGTCCTCGACCGTGCGGATGGTGAAGAGCAGCAGGCGCTTGGCCTCGACCAGGCGTCTTTCACCGATCGCCTGACGCACGCCCGAGCCCAGCACCTGATGCGCCGCTTTGTCGAGCAGATGGCGCGTGGTGCCGAGCTCCCCGACATAGCGCTCGACCGGCCAGTCATCGCGAAAATGCCGGTCGATCAGCCGCCTGAGCCGGCCGCCGAGAGCCACCACGGCCGGCACGGTCACCGCATGCGATTGGGCGTCGAGACGGGCGATGTGCGACAATGCCACCGCGATCAGCGGCGGCAGGATCTTTTCCGCGCCGGCTTGGGCCTCGACATATTCGGCCTGGATCATCTTGATGGTGTCGGTAAGCCGCTCCCAAGGCGCCGCGTCACCCCGCCCGGTCACGAAAACCGGCTGATCAAGCTGGAGGGCCGAGTGCTCGGCGATGGCCGCGAGCGCAGCGTCCGCGACCGAGACGACGATGGCGTCGGTGCCTAGCTCGATGTCGAACCCATGCACGACGCCGCTCGGCATGAAGCTCACCGTCGGCGCCGAAAAACTCCAGGTCTTGTCCTCGATCCGATAGACGCCCTGCCCGCTTGTCCAGAAGGTGATCTGCGCCATTTGCGGATGTTTGTGCGCCAGAACCCGGCCGCGGTGCACGGAAGCGCGGGCTTGCACGGTCTCGACATGCAGGAAGCCGACGTCGAGCGCCCGCGCCGGCTCGCCGTAGACGAAGAATTCCGGGATGGCGGTCTGGCTCATGGGACGCCCGAAAAAGTCCAATCGGTTTTACGCTTTCGTCCATAAACCATCCAGCGGCTTGCGGCTACTCTCCAACAATCCAAGGGAGGATCATGATGCGATCGGAAGAATTCCGGGCCGACAATTCGCGGCCGTTCACGGGCGCCGAATATCTGGCGAGCCTGCGCGACGGGCGCGAGGTCTACATCAATGGCGAACGGGTGGCCGATGTCACCAGCCATCCGGCAATGCGCAATTCGGTGCGTTCGCTGGCCCGCCTCTACGACGCGCTGCACGATCCGAACCAGCAGCCTGTGCTGACCTCGCCGACCGATACCGGCTCGGGCGGCTACACCCACAAATATTTCCGCGTCGCCCATTCCCCTGCCGATCTTGCCGCGCAGCAAAGCGCGATCGCGCATTGGGCGCGCATGACCTATGGCTGGATGGGCCGCACCGCCGACTACAAGGCGGCGCTGATGAACACGCTCGGCGCCAATGCCGAATGGTACGGGCCGTTCAAGGACAATGCGCGCGCCTGGCATAAACGCGCGCAAGAAGCCGTCCTGTTCATGAACCACGCCATCGTCAACCCGCCGATCGATCGCCACAAGCCGGCCGAGCAGGTGAAGGACGTGTTCGTGCACATCACCAAGGAGAACGACGCCGGCATTTGGGTGTCCGGCGCCAAGGTGGTGGCGACGTCGTCGGCGCTCACCCACTACAATTTCCTGGCGCAGAGCTCGGCGACAGTGACGGAAGATCCATCGCTGTCGGTGATGTTCATCGTGCCGATGAATGCGCCTGGCATAAAGATGTTCTGCCGCGTCTCCTATGAGCAGACGGCCAACACAGTCGGCCATCCCTTCGACTATCCGCTGTCGTCGCGCTTCGACGAGAACGACGCGATCCTGGTGCTCGACAACGTGTTCATCCCCTGGGAGGACGTGCTGGTGCTGCGCGATGCGCAGAAGATCCTGTCCTTCCACCCGGCGTCGGGCTTCATGCATGGCTATTGCTTCCAGGGTTGCATACGCTTCGCCGTCAAGCTCGACTTCCTCGCCGGACTGCTCGCCAAGGGGTTGCGCGCCACAGGCGGCGATGCCTTTCGCGGCAACCAGGCGGCGCTCGGCGAGGTGATTGCGCTGCGCCACATGTTCTGGAGCTTTTCCAATGCGATGGCGCACAATCCGATACCGTGGGCGAACGGCGCGGTGCTGCCCAATCTCGAGGCCGCGCTCGCTTACCGGACCTTCATGTCGGAAGCGTATCCGCGCGTCATCGACACGGTACGCCGGGTGATCGCCTCGGGGCTGATCTATCTGCCGTCCTCGGCACGCGACTTCGACAATCCCGAGATCGACCGCTATCTCGCGCAATATGTGCGCGGCTCCAACGACATGGGCCATATCGAGCGCATCAAGATCATGAAGCTGTTGTGGGACGCGACCGGCACCGAATTCGGCGGCCGCCACGCGCTCTACGAGCTCAACTATGCTGGTGCGCCGGAAGAGGTGCGGCTGCAGGTGCTGAAGGGCGCCGAACGCGGCGGCCGGCTGAAGCAGATGGAGGAACTGGTCGACCAATGCATGGCCGACTATGACGAAAAGGGCTGGACCGGCGACACCTGGCTGCCGCCGATTGCCGCCCAGCCCAACTGACGGGGGCCGGCGATGGAAGCGGCCATGACAACACAAGTCGCGAGGCTGGAATTCCGCGAGGCCATGGCGCGGGTCTGCGCGCCGGTCAACATCGTCACCACGGACGGTCCGGCCGGGCGCGGCGGCTTCACCGCGACCGCCATGTGCAGCGTCTCCGACGATCCGCCGACGCTGCTGGTCTGCATGAACGAGCGTTCGGCGCAGACCGGCATGTTCCTCGCCAACCAACGCTTCTGCGTCAACGTGCTGACCCAATCGCACATGCATCTGGCGGCAAAATTCGCCGGCGCGATCCGCGACATGGCCGAGCGCTATCAAGCCGCGCGCTGGCAGACGATGCCATCCGGCATGCCGGCGCTGCTCGACGCCATCGTCAGCTTCGATTGCGAGATCGGCGCGGTGAACAAGGTCGGCACGCACAATGTGATGTTCGGCCGCGTCGTCGACATTCGCCACGGCAGCGACGAGGCGGCGCTGCTCTATGTCGGGCGCAACTTCATGCAGCCGAGCGCGCTGGGGAGTTTTGGAGGGTAGGCTTCTCAGCCGTCCACCGACTCCGACTGGATCAGGCTCTCCAGCATGTCCAGCAAGCGCTCGTGCTCTTCGGCGCCGTAGCGCTTCTCGATGGCGTCGTAGATGGCGACCCGCTCGGGCGCCAGTTCCTCGATCAAGGCGACGCCGGCCGGGCTGATGGCGAGCAAGGCGCGGCGGCCGTCATCCTTGACCTTGTTGCGGGTGATGAACTCCCGCTCTTCCATCGCCTTGATGATGCGGGTGAGGCTCGGCGGCAGGATCGAGGCGCGGTTGGCGAGCTCGGTCGCCTCCAGCGGCCCGGTTTCGGCCAGCACGCGCAGCACGCGCCATTGCTGCTCGGTG
This sequence comes from Mesorhizobium sp. B2-8-5, assembly GCF_006440675.2. Classification (NCBI taxonomy): domain Bacteria; kingdom Pseudomonadati; phylum Pseudomonadota; class Alphaproteobacteria; order Hyphomicrobiales; family Phyllobacteriaceae; genus Mesorhizobium; species Mesorhizobium sp. B2-8-5. Next base: position 5,876,645 of record NZ_CP083951.1, read on the forward strand.
ATATCGTGGCGTGCGAGCATCGGCCGGAAATGCGCCATGATCACTTCGCGGGCGCGAAGCAGAGCCATGGGCAAGGAGCGGCGGGTGCTGGGCGGTAGCAAAATCAAGTCTCCGAAAAATTCCAGTCCAGTACGACTCGCAACAAAGATTAGGGCCCGGATCGCAGCTATATCCGCGATTTTGCCGAGGGCGGCAATCCCACCCGGAAGCTGCATCCGCGCAGAGAACGACGCTTGACATTCGGTCGTCAAGATGTAATTCACATGTTAACTACAAGGTGGAGGAAACCTTGCCCCATATGGCGATCGAATATTCGGCCAATCTCGACGCGAAGGTCGACATGGGCGAGCTTTGCGCGCTGATCTCGCGAACCATTCTCGAAACCGGGCTGTTCGAACCGGGCGCGGTCAGGGTCCGCGCGTTCCGCGCCGAAGCCTACGCGATTGCCGACCGGCTGCCGGAGAACGGCTTCATCGACATGAATTTCCGCATCGGCAAGGGCCGCAGCGCGGCGGAAAAGAAAAGCGCCGGCGAGGCGATCTTCGCGGCCGTGACAGATCACCTGGCATCGCTGTTTGCCACGCCGCATTTCGCGCTGTCGCTGGAGATCCGCGAGATCGACGCCGAACTGAGCTGGAAGAAGAACGCCATTCATCCGCGCCTGCGTGGCAAGTGATCTAGAACGGGAAAGAAATCATGGCGGCACTGGACGACAATCTGAGACAGGCCGAGGCCTATCTGGAACGCTTCCGGAAGGACGGCGTGCTCAACCAGATCGGCGGCGAAGCGATGCCTGCCGCGGACGGCTCGACCTTCGAGACGCTTTCGCCCGTTGACCTCAAGCCGATTGCCACCGTGGCACGCGGCAAGGCAGCCGACATAGACCGCGCGGCAAGAGCGGCCAAGGCTGCCTTCAAGGACTGGGCGGCGATCCCCGGCGACGCACGCAAGAAGCTGCTGCATAGAATAGCCGACGCCATCGTCGCGCGCGCCGAAGAGATCGCCTTCGTCGAATGCATGGACACCGGCCAGTCGCTGAAATTCATGGCCAAGGCGGCGTTGCGTGGCGCCGAGAACTTTCGCTTCTATGCCGACCGCGCGCCGGAAGCGCGTGACGGCCGCTCGCTGAGAGCGCCTAATCAGCTCAATCTGACGACGCGCGTGCCGATCGGCCCGGTCGGCGTGATCACGCCGTGGAACACGCCCTTCATGCTGTCGACCTGGAAGATCGCGCCGGCCTTGGCCGCCGGCTGCACTATCGTGCACAAGCCAGCCGAGCTGTCGCCGCTGACGGCACGGCTGCTGGTCGAGATCGCCGAGGAAGCCGGCCTGCCCAAGGGCGTGTGGAATCTGGTCAACGGCTTCGGCGAGGATGCCGGCCGCGCGCTGACCGAGCACCCCGACATCAAGGCGATCGGCTTCGTCGGCGAAAGCCGCACCGGCTCGATGATCATGAAACAGGGCGCCGAGACGCTGAAGCGCGTGCATTTCGAGCTCGGCGGCAAGAACCCGGTCATCGTCTTCGCCGACGCCGACCTGGAACGCGCGGCGGACGCCGCCGTCTTCATGATCTATTCGCTGAACGGCGAACGCTGCACCTCGTCGTCCCGCCTGCTGGTCGAGGCATCCGTCCACGACAAATTCACCGACATGGTGGCTGAGAAAGCCAGGCGCATCAGGATCGGCCATCCGCTCGATCCCGAAACTGTGGTCGGGCCGCTGATCCATCCGGTGCACGAGGAAAAAGTGCTCTCCTATATCGAGATCGGCAAATCGGAAGGCGCGGTGGTCGCCGCCGGCGGCGGCAAGTTCGCCGGCCCGGGCGGCGGCTGCTATGTCAGCCCGACGCTGTTCGTCGGCGCCACCAACAAGATGCGCATCGCCCAGGAGGAAATCTTCGGGCCGGTGCTGACGGCGATCCCGTTCAAGGACGAGGCCGATGCGCTGGCTCTCGCCAACGACACGCAATATGGGCTCACCGGTTATCTATGGACCTCCGACGTCACCCGCGCGCTGCGCTTCACCGACGCGCTCGACGCCGGCATGATCTGGGTGAATTCGGAGAATGTGCGGCATCTGCCGACGCCGTTCGGCGGCGTCAAGAGCTCCGGCATCGGCCGCGACGGCGGCGACTGGTCGTTCGACTTCTACATGGAAACCAAGAACATTGCGTTCGCCACGGCGCCGCACTCGATCCAGAAGCTCGGCGGCTGACCGGAGACACATGATGGCCCTGCCCCAACCCAACCTTTACCCCGCCTTCAACATCGTGCGGCTCAGCCATGTCGAGCTCGCCGTCACCGACCTGGCGAAATCCCGCGCCTTCTATGTCGACACGCTCGGCCTGCAGGTGACGGACGAGACCAGCGGCGCCATCTATCTGCGCGCCATGGAAGAGCGCGGCCATCACTGCATCGTGCTGCGCAAGGCGACGGCGCCGGAAGCGCGCGAGCTCGGCTTCAAGGTCTTCTCCGACGAGGACCTCGACAAGGCCGAGCATTTCTTCAAAGCCAAGGGCCTGCCGGTGGAGTGGGTCGAGCGGCCCTACCAGTCGCGCACCTTCCGCACCCGCGACCCGCACGGCATCCCGCTCGAATTTTATTCGAAGATGGAGCGGCTGCCGCCGATCCACCAGAAATACGCGCTTTATAAGGGCGTGAAGCCGCTGCGTATCGACCACTTCAACTGCTTCTCGCCGAATGTCGATGAATCGGTTGCCTTCTACAACGAGCTCGGCTTCCGCGTGACCGAATACACCGAGGACGGCGAGACCGGAAAACTGTGGGCCGCCTGGACGCACCGCAAGGGCGGCGTGCACGACATCGCCTTCACCAACGGCCTCGGCCCGCGCTTGCACCATGTCGCCTTCTGGGTGCCGACGCCGCTCAACATCATCGACCTGCTCGACCTGATGGCGACCACCGGCTATGTCGGCAATATCGAGCGCGGGCCTGGACGGCACGGCATCTCCAACGCCTTCTTCCTCTACATCCGCGACCCGGACAACCATCGCATCGAGATCTATTGCTCGGACTACCAGACGGTCGATCCCGATCTCGAGCCGATCAGATGGGACCTCAAGGACCCGCAGCGCCAGACGCTGTGGGGCGCGCCGGCGCCGCGAAGCTGGTTCGAGGAAGGCAGCGTTTTCGCGGGTGCCGAGCCGCGCAAGTCCGATCTGGCGGCCTCGCCGATCGTGGCGCCTTAACGGAGCATCAGCATGAGCGCGGGACGCCTCGCCACCTTCACCGCCGGCGGCAAGACGCGCTACGGCGCCATCACCGACAAGGGTGTCGCCGACCTCTCGGCGCGTCATCCCGAATGGCCGACGCTGCGCGAAGTGATCGAGGCCGGCGCGCTCGGCAAACTCGCCGAAGAGGCCGAGGGTCTAGCAGCCGATTTCAGCGTCAAGGACATCGCCTACGAAATCCCGATCCCCTCACCTGAAAAGATCATCTGCGTCGGCGTCAACTATCCGGACCGCAACGAGGAGTACAAGGACGGGCAGGCGGCGCCTTCGAACCCGTCGCTGTTCATCCGCTTCCCGCGTTCCTTCGTCGGCCATGGCGCGCCGTTGGTGCGGCCACCGGAATCACCGCAGCTCGACTATGAAGGCGAGGTCGTCGTCGTCATCGGCAAGGGCGGCCGCCGCATACCGGAGGCCAATGCGCTCGGCCATATCGCGGCGCTCTCGCTGTGCAACGAAGGCACGATCCGCGACTGGGTGCGTCACGCCAAGTTCAACGTCACCCAAGGCAAGAATTTCGATCGGACCGGCTCGATCGGTCCCTGGCTGGTGCCGTTCACCGATGAGTCGCAGATCGCCGACATTTCGCTGACCACCCGCGTCAACGGCGAGCTGCGCCAGCAGGACCGCACCGGGCGCATGATCTTTTCGTTCGCCAAGATCATCAACTACATCTCGACCTTCACCACGCTGGTGCCGGGCGATGTCATCGTCACCGGCACGCCAACGGGCGCCGGCGCCCGCTTCGACCCGCCGGTCTGGCTGAAGCCGGGCGATGTGATCAAGGTCGAGGCCGACGGCATCGGGCAGCTTCGCAACGGCGTCGTCGACGAGGGAACCGGCCGATGATGACGGAAAGCCAAGTCGAGGCCGCCGCACAGCGGCTGTTCGAAGCCGAGCGCGACCGCCGGCAGATCAGGCTGCTCAGCCTCGATTTTCCTCAGGCGACGATGGACGACGCCTATCGCGTGCAGGCGGCGCTGGTGAAGCGCAAGGCTGCATCGGGACTGACGATCAAGGGCTGGAAGATCGGCCTGACCTCGAAGGCGATGCAGTCGGCGCTCAGCATCGACATTCCCGATTCCGGGATCCTGTTCGACGACATGTTCTTCGCGGACGGCGGCACGGTGCCGGCCGATCGTTTCATCCAGCCGCGTATCGAGGCCGAGATCGCCTTCGTCATGAAGGCGCCTTTGGCCGGTCCTGACATCTCGATCGACGATGTGCTCGACGCCACCGACCACATCACGCCTGCGCTTGAAATCCTCGACACCCGCATCGAGAGGATGAACAAGGAGACCGGCAAGATCAGGACCTTCTTCGACACGATCTCGGACAATGCCGCCAATGCCGGCATCGTCGTCGGCGGCCGCAAGGCCAGTCCGCGCGAGGCGGATCTGCGCTGGATCGGCGCCATCGTGTCGCGCAACGGCGAGGTGGAGGAAACGGGGCTCGGCGCCGGCGTGCTCGATCATCCGGCCAAGGGTATCGTCTGGCTCGCCAACCGGCTGCATCAATACGGCATGCGGATCGAGGCCGGTCAGGTCGTGCTGTCGGGCTCCTTCATCCGACCGGTCGAATGCCGACATGGCGACGAGATCGTCTCGGATTTCGGCCCCTTTGGTGCGATCCGCATCGCGTTCGCCTGATCGGCTTATTCCAGCACAGAAAGAAAAAGGCCGGGCGCGAAAGCGGCCCGGCCAAGCATGAAGGTCATAACCTTCAGAGGGGAACATCGCCCGGCGCAATGGGAGGAAAACACCGAGCGATGACCCTTATTTGGGGCCTGAGCGGCGGATTTTCCACGAACGGAATTCCAAAAAAGATCGAAATTGCGAAAAAAACTCGCTCGACTGCGCGAAATCTTCAGCCAGCGGCCGATGCTTTTTCCAACAGATCGGCATAGTGACGCCGCGCCACGTCGGGATGCGACCTCAGCCGGCTCTTCAGCACATTGGTCCCGACGTTGCGGAAGAGCGGATTGTCAGGGTCGCTAGCCGGGCCGCGCGCTTCGGCCGCCAATTCCTCGGCCAGGTCGAGAAGCGGGATCGTGGCGTCGAGCCGGGCGCTGAAGAAGAACGGAACCGAAATCCGTTCGACGCCGGCTGGCGGCGTGACGACGCGATGCACGGTAGCCCTGAGATAGCCGTTCGAGGCGAGTTCGAGCAGTTCGCCGATGTTGACGACGAGCGTCAGCGGGATCGGGTCGACATCGACCCAGCTGCCGTCATATTCGACCTGCAGGCCCTTGTTCTCGTCCTGCAGCAGGAGGGTCAGGAACCCGCCATCCTTGTGCGCGCCGACGCCCTGGTCGTCGCCGGTGGCGTCGCGACCGGGATAGCGCACGATCTTCATGCGATGGTTCGGTTCGCCGCGATAGATCGGATCGAAAGCGTCCTCCGGCTGGTCGAGCGACGCCGCGAAAGCCTTGAGCAGCCGGATCGCCACGTCGGTCGCCTTTGCCTGCCAGGCGAGCAGCGCGGGCTTCAGATCGGGAAATGCGGCCGGCCACTGGTTCGGACCCTGCAGCCGCGTCCAGGCTGGCACTCCCGGACCCTGCGCAATGGTCGTACGCTCGACGCCGATGTCGAGCTGCTCGCGCCAGTCGGCCTTGCCCCTGGTCAGCTCGCCGCCGGCGCGCGTATAGCCACGGAACTGCGGCGACTTCACCATTTCGATACCGAGCTTGTCGGCCTCCGGCAGAGCGAAGAAGCGGCGGGCGGCGCCCAGCACCGCATCGATCTCCGGTTGGGTGATGCCGTGGCCGCTGAGATAGAAGAAGCCGACGTCGCGGGCGGCTGTGCGCAAGTCAAACAGAAAAGTTCGAAGCTCCGACGGACCCTGCTCCAAGCGATCGAGATCGAGCACCGGAATTATTCTGGGCATGGACAGGCTCCTCCTACGGCAACTCTTGTTTTTCGCAATTCCGGACGGAAACCGCTGCACACTTTCCTTGGAATTGCTCTAGCGCCCCTGCCGCAAGATGACATGCGCGCCATTGCGGGTGAAGAAACGCGCCGACCAATCTCATTGCAAACGGCGCAAGCCGGCGCTCAATTCCCGGGTTTTGCGGCAAATCGCGTTCAAATGGGCTTCGGCCGACGCAAATCAGGCATTTCTACCGGGCGGCAGCGCGCATCAGACGCGTTGCGCGGCGCGCCAGGGCAACCGGTCATGCGCCGTTGGCCGCAGCACCGTGGGCAGGCCTCGCGCTTCCTGAATGCCGAAGCCCAATCGCGTCAGGCTGGCCCGCGCCAGGGCGGCGTTGCTGTCGATGACGATCAATCCGTTCGTGTCGCCGAGGCTGGCCGCCACCACCGACAGTTCGGTGCAGCCGAGAAGTGCTGCATCGGCACCAGCCAGTTGCGCGAGATGAAGCGCCCGCTCGGTCTCGGCCGCGGCCTGCGCGATCGAGCCGGCCTTGACGAGGCCGATGGCGCTGTCGACGCGCTCCTGGAACTCCGTGCCTTGCGGAAGGCAAAGCTCGAAACCGGCCGCCGATACCCTGCCCTGGTAGAAGCCGGAGGCCAGCGTGCCCCGGGTTGCGAGATTCGCGACCCTGCCGCGATCCAGGCCGCGACGGATTTCCGCTACCGCCGCGTCACCGATATGGATGATCTCGGCCCGCGAGTTCGCCGCCAATCGATCGTACCAATGATGGGCGGTGTTGCAGGGCATGGCGATACAGGCGACGCCGAACTCGTTGAGCGTCGAGACCGCGGCCTGCAGCGGCGCCAGCGGTCCGTCATGACCGCCAAGGATCGCCTCGGTCCTGTCGGGCAGTTGCGGCACGCTGAGGATGACGGAAGGCACATGCTCGTTGTCGCCGAGCGCTTCGGTCATCCGGGTCAGCTTGAAGTAGAAGTCCGCCGATGCCAGCGGCCCGAGACCGCCGATGATGCCAAGCTGGGGACGGATGCTGTCGTCGATCATCGGACGGGCTCGGCTTCGAGCTCGTCCGCGACGGGTTCTTCAGATTGTGTCGCCTCCCTGTGGCTGGGCGCGATCATAGCCGTGCTCGCCGCCACGGTGCAGACGCTGGACAGCGTCATAAACGTATCGACAGCCGCGTCGACCGCGACGAACAGGGCGAACGCCGCCTCGAAGGGAAGCTTCAGATAGCCGCAGACGATGGACATCTGGGACAGGATGAGCAGGCTGCCCATGCCGCCGGTGGTCAGCGCCAGAAGCGCGGAGACGATACCGACAAGCAAGAGGTCCGGCATCGCCAATTGATGGCCGTAGAGCTGGGCGATGAACAGGACGCCCGAAGTGTAGACCAGCGCCGGGCCCGTTCGCAGCAATGCCGCCTGCAGCGGCACGAGCAGCTCGACGACCACCAGGCTGAAGCGCAGCCGCTCGCTCAACAGGTTGATGACCCAGGGCAGCGAGGCGACCGAGGAGCGCGTGGTGATGGCCACCATCAGAAGCGGTTGGCAGGTCTTGATCGTGGCCCAGAAGCTCCGCCGCGAACGTATCGCGATAATTGCAAACGCGCCGGCGAGGAAGGTCAGGCAGGAAAGGCCCATCACCAGCAGGTAGCCGCCCATCAGCATCAGCGGCTTGGTGCCGGTCGACGCGGTCTGGTCGGCGATCAGGATGAAGGTTGCAAAGGGCAATCCCCAGACGAACCAGTTGGTCAGCACCGTGCACGCCCGGTACACCGCGTTGAGTGCCTGCGACAGGCTGAGCGACGAGGGCTGGGGGATCTTGCCCATCGCCAGACCGAAAAGCAGGCAGAACAACAGGACCTGGATTGTCTGGCCCGAGGCCAGCGCGTTGAAGACGTTGTTCGGCACCAGATCCATGAAGATCGAATGCCCGCCATTCGGATCCCCGGTGAGCGGCGGCGGCTGGAACGGAAATGCGAGATCGGTGGAGACGCTACCTTGCGAATTGATGAACTCGCCGAGCTCGATGCGCGACTGCGGGTTCTCGATCTGGCCGGGCTTGAGGATCAGCGAATAGGTGCCGCTCACCAGCACGGCGAGGAACGACACGACCAGCACGGCTATGCCCACCTTGCCGAGGTAGCGGACCGATTTCGGATCCTGGACCATCGCGGTGATGGAGAAGATGACGGACGAGACCAGATAGGGCAGGACGACCATCTTGAGGAAATTCAGGTAGATCTGCGCGACGGGGCTGATCGCGTGGGCGAAGGCCGGGTAATAGAGGCCGCACAGGATTCCGGCCAGGATCATGATGATCGTCGTCGCCGGCGAGCGCAGGATGCGCTTCGCCGCCAGGCGCCAATCGAAGGGCATGGGTGCGGCTACATCCGAGACGGCCATTGTCAGGCTTTGCTCCCCTGGCGATAGCGCGCGATGATCTCGTCGGTGTTGAGGACCTGCTGGCCCCTTGCCAGGTCGAGATAGAGATCGACAAAGGCCGCGAGATGCGGATTGTCCGGACTGATGCCGACCGCGATCGTGTCGACCTTGTCGGTCAGCGTGATCGAGCGCGCGACGACCGTCATCGAGGGATCGTCGACCATCAGCTTCTTGATCTCGAAATCGTCGCGATAGGCCAGGTCGATCGCGCCGTTGCGGATCGCATCGACAACCGTATTCCAGCCCGCGAAGCGTCGGATCTGCGCGTGCGGGAACGTGGTGGCCGCATAGGTGGCGAAAGACGAGCCTTCGATGACGCCGAGATCGCCGGAGAAATCGCGGATGATCTGCTCAGGCGGCTCGCCTTGCGCGATGCGCGCCAGGTTCACGCGGTTGGCGAGCAACCCTTGGTGCAGCATCGCGTAGGGCCGGGAATAGAGGATCGAGCGACCGCGCTGAAGGGTGCGGCTCAACTTGCCGATCGCCAGGTCCGCCTCACCGGAAGTCAGCTTTTGCACCATGGCGTCGAAGGTCACGGCGGATCGGTCGAACACCGGTTCGACGCCGAGCTCCGCGGCTATGCCGCGCGCCAGGTCCATATCGATGCCGCTGTTCCCGGAGCCGTCGGCCGGAAAGAACGGATCGGACGCGAAGGCCGGCATGGCGATGCGCAGCTTGTTGTCGCTGACGACGGGTTTTGGAGCGTCTTGCGCCTGGGCCGGCATGGCTGCGGCTTGCGCCTGCGCAATGAGCAGCCCTCCGCCTCCGGCTGCAAACAGCGTGCGACGTGTAAGCGGCATGCCCATTCTCAATTCGTGCAGGAGAGCCGGACAACAGATCTGACAACGCGCAGTATGCATGCCGAAGTTAAGTAAAGGTATATTTTATTTTGCGCTTTTTTACATTGCAGATCGCCAAAACGGCATCAGGAAATATGCATACTTTCTAAAATAGCGAGCCGCGGCATGGTGTTTTATTGCACGTTTCGTGCAGTGGGTCGTCAGAACGTCTCGACCCAGGGCCTCAACTCGACCTCGAAGCTCCAGGCGCTGCGATGCTGGCGATGGACGGCGAGATAGGTCTCGGCGATCGCGTCGGGCGAGAGGCGGCGCTCCGGACGGTCGGGTTCGGGCGCCTGTCCGGCCGGCTCGATCTGGCCGTCGATGATGAAATGCGCGACGTGGATGTTCTTCGGGGAAAGCTCGCGCGCCATCGATTGCGCCAGCCCGCGCAGGCCGAATTTCGGCATGGCGAAACCGGCGGAGCCGGAGAACCCTTTCAGGCTTGCGCTGGCGCCGGTGAACAGGATCGAGCCGGAACCACGTGCCAGAAGCCGGCGCGCTGCCTGCTGGCCGACAAGGAAGCCGCCATAGGCGCCGACGAGCAGGGCTTGCTTGACCGCCTCGGGATCGAGCTCGGCGATTGGGCCGCGCGTGCGGCCGCTGGCGTTGAAGACGGCAATTTCGAGCGGGCCTTCCTTGTCGGCCGCCTCGAACAGGTGCTCGACGGAAGCAGCGTCCGACACATCGGTTTCGACGGCTTGCGCGCCGGTTTCCTTGACCAGCGCCGCTAACTTGTCGACGTTACGCGCGGCAAGGACGACGCGGAATCCCTCCTTGGCTAGAAGCCGCGCCAGCGAGGCGCTTAGCCCGGAGCCGGCGCCCGCGATCACCGCAACATTGGCTGCCATGACGTTTCCTCCTTGAGGTACCTCGATGTCGAACCCGCAGGCTCGCGCCTTTGGCGCCAAGAGGCAAGAACGTGGCTGCTCGATTTTCGCCATTTGGCGCAAAAGGCGACCTGGAAGGGCGCGGCGAAAGACTTGCCTGCGGGGCTGATCCATCCGACACGTGGATGAAGGGCGATTCGAGGAACGACCATGGAACCAATCTGGGCCGTCGGCCTGATGACCGGCACGGTGCTCGACGGCAATATCGACGTGGCGCTGATCAAGACCGATGGCGAACGCATCGCCGACACCGGCACCTACACGCTGGCCCCCTACCCGCAGTCGATCCGCACCTTGCTCGAAGAGACGCTGCGCCAGGCGCGCGCCTGGAATTTCGAGGGACCGGAGCCGGCGATCTTTCGCGAAGCCGAGGAGGCGCTGACGCGCGCGCAATCGGCGGCGGTCAGGGATCTGGTCGAGAGCCAGGGCATGCGAATGACCGATATCGGCGTCGTCGGCTTCCACGGCCAGACCGTGCTGCATCGCGCTCCGCAGCCGGGACGTATCGGCCGCACCCGCCAGCTCGGCGATGGCGAGCTGATGGCCTCGCTGCTCGGCACCAAGGTCGCCTATGATTTCCGCTCGGCCGATGTCGCGGCTGGCGGACAAGGCGCGCCTCTAGCCGCGGCCTATCATGCCGCGTTGCTTAAAGAGGCGGACGCCAGCGGCGACACCGCCGTGCTCAATCTCGGCGGTGTCGGCAACATCACCTGGTGGGACGGCAAGGACAATATCGTCGCCTTCGACACCGGCCCGGCCAATGCGCCGGTCAACGATTTCATCAAGTCGAAAGGCCTCGGCGAGATGGACCGCGACGGCAAGCTGGCGGCTGCCGGCAAGGTCGACGAGGAGCGGCTCGCCCGGCTGCTGCAGCATCCGTATCTCACCAAACCCTATCCAAAATCGCTCGACCGCTTCGACTTCACCGCAGCGATGGCCGAGGGGCTCGGCGCGGAGGACGGCGCAGCATTGCTGACGGCCTTCACCGTGTCAGCCGTCGGCAAGGCGCTCGACCTGTTGCCGCGCCGGCCGAAGCGGCTGGCGGTCAGCGGCGGCGGCCGCCACAATCCGACGATGATGGCAATGCTCGAAAGCCGCGCCGGCGTCGAGGTCGCGCAGGCCGAGACGTTGGGCTGGAAGGGCGACGCGGTGGAGGCGGAATGCTTTGCTTTCCTAGCCGTGCGCGTGCTGCGCGGCCTGCCGATCAGCTTTCCAAGCACCACCGGCGCGCCCGCGCCGATGCGCGGCGGAAAGCTGGCTGGCTGATCAGGACGGCAGCTTCTTCTGCAGGAAGATGCGGCTGCGGCCGGTGGGGAAGTCAGGCAGCGTGCCGAACGGCTGGTAGCCCTGACGCCGATAGACCTTTTCGGCGACCGGGTTGAAGGTGTCGATCCAGGCACCGTGACAACCGCGTGCGATGGCTTCCCGTTCGGCGGCGTCGAGCATGCCGGCGGCTGCGCGCCGGCCGCGCAATCTTTCGTCGACCCACAGCCACTGCACGTAGAGCCAGCCCCAGGCGGTGTAGCCGGAAATGCCGGCGACGATGACACCATGTTCGTCACGCACGATAACCGCCAGCGCCTTCCTGCCTGACGCGCCGACATCGGCATCGTTGAAGGCGGTGAGGCTCCCGCTCAGGAAAGCGAGGTCCTGCGGCAAGGGCTCGGCGGTGATCTGGAGGCTCGTCTTCATCGGCTGCGACTCCGGTTCGCAAGCCAGCCTTAGAGCAATCCCAGGAAAAGTGCGAAACGGATTTCCGGCCGGAAGCGAAGAGTGAGGCAGGCCTGTTATCGAGGACCAGCCGGCCGCCACGCCGCGGCGCCCGCCGCAACCAGCATCAGTCCCGCGGCGATCAAGGCGCAGTTGGCGAAGCCGAGGGTCGTGTAGAGCGGGCCGAAGCCTGCGGTGCCGACAGTGACGGCAAGATAGGTGACCGCGCTGTTCAGACCCATGATGGTGCCGCGCCGCGCCGGATCGAGCGCGGTGAGGCGCATGACCAGCACGTTCAGCCCGAAATGGTTGGCGAGACCCCATACGCCTATTGACGCAAGCAGCAGGCCGAAGCCGGCGCTTGCCAAGGCGATGGCGACATAGACGGCGGCGACCAGCAGATAGGCGAACGGCATGACACGGCGCGCACCGAGCCGGTCGATGACGCCATCGAGCAAAGCGGCCGCGCCGAAGCCGAGACCGTAGGCGACCGCCGCCAGGCCGTTGGCGCTGACCGGCTCGCCGAGGGCTTCATGAAGATGGTCGCCGAGATAGCCGTAGACGCCGTAAAAGGCGGTCATGAAGGCGCCGCAAGCAATGAGCAGCGGCAGGATGCCGGGAACGGCGAGCGCGCCGAGCGGCGACGGCGCCGGACCGCTTTTCCTGACGTCGTGCAGCGAACTCATCGCAAGGCCGGCAACGGCCGCTCCCGCCAGCAGCGCCACGGCCGCGAAGACGGCGCGCCAATGGATGAGATCGGCGATCACGGCCGACAGCGAGACACCGGCGACCATCGAAAGCGTCCAGCCGGTCAGCACCACGCCGATGGTGCCGCTCTCGCGGCCGGGCGGCGCGATCGCGGCCGAGCTGGCATAGATCGCCGGCATGGCGATGCCGGCGGCAATGCCGGCAACGAGTTGCGCCGTGACGAGCAACACGACCGTCGGCGCCAAAGCACTGGCGACGAGCGCCAGAGCCAGCAACAGCAATGCGCCCTGCAGCATGCGGCGCGCGCCGATCCGGTCGATGTAGCGGGCAAGGAAGAGCGCGCTGGCCGACGTGCCGAGGCCGAAGGCGGCGGCAGCCGTCATCACCGCCGGCACGCTTGCGCCGAACGACGCCGCGACGGCGGGCGCGATCGGTCCCAGAACCAGGGAATTGGAGCCGATGACGGCGATGCAGCCGGTCAGCAGATAGGCGGCGGCCGGTATCGGCGCCCGAGGCGCGTGGGTCATAATTGCAGATTGATTGGTGTTCGACATATCTCCATAATGGCCGAATTGAATTCCGCATCAATGGAGAATTTCCATATGGACGCAGAAACAGATGACATTCAGCGGAACAAGCATCCGGTCCGCGAGATCGACCCGATCGACCGAAAGATATTAGGCGTTCTGGTCGAGGACGCGACCATCAGCTATGCCGATCTGGGCGAGCGCGTCGGCCTGTCGCCGCCGGCGGCGCATGAGCGGGTCAAGCGATTGAAGCGCAGCGGGGCCATCCGCGCCACCTCGGCGATCATCGATCCGAGGGCGGTGAAGAAGCCGCTGCTGGCCTTCGTGCATATCGACACAAGGGGCTGGGGCAAGACGCCGGAACTGATGGCGGTCTCCAAATATCCGGAAGTCGAGGAAATCCACACGGTCGCCGGCGACACCTGCATGCTGCTCAAGGTGCGCACCGAGGACACGCGGGCGCTGGAAGGCTTGCTGGCCCGCCTCTACGACACGCCCGGCGTCACCTCGACACGCAGCTATGTCGTGCTGTCGACCTATCTCGAGCGGCCGGTGCAGCCCGAGATCACGAGCGAATGGCCGGCGCCGAAGCATATGGCGACACCGGTTTATTAAGTCGCCGCGATCTGGTGGCGCCTGGAACGCGCCAGCAGATAGAACGCCGCGACATGCGTGATCATCAGCAGCGGCACGTAGAGGATCGGGATCGCATAGGTCGCGCCCAACTGTCCGGCATGGCCAGGAAGGTCGAGCACGGTGCCGAGATAGTAGTCGCCGACAAGGTCCACCACGCCCGCGACGTTGAAGGCGACGACCAACGGCCAGAAGATCGCAGGCCTCGCCACCGCGAGCAGCGCCAGCATGGCGAGCAGACCGGTGGCGAAGTCGCCATAGGCGGCGAAGCTTGCGAAGTCAGGAGCAAGGTCGGGACCGACCACGCCCGGGATGAGGAAGACGAGGCCGAAGAAGCGGAAGCTGTGCAGCGTTGCTATCGCGCGCTGCGCCTCTATCGGCTCCATCGACCTCAGCCTCGGCCAGATATAGGCGACGAAGCAAAGCAGCCACGGCACGTAGCCGAGCGCGAGGTGGATGTTGAAGATCATCGCTGGTGACATCTTCGCCTCCTTCAGTGTTGGTTTTTCGCAATTCCGGACGGAAGGCTACGGCCAAGCCGCCGAGCCTAACCGCTGACCACTTTTCCTGGAATTGCTCAATTGACCGGAACGGCTTCAAACACAGCCGTCAGAATGCCCAGCCGTCCCTCCATGAGATTGCGCCCGAGGTTGGTGGCGAATTCGGCGAAACCCTGGCCCATGACGACCCCGAGATTGAGCGAAGGCGGCGGGCCGGAGGCACGGAGCTCGGCGAACCAGGCCTTGGCGGCAGCCGTGTCGTCACGGCGGACGAGCGTGCCGAAGCCGGCGGCTTCGATCGCTTCGCAGGTCTCCTCGGCCGTCAACAGGAAGCTTTCGCCCGGCGTCTTCGCCCAGGGCACTGGATAGAGCGGATCGCCACCATTCAGCACGACGTCGAATGTCGCGAATTTTCCGCCCGGCTTCAAAACGCGCCTGACCTCGCGGTAGAGCAACGGCCGGTCGGCGATGTTCATCGCCACATGCTGCAAAAGCGCGGCGTCGAAACGGCCATCCTCGAAGGGAAGCGACAAAGCGCTACCGGCTTCGAACGACACTTGGCCGGCCTGCCCGGTTCGCGCTGTCAGATAGTGCGCGGCCTCGACGAAGGGTTCGCTGAGATCGACACCGGTCACCGCGCAGCCATATGTCGCCTCCAGGAAGCGAGCCGGCCCGCCGATGCCAGATCCGACGTCGAGCACCGACATGTCGGCGGTGATGACGGCAAGATCGGCGAGCTCCGCCGTCGCGGCCAGCCCGCGGGTGTGGAACTGATCGAGGGTCGCCAGTTGCTCGGGCTTCAGCCGCTGTTGCTCGGGTCCAAACACCGCCAGCGCGGTCTTCAACCGATCGGTCAGGCCGGTCGCGCGATAGTGATCGCGCACGCGATCGAGTTCATCGGTCATTGCCATTTCCCTTCAGGCTTCCAAAGTCACGCAAGAAATACGGCCGCTTTCCGCGAACCACTATCCACGATAATGTCGATGGGTCATGAAGCAGAACTTCACAGTCAGGCACGGCGCGCTCGATGGTGTCGAGGCATTCCTAAGCGTCGCAAGGCACCGCAATTTTCGCAAGGCGGCAGCCGAGCTCGCCGTCACCCCGTCGGCGATCAGCCAGGCGATACGAACGCTCGAGGCGCGCATCGGCGCTGCGCTCTTCGTCCGCACGACGCGCAGCGTCGGCCTGACGGAAGCCGGCGAGCGCTTTTTCGCGCGTGCCCGGCCGGCCTTCGAGGAACTGATCGCGGCAAGCGAGATCGCGCGCGGGATGGGCCAGCGGCCGGCGGGGCTCCTGCGCCTTTCGGTACCGCCGGCCGTGGTGCCGATGCTGCTGGAGCCGATGGTCGCCTCCTTCTGCCAGGCCTATCCCGAGATCGAGCTGGAGATCGTCGCCAGCGGCGAGCTCGCCGATCTCGCGGCCGAAGGATTCGACGCCGGCATCCGGATGGGCGATCTGATCGCGCCCGACATGGTCGCGGTCCGGCTGACGCCCTCCTTTCCGATGGTGGTGGTCGGCAGTCCCGATTACTTGCGCCGGGGCGCGGCGCCCGAGCGCATCGAGGATCTACGCGACCATGCCTGCCTGCGCCTGCGCCGTTCGAACGGCTCGGTCGCGCCTTGGTCCTTTGTCGACGGCAACAAGACGATAGAGGCGATCGTCTCGGGACCGTTAATCGCGCATGACTACCCCTCGCTTCTCGGTGCGGCGATCCAGGGTGTCGGGCTGGCGCAGGTGCCAGGCCCGATCGCCGAAGCGCCGATCGCCGACGGGCGCCTGCAGGCGCTGCTTAGCCGCTTCGCGGTGACCACGCCGGGCGTCTTTCTCTATTACCCGGAAAGGCACCAGGTGCTGCCCAAGCTGCGCGCCTTCATCAACCATATCCGGCAGCCGGGCGCCGCTGACGTCCCCCGAAGCGATCGGGCAGGCGGTGGCAAAGCTGACGCTTCGAAGGCCCGTGAAGGCGGTTGAGCCAGGCAATAAGCCGCTCGACCGAACAGAGCGGCTTCGGCGATGCCGGCCGCATGCGCCGCGTCTTCATGAGGAGCTTCGGCCAACCACCGCAAGCGATCCAGCGTGCGACGGCGAAGGTAACGCTTCTAAACCCTTATCCTTTGTGCCACGCAAGCATTCTGCGGGTCTCCTCGCGTTTTTCTTCCGACAGACCCGAGAGTAAGTCCTCGTCCAGGTATCCTTGCCGGATGAGAGTTGCGAAAACGACGGTCAGTTGCGAATAGCGATAGTCGAACGTCCGATCCAAATCGCGACGTTGCTCCTTCAGATAGTCCTCGACCTCCCACATCTCGGAGGGCGTGGTCGCGGCGTTCGCCCGTCTTTTGAATTCGGCCATGATGCTGGCCAGTGCCCTCTCAAGAGCCTTGTCATATGCGGCGCGGGCAACTTTCTTTTCCGAGGGCGACCAACTAAGCTCATTCAAGGTCATAGACATCTTCCACGAAGAATCGGGCGGTGGATATTATCCTAACCGAGTCGCCTTGTGACCTGTTTTCCGCTTCGCCGCCGCACCTTGGCGGAATACCGCACATGGCGGCCATCATTCTGCGGAACGAGCCGCGATTAGTGATCGAATACGTTCTGCATCCGCCTGCGTGGCGGGATTGTAGACGATCATGCCGAGTTCCGGGCGGCCATCGACCGCAAAGACGGAGAACTCCAGCTCGATCAGCCCGATCTCGGGATGCCGCAGGCGCTTCACGCCCTCGCCGTGGGCCGGCACGATGTCGTTGTCGCGCCACAGCGCCTCGAATTCCGGACTGATCCGGCAAAGCTCTTCGACGAGTTGGGTGATTTCCGCGCCTGCGCCCGCCCTCGTGGCATCCGCCCTGAACGATCCGACCACGAAGCGCGCGACACTCTCCCAATCGTCCTGCGCGTCGCGCACGCGCGAGTTGCCGAACATCAGACGAAGGATGTTGCGCTGCTCGCGCGGCAGCTTGGAATAGTCGGTTAGCATCGCCGCGGCTGCACGGTTCCAGGCAACCACGTCCCATGTCGCGGTCTTGATGATCGCCGGGCTGGGGTCCAAAGCGTCAAGGACGCGCTGCAGGCGCGGCGTCACGCTGTCGACGTTTCTGTAGCGGACCTCCGGGGGCCGGCCGAGACCCAGCATGAACAGATGCTCGCGTTCGGGCTCGGTCAGCATCAGCCCGGTCGCGATGCGGTTGAGCACGTCCGCCGAGGGCGCGCCGCCCCGTCCCTGCTCCAGCCAGGTGTACCAGGTCGGGCTGATATTGGCGCGCTGTGCCACTTCTTCGCGGCGCAGCCCTTGGGTGCGCCGCCGCCCCGTGGCAAAACCGAAGGCGGCCGGATCGAGGCGCATGCGGCGGTCCCGTAGAAAGGTGCCCAGCTTGTTGGCCGTCTCGGCTGGCATTGCGATCCTGTTGGCTGTTATACCATGATAAAGTCACTACTTTAACAGAATGATTTATAGCGCAAATAAGGCCTCCGAACAACAAGCGGAGATCTCCCATGCGTGTATTCCTCACCGGCGCTACCGGCTTCATCGGTTCCAGAATCGTGCCTGAGCTTCTCGCCGCGGGCCATCAGGTGCTCGGCCTGACCCGCTCCGAAGCCGGTGCGCGGTCGCTTGCGGCTGCCGGAGCCGAGCCCCATCGCGGCGACATCGAAGACCTCGACAGCCTGCGCGACGGCGCGGCGAAGTCGGATGCGGTGATCCACACCGCCTTCGATCACAATTTCTCGAATTTCGTCGCGAATTGCGAGAAGGACAAGCGCGTGATCGAAGCGCTGGGCGGGGCGCTCGCCGGGTCGGACCGGCTGCTCATCATCACCTCGGGTGTGGGCATGGGTTCTGCCGAACACGGACAGCCGGCGAGAGAAGACATCTTCAACACCGAACACCGCAATCCGCGTATCCTGTCCGAGCTTACCGGTGCGGCGATGGCCGAGAAGGGCGTCAAGGTATCGGTGGTGCGGTTGCCGCAGGTGCATGACACGATGAAGCAAGGCCTGATCACGCCGCTGATCGCGCAGACGCGCGCCAAGGGCGTGTCGGCCTATCTTGGCGAGGGCCGCAACCGGTGGTCGGCGGCGCATGTGCTGGATGTCGCCAAGCTCTACCGTCTGGCGCTGGACAAGCAGGAAGCCGGCGTGCGCTACAACGCCGTCGCCGAGGAAGGCATCGCCATGCGCGAGATCGCGGAAGTGATCGGCGCCGGCCTCGACGTGCCGGTGGTCTCGCTCCCGCAGGAAGAAGCGGCCGATCATTTCGGATGGCTTTCGATCTTCGCCGGTCTCGATATGCCGGCCTCGAGCGAATGGACGCGCGCGCATCTCGGCTGGCAGCCGTCCGGACCCGGCCTGATCGCCGATCTCGAACGGATGGATTATTCGCAGGCGGCCGCGGCCTAGCCCAGTCCTCCGGCGGTTCAGCGACCCGGCTGGACCGCAGTCTGCAGCAGGTGCGCCAGGCTGTCAGACTTTTCGACCTTGTCGGTGAGGTCGAGCCCGGACAGAAGGTCGACCAGATGGCTGTTCATCAGGGCGGCCGCGTCGGCGCTGTCGCCGGCTCCGGAGGAATACCGTCGGGGAACCCTACTTCCCGCAATAGTGGTCGTTGATGTCGTTCACCGCATTCGCGTCCGGTCCGACGCGGTGATACGCGCAGGCGCCCGCCGCCGTGTTGGTCATCTGCTGATCGTAATAGCGCGGCCCGCCAAACAGCGTCTCGATGATATCGTCGCTGGCCGGGACATAACGTTCCTGTTCGGTGACGCGGTGGCGATGTTCGCCGGCGGCAACCGGGCCGGCCATCGCGGCTGCCGCGGCAAGCGTGAGCGCGGCGATTGCAAAATGTTTCGTCATGGCAGCGACCTTCTGGCAATTTGGATCTGCAGCATATCCAAAATCGCCAGCAGAGCAAAAGTTCCCGTTTGCCCGCCGCCGACTTCAAGGCGAGCGAGGCTCGGCCTGTTGTGACATCGGCGTCCGATTTTTGCCTGCCGTATCGCCAATCGAAGAAAGATAACGGCAGTCGCGACGGCGGATTTTCGACAATGGCCGGCGCCGATGCCGGATATCCTGCATTCGTTCGGCCACCGTTCCCGAAGGCCAAGGAATAGCCCGATGACAGCCAGAGTGATCGTCCTCGACGCCAAGCCGCTTGGTACGGAAGACGTCGCCGAGATCGCACGACGCAATGCCCGGCTCGCGCTCGGCGAGGAAGCCATGCGCCGCATCCGCGCCAGCCGGGCACTCATCGAGCATCTCACCCAGCTCGGCAAGCCGCTCTATGGCGTCACCACCGGGCTTGGCGCGTGTGTCGACACGCCGCTCGCCGAGGCCGACCTGATCGCCTTCCAGCACAGCGTGCCGCTCAGCCACTCGATGGGCGCCGGGCCGTCGCTGCCGACCGAGGCTGTGCGGGCGCTGATGGTCGCGCGCATCTGCGGCATGGCCGCGGGCGGCACAGGCACGTCGGAGGGCGTCGTCATGGGCCTGGTCGCGGCGCTCAACGCAGGCGTTCATCCGGTCATTCCGAGCTGGGGATCGGTGGGCGCCGCGGACCTTGCGCCGCTCGGTCATCTGGCCAGGGCGCTGCGCGGCGACGGCGAGAGCGAATATCAGGGCAGGATCATGCCATCGACCGAGGCGCTCAAGCTCGCCGGGCTCGAACCGCTCGCCCTGCGCGAGAAGGACGGCCACGCCATCATCGTCGCCAACAGCCTTTCAACCGGAACGGCCTGTCTCGCCCTCGAGGAGATCGCATGCCTGATCGACTGGTCGCTGGCGGCGGTGGCGCTGAATTACGAGGCATTCCGCTCGTCCCTCAAGGCCATCGACGAGGATGCGCTGGCAGCGCGGCCGGCCTTCGGCCAAGTCGAGATCGGCGCGCGGCTGCGGACGGAGCTTTCGGGCAGTGGGCTGTGGCAGGAGAATGCCGCGCGACGCCTGCAGGATCCGCTCAGCTTCCGTTGCGTTCCGCAGGTGTGGGGCGGCCTGCTGCACGCCTATGAGCAGGCGAAGCTGGCGACGGAGATCGAGCTTGGTCATTCGGGCGACAATCCGGTCATCCTGCCGGAGGCTGAGCGGGTCGTCTCCAACGGCAATTTCGACCTGACCGCTTTCACGCTGACCTGGGAAAATCTCGGCCAGGCGCTGGCGCATTGCGCCGTCGGCACCGCCAATCGCTCGATGAAGCTGATGTCGCCGACGGTGGCGGAGCTGCCCCGGTTCCTGTCGGCCAAAGGCGGCAGCCGCCAGGGATATGCGGAACTGCAGAAGCCGATCGCGGCGCTCGAAGCCGAGATCCGCCACCTTGCCAATCCGATGTCGCTCAGCCCCTTGGCCATCTCGGATGGCGTCGAGGACCAGTCGTCGATGGCGCCACGCGTGGTAGCCAAGACCGCCGCTATCATAGAACGCCTGCGCTATCTGGTGGCGATGGAACTGATCTTCGCCGCCACCGGCGTCGAGCTGCGCGGCGTGCTGGACAGCATGGGCGAAGGGCCGCGGCGCAGCTATGAGGCCGTGCGGGCGCTGGTCGCCCCGCTCGACGACGACCGCGAAATGAGCGCCGACATGGCGCGGGTGGCGCGCATGGTGGCGGGGCCTCGGCTGTAGAGCGGACCACAGGCCCGCTACCAGCGCCGCGTCAGTCGGCCCGGACGTTTCGTCTGTTGGTAGACACCCTCGTCGACGCAGCTCGGCTTCCGGCCGGATTGCGGCAAGCGTCGCCGGCTACCTGTCGCGCGTCAGTCCGGCGATAAGGACAGTCCCGCGAGAAGCGGCGCGTAGGCGGCGAGCCTGCGGGATACGAACTCGGTGAAGAGCCGCACGCGCTTCGTCTTGCGTGTCTCCCCCTGCGTGAGAAGCCAGAGCGTTCCGTACATGTGCAGGTCGGTACCCGGCACCCTCGCCAGCAGAGGGTCGGCATCTCCCACGAAGCACGGCAGCGTCGTCATCCCGAGCCCCTGCCGCACCGCGACGACCTGCGCCTCGGCATCCGTGACCCTGAACGGAACCTCGGCGGCGCGAACCTCACCCGGGTGGGCCCAGTCCGGGATTCCATGAATGCTTATGACGATCCACCGGATGGGATCAGGCGCGCCCGCATGCCACGCGGCCAGTCGATCGCGGGACATGTAGATACCGCCGAATACATCCGATCCCTTGAGGCCGTGAAGATTGAGCGGCAGGGTTTTGCGGTCGTAGACGACGCGGATCGCGACGTCGGCCTCGCGGTTGGTCAGATTTGCCAGCTCGCCGGACGACAAGATTTCCATCTCGATGTCCGGATACAGACGCGCGAAATCGGAGAAGTCCGGCATGAGCAGGTGTGTCGCCAGCGGCGGCGCCAGTGTCACCCGCAGTAACCCGCGCACGCTCTGGTCGCGGCCAAGGACGCGCGTCTCCAGCTGGTGCGACGACACTTCCATCTGGTCGGCGAGCTCGAGGACCTCCTCCCCCGCAGCCGTCAGGCGATAGCCCGAAGGCAGCTTCTCGAACATGTGCGCCCCGAGCCGTTCCTCGAGCTGAGCGACGCGTCGCAGCACGGTCGAGTGGTTCACTCCGAGGCGCTCGGCGGCAGCCCGCACCGAGCCTGCGCGCGCGACGGCAAGAAAGTAGCGAACGTCATCCCAGTCGATCATGGTGCAATCCAGCACCACCGAGGTGCGCCTTCCAAAGCCCGCATCTAACAGCAGAACGGGCGGTCGTCATAGCCTAAGCGGACAAGCGCGGCCGAATTCCAAACGGCGGACAACCGATCGTCATGGCTTGCGTCAATCGTCCAACCGGATCGATTTCGCACCACCGATGTGCGCGCTTCCGCACTCAACGCCTGACTGCGGCCGCCCCATCTTGAGGTTCTCGGGGCCTCCCCGAACGACCAAAAATGGAGCCTGGAAGGAAGTCATGGGAAAGTTAGATGGTAAGGTTGCAGCATCACAGGTGGATCGAGCGGCATGGCACTGGCCAGCGCCAAGCGGTTCGTTGAAGAAGGCGCCTATGTTTTCATCACGGGCCGGAAACAGGAGGCGCTCGACGAGGCCGCAAGGCTGATCGGCCGGAACGTGACCGGTGTGCGTGGCGACGCGGCCAATCTCGACGACCTCGACCGTCTGTTCGATACGGTCAAGCGGGAAAAGGGCAAGATCGACGTCCTGTACGCGAGCGCCGGCACGGGCGAAGCCGTCCCTCTGGGCGAGATCACCGAGCAGCACTTCGATGCGACCTTCGGCCTGAATGCGCGCGGCACGCTGTTTGCAGTTCAGAAAGCGCTGCCGCTCTTCAACGATGGCGGATCGATCTTCATGACCGGGTCAGTTGCTTCGGTGAAAGGTTTTCCTGGCTACGGCGTGTATGCGGCGAGCAAGGCGGCGTTGCGCTCATTCGCACGCACTTGGCTCAACGAACTGAAGGGCAGGAATATCCGGGTGAACGTGCTGAGCCCGGGGCCGATCGCCACACCGATGCAGGACCAGGTTCTCACCGAGGAGGCGAAGCAGATGTTCGAATCCCTGATCCCGCGGGGAAAGATGGGGCGTCCCGAGGAAATTGCGGCGGTCGCGCTGTTTCTTGCTTCGGACGATTCCAGCTTCGTGAATGGGGTGGAGCTGTCTGTCGACGGCGGCTTCTCGGCCATCTGAAATCGCGCCTGATCGCGGGAATAACGCGCCCATGGCGAAACGACTTCCGCGCTGAACGGTCGGCCCGGTCGTCCACTAGGGGACGTCTCCGCGAAGGTCGGCACACAGCGGGACGGATAACCCAGCGCCGTTGAAGGCCTGGGAATCAACATCAACACGGATCGGAGAAATATTATGAGCTATGCAATCGTAGGATTCGGTAAG
Source organism: Mesorhizobium sp. B2-8-5 (assembly GCF_006440675.2). Classification (NCBI taxonomy): domain Bacteria; kingdom Pseudomonadati; phylum Pseudomonadota; class Alphaproteobacteria; order Hyphomicrobiales; family Phyllobacteriaceae; genus Mesorhizobium; species Mesorhizobium sp. B2-8-5. Next base: position 5,899,866 of record NZ_CP083951.1, read on the forward strand.
GTAGGCCAGGCTCTCGCCCACGCCTTCGCCCGTAAAAACATCGATGTGACCGTCGCGAGCCGCCGGCAGCCCGAGGCGTTGGCGCCACAGGCTCGGGCGATTGGACCCACGGTCGTCGCCAAGTCGCTGCGGGAAGCACTCGAGGCCGACACAATCATCCTGGCGGTCCCGTTCGGGGAGCATCGCGAGGTTGCGAAAGCCCTGCCGAGCTGGAAAGGCAAGACGGTCATCGACGCGATGAACGCGTTTCCTGTACCTGAAGAGCTGGACGGCCTCCCGTCCTCCGCCTTCGTCGCGAAGTCGTTCACCGGCGCCAAGTTCGTGAAAGGTTTCAATCACCTGATTGCGGCCACCCTGGCTGCCGATCCGGTCGTCGAGGGCGGCCACCGGGTCGTCTTTCTGTCGAGCGACGACGAGGACGCGACCGCTCCCGTGGCGGCCTTGGCCAAACAACTCGGGTTTGCACCCGTCAAGCTGGGAAAGCTCAACGAAGGTGGCGCGCTGGTGCACGCACGCGGCCGCACTTGGGGCCAGCTCATCTTCCAGGATTTGTTCAAGAAGGAGCAGTAACCGATCTACGACCCCGTCATTCCCGCTCGAGTTCGGCAGACTTCGCGCCAACGGGCCCACCGCCTGCGTCGCCTTCGGAACGATCGCTCATCGTGTCGTCATTGATAAGCTGTGGGCACGCTGATGGGCTGAACGTCAACAGCCATCCGGCTGAGCATCACAAAGTTCCGAATCTCGACCGGACTCGCCAGCAGTTGATCGAGCCGATCAAACAGCGGCTTCAGATGCGGCATCGCCAGATGCCGGTCGAGATCGTTCTTCGAGCGCCAGTTCTCATAGAACATGAACACGCATGGGTCGGCCGGGTCGACGTGAAAGTCATAACTGATGCAGCCGTCCTCGGCGCGCGTCGGCTCGACGAAGGCCGACAGGATCTCCTGCAATTCCTCGCGCGTTTCGGGCTTTGCGATCACAGTGCCGATCACCGTGTAGGGAACTGTCATCATTTCCTTCCCTGGCTCAGCGCAACGGCCAGGATGATGATGGCACCACGCGCAATGAGCTGCTGGCTGAATTCCAGCCCCATGAGGATCAGGCCGTTGTTGATGAGGCCGATCATCAGCGCGCCGACGATCGTGCCAATCACGGTGCCAGACCCGCCGAACAGGCTAGTGCCGCCAAGCACTGCCGCAGCGATGACCGACAACTCGTCGCCCTGACCGAGCTGGAAGCGGCCGGATTGCAGCCGCCCGGCATAGAGCATGCCGGCAAGTGCTGCCGCCATGGCCGATATAATGAGGACGCGGAACTTGATCGACTTTGTGTCGATGCCGGAGTAACGCGCCGCGACCTCGCCGCCGCCGGTGGCGAGCACGCGCCGGCCGAAGCTCGTTCGCCTCAGCACGACATGGCCGACGGCGCCCAGCACCAACATCCAGATCAGCAGGACAGGCACCGGCCCGATATTGCCGCCGCCAAAGATCCACGAATAGCTCTTCGAGATGATCGGCACCGCGGCTGTATCGCTCATCCACATCGCGGTGCCGGTGGCGATCCCCATCATGGCCAGCGTGGTGAGGAAGGACGGAATGCCGATGCGCGTCGTCAGCAGACCGTTGAAGATACCGACGACGGCACCGGTGGCGAGGCCCGCAACGATACCGGTAACCGGTCCACCGGCGTCGATCGCCATGGCCGTGGTGACCGAAGCCAGCCCCGCCACCGCCCCGACGGACAGGTCGATCTCTCCCGCCGACAGCACGTAGGTCATGGCGATTGCCATGACCGCGATCATCGCCGTCTGGCGCACGATGTTGAGCAGGTTGTTAGGGTTGAGGAAGCCCTTGTCGAACAAGGTGATCGCGAACGCGATGAAGATCACCAGGAAGCCGATATAAATGATGTTCTGCCGCCAGTTGGCGAGACCTAGCCTTGCAAAGAGCCAAGGGACGGTGTCCCGGTCAGTGGACATGTGTTTCTCGCTTACTCTTGCTCATCGCGTTCTGGATAACGATCTGCAGCTTGCGCTCGGCGGCCTGCAGCTGCGCGACCGGATCGCCCGCAGGCGCCGACGGATCGTCGAGGTCGGCGCGGCTGACATCGTCCACCAGGCGGCCGGCCGAAACGATGATGATGCGGTCGCAGGCCGATAGCATCTCGGACAGCTCCGACGAGATCAGGACGATCGCCTTGCCAGCTTTCGCCAACTCGCGCACCAGCGTGATGATCTCGGACTTCGAGCCGATGTCGATGCCGGCGGTTGGTTCATCAAGGACGAGGATTCCCGGACCGGTCGAAAGCCATTTGCCGATGACGACTTTCTGCTGATTGCCGCCTGAAAGCGTACGCACCGCGCTGTCGCGCGATGCCGTCTTGATCCGCAGCCGAGCGATCTGTTCATCCGTCAGATCGCGTACTTTTTTTCCCGAGACAAATGTTTTGCGACTCAGACGGTCCAGCACTGCGAGCGTGACGTTGGAGGCGACAGAATGCTCGGCAATCACGCCCTGACGCAGACGGTCCTCGGGTACCAGCGCCACGCCGGCTTCGATGGCTTCGCTCGGTTTCGTGATCATCACCGGTTTGCCGGCGATGCGTATCTCGCCTTCGACGACCGGATCGATTCCGGCAATGACGCGCGCGATTGCTGAACGTCCGGAACCAAGCAGTCCGGCCAGGCCGACCACTTCACCCCTGTTAACGACGAAGCTGACATTCTTCGGCTTTTCCGGGCCTGAAACGTTGTCCAGCTCCAGCAGCGGCTCGCCAAGACTCGACTGGCCGCGCACCACATCCGACAGGCCGCGCGAGCGCTTGCCGACGATATGCTCGATCATCGTTTCGACGGGCAGCTCCGACAATGGTGCGGTAACGACATGGCGGCCGTCACGCAGGATGGTGGCGCGGTCGGCGATGCGGGCGATCTCGTCCATCCGGTGCGAAACATAGATGATGGCAACGCCTTGCGACTTCAGCTTGCGCAGGAAAGCGAACAGGCGTTCGACATCGGAAATCGCCAGCGCCGTCGAGGGTTCGTCCAGCACCAGCACCCTTGCGTTTTGCGAGATCGCCTTGACGATCTCGGTCAATTGCCGCTGTCCCGCGCCCAGATCGCCGACGGTCGCCTTCGGATCGACCTCCACCTCGAGCATTTTGAACAGGTCCGCGGCACGCCTCTCGGCGGTACGGTCGTCGATCAGGCCGAATGCACCCTTGGCTTCGCGGGTGAGAAACACGTTCTGCGCCACCGTCAGCGTCGGGATCAGACTCATTTCCTGGAAGATCATGGCGATGCCGGCCTTGCGCGAGGCTTCGGGCGATATCTCCACCAGCGGCTTGCCATCGACGAGAACGGTGCCGGCGTCAGGCACATGCACGCCGTTGAGCACTTTGAGGATGGTCGACTTGCCGGCACCATTGCCGCCGAGCAGCGCGTGGATCTCGCCTCTTTCGACCTGCAGGTCGACATCGATCAACGCCTTGACCCCGCCAAAGGATTTGCTGACGCCCTTCATCTCCACCGCATGAACAGGCGTCCCAGCGGTCATGGTCTTACCTTGGTCCACTGACCGCTTTCACCGGATTCGATCAGTGCGTCGGCGACGCGCTCGGTCCTGTAGCCATCCTCGAAATTGGGCGACGGCTGCTTGCCCGAGGCGATGGCCGAGAAGAAATCGAAACACTCGACAATCTTGGTTTCGGAGTAACCGATGCCGAGCGCCGGGATCGGCCAGAGGCCTGAGCCATAGGGGTGCGCCGGACCGGAATATACAGTCCTGAAGCCGCGCGCATCGGCAGGATCATCGGCAAACATCACCTGCAATTCGTCGCGCCGTTCGTAGTTGAACGCAATCGAGCCCTTGGTGCCGTGGATCTCGAAGGTGATGAAATTGTTGCGGCCATAGGCGTTGCGGGTCGCCTCGAGCGAACCGATGGCGCCGTCGGCGAACTTCAGCAGCGTCACCACCTCGTCGTCGACATCGACTTCGACGCGCTCGGCTCCGGTGTTCTTCTCGGCGGCGCCGAGCCTGTCGAGATTGCCGTGCTGGACAGGCCGCGTCTTGTTGTAGGTGCGCACCAATGCGCTGACCTCGGCGATCTCGCCCACCAGATAGCGGGCAAGGTCGACGACGTGGGTGCCGATGTCGCCGATCGAGCCCGAGCCGGCTATCTTCTTCTGAAAACGCCAGGACAATGGCGAATCCGGATCGGCCGACCAGTCCTGCAGATAGGTGCCGCGGAAGTTCAAGATCCTGCCGATGCGGCCTTCCTCTATGTACTGGCGGGCGAGCGCCACTGCCGGTGTGCGCCTGTAGTTGAAGGCCACCATGTGGATGACGCCTGCTTTATTGACCGCATCGAGCATGGTCTTTGCTTCGTCGCCGCCGCGCGCCAGCGGCTTTTCGCAGATGATATGCTTGCCGGCCTGCGCTGCCGCAATCGCAATCTCAGCATGGCTATCGTTCGGAGTGACGATATCGATGACGTCGATGTCCGGTCTGGTCACCACCTTGCGCCAGTCCGCGGACGATTCCTCGAAGCCGTAGCGACGGCGGCCTTCGTCGGCCAGCGCATCGGTGATGTCGACCACCACTTTGCGCACCGGGTGGGCAGGCGCGGGCCAGAAAAACATCGGCATGGCCGCATAGGCCATTGCATGGGCCTTGCCCATGAAGCCGCCGCCAATCATCGCCACGTTGAACGTCCTGGTCATGATGGTCTCCTGATCGAATGAAGAAAGGCGCGGCCGGCAGGGAGTGCGCCGGCCGCGGGGCGCGTTACATGCTGCCCTTGATCTTGTCGGTGGCCTCGGCGTGGTAGACGGCCTTCCAGCCCTCGAGCAGCGTGTCCTTGGTGACTGGAAGCGCCGGCAGGGCGACGAAGGCCGGCGCCTGCTTGCCGATCAGGCCGTAGCCGGCGAGCAGCGCCTCGGTGACACCTTGATCGAACGGCCGCTGAGCCCCCAGACCCTTAACGAAGCCGCCGCTCGCCATATTGATGGCGACGTTCTCACCGAGGTCGCAAGTGGTGATGACGAGGTCGTCACGGCCGGCGGTGCGCGCCGCCGAGATGACGCCCTCGGCCGGCACGTCCCACACGGCCCAGATGCCATTGATGGTCGGATTGGAGGTGAGGATCGCCGATGCCGCCTTGTCGGCGTCTCCGGAGAAGTCGGGACCGCCGATGCCTTGTTCGGCGACGATCTTGATGTCGGGATAGTTGTCGGCGATCGTCTTCTTGAAGGCGTCATAGCGCTGCTTGGTGACAAAGAAGTCGGCGGCGTGGAAAATAAGGCCGATGTCACCCTTGCCGCCCAATGCCTTGGCCATCAGATGTGCTGCCGCGACACCGTTGCCGTAATTGTCGGCCGAGACGACGGAGACGTAGTCCTTGCCGGCGACAAGGCCGGCCGGGACGTTGTCCATGAACACGAGCTTCACGCCCTTGTCGGCGACGGCCTTGTAGGCGGAGGCTGTCGCGGAAGGGTCAGTCGGAATCGAGACGATGATCTTGGGGTTCTGCGCCATCACCGTTTCGAGGTCCGCGACCTGCTTTTCCGGTTTGAAGCCGGCATCCGTGGTGGCGATCACCTCGATGCCCATCTTGCCGAACTGGTCCTTGAGCCCGGCGATCTGCGCACGCGACCAGTCATTGCCGCCGTAATGCATGACGATCGCCGCCGTGGCCTTCATGGCTTTGATCTTTGCCAGTTCCTGCTCGCTCAATGTCACAGCGGAGGCCGGCGCCGGCGTTTCGCCGTTTGGTCCTTTCGAAAGGACGGTCTTCTGCAGCTCGGCAAGGGCTGAATCCGGATCGGCGAAGGCGGGGGCAGCTGTGTAGAGGCTGGTGGCCAGCAGAGCCGCCGTGAAAGCTCCGGCTATTGTCTTGAGATGCGTCATTTCGGTCTCCTCCCTGATGACAGGCGCAATGCCCGTTGGTTCAACTCGGCCCTATGGCCTTTTTCAGATAGTTCATGCTGAGTTCCGCCCCTTGCTTCGGGTCAGGCCAGGCATCGAGCTCGGCGGCGATCCATCCAGAAAATCCGGTATCCTTGAGCGCATCGATGATCGGCGCCATGGCGAGATCGCCGCGGTCGAGCGGCGTGAAGGCGAAGGGATCACGCTGCCAGCCCTTGAGATGGACGTAGCTGATACGGTCCCTGAATTCGCGGATCTGCGCGGCCGGATCCCCGCCGGCGGCAGCCAGATGCGCAGTGTCCGGACAAAAATCGATCGCGGTGTGCCTGAAGACCTCGCGGACTTCATCGGGCCCCTCGACAATCGTCGACAGGTGCGGGTGATAGTGCGCGCGCAAGCCCGCTTTGGCCGCGATGTCGACGACCTTGTCCAGCGCCGCGCCGAGGCGCTTGAAATCGTCCTGCTGGCGGCCGCTCGCACGCTTGGCGCCACCACCGACCACAAGGTGCGCGGCGCCCAGTTCCGCGGCGGCACCCGCCACACGTTCTATGCGCGCCAGTTCCTCGCCCAGGATATCGTCGAAAATGAAGTTGGCGCCTGAATAGCCGGCAACGAGCACGACGCCAGACTGCTTCAACGCTTCGCGCAACTCGCCATAGCGGCCTTCATAGTCCAGAAGATTGCCGTCGAAGAGTTCGGTGCCCGCATATCCGGCCGCGCCAATGTCGTGGATCGCCTGCTCCATATCGCCGAAAGTGCGATAGGTCAGCTGAGTAATCGACGTCACACCGACGGCATTGCCGCCAAGCGCGCCCCAGCAATTCGCGTGATAGGCCAGCTTCACCTGCATGTATGTTTCCTCCTGCGCAGCCGGAAGCTCAGGTCGCCTTGCCGCGGCCAGACCCGACTTCAAGTCGGCTCTCCTCCAACTCGACCCGAACTTATGCGCGCAGTTTCGCCGCCGTCAATCATTAAAATGCAAAAGCTGGCGTACTTTTGTTGAAAAACAGCAGAAGTTAATGCTTGATCCGTAAATGTGTGCGCGCTACCCATGCCGAGCGGGACGACTGGCCAGAAGCTCGAGATGAGGCGCGACAAGGGTATGGACGAGGGCGGCACGGCGGCCGGAGACATTGCCAAGCCGCGGCGCACCGCAGGCCGGCCACGCGCCAGCGAATCCGCACATGGAAGCCTGGCCATGCTTCTCAATCTTGTGCGGACAGGGGCAGCGACGACCCGCCAGGGGCTGGAGAACCAATCGGAACTTGGGCGAGCTGTCGTTGCCGACCGTCTGGCTACATTGCTTCGGCTCGGGCTGATCGAGGAAGGCGAGCTTGGGCCGGCCATTGGCGGTCGGGCACCTCGCCATGTCCGCTTCCGGCCGCGTGTGGGAATGATCCTGGTCGCCGTGCTGGATCATTCGTCGCTTGCAGTTGGCGTATCCGATCTCTCTGGAGGTCTGCTGGCGGAGCATCATGAGGCTGTCGAGCTCGCGGCGGGACCGGAACCGGTGGTCCAGCGGCTGGCAACGCTATTTGCCTGGATGCTGGAGGAGCATGGCAGCGAGGCTGCCATCTGGGGCGTTGGACTGGCGGTGCCGGGAGCTGTCGAGAAATCGGATGGCCAGCGGCTCTTCGCCCCGGCGCTGAACGCGTTCCAGAACTGGGACGGTTTTCCGTTTGTCGAGCAGCTGGCCACCGCGGTCGGCGCGCCCGTGTGGGTGCGGAGCGGCGTTCAGACGATGACCATGGGCGAGCTGAAATCCGGCAGCGGCATCGGCCTGACAGATATGATTTTCGTCAAGCTTGGACGCTCGATCGGCGCCGGCGTGATATCGGAAGGCGTGCTGCATAGGGGCGCGCAGGGCGCAGCGGGCATGATAGGCCATACATTCATCGAGGGCGGAACCCTCGAGAGCGTCGCGGGCAGCGAAGTGCTGGGACGCGAGGCGCGTCTGGCCGCCGAAAGCGGACGCAGCGCATATCTTGCCGAAGTGCTGGCGCGTGCAGGCGATGTCACCGTCACCGATGCCGGCCACGGCGCCCAGCTGGGTGATACGTTTTGCATCGATCTTCTGGGGCGCTGCGGCCGCGCCGTTGGCGAGGTCCTGGCGCCCCTTGCCAATCTTCTCAACCCATCGTTGATAGCGCTCGGCGGCAACGTGGCAGAGACCGGGGATATCCTGCTGGCGGCGGTGCGCGAGGCGGTCTATCGCCAGGCGCATCCGGTCGTCACCCGCGACCTGCGCATCGTGCGCTCGCAGATGGGCGGATCGGCCGGGCTGGTCGGCGCCGCGCAGGTTGTAGCGGAATCGCTGTTCGATGCGCGTTTCCTTCAGGGCTGGATCACGCTTGGTTCGCCGCGCGAGCATCCCGAATTCAAAGAATTCCTCGCGCAGGCTTCAGCCGAAAGCAGCAACCGGCCAGTCAGACCCAGACCGCCGGCAGGGATGCCGGCCTAGCATTTGCCAATCGACTCAATGCCGCGACAATCCGGGGAGGTTAGAAAATGGCGATCACGGGCCTTGGGCCGCATGGCGAAAGAGCGGTTCCCGCCGATCAGGTCGGATTGTCGGAGGCCGACGCCGATGCCGCCCGCAGCCGGCGTTTCGCGGTAGCCGTCGTTCTGCACACCACAATGAGCGACTGGGCAAAGGAGGAACTGGCCGGGATGGTCACGACACTTGGCCGCTATGGCGCCGCGGTGGTCGAGGTCATCGATTGCGCCTTCGACGTCGACAGGCAGATTTCCGAATTGCTGCGCCTTGCCGGTGAACCGGTCGACGCGGTGGTTTCGATTCCCATCGGCAGCAGCCGGGCCGCCGATGCGCATCGCGCCATAGCCGGCGCGGGAAAAAAGCTTGTCCTGCTCGACAATGCTCCGACCGGCATGCTTCCCGGAAAGGACTATGTCAGCGTCATTTCCACCGACAATTTCGGTCTCGGGCAAATCAGCGCGGAACTGCTTGCGCCGCATGTGCCTCAAGGCGGCAAGGTCGGCGTTCTGGCCTACGGCGTGGATTTCTTCGCCACCCATGAGCGCGAGATCGCTTTCCGCAAATGGATGGCGGCCCGGCGGCCGGACCTTGCCGTCGTGCGCGGCAAGTTCGCCGATGTGACGCAGGCGCGAACCGCGACCGCGGCCCTGCTGCAGGATAATCCCGATCTTTCCGGGCTGTTTGCCGTATGGGACGTGCCTGCAATGGGCGCCGCCGCGGCGATCCGAGAATCCGGGAAGACGATACCGATAACCACCGTGGACCTTGGCAACGAGGTAGCGACCGACCTTGCCAATGGCGGCCTGATAAAAGGAATTGCCGCCCAGTTGCCTTACGACCAGGGGAGCGCTGCCGGCGTCGCCACCATCCTTGGGCTGCTGGAACGCCGGCCTCCGCCGTGGATCGCGCTTCCCGGGCTGAGCGTGACAGCCGCCAATGTGGTGGAAGCCTATCAGGTCGTGTGGCGTGCTCCGGCCCCCGCCGGCCTGCTCAGAGCTCGCAGGCTTCGAAGCGATTGAACCGGGCAGGCGCAACGACCTGCCTTTGCTTCATTCCGAGAGTCCCGTCGTTACCCGGTCTGTGGAAGCTACTTGCCCGACTGCGAAGCGTTGCCCTGACCCAAACAGGATGATGAGCCAAAGGCCAGTAACCGCAACGGCCAGTCGCGGCAAGGTGCCTGTCAGGTGCATGCACAGCGTGGGAGACCGCCCATTCATCCGCAGATGGCCGTCTGCACCCAGCCTTAGGCCAGAATGGCGCTGCTGCCGTTGCTTTGCAGTCAGGCATATCGCCGCTATGTCTCGGCAAGCTCCTCGGCGGCTTCTTGGACGCCGTGCGCAGCCGCTCGCTCCAGCCAAATGCGGGCGGCGGCGGAGTCATGCTCGTCGGCAATGCCCGTGGAGAGATAGCGGCCAAGCATGAGTTGGGCATGCCCATGGCCTCTTTCAGCGGCGGCTTCGAACCATTTCTGCGCAGCTTTGTGGTCGAGTGACAGGCCTTGCCCGGCCTCGTAAAGTGCCCCGATCGCGAACATCGCCCCAGCATGGCCTGTAGCCGCGGCTTGCTTGAAAAGGTGTGCGGCGGTCACGAAAGAGCGTTCCCCGCCACGGCCACTGTAAAGCATTTCGGCGAGAGCCACCTGCGCGTCCACTATGCCTGCCTTGGCAGCCCGCTCAAACCAGATGCGGGCCTGCCTCTGGTCAGCGACCATGCCTCGTCCATCCTGAAGCATGCGGGCATACATGTATTGCGCCTCGGCCACGCCTTCCGCTGCGCGCGCCATCCAATGCGCAGCCCGCTCCTGGTCCTTACCCACACCAATACCTTCTGCGAAACAGAGACCAAGATTGAACGCCGCAACCAGATCACCCGATGACGCGGTTGCCCCAAACCATCCAGCGACGCTGATACCATCATCCGGTTCGCCTGCTCCTTCAAGAACAAGGTTCGCGAGATCAACCTGGGATTCACGATTGCCTCTGGCTGCGGCGGCACGCAGCAATCGCGTTCCTTCTTCGGCGTCCTGAGCTACGCCATTGCCCGAGAGATAGAGCGAAGCCAAGGCGCGGGCAGCCGGCTGGTGGCCCCCATCTGCCGCCCGCCGATACCACGTCGCGGCCTCTGCATAGTCTCGCAGACCTCCCCCCGAGTACAGTTCGCCAACGCGATAGGCGGCGTCGACATTTCCCGCCAGCGCGGCGCGACGCATCCAGGCCTCGCCGGCGACGGCGTCCCGATCCGCCAAGCCACCCTCGATCAGCGCAAGCCCCAGCCGAAACTGGGCAGATGCGAGTCCCCGTTCAGCGGCATCCTGATAGAGCTTCTGAGCTGCCTCGAGATCGACGGGCACGCCCATTCCGTGCTCGGTGAGGATGGCAAGCAGGTAGATGGCCGTCGGCAGGCCGGCATCCGCCGCGCGCCGAACCTCTGCGGCAATCCTGCTTCTTTGGTCCGGTTGCCTCAGCCGGACCAAGGAAAGGGCAAGGCCGAGGCATCCTTCCGGGCAGCCGGCCGCCGCGGACTTCTCGTACCAGCCATGCGCGGCATCGAGATCGCGCATCGCGTCCGGGCCTTTGCTTAGGATGTAGCCTAGCAGGGCCTGCCCTGTTGCGGAGCCGGACTCGGCGGCTTTTCGCGCGAGGTCGAGCGCTGCCGCGAAGTCTGGCTCTCGCAAGGAATTTCGATCGAACAAACCTTCCGAACCGGCGTCGGCTTCCTGTCCCGCAACCCCCGCTACGCACAATGCGGCAAGCAGCGCCTGCGCGTCTGGACTGCCGCGATCGGCTGCTCGCCGCAGCCAACGTGCCCCTTCCGAGTGGCTGGGTGGCACGCCAGTGCCTTCCAAATAGCAGCGGCCGACCCGGTATTGCGCTTCCACGATGCCCGCGCGTGCCGCTATACCCATCAGCGCAAAGGATTCCGCAGGCTTCCCGCTGTCGGAAAGTTGGAGCGCCCGGCGAAAAGCCAGGGCGGGATGGATGCGTCCAGTCAGGCGGTCGAGCATAGCCATCCTATGGCTCCCGCATCGCTTCCTGTCCGATCGGCAACATGGCGCCAAGCATGTATTTGAGCACTGTGCGGCGACCGACCTTGACGTCAGCGGTGACAGGCATGCCGGGGCTGATCGCGAAACCGGCGGGCAACCCATGAAGAGCGACATCGTCGATGGATATCTGGGTGCGATAGAACTGGTCGGCATCCGAAGGAAGCATGGCCAGTGAACTGTTTGGATCGCGCGCCTGTTCTCTGGCCGAAAACGAATCCGGGCTGACCGCTCGAACCGTGCCATGCGCCAGGCCATACTGTGAATAGGCGAAGGTGTCGAACTTGATAGCCACGGGATCGCCTACATGAACGAAGCCACTGCTACGGCCGATAATATTGGTCTCAACCTCGAGCACTGCATCGGCGGGAACCAGCGTGATGAAGCGTTCGCCAGACTGCAAGACGGAGCCGACGGAGACCTTGGCTACTGATTGAACCGTCGCGTCGGCCTCGCTCCTTAGTTCCACCAGTTGCTTGCGAAGCTTCGCCTTGTTTAGAAGCTCGCGAGCATCCGACATGCGTGAATTGGCTTCCGAAAGGCTCTGCGAGACCTCGGCGCGCCAGCTCTGAATGTAACCGTCTCGGTCGGCCGCGGCAGCGGCCTGCTGGCGCTTGGCGGCTTCTGTCGTCTGCTCGGCGTTGCTCAGCGAACGCGACATTTCCGCCGAATTGTCCTCAGCTAAAAGCGTGTTGAGACGGCTTCCAACCTGCCTTTCTTCGAGTTGCTGACGCATCTTTTCGATCGACGCCGCAACTGCGAGCCGCTGCCGATACCCCTCGGCGTCGGACTGCGAGCGCGAGATGACGGAACTCAGTTCGTCACGCTGCCGGTCGAAGCTTTCAAGCTTTGCGTCGTAGACCGCCTTGCGACGTTCGTAGATCGAGGCCTGCAGCGTCCAGCTTGGGTCCAGTCCATCGTAGTTGAAGGGCTTGTCATCGACCTCCGCCTTCAGGCGCGCTACTTCGGCTTCAAGCGTCGTGACCTGGGTCGCCAGCGCCGTGAGATCGGCCGAGGCGAAGGTGGCATCGAGCCTGGCCAGCAGTTGGCCGGCCTTCACACGCTGTCCTTCGCGCACCTCGATCGACCGAACAATCGCCGTCTCCAGTGGCTGGACGATGATGTTGGGCGATTGCGAGACCACGAGCCCCCTCGTCGTGACGACCTGATCGACCGGTATCAGCGCGGCAAGCGCGATCAGCGCAACAACCATGCTGGTGATGATCCACACGACGCTGCGTGCCACCCACGGAATTGGCGCATTGGCGACCGCCGTCGACGGCCACTGGAATTCGAGAATGGCAGGAACCGTCGGATCGTTGGCCTCTCGCCGGCGCCGGGGAACTGGAAGGGTGGAATGGGTGGTGCTGCTCATGGCCGGTCTCACACAGGGCGAGGCGGCACGGCCGCCAGACGGCTATGGCGGCCGTCAAGATGCCGGTTCTGCTGGAGCCAGAGCTGGCGGTAGACACCGCACCGCTCCAGGAGCACCGAGTGAGGGGCGACATCGAGAACCTTACCCTGGTCCATGACCAGGATCTGGTCGCATTCAGTGAGCGAGGCGAGCCGGTGCGAAACGATGATCATGGTACGCCCGCTGGCGATACGAATGAGATTGGCGCTGACCACCGCTTCGCTCTCCGGATCGAGCGCGCTCGTCGCTTCGTCGAGTATGAGGATGGTCGGGTCGTGAATGAGCGCGCGGGCGATTGCCAGCCGCTGCTTCTGACCGCCGGAGAGATTGGGCGAACCTTCCTCGATATAGGTGTCGTAGCCGTTTGGCATGCGTTCGATGAACTCGGCAGCACCTGCCAAGTGGGCGGCACGCATGGCGTCGGAAAGCGTCAAGCCAGGACGTCCCGCGATGATGTTGTCCCTGATCGAGCCGCGGAACAAGAAATTGTCTTGAAGGACGACACCCAGACCCTGGCGAAGATGACGAAGGTTGATTTCCTTGAGATCGACTCCATCCAGCTTGAGGAACCCGCTATAGTCGCGATTGATACCCTGCAACAGGCGCGCGATCGTCGATTTTCCTGATCCGCTGCGTCCGACGACCCCGAACATCGTGCCGGCCGGGACATCGAAGCTGACCCTGTCGAGTGCCGGTGTCTTGGTGCCGATGTAACTGAAGGTCAGATCGCTGAACTTGATCTCGCCGACGAGCTTCGGCCGCAAGCCGGCGGAATTGGAGCTGCTTTCCAACGGGCGGTTGAGAACCCCAGCTGCCTCGCCAATCGCCGCGCCGACCTCCTCATAATCCTCGACCAGCCGCGCTAGACCGACCAGCGGCTGCGCGACGCGCTGCGCGATCATCATGAAGGCAAACAGGCTGCCGACCATATAGCCCGACCGGTCGTTCATCGCGAGATAGGCGCCGATCAGCATGGTGCCGAGGACCATCGCGCGCTCGATCGGCGTGACGAGAGTTTGCGGCCAGTTGGCCAGTTGCCCGAAGGCAAGACGCGCCTTGCCCGCGTCGGCCACCCGTTCGTCCCACAGCGCCTTGCGTTGCGGCTCCAGCCCGAGCGCCTTGACGGTCTTGATGCCGACGACAGTCTCGCCGAGCGCGGCCGCCTTCCAGGTCTCGGCGTCGACCACGTTCTGATAGCGTCGGCGCAGCGGCGCAAGGAAGGCGAAGATAATCGCCATGATCACGACCGCGCAGGCGAGCACCATCCAGGCGAGCGTGGCGTTGATGTAGAACATGACCGGGATCAGGACGCAGAGCGTGATCAGATCCAGGAATGTGCTGAGGAGCTTTCCGGTCAGGAACTCGCGGATGCGATAGACTTGGGCGAGATGGTACATCGTCTCGCCAGCCGGGTGCCGCTCGAAATAGTCGAGCGGCAGGCGCAACAACCTGCTGAAGACATGCAGATTGAGCTTGGTGTCCAGGCGCGCACCGACGACATTAATGATCAGTCGTCGAGCGTGACCGAGCAGCGTCTCGTAAAGGAAGACGACGGCGATGACCGCTGAGAGAAGCACCAGAGTGGGGATACTGCTGAACTGCAGCACCTTGTTGACGACCGTCATGACGATGAGGGGCGGCAGAATCGCTAGAATACTCAGCGTGAACGAAGCGATGCCAATGTCCCGCAGCGGCCGGCTCTCGAGCCGCACCAAATCGATAAGCCAGCCGAAGGTGAAGGGCGCATCCGCCGCGATATAAGACCTCGCTGCCCGCAAAAGGACGGCCTCGCCCGACCATACCTGCAGCAGGCGGAGCTCATCGATGGCAACAGCTTCCGCGTCATCCGGCGCATCGACGCTCTTGAGGAAAACGACATTGCGTTCGGCGCTAGCCCCGGTAAGGAGGCCGGCGCCGCCATCGGTGAAAAGCAAGACGATCGGCCCTGCGTGTTCGAAGCGCAACAGATGCGACCAGCGGATACGTAGCGCGCGCGACCACATGCCGGCGTTCTGTGCCCACTGGGAGAGATCGGAAGCACTTGGAACCGGACCGGCGATTGCCGCCCTGAATTCGTTCGGATCGAGATCGACTCCGTGATAGCGGGCGACCTGCAGCATCGCCTTGATGCGCGGCCCTGTCCGATCGAACGCCGCGGGGCCGCCAGGAACCCATTCCGCTGCGCCCTCGCTCCGACCTTTGCCGGTCATGTCCACTTCGACATCGTCACGGATCGGGACAGGCAGGACTTCGGAGTTTCGAGGCACGCTCACCATAAGCTCCCCTTGCGGTCTAAAAGCGAGGGTTCGGGGGTGTTCCCCGCACACCGCCCCAATCCGGAAAGTCGGCAACATCCATCATAGACCGAACCGCCCCGCGGTGCGAGCTCGTTGCCGGCGTCCAAGACGTGGCTACGCGGACCCCGCGTTTCCGCAAGGCCCGCGCGCATTGTTTTGACCAACACTCAGTCATGCGGCTTCAGAATATCCTTCAGAGCCTTCTTCAGTGTGTCGTCGGTCTGGCCATAGCCGGCACCCTGCTTGCCCTTGTCCTGGGTCAGGTCGGACGTCGCGCCGGACGGCTTGTTCTGGTTCTGGCCGAAACCCTTGACCGTGTTGAGAACGTTCAAGAGATCGGTCGTCACCGAGCTGATCGCCTGGCTGACGAGTTGCTTGAACGAACCGCCGCCGCCACTGCCGTCCGAGCCGGACTGCAGGAACTGCTTGACGTCCGTCAGCCCCAGCGTGCTGGCCGTAACGGTCGCATGTGGGCCTCCGTTGCCATTGCCCTGGCCACCGGCAGAGTTGCCCTGCCCTTGGTGCGAGCCGTTGTCGCCATTGTTGTGGTCACCGGAATTGCCTGGCGCGTCCTGTTGGCCGTTGCCATGCCCGTTGTTACCCTGCGGACCACCCTGGTCACCAGTCCCACCGTCCGATCCTGTCGCTCCGGTCGGGCCGGTTGACCCGGTTCCACCGGTCGACCCAGTTGAACCGGTAGCACCTGTCGAGCCGGTGGATCCCGTGGCCCCAGTTGCACCTGCGGCTCCAGTTGCTCCCGTGGCTCCGGTCGAACCGGTGGCTCCGGTTGCTCCGGTCGAGCCGGTAGCTCCAGTTGCTCCGGTCGAGCCCGTGGCTCCAGTTGCTCCCGTGGCTCCGGTCGAACCGGTGGCTCCGGTCGAACCGGTGGCTCCGGTTGCTCCAGTCGAGCCCGTGGCACCAGTAGCTCCGGTCGAGCCGGTGGCTCCGGTTGCTCCGGTAGAGCCGGTTGCTCCAGTTGCTCCGGTCGAGCCGGTAGCTCCGGTCGAGCCGGTTGCGCCTGTCGCTCCGGTCGAGCCCGTGGCACCAGTTGCTCCGGTCGAGCCCGTGGCACCAGTTGCTCCAGTCGAGCCGGTAGCTCCAGTTGCTCCGGTCGAGCCCGTGGCTCCAGTTGCTCCAGTCGAGCCGGTAGCTCCAGTTGCTCCGGTCGAGCCCGTGGCTCCCGTTGCTCCGGTCGAGCCTGTGGCTCCCGTTGCTCCGGTCGAGCCTGTGGCACCAGTGGCCCCGGTTGAGCCGGTAGCACCAGTTGCTCCGGTCGAGCCGGTAGCACCCGTTGCTCCGGTCGAGCCGGTAGCTCCGGTTGCTCCGGTCGAACCGGTTGCACCCGTTGCTCCGGTCGAGCCCGTGGCTCCAGTTGCTCCGGTCGAGCCGGTAGCTCCGGTCGAGCCGGTTGCGCCTGTCGCTCCGGTAGAGCCCGTGGCACCAGTTGCTCCAGTCGAGCCCGTGGCACCAGTTGCTCCAGTCGAGCCGGTAGCTCCAGTTGCTCCAGTCGAACCGGTAGCTCCAGTTGCTCCGGTCGAGCCCGTGGCACCGGTTGCTCCCGTGGCTCCGGTCGAACCGGTGGCTCCGGTTGCTCCGGTTGCTCCGGTTGCTCCGGTCGAACCGGTTGCACCCGTTGCTCCGGTCGAACCGGTGGCTCCGGTTGCTCCGGTCGAGCCGGTTGCACCCGTTGCTCCGGTCGAGCCGGTGGCTCCGGTTGCTCCAGTCGAGCCGGTAGCTCCAGTTGCTCCAGTCGAACCGGTAGCTCCAGTTGCTCCGGTCGAGCCCGTGGCTCCAGTTGCTCCGGTCGAGCCCGTGGCACCGGTTGCTCCCGTGGCTCCGGTCGAACCGGTGGCTCCGGTTGCTCCGGTCGAACCGGTTGCACCCGTTGCTCCGGTCGAACCGGTTGCACCCGTTGCTCCGGTCGAACCCGTGGCTCCGGTTGCTCCGGTCGAGCCGGTTGCACCCGTTGCTCCGGTCGAGCCGGTAGCTCCAGTTGCTCCGGTCGAGCCGGTAGCTCCGGTCGAGCCGGTTGCACCTGTCGCTCCGGTCGAGCCGGTTGCGCCTGTCGCTCCGGTCGAGCCCGTGGCACCAGTTGCTCCGGTCGAGCCCGTGGCACCAGTTGCTCCAGTCGAGCCGGTAGCTCCAGTTGCTCCGGTCGAGCCCGTAGCTCCAGTTGCTCCGGTCGAGCCCGTGGCACCGGTTGCTCCCGTGGCTCCGGTCGAACCGGTGGCTCCGGTTGCTCCGGTCGAACCGGTGGCTCCGGTTGCTCCAGTCGAGCCGGTTGCTCCAGTTGCTCCGGTCGAGCCCGTGGCTCCAGTTGCTCCGGTCGAGCCCGTGGCACCGGTTGCTCCAGTCGAGCCGGTAGCTCCAGTTGCTCCAGTCGAGCCCGTGGCACCGGTTGCTCCAGTCGAGCCGGTAGCTCCGGTTGCTCCGGTCGAGCCCGTGGCACCGGTTGCTCCGGTCGAGCCGGTTGCTCCAGTTGCTCCCGTGGCTCCGGTCGAACCGGTGGCACCAGTTGCTCCGGTCGAGCCCGTGGCACCGGTTGCTCCAGTCGAGCCGGTAGCTCCAGTTGCTCCGGTCGATCCCGTGGCACCGGTTGCTCCGGTCGAGCCGGTTGCACCAGTTGCTCCGGTCGAGCCCGTGGCTCCCGTTGCTCCGGTCGCTCCGGTAGCTCCGGTCGAGCCGGTTGCGCCTGTCGCTCCGGTCGAGCCCGTGGCTCCCGTTGCTCCGGTAGAGCCCGTGGCTCCAGTTGCTCCGGTCGATCCCGTGGCTCCGGTTGCTCCAGTCGAGCCCGTGGCACCGGTTGCTCCGGTCGAGCCCGTGGCTCCAGTTGCTCCGGTCGAGCCGGTTGCACCCGTTGCTCCGGTCGAGCCCGTGGCTCCAGTTGCTCCGGTCGAGCCGGTAGCTCCAGTTGCTCCGGTCGAGCCGGTAGCTCCAGTTGCTCCCGTGGCTCCGGTCGAACCGGTGGCACCAGTTGCTCCGGTCGAGCCCGTGGCACCGGTTGCTCCAGTCGAGCCGGTAGCTCCAGTTGCTCCGGTCGATCCCGTGGCACCGGTTGCTCCGGTCGAGCCGGTTGCACCAGTTGCTCCGGTCGAGCCCGTGGCTCCAGTTGCTCCGGTCGCTCCGGTCGAGCCGGTAGCCCCGGTCGAACCGGTGGCTCCGGTTGCTCCAGTCGAGCCCGTGGCACCAGTAGCTCCGGTAGAGCCCGTGGCTCCAGTTGCTCCGGTCGAGCCGGTTGCACCGGTTGCTCCGGTCGAGCCGGTGGCTCCAGTTGCTCCGGTCGAGCCGGTTGCTCCAGTTGCTCCCGTGGCTCCGGTCGAACCGGTGGCTCCGGTCGAGCCCGTGGCTCCAGTTGCTCCGGTAGAGCCCGTGGCACCGGTTGAGCCCGTGGCACCAGTTGCTCCGGTCGAGCCGGTAGCTCCAGTTGCTCCGGTCGAACCGGTGGCACCAGTTGCTCCGGTAGAGCCCGTGGCACCAGTTGCTCCGGTCGAGCCGGTTGCACCCGTTGCTCCGGTCGATCCCGTGGCACCAGTTGCTCCAGTCGAGCCGGTAGCTCCAGTTGCTCCGGTCGAGCCCGTGGCACCGGTCGAGCCGGTTGCGCCTGTCGCTCCGGTCGAACCGGTGGCTCCGGTTGCTCCAGTCGAGCCCGTGGCGCCTGTTGACCCGGTTGCTCCAGTCGCGCCGGTTGCGCCGGTCGAGCCAGTCGACCCAGTTTCACCCGTCGCACCTGTGGCCCCGGTCGAGCCGGTTGCGCCTGTCGCTCCGGTCTCACCCGTGGCTCCGGTTGCTCCAGTCGAGCCCGTGGCTCCAGTCGAACCTGTCGACCCCGTTGCGCCTGTCGCTCCGGTTTCACCCGTCGCACCTGTGGCACCTGTTGACCCGGTTGCTCCAGTCGCGCCGGTCGAGCCAGTCGCTCCAGTTTCACCCGTGGCTCCGGTTGCTCCAGTCGAGCCCGTGGCTCCAGTCGAACCTGTCGACCCCGTTGCGCCTGTCGCTCCGGTTTCACCCGTCGCACCTGTGGCACCTGTTGACCCGGTTGCTCCAGTCGAGCCGGTCGAGCCAGTCGCTCCAGTTTCACCCGTCGCACCTGTGGCCCCGGTCGAGCCGGTTGCGCCTGTCGCTCCGGTCTCACCCGTGGCTCCGGTCGAGCCGGTTGCTCCAGTCGAGCCGGTCGAGCCAGTCGCTCCAGTTTCACCCGTCGCACCTGTGGCCCCGGTTGAGCCGGTTGCGCCTGTCGCTCCGGTCTCACCCGTGGCTCCGGTCGAGCCGGTTGCTCCAGTTGCTCCGGTCTCACCCGTCGCACCGGTTGCTCCGGTCGAGCCAGTAGCTCCGGTCGCGCCAGTTTCACCCGTTGCGCCGGTACCGCCGGTCGCACCCGTGGCGCCGGTCGCGCCAGTTTCACCCGTTGCGCCGGTACCGCCGGTCGCACCCGTGGCGCCGGTCGCGCCAGTTTCGCCTGTTGCGCCGGTACCGCCGGTCGCACCCGTGGCGCCGGTCGCGCCAGTTTCACCCGTCGCGCCGGTACCGCCGGTCGCACCCGTGGCGCCGGTCGCGCCAGTTTCACCCGTTGCGCCGGTCCCGCCGGTCGCACCCGTGGCGCCGGTCGCGCCAGTTTCACCCGTTGCGCCGGTCCCGCCCGTCGCGCCGGTACCGCCAGTCGCGCCAGTTTCACCCGTTGCGCCGGTCCCGCCGGTCGCACCCGTGGCGCCCGTCGCGCCAGTACCGCCCGTCGCGCCAGTACCACCCGTTGCGCCAGTACCGCCGGTCGCACCCGTGCCGCCGGTCGCGCCGGTACCGCCGGTCGCACCAGTTCCGCCCGTAGCTCCGGTCGCGCCCGTGGCGCCGGTCGCTCCAGCGCCGGTCGCACCCGTGGCTCCGGTTGCGCCGGTAGCACCCGCTGGGCCGGTAGCGCCGACTGTGCTGGTGCTGAAGGTCCCAGTATCGAAATGGTTGCCGCCGTTGCCGTTGCTCGGACCGAAGGTGGGGCCGTCCTGGAGTGTGTAAGTATTTCCGCCACCAGGCGTTAACGTGCCGAAAAGATTAAACCCAGAGTCGTATATTTTGTAAGTATGAGTTGGATCCGGTATTGTAATTGTAACAGCAAATTCACTTACTTTATTATTACCTGATTGCGGAAGGGAGAAGCTTCCAACCAACACGGGCGGATTGAGCGTAGTATCTACTAGATAGTATGTATTTATGTTAGCACTGCCATTTTGGATGGTCAGATCACCAGTCAACGTCAGATCGACAGCGAGCACGCCTGTGTAGCTTGCTACGCCCGCTGAGCTCAGCGGCGGAAGAAGGGACGACTGGCCCGGTCGCGCTGACAACTCCCAACTACCACCCAGCCTGGCTTCGCCAACCAGCGATCTGGCTGCGTGAACGTCTGCACCAACAGCCGCCTCCAGTGCGGCCACGAACGTCTCGCCAGTATTCCCCAAGGCCGTTTCGCAGCTCCACAGCCGCATCTCGCCGTCTTCGGCAAGCGCCTTGCCTATCGCGGCGAAATCCTCAGCCTCGTCCCTCACAGTGGCAACGGACCAGTTTCCAGCCGTGAATTGAACCCGGCCTGGCGAGCCGTGCGCGATGACGTGAACCGCGTCGAGCCCCTCGTGCCCAGCGAGAACGTCCGCCATCTGCTGCGCCACCGGCCGCCGGCCGTCGAGCACGACAGCCTCGACCTCGGGCCTCAGATTGCCAAGAACCGTCTCGAGGTCGGAGACTGAAGGATCCACAAACAGAATTTCAGAGGCGCGGGCCATAACTGGCTCCTGTTGGCTTGGAATTCAATTCAAGGGAAAACCGCTCAACCGGCTTGACCGGCGAGCGGCACGAACCAGACATTTGGCAGCGGTCATCGCCCCGCCGCCCCGACGGCACCGTCGGGGCGTTGAATTGTGGGGGTCTCCACGCGAAGGAAGCTGGCAGCCTGGAAAGCCCCGCCTTCGTCGAACGTGCCGATCGCAAGCGAGCCGGCCGTGCTCGGGACCTTGACGGTGAGGGCTACAGCGAGGCTGCGCTGCACGGCCTTGGGAAGGATGACCTGGCCGACGATCGTGTTCTTGGCCGAGTCCAGAATGAAATAGGTGACGTTCTCGGTCCCGTCGCCGATAGGCAAAGCGCCTCGAACGGTGACTTCCATGACCGCAAAGCCCGCAGTGAAGCTCATAGTGTCCTCCTCGATCCGCTGCGGCCAACGCCGCCGTTATTGTCGTTTCTCAGCTTCAGGTTTCACTCGGTGCCGAGCTTCCGCAGCCGGGCGGGTGAAGCCACGACGGCGAGAGCCGAAAATTGTCCAATCCCAGGAATGCGCCGCCCGAGATACACAGTCGGGCGGACGTCGTTACCAGTCGCAAGGCGACTACCGCAGGTGGCAAGAGGAGCTGGACACAGGCCGAGGCCGAAGGCCACGTCAACGCGGCGCCGTCTGGTGGGTGATGTTACACGGACCACTGCCAACTCCATCACGCGGGTCGCGATTGTTCACGACTTGCAAGGAGCCGGCTACTTGCGAGGGACCATCATTGGGAGATCGGTAGCCTAGATCACGGATTCAGGACCAATCGGCGAAACGTTCGCCCACCACCACATACACCGCGCCCTCACGGGTGAGTGGCGTTCCTCCCGGATACTCTCCTGGCTTCGCAGACAACCGCGGACCGGCGCTCTTTCGCCAAATCCGCAGCTACCCTCCATTGCATTAGATATTAGTAAATTCGAAATTTCTAAACTTGTAAATGGTTTGGTTTACAATTTATTAATTCAGAACCGCTGGGTCACCCATCAGAGACTGTCATCGAAATGACATGCCAGGGCGTGAACACTTTAAAAATCCAAGAGTTAGCTAAGGGCCATTTCAATCGCGAAAATTGAGAGCCTTCATCAAAATGGCTTAGGCTGCGGCGGCTGTGAGACGAGCGTGAGAGACGATCGAATCCTCATCAAAAAGGATTGCTGTGCGACATGACACTACGATGCAAATATGGCCGCCTCAACGAGGGTCCGGCGTGAGCACCATCGGCCTGTGCATGATCGTCAAGAACGAGGCGAAGGTCATCCTGCAATGCCTCGCCAGCGCGCTTCCTCTTGTCGACTATGTGCTCGTCGTCGACACTGGGTCCACCGACGGCACACAAGACCTGATCCGAGGCTTTCTCGCGCAAAACGATGTCAAGGGAGCAGTTATCGACGAGCCGTGGCGGGACTTCGCCTACAACCGCAGCTTCGCCCTCGAGCGACTGCGCGAGATCGAGAGCGTCGACTATGCGATGATCATCGACGCGGACGACATGCTGATCTGCGATCGCGACTTCGAGCCAGCCTTGTTCAAGTCCCGGATGGACAAAGATCTCTACGATGTCGAGGTACTGCATGGAAATATCGCGTTCTACCGCCCGCAGATCTGCAGCAACCGGCTGGCCTTTTCCTTCAAGGGTGTGTTGCACGAATATCTGGAAGGCCCCCCCGGCCCCATCTCAAGGCAGAACGCCGAGGGTTTTCGCATCGCAACGGGGCGCGGCGGAGCGCGCAGCCAGAACCCGCGAAAATACCAGGACGACGCGGCGGTGCTGGAGAACGTGCTCGCAACCGAAACCGACCCGTTCCTGATATCGCGCTACACCTTCTATCTGGCGCAGAGTTACAGGGATTTTGGCGAGCGCGAGAAGGCGCTCGAACAGTATTTGAAGCGAGCTGAACTGGGTTTCTGGAACGAGGAGGTCTATGTAAGCCTGCTCGAGGCCGGGAACCTGATGGCGGCGCTTGCCCGGCCCTTCGAAGAAGTGGTCGCGGTCTATGAGCGCGCGACCGCGACAGTGCCCACGCGCGTGGAGGCGCTGCACGCAGCGAGCCTCTACTGCCGCAACCAGGGGCGCAACGCGGAAGGGCTGGACTATGCGCGTCGCGGTGTGGGCCTCACCGAGCCGGCGGGTCTGTTCGTCCAGCCTTGGGTCTACGACTACGGACTGCTCGACGAATTGTCAGTCAACGCATACTGGGCGGGCGCCCATCGGGAATCGCTCGATGCCTGCCTGAAACTGCTGGCCTCCGACAAATTGCCGGCGGACATGCTGAAGCGGGTTGTGGCCAATGCCCGTTTCGCCGCGGACAAACTCGAGGTCCGCGAGCCGCCGGTATTGGGAAGCCTCGGCGCAGAGAGCCTTGTCGAGCAGCACGCGCTTGTTGCGCAGCGCCCGTTACGCTCGCGGCTCAAAGGCACGCCGCGCGTCCTTGTCGCGATATTGGCAAAGCAGAAGGAGCCCGCGCTGCCGCTCTACCTGACTTGCATCGAAGCGCTCGACTATCCTAAAGAATCGATCGTCCTCTACATCCGAACAAACAACAACACTGATAGGACCGAGCACATATTGCGCGAATGGCTGGAACGCGTCGGCCACCTCTATTCCGCGGTCGAGATCGACACGTCGGACGTGTCCGACCGGGTCGAGCAGTTTCGCGAGCACGAATGGAACGAGACGCGTTTCAAGGTGCTCGGCCGAATCCGCAACATCAGCCTGCGGAAAACCCTCGAGCACAATTGCGAATTCTATTTCGTCGTCGACGTCGACAATTTCGTGCGACCGGCCACGCTGCGGGAACTCGTCGCGCTCGACGTGCCTATCGTTGCGCCGCTGCTACGCTCCATCGCACCCGGTCAGTATTATTCGAACTACCACGCCGAGGTCGACGCGAGCGGATATTATCAGCACTGCGATCAGTATCTCTGGGTGCTCAACCGCCATGTCCGCGGCATCCTTGAAATACCGCTCGTGCATTGCACCTACCTTGTCCGCGCCGACGTGCTGACCGAGCTGACATATGACGACGGCACCACGCGATACGAGTACGTCATCTTTGCCGACAGCGCCCGCAAGGCCGGGATCGTTCAATACATCGATAACCGGCAGGTCTACGGCTACATCACCTTCGGCGATGGCGAATATCATGTAAGTGATGGAATCGAGCGCGCAGGCGAGCTTTTGCGCAGCGCGGGTGACGTCCCGGTATTGGCGGAGGTCGCTGCCGTCGCGTCGGCGCCGGCCGAGCCACGGGATTCGCCGAAAATTCACCTGATAAACCTCGACCGGAGCGTCGACCGCTGGAACAAGTATCAGAGCGACAATTGGCATCTGACGCAGAATACGCTTCGGGTATCGGCCGCCGACGGCGCCTCCCTGGACCGGAATGCGCTCATAGAGGAAGGCCTGATCACCAGCGATTGCGCGTATCCGGCAGGAACGCTCGGGTGTGCTCTATCCCATATCAACCTGTGGAAGCTGGCGGTTTCGGAGAGCAAGCCGATAACCGTCTTTGAAGACGACGTCCGTGCATCGTTTCGGTTCCTGGAGGAATCGGCCGATCTCATGGCTCGAGCTCCGAGGGATTGGGATATCATCCAGTGGGGCTATGTATTTGACCCATTGTTCGCCTGGCTGGATTTCGGCTTCTCCAAAGCAAAGCTGGAATTCTACGACCTCCGAAATAGAAACGGGACCTCGTTTCAGGCTGAGAAATTCTCGAGATCGCTGGTCGGGCTGGTACATTCGTTTGGAACGCAGGCCTACACAGTCTCGCCGTCAGGTGCACGCAAACTCCTTCAAAAGTGCCTTCCTCTGCAACGCCGGCTTATCCCGTTTCCTGGAACGGGCGTCGTGATCGAGGACACGGGCATCGATTGCGCCATGTGCGGGGCGTACGGCTCGATGCAAGCTTTCCTTTGCATTGCGCCACTCGTCATCCCAGACGACGGGCAATCGTCAGAGCGGATGTCAATGGATCGGCAGCAAAGCTCGGGCTAAGCGCCCCAGCTTTCACGGAGTCGCAGAGCCCGCGACTTCACACGCGGCTATCGCCACGCATTTGGCGCCCGTAATCACGTTCAGCCTCGGTCAGTTGCCGTTTGCGCAGCACCACGCGCATCTCGTCTACCGCCCGCGGGCTGCGCAAGATCTCGTCCTCCAAGACACCTCGCGCCGCGAGCGCATCCCCGATCGAACTATAGCCGAAGGTTTGCTCCACCAACTCGAACCTGGATTCGGTCCATCCGAGATACCAGTACCATTCGCAATAGTAGAGCCAACTCCGCTCGTTGAAGGCGTGTACGTGGGTAGGATCCTGCCAGGCACCGTATGACAGGTCGTATGGCACCACAATATTGAACAGCCCTCCATCCGCCAGCAAAGTCAGGCAGTTCGTCATAGCCGTCACAAGATCCGCAACGTGCTCGAGCACGTGCGAGGCCGTTACGCTGGCAAATAGTCCCCGGCCCATCCGAACCGGTCCGAAGCGCTCGGACATAAATTCACGCTCGAACAGGCCAGGATCCGATATGTCGGCCACGATGTCGGGATGCCATCGGTTGCTGATATCGATATTCAGCACCCTTGGATCGCGTATCTTTCCCCGACCGAGTACAACGTCGCCGGGTAGGTTCGGCAAATCGCTCCAGGCAAGCGCTTCCGGAAGTATATTTGTTGCTCTGCGTCGACTGAATGCCTCGAACCCGGCCGTCGCTACCTTGTGACGTCTATCCGTGTCGTGCACCAGCGCCTCGGCCGCGGCGACAAGGTTCTCGTATGGCGCCGCAACGAAGGCGTCCGTCAAATCGGCGTCCACAAGTTCGCCCGGATTTATCTCGCTTACTACCGCGCGCCTGTTGGCCAGAAGATCGAATACGCGGATTATTTCGAGCTGCCCACTACCGTAGAAATGTATATTGATAATAACTTTGGCTCTGGCAATGAATTGATCGAGCTGTTCGGCAAAAACATTGAACAATGCCTCAACGCGCAGCCCACGAGCGCGCATTTCGTCTATTATTGCCGACCTTCTCTCATTGAATGATCCATAGAATAAAACGTCAATATCCTGTTCAGCATCGCCGATTCGCGCAAGACCATCAACGTAGAACATCCGGAAATAGTGGACCGGGCGACCTATCTTCCTGGATAGAAAGATGGCATTACTCTCGCTAAAATCCCATACATGAAACCTCCGCAAGAGATTGCAATAATCATCCGTGATCCAATTTGATGTATAATTTTCGACGTTGAATATAATAGAATTTCCAGGCAGACGATCCAAAGCCGACGTTTGATAAAGATTGGCGCCTAGTACGATCGCCCGCCCGTCGAAATCCGCAGGCAAATCATGAATGATGTCCGTCCCGATCGAGATCTCGCTCAA
The DNA here is from genome assembly GCF_006440675.2 of Mesorhizobium sp. B2-8-5. Lineage (NCBI taxonomy): Bacteria > Pseudomonadati > Pseudomonadota > Alphaproteobacteria > Hyphomicrobiales > Phyllobacteriaceae > Mesorhizobium > Mesorhizobium sp. B2-8-5. The sequence continues at coordinate 5,926,231 of NZ_CP083951.1, forward strand.
ACCATCGGCGAGCATCCTGACCATGCTTGCGAGCACCTGCACGATCCCCGGATGAACGAGAAGTGTGATGTGTGTTCTTGTGCTCACGTCATCCCCATCCCCCGGCATTCCCACCATGAACGATCGCCTCGTTCGATGCTGCGGTGGTCGCCTTCGAATAGTATTGCTCACGTCACCCGATGGGGGTTTGTCATTGGTGATTTGCGGGCTCGGAAACCCTCCACCACACGGCACAGCCGTCGATCGGAATTAAGGGCGAAGTGATGTTGCCTCCAGCGCGGAACTCATCCACGGCCTGAGCGCACGGGGCCAGGAAGTAGTCGTCGACGATTACAAATCCCCCATACGATACCTTGTGATAGAGCGCATCGAGAGCTTGAATGGTCGACTCATACATGTCGCCATCCAGTCTAAGAACCGCCAATTTTTGTATCGGCGCATTTGGGAGCGTGTCCTTGAACCAGCCTTCAAGGAAGACAACCTGCTCGTCAAGCAAGTCATATCTGCGGAAATTTTCTTCCACGTCCTTCCGGGAGATCGCCAGTTCTCCATGCACGTGGTGGGTGTCGCCAACGTCCGCCGCATACTTTTCGGGACTTGGAGGAGGAAGGCCGGCGAAACTGTCGGCGACAAAGATCCGACGTCGCGTTTCGGCGTATGAGGCAAGAATGCCTCTCATGAAAATGCACGCTCCACCGCGCCAGACCCCGGTCTCTATAAAGTCGCCAGGAACATCGTTCAGGATCACGGTTTCGCACAGATGCCGCAAATTGCGCATCCTCGCCGAGCCAATCATGGTTTGCGCCAGTCCTGGCCAATCCCGCCCGAGGGCACGCTTGTTCGGGTCGTATTGCCCACCGGTCCACGGATCAATGGGCGCGTCGCCGTACAAGGTTCCGGTCAACGATGCTTCGAGAAGATTGAGATACCTATTCCGCATCTTCACGGCGGCGGTCAGGAAGTCATGACTGTCATTCAATGCTGGTCTCCTTCTGAGAGCCTGACCGGAACCGCTGCTTCCGCGCGGGCTTTTGGATGGATACGAGCGCGATTGATCGAACTGCGCTGTCGCCGTAACTTCGTCAGCCACCTGCGAAAAGCTCTTCTCCACAATACGCCTTCGAAATGCAGCCCCTCGTTCCGGAGGCCGTCCGCTTTACGATCCTTCGCCAAAAACTGACATCATGCTAATTTAGTTTCAGGCAGTCGGACATTAGAAATCGAAGTGCAACACGAGATTTTGCCATATCCTTGTGGCCCGCGGCGTCCGCAAGCTCGCTCCCTGCCGCATCGTGGGACGGCCGCTCTTGCGGAGATCTACATTTTGACTCGTGGCATTGAACCGCGAGTGAAGGTGCACCAATAGCGAAGCGGACAGGGCTCTGAATTGCCGTGATAAACCTCGCGATCAACAAACCTGCAACTCAAAGTTCGACCTCAGAATGGTCATTCAGCCCGCACCCGGAGCAGGACGCTCGGGGAGGAAACGACGGCAAGATTTCTGGCGAAATGGGATTTCATACCAAAACGGAAACGGATCCCTGGTGGCAGGTCGACCTTGGCAGCGAGTTTCTAATTCGGCAAGTTGTTATATATAATCGGCAGCATCAAGCGCAAAGGCTAAGGCACTTTAGCCTTCTTGGATCAATTGACGAAGAGCATTGGACGATCTTCTATAGAAAAATTGATAGCGGAGTCTTTGGCGATTCAGACGGACGGCCTTACATTGCGAATATTTCTGGAGATCATATTGCTCGGTTCGTGAGGGTTAGGCTTGACGGCTATGAATGCTTGCACTTCAGTGAATGTCAGATATTTGGTGATCCTCTCGATCAAGCTACACGCGCTCGACTAACCGACGAAGAACGCGAAAATAATCGTATCCCAATTGGGCGGGATGGCTATTTCATGAGCGTTGGCGGCTTTGACATATTCGTGGACACTGAAAATTACTCAGAGACAATCATCGATGCACTTCGCAGAAATTACTACGAGGGGCGTGAGCGGCAGTTGACTGCCGATCTGGTTCATCCGTCAGACCGTGTTATCGAAGTGGGAACCGCGATAGGGCTGGTGGCGATGACAGCCGCATTGATCGTGCGCGCTGAAAACGTTCTGACATTCGACGCGAACCCTAAAATTCTTGATGATGCTCGGCAAAACTTCAGGCGAAACGGCCTTTCCAAGATCAAGTCGCGCAACGGGGTTCTGAAAAATCGACAGAAGATCCTCGGCGCGGGCGAAACCGTCGAGTTCTATATCGACAAATCTTTTTGGGCTTCCAGGCTCGATGCGACATCGACGGAACCGAGTATCGTCGACAAGGTTCGAATTCCTGTCTACTGTCTTGAAGACGAGATACGTGACCATTCCGCAAATGTCCTCATTTGCGACATAGAAGGTGGAGAGGTCGAGTTGCTGGGGGCGGCCGATCTGTCCGGTATTCGACTGATCATCATGGAGACGCACTATGCGGTCTCCGGCGAGACAGCCACGGATGCGATGATGCGAAAGCTTATCGTTGAAGGGTTTTCCCTTCATCTTGGCCATTCCGCGCATCAATTTGTGGTCCTGCGCCGGTAAACTGCTACCGAGGGACTACGCCCTACAGCTAATTGCTCAACCCACGATCTCTGTTTCGAAGGTTCGACCATCGGGTCGGAAGTGGTTTCGATGAACCGACGAGAGTTTACGGCGTTAACGGTCACATCTTTTGGCCTGGTTTGCCCATCGCGATGGAGTCTGGACAGGAGTCTGGCGGCTGCAATGCCCGTGATTGCTCAAGCTGCGACCCCAGCCGGGTTGCTTCACGCCCCCATCGAGCTTGCCGGCGACTGGGGTCGCATGCTGCCGGGTGCCGCCCTTCAGGTCGTCGAGCGCATGCGCCATGCTTGCCTCGATGGTGTCCGCCTCGTTTCAGATCGCCAGCCGACGAGACTGCGCGTCGAGGAACATACCTCCGGTTCGCCAGCCGTCTGGCTGCACCCCGACGGCAGCAGCATGGCCTGGACAATTGTCGATATCGGCGAGCGGGACTGGTCGAAGCTCGCCTACCAATTCGGGCATGAGCTCGGCCATGTCTTTGCCAACAGCTGGCAGGCCGACGCCAAGCCCGCGCCTCCCTGTCAATGGCTCGAGGAAGCCATGGTGGAGGCCTTTTCGCTGCGTGGCCTGGGGCGCCTGGCGAAGGACTGGAAACAAAACCCGCCCTTTCCCGGCGACAACGCCTTCGGCGACGCCATCGCCGAGTATCGCCAGAACATCATCAACGGCTACAAGGCGCTTGCCGACTCTCAGGGTCTCACTAGCGACCCGGCAAAGTGGTTTGCCAAGCACCGAAGCGAGATCGAAGTTCCGAACCTCAACTCGTTCGCACAAGCAATGTCCTTGAACATTCTCGCTCAATACGAGGGGGCTTCAGAATGTATCGAGGCCCTTGGCGCACTCAATCGCTGGCCTGGCCGGAGCAGCATTCCAATCGGCGAATATCTGCAACGCTGGAAAGACAGCTGCGCCGATTTGCACGCGTCACCTCAGTTGCCGATCCACTTGAGCGAGATTTTGGGAATTCTGCCTGGCCTCAAGTGATACCTGGCCGATCAGCTGTTGCTCGCTGGTAGACACCGAGGACCACATTCAATAGCCGAATCTAGTCCGGCACTCGATCAGGAGTGCACTCCTCATGGGAGGCGCGACACCGCTGGCATCCACGCCCCTTTTTGCAGAACTTGACGCACACAACCCTTTTTTTGAACTGCACCGGCGGCGTGATCGAGGTACTCATACCTAACCACGCCGCCGGTTTACGCCGTTGCCCGGGGCACAGTATTTGGGAACACAGAACCGTGGGCTTGGCGTTGCGTCGAACCGCAGCCTGCGGCCCGGTGGCTTTCCTCAATAAACCACGACGCTGCGGATCGACTTGCCCTCATGCATGAGGTCGAAGCCCTTGTTGATGTCCTCCAGCTTCAGCGTATGGGTGATCATCGGATCGATCTGGATCTTCTTTTCCATGTACCAGTCGACGATTTTTGGCACGTCGGTGCGGCCGCGCGCGCCGCCGAAGGCGGTGCCCATCCAGCTGCGCCCGGTGACCAGCTGGAACGGCCTGGTCGAGATCTCCTGGCCGGCGCCGGCAACGCCGATGACGACCGACTTGCCCCAGCCGCGATGCGAGGCCTCCAGCGCCTGGCGCATCACCTTGGTGTTGCCGGTGCAGTCGAAGGTGTAGTCGGCGCCGCCGATCTGGTCGGCGCCGCGCTTGGTCAGGTTGACCAGGTAAGGCACGACGTCGCCGTCGATCTCCTTCGGATTGACGAAATGCGTCATGCCGAACTTCTCGCCCCAGGCCTTCTTGTCGTTGTTCAGATCGACGCCGATGATCATGTCGGCGCCGGCAAGGCGAAGCCCCTGGATGACGTTCAAGCCGATGCCGCCGAGGCCGAAGACGACCGCCGTCGCGCCTTGCTCGACCTTGGCGGTGTTGATGACGGCGCCGATGCCGGTCGTCACGCCGCAGCCGATGTAGCAGATCTTGTCGAAGGGGGCGTCGGGATTGACCTTGGCGACCGCGATCTCGGGCAGCACGGTGAAGTTGGAAAAGGTCGAGCAGCCCATATAATGAAACAGCTTGTCCTTGCCCATCGAAAAGCGCGAGGTGCCGTCGGGCATCAAGCCCTGCCCTTGCGTGGCGCGGATGGCGGTGCACAGATTGGTCTTGCGCGACAGGCACGACGGGCACTGCCGGCATTCGGGCGTATAGAGCGGGATGACATGGTCGCCCTTCTTGACCGAGGTGACGCCCTTGCCGACATCGACGACGATGCCGGCGCCCTCATGGCCGAGGATCGCCGGAAAAAGGCCTTCCGGATCGGCGCCTGACAGCGTGAACTCATCGGTATGGCAGATGCCGGTCGCCTTGATCTCGACCAGCACCTCGCCATCGCGCGGCCCTTCGAGGTCCACCTCCATGATCTCAAGCGGCTTTCCGGCGGCGACAGCGACGGCGGCACGCGTCTTCATTTCTTCCCTCCCGAATTTGCTTGCCGACGCGAGCGCCCGGCCTGTTATTGAAACTTACGCCGCGGCCCTGGCTGGCCCGGCCGGGAACACGCCCGACATGACGATAAAACCCTTGATGCGCTTCACGCGATCGCACCAGCGGCGGATCGCCGGATAATCCTGACGCGGAATACCGCCCTCTTCCGACAGCATGATGTAGGGGAAGCAGGCGATGTCGGCGATCGTCGGATGCGCGGCCGAGCAGATCCACTGGCGGCCTTCCTGCTCGCCGAACCAGAGATGTTCGTCGAGGATGCGGAACAGCCGGTGCGCGCCGGCGCGCGCGGCATCGACGTCGAAATCGTAAAACAGCGCATCGTGGAGGCGCGCGGCCGATGCAGTCCCGGTGATGCCGTCGGCAAAGGCCAGCCATTGGCTGATCTCGCCGACCAACGCCGGATTGTCCCTCGGGTACCACGTGCCGGACGGATCGTATTTCGACGCCAGATACACCAGGATCGCCTGAGCATCGCGCAGGATCAGGCCATCATCGTCGATGACCGGCAGTTGTCCGAGCGGGTTGAGCTTCAGGAACCATTCCGACTTGTGCTCGCGCCCGGGGTAGAAGTCGACGGGCACCGTCTTATGGGTCATGCCGAGGAAGCTCATCAAGAGCCGCAATTTATAGCAATTGCCCGACAGCTCGTAGTCGTAAAGCGTGATCATAATTAGCCCCTAGATGTCGAGCACGAGGCGGGCCGACTTGGCACGCGAGACGCAGGTCATGATCTTCGTTCCGGCTTTGCGCTCGGCGTCGTTCAAATAGACGTCCTGATGGTCGGGCTCGCCTTCGATCACCGTCGCCACGCAGGTGCCGCAGGCGCCCTGCTCGCAAGAGGAGGGCACGTCGATGCCGCTCTCGCGCATGACCTGCAGGATCGTCTTGCCGGCTGGCACCTGCAGCGTGACGCAGGAGCGTGCGAGCGCCACTTCGAAGCTCGAACTGTTGTCGATCTTGTTGGTGTTCTTGAAATACTCGAAATGCACGGCGCTGTCGGGCCAGCCCTGTTCGGCCGCGATTCGGCGCGCCGCCTCTAGCATCGGCCCGGGACCGCAGATGTAGAGGTGCATGCCGTTCCGATAGCCTGTGAGCACGCGGCGAAGCTCGGCGCCGGTCGCATCCGGCGACAGGCCAAGATGCGGCCTCAGTGACTCGCCGAGCAGCTTCAGGCGATCGGCGAAAGCGAGGTGCTCCTCGCCTTGCGCGAAATAGTGCAGCTCATGCGTCAGCTCCTGGTTCTTGAGCGCCTGCGCCATGGCGAGCAGCGGTGTGATGCCGATGCCGCCGGCGACAAAGATCGTCTTGATGGCATCGCGGCGCAGCGGGAAATTGTTGCGCGGCTCGGAGATCGCCAGGATATCGCCTTCACGCACCGTCTCGTGCATGCATTTCGAGCCGCCCTTCGAGTCGCGCTCCAGCTTGACGCCGATGGTGAAACTGTCGGTCTCGCCGGGTCCATTGGTGATCGAATACTGGCGGATCTCGCCATTGGGCATATGGACGTCGATATGCGCGCCCGGCTGGAAGGTCGGCAGGATGCCCTTGATCGGCCGCAGCTCGAAACCGGCAATATCGTCGGCCGCCTGCCACTTCCGGCCCACCGTGACCCGCAGCGCTGCCTTGCGGCCATGCGCGGTCAACTCCGGCATCTCGGCGAGCTCGGCCGACACGCGTTCATAGACCGGCTCGATCGGCGCCGGCGCGGGTGTATTCGCCACGTCGCGCTCGACCTCGTCGCGCAGTTTTGAAAGCCGTTCATTGTGATGCCGCAGCACGGCGACGCGCGCGGCCCCTTCAGCGTCCCGGTCGAGAACGCCGCGAATGACGGAACGGTTGGAATCGACTGGCTGGACGAAGAAGACGCCGAGCGTCTCAGTGCCGCCGTCGCGCGAACGAAGCGCCACGGCAAAATCCTGGCTGGCCTCGACGGTGGTTTCGGCGCCATCGCCATCGATGGCTCCACTGGGCTGGAAGCGATAGGCCTTCAGCGCTTGCGCGATCTTGCCGGCCGGCGCATTGACCGGAATGCCACGCAACGCGAGCAGCTTGCCCTCGGCGAGGCCCGCGACATTCGGCACCTCGCCCAGCGCCTCTTCCGACGACCAGATCAGCCCGTAGCGTTCGACCGCCGGATAGGTACGGTTGGTGATGGTGCGGGCCGGCGCGTCGGCCGGATGCGCAGGGATGTAGGTGCAGCCGGCGGTACGGTTGGAATAGCGCCAGCCATGATACTGGCACTTCAGCTCGCGACCGTCATTGATGCCGATCGACAGCCTGACGCCGCGATGCAGGCAACGGTTCTCCCAGATGTTGACATAGCCGTCATCGGCCCGCCAGACCGCGAACTCGCGACCGAGCAACTGGCCGTGGAACACATGGCGGAACGGCAGGTCATGGGCAGCGGCGATCGGATGCCACCGGCTTCGGGCTTCTTCCAACATCAATCGTCTCCAAAATGTCCTGGTCAGGCTGCAGCCGGGATGACACCGTAGGTCACACCCTTCTGGCTGAGCCAGCGCCGGTAGGCGATCGCCGACTTGTCGGCGCGGATCGGGGTTTCGGCGCGCGGATCGAGCGGCAGACGCTTCGGCACCTGGTTTTCCAGGATCGGCTTGTCCTGGCCGAAGATCGTCTGCTGGAAGCGCTTGATCACCTTGTCTTCGCTGTTCTCGTCCAGCACGCAAAGCAGCATGTGGGCACGTACATGCTCCTGGTCGACTGGCTGCAGGAAGATGGCGATCACATCGCGCCGGCTCTCGTCGACCGGGCTCGATTTATAGAGCACCGAGCAATAGGGATGCGGCACGCGGTAGACATAGTCGACATCGGCGCCGCCGTCCGAGGCGGTCGAGGCCATCGGCTGGAAGAAGCGGCAGCGGGTCGCCAGAATCTCGTCGCGGTCGACCGAAATCTCGACATCGTATTCCTTGACTTCGGTATGCGGTTCGGCGCCGAGGATATCGGTGTGGACATATGGAAAATGGCCCATGTCGAGAAAGTTCTCGATGGCGCGCGGCGCCGAGACGTTGACGCCGAAGGTCGCGGCGTTGAGCCGGCGCCGGTCGGGCTCGGCATATTCGGGAATCGGGAAGAGGTCGGCCGAAGGCTCACCCAGCGAGGTCCAGACATAGCCATAGGCGCTTTTCGCCGGCAGCCTATCGGGCGCCGCTACGTGGTCGGCCCGGCGCAGGTCTGGCCGCGAGCGCCAGACCACCGGCTCACCACTCACGTCGACCGAAAAGCTGAGGCGCTCCTCGAGCAGTACCGTCTGCTGGACGGAGCCGGGGACAGCCTCGGCGATCGCACCAATCGGATGCCAGAGATTGAGCACCACAGGGTCCGTGCATTTCGTCATAATGTCTTTCCTTTGCATGCAGCGGACATCGTGATCAGGCTCGCGCCGGTATGGCGCCGTAAGTGACGGAGCGATCGCGCAGCCACCGCCGGTAGGAGACCGAGACCGCATCGGCGCGGATCGGTGTCTCGGCGCGCGGATCGAGCGGCAGGCGCCTGGGAACCTGGTTCTCGAGGATCGGCTTGTCCTGCGCGAAAATCAATTGCATGAAGCTACGCACGGCCGCCGCCTCCATGCCTTCCTTGAGATAGCAAAGATATGGATGCGCGATGCAGTTCTCTTCGTCCACCGGCTGCACGAAGAGCGTGATGACGTCGAGCCGGTGCTTCTGGATCGGGTTGCTCTTGTAGAGCGCCACCGTATAGGGCCGGATTACCTTGTAGATGTAATCGACGACGAAACCTTCCTTGGCGGTGGGCGAAGCAACGGGCTGATAGAATTTGCACTCGGTCGCCAGAACCTCGTCCTGCGCGGTGATCTCGACATTGTAAGGCGCCACTTCGGTGTGCGGCTCCTCGCCCAGCCAGCCGGTGTGAACGAAAGGGAAGTGGCCCATGTCGAGGAAGTTCTCGACGGCACGCAGGCCGGACACCTTGACCGCGATCGATCCACCACTGACGAGGTGACGATCCGCTTCATTGGCCTCGGGAATGTAGACGATCTCGCGCCAGGGCTTGTCGAGGCATGCCCAGATGAAGCCGTAACGTTCGGCTGAGTTGACGACGGCGCCATTATCGGCACGGACGACTTCGGCCTTGTTCACGCGCTTACGGACGACCAGGTCGACGCCGAGCAGCCTTGTCGGAAATAGCATATCCGCGGAGAGCGATTCCTGGTCGGCAACGATATGCCAGTCGTTCAGAAGCTCCCGGTCGACGCAGTGGGTAGCCATCGGCATCCCTTCCAACTCGGCTAGCCCTTCACCATGAACCTAGCCCGGCGTTTCGACATAACGAAAACACAAGATTGGATATCAATCAACGATTTTTTGTCAGCCAAATCATATTTTTGTGTTGACAGATTTCGACGATTGACTTCCGATGTATGAATTCTGAATTTGAGATATGTCGCATCGCGACGGGGCATGTCTTCACTACGGAAAGCCTGCTGATCATGTCCTCGAACTCGCGGAGAACCGCGCCTTGAGCAGCCGTTCCCAGACGATAGCGGATGTCCTGACGCGCGCCATCATCGACCATCGGCTGGTACCCGGCTGCAAGCTCGGCGAGCGCGAGCTTTCCGAGATTTTCGACGTCAGCCGCATCGTCGTGCGCCAGGCCCTGATCCGGCTCGCCGACGATGGGCTCGCCCAGATCGAGCGCAATCGCGGCGCCTTCGTCGCCAAGCCGAGCATGCAGGAAGCGATGGAGATCTACGACGCGCTGACGCTCGTCGAACAAGGCGTCGCCGCCCAGCTCAGCGACCGTCTTGGTCCTGCCGGATGGGCTGAGCTGCGTCAGCATGTCGAACGCCAGCGCCAGGCTGTCGCCGCCGGCAACGATGCCTTGGCCGACGTGCTCGGCCAGGAATTCCATTCGGTCTTCGTGCGGTTGAGCCGCAACAAGGTGATGCAGGAAATCCATGCCCAGCTCGTGCGCCGCACGACGCTGCTACGCTCCTTGATCACGGCCGACTTCGATTATTGCAATCTGCTCGACGACCACTCACGCGTCGTCGACCTTCTCGAAAAGGGCCGGCTGAAACAGGCCATGGACCTGATCGACACACACCACCGCGCGGTGGTGCGCGGCTACATCATGGATCGCGAAGTGTACGCGGAAATGACGCCCGCCGAGGCGCTGGCGCCCTATCTCGACGGCAAGGCGGACAGCGCGACGGCGCCGGTCGCGTCGAGAAGGCCGGCCAAGACATCCGGCAATGGCGACGGCACGGCGCACGTGCATGTCCATCTCCCCAAGCAAGATCCGGCACCGAAAAGCCGGGCGTCAACCAAAAAAGCCAACAGAGGGTTACAATCATGAACGAGCTGACCAGACGTGGATTCCTGAAATACAGTGGCGCGCTGGGTGCGGCACTTGGCACCGGAGGACTGAGCGCCATCGCCAGGGCCGATGACGTGCTCAAGATCGGCGTCGTCTATGTCTCGCCGATCGCCGAGATCGGCTGGACCAAGCAGCACAGCCTCGGCGTCGAGGCGATCAAGTCCGAATTCGGCGACAAGGCGAAACTCACCGTCATCGACAATATCTTCATGCCGCAGGATGCGGAGCGCGTCTTCCGCGAGCTTGCCAGCGCCGGCAATCAGTTGATCTTCGGCACCAGTTTCTCGCATGGCACGCCGATGCAGAAGGTGGCACCGCGCTTCCCCAAGATCGCTTTCGAGCATTGCTCGGGCATCGTCCATCTCGCCAATCTCGGCACCTTCGAAGCCAAGTATTATGAAGGCACCTTCGTCGCCGGCGCGGCGGGCGGCTACATGTCGAAGTCGGGCAAGATCGGCTTCATCGGCGGTTTCCCGATCCCCGACATCGTCGGCCCGGCCAACGCGCTGTTGCTCGGCGCCCAGAGCGTCAACCCGAACGCCACCTGCAACGCCATCTTCCTCAATTCCTGGTTCGATCCGGGCAAGGAAAAGGAAGCCGCCAAGACACTGCTTTCCCAGGGCTGCGACGTCATCTGCTCGATGACCGACACGGCGACCGGCGTGCAGGTCGCCGGCGAAGGCGGCGCGTGGTCGATCGGCTACGCCAGCGACATGTCGAAATTCGCTTCCGGCAAGCAGCTCACCTCCTTCGTGCTCGACTGGACCAGCGACTATGTCGGCGCCGCCAAGGCTGTGGCGGCGGGCAGTTGGAAACCGGAAGTGCGCTGGGACGGACTGGCTGCGGGCGTGGTCAAGATGGCGCCCTACAATGAAGGCATACCGGCCGACAGCAAGGCCAAGCTGAAGCAGCTCGAAGCCGATATCGGCAGCGGCAAGGTGCATCCTTATGGCGGCGAGCTGAAGGATCAGGACGGCGCCGTCAAGGTCGCGGCCGGATCGGTGCTCGACGACGACAGCATCCGCGGCATGAACTGGTTCGTCAAGGGAATGATCGGCAAATTGAGCTGATCGCATTCGAAGAAACGGGGGCGTCGAACGGCAATTTCCGGCGGCCCCCGTCTGGTTCCCGTCCAACCCCGCTGCAAGCCCGGCAGGACCCGCCATGCATCCGCGACTAGAATTGCGCAACATCTCAAAGCGCTATCCCGGCGTCGTCGCCAATGACGACGTCTCGCTGTCGATTCAACCCGGCGAAATCCATGCGGTGCTCGGCGAAAACGGCGCCGGCAAATCGACGCTGATGAAGATAATCTACGGAGCGGCGCAAGCCGATTCCGGTGACATCTATTGCGACGGCAAGCTTATCGCGGCGCATAATCCGGCGACGTCGCGCGCGCTCGGCATCGAGATGGTCTATCAGCATTTCGCATTGTTCGAGTCGGTCTCGGTGGTCGAGAACATCGCGCTGTCGGCGAGCAGCGCCTTCCACTTGCCTTCGCTTGCCGAAAAGATCCGCGAGCTTTCTCTGCGCTACGGCATGCCCATCGACCCGTATCGCCAGGTGCATGACCTGTCGGTCGGCGAGCGGCAGCGCGTCGAGGTCGTGCGCTGCCTCTTACAGGCGCCAAAACTCCTGATCCTCGACGAGCCGACCTCGGTGCTGACGCCGCAGGCCGTGGTCAAGCTGTTCGACACGCTACGGCAGCTCTCGGCCGAAGGCTGTTCGATCGTCTATATCAGCCACAAGCTCGACGAGGTGCAGGAACTCTGCGACACCGCGACCGTGCTGCGCAACGGCAAGGTCACCGGCACCGCGCGGCCGAAGGAAACGACCTCGCTGGAGCTGGCCCGCATGATGGTGGGTTCCAGGCTGCCGGAAATGCATGTCAGCCCCGCCATTCCCAGCGACAGGCCGGTGCTCGAGGTCAGAAATCTTTCAGCCGACGCACGCGACCATTTCGGCGTCGACCTTAAGGATGTCTCCTTCAACGTGCATGGCGGCGAGATCGTCGGCCTGGCGGGAGTCTCCGGCAACGGCCAGGCCGAGTTGATCGCGCTGCTCAGCGGCGAGCGCCGGCATGGCCAAGGCGACGCGATCAAAATCAACGGAGCGCCGGCCGCCACCTTGCGGCCCGACGAGCGCCGCAAGCTCGGCCTCGCCTTCGTTCCCGAGGAACGGCTCGGGCGCGGCGCCGTGCCGTCGCATACGTTGTGGGAAAACGCCGTGCTGACCGCCCATCGCTTCGGCACGGTCCGCAAGGGTCTCGTCGACCGCCGCAAGGCCGCCGCCTTCGCCGCCGGCATCATCGACAGGTTCAAGGTCAAGGCCAACGGACCGGGCTCGACGGCGCAGAGCCTGTCCGGCGGCAATTTGCAGAAATTCATCGTCGGCCGCGAGATCGCGCTGGCGCCGAAATTGCTGCTCGTCTCGCAGCCGACCTGGGGGGTTGATGTCGGGGCAAGCGCCTTCATCCGCCAGACCATCGTCGACCTGAGCCGCGCCGGCGCCGCGGTGTTCGTCGTTTCGGAAGAACTCGACGAACTGTTCGAGATCTGCGACCGGCTGCTCGTCATCTGCCAGGGTCGCGTATCGCCGCCGCTGGCGCGCACCAGCACCGACCGCGAGGAGATCGGGCTGTTGATGACCGGCCGGACCATGGGCCAGGACAAGACAGGGAGCAGCAGCGTTGCGCATCAGGATTGAACAGAGGCCGGAGCCTTCCGCCACGATGCGCATCGCCGCGCCGGTTCTGGCGTCCGTCCTGACGCTGATCGTCGGCTCGGTCTTCTTCGCCTCGCTCGGGCATGATCCGCTGCCGACGCTCTATGCCTTCTTCATCGAGCCGCTGAGCTCGATGAATGGCCTCTCGGAATGGTTGCTGAAAGCCTCACCGCTGATCCTGATTGCCTGTGGACTGGCGATCGGCTTTCGCGCCAATGTCTGGAACATCGGCGCCGAGGGGCAATTCACGATGGGCGCGATTGCCGCGAGCGGCGTCGGCCTGTTCTGGCCGAACCCGGACAGCGCCCTGCTCTTGCCGCTGATGTTCCTGGCCGGAATGGCCGCCGGGATGGCCTGGGCGGCGATCCCGGCCTTCCTGCGCTCGCGCATGAACACCAACGAGATCCTGGTCACGCTGATGATGACCTATATCGCGACGCTGTTCCTGTCCTATCTGGTGCATGGACCATGGCGCGATCCCGCCGGCTTCAACTATCCGCAGACGGCGCTTCTGCCGGCGGCCGCGATGTTTCAGTCCTTCGATCCGGCCTACCGGGTGAACTCCTCGATCTTCATCACTGTCGTCGCCGTGCTTTTGATGTGGCTGTTCGCCGACCGCAGCTTCCTCGGCTACAAGATGTCGGTCAGCGGCGCGGCCCCGCTCGCCGCTCGCTATGCCGGCTTTCGCGAGTCGGCTGCGGTGTGGATCGGATTGCTGGCTGGCGGCGCCGCGGCAGGCATTGCCGGCATGGCGGAAGCTGCCGGACCGCTCGGACAGCTTTCGCCGCAGATTTCGCCCGGCTACGGCTTTGCCGCCATCATCGTCGCCTTCATCGGACGTCTGAATGCCTTCGGCATCGTGCTCGGCGGGCTGTTGATGTCGCTGCTTTTCCTCGGGGGCGAAGGCGTGCAGATGACGCTTGCCCTGCCCTCGGCCCTGACGCGCATCTTCCAGGGCATCCTGCTGTTATTCCTGCTCGCAGCCGACTTCTTCATTTTCTATCGCATTCGCCTGGTGCGGCCGGCCCCTGATGCGCATGCGCCCGAGACGGCGCGATAGCGGGAGACATCGGATGGAACTCTTCATCGCCATCTTCACCGGCACCATCATCGCCGCCACGCCGCTGATCTTTGCAGCACTTGGCGAGCTCGTGGTCGAGAAATCCGGCGTGCTCAATCTCGGCATCGAAGGCATGATGCTGATGGGTGCGGCGCTTGCTTTCTGGGCGGTCACCGCCGGCTATCCGATGCCCGTTGCAATCCTCGCCGGCGCGCTGGCCGGCGCTGCCGCCTCACTCCTTTTCGGCGTGCTGGCGCTAACCTTCCTCACCAACCAGTATGCCGCCGGCTTGGCGCTGGCGATCTTCGGTTCCGGCGTGTCAGCATTCATCGGTCGCGGTTTCGGCAGCGATCCGATCGAAGCGCTGCACGGCGTCAGCATGCCCATCCTCTCCGATCTGCCGGTGCTCGGCCCGCTGCTCTTCCGCTTCGATCCGCTTGTATACCTGGCACTCTTGATGTTCGTGGCGATCAGTTGGTTCCTTTATCGCACCAAGGCAGGCCTCATCCTGCGCACGATCGGGGAATCGCCGCAGACCTCCCACGCCATCGGCTATCCAGTGATCCGGATCCGCTACATGGCGGTGCTGTTCGGCGGGCTGATGGCAGGCCTCGCCGGCGCCTATCTATCGGTCGCCTACACGCCGCTCTGGGTCGAGAACATGACCGCGGGCAAAGGCTGGATCGCCTTGGCGCTGGTGGTCTTCGCGACATGGCGGCCGCTGCGCGTTCTGCTCGGCGCCTGGCTATTCGGCGGCATGACGATCCTGCAACTCCAAGGACAGGCTCTAGGCCTTCAGGTCCCATCCGAACTGCTGTCGGCCCTGCCTTATCTGGCGACGATCGTGGTGCTGGTGCTGATCTCGCGTAACCGCCAGATATTGGCGCTGCATTTTCCAGCCTCGCTGGCAAAACCGTTTCGACCGGCCGGTTGAGGCCCGCCTTTCGCACGTTGTTGCCAGCGATTGCCGCACGCAATGTCGGTGAGCTTTGTCGTCATCCGGGGTCCCGCGCTATGTTCAGCAGGTCACATCAACAAGATCGAGAAAATTGACCAACGGGACCCAAATCATTTCATCCAAATCTCGCTATTGACGCCAAGAGCGGGTCAGCAAGATGTCGCCATGCGGAAGCTGCGCACGAAGCTGTCCACCACATTGTCGAGGTCGGCCATCGACAGGCAGAGCGGCGGGCACATTCTGATGACGTTGCGGTACGGACCCGAGCGGCTGGCGACGAGGCCCTGACGCCGGGTTTCCTCGAAGACCTGCAAGGTTGCTTCGGGCGCCGGCTCCTTCGTTGCGCGGTCCTTCACCAGCTCGATGGCGAGCATCAGGCCTTGTCCCCTGACGTCGCCGATCAGCGGGAAATCTTTCTTTAGCTCCTGAAGCCTTTCCTTCAGCGCGCCGCCGACCTTGGCGGCATTCTCCTGCAGCCGCTCGTCGCGCATCACCTTGAGCACCGCGCGGCCTGCCGCGCAGGCGACGGGATTGGCGCCGTAGGTGTGGAACAGGAACTTGTCGGCCATGGACTCCGCGACGGCGCGCCTGGCAATGACGGCGCCGAGCGGAATGCCGTTACCGACACCCTTGGCGACGACGGCGATGTCGGGAACGACGCCGTGCGATTCGAACGCCCAGAAGGCATCGCCAGTGCGTCCGACGCCGGACTGCACCTCATCGATGATGCAGACGCCGCCCGCCGCCCGCACGCGTTCGAAAGCGCCGGCGATGTAGCCGGCAGGCATCGGCACGATGCCGCCATAACCCTGCACCGGCTCGATGATCATGCCGGCCAACCGGCCGCTGGTCGAGCTGGATATGGCGCGCTCGACCTCGTTCAGATATGGCTGCACGCCTTCGCCGTGGACGCCGCGATACTGATTGGGCTCGGCTACGAACGTCACCCCGCCGAGTTGCGGCACCTGATGACGAAAACCGGCTATGCCTGTTACCGACTGGGCGCCGAATGTGGCGCCGTGATAACTTGAGCCGAGCGCCAGCATGTCGATGCTGCCGGTGTGCGAGCGCGCCATCAGCAAGGCAAGGTCGATCGCTTCGGCGCCGCTGTTGGTGAAATGCACGACCCAATCGTGACCGGCCGGCATCGTCGCCACCAGTTCCTCGGCGTATTGGGCGGGAACCGGATGGTAGAACATCGTCGTGCAATGCGTCAGCTCGCTCACCTGCTCGGTGGCGGCCTTGACCACCTGCGGATGGGCGTGGCCGACCGAGATGCACAGGTTCATGCCGAGCAGGTCGATGTATTTGCGGTCCTTCTCGTCCCAGACATATTGGCCCCTGCCGCGCTTGAGGATCAGCGGTTCCTTATAGGGAACGAATTTGCGCTGTGAGGCCGAATAGAAGCGGTTCCGCCGATCGACAATCGCCTCGGTCGACCAGTCGATGTCCAGACTTGAATGGACGTGCGGAGCGTTCATGCCGTATCTCCAGTGTTGCGAATTCCGGAGATTGAAAACACGGAATGCGTGGCGCGCACACCGGCAAAGCTCGTCATCAGGATAACTGATGAAGCTGATTAGTCGCTCCTCGAGGGGCGGTCGAGCGTGTAGCAGTCGGCCGGAAGGCCGGGCAGGCGCGTGCTGATCGCCTGGGTCAGCACTTCCGCGGTGCGGTCGGCGAAAGCCTCGGGGATATTTCCGAGTTCGCGCTCACGCGCCACCAGCAGAATGTTGCGTGACAGGCTGGTGAAGGGCAGAGGATGGACGTCGATCTCCATGCCTTCCGCCAGGCCATCGATGAGCAAGGTCGGCGTCAGGATGGCGAAGCCCATGCCAGCGGCCACAGGCGCCATCACCACGCTGGAACGATCGCCTTCCATGGCGCGCGCAATCTCGATGCGCAGCCGGCTGAGATGCTGATCGACGCGCAGGCCGACAGGCGTCTCGCGCGAGAAGCGCACGAAGGCGAGCTTCTTGGACAGCTTGACGATGTCGCCGACATCGCCGGCAAAACCTTTCGGCGTCACCAGCAGGAATTTCTCGGTCATCACCGGATAACGCGTCAGCCCCTCGATCTCGAACAACTCTCCCGACGTAACCGCAAGGTCGGCGCGGCGAGCGCGTAGCAAGGCGACGTGGTCGGTAGCGAGCCCCGCGAACAGGCTGAGCTCGGGAATGCCGAAGTTCTTGCGGGCCAGCACCGAAAGCGCCGGCGCCAGGGTGGTCGCGATCGACGCCAGAAGCGCGATGCGCAAAAGCGGCAGCGGCGCCGCGTTGACGCGCCGCGCATCCGTGCGCAAGCCCTCGACCTCGCTCAGTATGGCGACCGCGCGGCGATGCAAGGCGATGCCGGCCTTGGTGAGCTCGATCGGTCGCAGATTGCGGTCGATCAGACTGACGCCGAGCGCGCTTTCCAGATTCTTCAGATGCTGGGAAGCGGCTGATTGCGTCATGCCCAGCATCTGCGCCGCCTGCGTTACATGCCTGGTCTCTACGATGGCGACGAACACCTCGATCGACCGGAACAGATTGAAATCGAAACTGCCGCTCTTCACCCGCAACTCCGCCCTCAAGGCTCCATAAGTTTTCCTAATGTTGCGAAATTTAGGTTGAGCGCAAGAGGCTTGGCGGAAAAGATCGCCCGGTTCGATCCAGCAAAGGTAGCTTACAAGGTGAATGACAGCGCACGCATCGTGATCATTGGCGGCGGAGTCATTGGCCTCGGCATAGCCTATCACCTGGCTGAATTGGGTGTGAGCGATGTCGTCCTCCTGGAACGCCACCAGCTGACCAGCGGCACTTCCTGGCATGCAGCCGGAATCGTCGGTCCGTTGCGCGCCAGCCTCAACCTGACAAGGCTGGCGCAATATGCGACCGAGCTGTTTCCACGCCTCGAGGAGCTGACCGGCCAGGCGTCCGGCTACAGGCGCACCGGCGGCCTCTGGCTGGCGCGGCGTCCGGAGCGCATGAACGAGTTGAAGCGCATCGCGCATATGGGCGATGTCTGCGGCCTGACGGTGGGGATCGTCGATCAGGCCGGCGTGGCGGAACGCGTGCGCGGCATCGTCGCCGACGGGGTTGAAGGCGCGCTCTGGGTCGAGGAAGACGGCCAGGCCAATCCGGTCGACATCTGTGCCGCCTACGCTAAACGTGCGCGCGCCGCCGGGATTCGCATCCTGGAAGGGGTTTCTTGTTCAGGCATAGTGACCCGCAATGGACGGGTCGCGGGTGTGAGGCTCGCCTCGGGCGTCAACATCGATTGCGAGATCGTCGTCAACTGCGCCGGCGCCTGGGCGCGCGATGTTGGTGCTCTGGCCGACGTTCCGGTGCCGCTGCAGGCGGTCGAGCACATGTATGTGGTGACCGAGCCGATCACCGGCCTGCAGGATCCGTTCCCGATCCTGCGCGACCTCGACGAAGGCATCTACATCAAGGGCGATTCCGGCAAGCTGGTGCTGGGCGGGTTCGAGCCGAATGCCAAGATCTTCGACGTCCGCGGACCGGCGGGTGACAGGCCTTTCCTCGAACTGCCGGAGGATTGGGAGCAGTTCGAACCGTTCATGTCTGCCGGGCTGAAGCTTCTGCCGGCGCTGTCCGATACCGGCATACGGCATTTCATGAATGGGCCGGAGAGTTTTACGCCGGATACACGTCCGCTGATGGGCGAGTCGCCCTATCTGCGCGGCTTCTATGTCGCCGCCGGCTTCAACTCGACCGGCATGATGTCGTCGGCCGGTGCCGGCAAGGCGATGGCCGAGTGGATCGTCGACGGCGAGCCCGGGCTTGATCTCTGGGCGCTCGATATCGCCCGTTTCGACCGCTCGGCTGCGGCGCGTTCCTTTGTCGGCGCCAGGATGGAAGAATCAGTTGCCGATCTCTTCCGCATGCACTGGCCCTACAAGCAGGCAACCGCCGGTCGCGATGTGAGGCGTTCCGCCTTTCATAGGACCTTCGCAGAAGCCGGCGCCGTGTTCGGCGCACCGACCGGCTGGGAGCGGCCGCTGTGGTTCGGCGGAGAGGAGACGCGCGGCTACTCCGTGGGTACCCAGAAATGGTGGGGCGCGGCCAAGGCCGAAGCCGAGCGGATGGCGCAAGGCGTCGGACTGTTCGAGCTTTCGCCCTTCACCAAGATCGACGTGGGCGGACGCGACGCGGCCAAACTGATGCAGAGGCTGTGCACGGCCGATGTCGACCGGTCCGAAGGCCGCGCCGTGTATACACAGATGCTCAATGCGCGCGGCGGCATCGAGGCCGACGTGACGGTCGCGCGGGTCGGAGCGGATGCTTTCCGTGTGATCTCGGGTGCAGCGACAAGGCAGAAAGACCTCGCTTGGATTAGCCGCCATGCCGAAGATCTTGGCCTCAATGTTTCGGTCTTCGACGCCACATCCGCTGAGGCCGTTCTCGGCATCATGGGGCCGCGCTCGCGCGACCTGCTGCAAGGCCTGACCGACGCCGATCTTTCCGACGCGGCATTTCCATTTTCCACCTCACAACGCATAGATATCGGCACCGCCAACGTCCGCGCCATCCGAGTCAGTTTTGTCGGCGAGCTCGGCTTCGAACTTTACGTGCCGGTAGAGCATGCCGAAAGCGTGTTTGCCACCATCATCTCGGCTGGCAGCGGCTATGGCTTGGCGCTTTGCGGGCACTACGCACTCGATGGCTGCCGCTTGGAAAAGGGCTACCGCCATTGGGGACACGATATCGGTCCGAAGGACACGCCATTGGAGGCGGGCCTCTCTTTTGCGGTATCCTGGAAGAAGAGCGATTTCATCGGCCGCGAGGCGCTGCTTAGGCAGAAGGCCGAGGGCGTACAGCGCCGGCTGATGCATTTCGCCGTTGAAGGAGCTAACCCCCTTCTGCTGCATGACGAGCCGATCTATCGAAACGGCAAGCTGGCCGGATTGACGACCTCGGGCGGGCTCGGCGCGCGCACGGGCCTCAGCCTTTGCCTTGGCTACGTCGCCAGCGATCCGGGCGAGCCGAAAACGCAGCTCTTTCAGTCTGACTACGAAATCGCGGTCGCCGGCACACGCTACAAAATGCGTACGCTCGACAAACCGCCTTACGACCCAACCGGAATGCGCATGCGCGGACATGCGGAGGAGACGCTATGAGACAACATGCCCGCGTGGTCATTATCGGCGGTGGCGCCATGGGCGTGTCGCTGCTCTATCACCTCGCCAAGCGAGGCTGGAGCGATGTCATGCTCGTCGAGAGACAGGAGCTGACGGCAGGCTCAACCTGGCATGCGGCGGGGCTCTGCACGCATTTCGCCCACAATGCAACGATCATGGAGATGCGCGCCCATTCGGTGCGGCTCTATCGCGAGATACTGACCGCCGAGACCGGACTGCCAACCGGCTTCCATGCCAGCGGCGCGCTGCGCATCACCCGCTCGAAAGCGCGCATGGATGAGTTCCGCCATGTGCAAGGGCTCGGCCGGTTCGTCGGTCATGACTTCCACATCCTCAGTCCAGCCGAGCTCAAGGATATCTATCCGCTCTGCCACACGGACGAGGTCATCGGCGCAATCTACGAGCCTAATGACGGCCATGTCGATCCGACACTGGCCACCAATGCCATGGCCGCTGGCGCGCGCTCGCGTGGCGCCGAGATCGTGCGGCACAATCCGGTACTGGGGATCGAGCGCAAGCCGTCCGGCGAATGGCTGGTGCGCACGGAGCAGGGCGACATCGTTGCCGAGCATATCGTCAACGCCGCCGGCACATGGTGCCGAGAGATCGGCGCAATGATGGGCATCGACTTGCCTGTCGTGCCGATGCTGCACCAATATGTCGTGACCGACACCGTTCCGGAAATCGCCGAGCGCATCGCCGCCGGCGCCAAGGAACTGCCAATCATCCGCGATCCGGAAGAAAGCTGGTACCTGCGCCAGGAGCGCGACGGCTACATCGTCGGCCCTTATGAGAAGTCGGCCCATCCGTGGGCGATCGACGGGGTGCCGCCGGAGTTCGGCATGGAATTGCTGCCGCCCGATCTCGACCGCGTCGAGCACATCATCGCGCTGGCCATGGACCGGGTGCCAGCGCTCGCCAATGCCGGCATCAAGACAGTGGTCAACGGCCCGATCACTTTCACGCCCGACGCCAACCCGCTGATCGGCCCTGCCTTTGGCCTCGGCAATGCATGGCTGCTCACCGGCTCCAGCATGGGCGTGATGGAAGGCGGCGGCGCCGGCCGTTTCCTTGCCGACTGGATCACCGACGGGGCGCCGCGCAGCGATGCGCTCGCCATCGATCCGCGCCGCTTCGGCAACTATGCCGACCGCGACTATCGCATCGACAAGGCGGTCGAAGGGTTCGGCCTGCAATTCGGGATCCACTATCCCAACGAAGAACGCGACGCCGGCCGGCCGCGTCGCACGACGCCGGCGCTGGACCTTCAAAAAAGCCAGGGCGCCGTGCTGGGCGTCGCCTATGGCTGGGAGCGGCCAAACTGGTTCGCCGTCAAAGGCGCCGACCGCGATCCGCCGCTGACCTTCCGCAAGCCCGGCTGGTTCGACGCCGTGCGTGGCGAGTGCCTTGCCGTGCAGGACAGCGTCGGCGCCATCGACCTCTCCGCCTTTTCCAAATTCGAGATCGGCGGGCCCGGCGCCAGCGCGTTCATGGCGTCGCTCGGCGCCAACCGGCCACCCGAACGCCTCGGCCGCATCGGCCTCATTCACGTGCTGACGGCGAATGGCGGCGTGGCGTCGGAATTTACCGTGACGCGCTTCGGCGATGACGGGTTCTATCTCACCAGCGCCGCCCTCGCGGAAAGGCATGACGAGGATCTGCTGCGCTCGCGCGCCGCAGAATTTCCTGGCGTGACGATCGACAACGTCACGGAAAGACGGGGGGTGCTGGGGGTGATGGGGCCGCGCGCCCGCGACCTGCTGGCAAAGATCTGCGAAGCGGATCTGTCGAATACGGCATTTCCCTGGCTTTCCGCGCAGATCATCCGGGTGGCGGGCATCAAGGCGGCTGCACTTCGGGTCTCCTATGCAGGTGAGCTCGGGTGGGAATTGCATGTGCAACTCGCGCAATTCGGTAAGCTTTACGAAGCGGTCGCCAAGGCCGGCGCGCAGTTCGACCTACGTCCGTTTGGCATCTATGCGCTGAACGCGATGCGGCTGGAAAAAAGCTATCGCGGCTGGGGCGCGGACCTGACCACCGAGCGGACGCCGCTGGAGGCTGGATTGAGCGCTTTGGTCAAAACCGAGGGGCGGACATTCGTCGGCCGCGAGGCGATGCTGGCACGCGTCGGCGACAACTCCTGGACAATGGCGTTGCTCGAGATCGACGATGACGGTGAACGTCTGCCTTTCTACGCCCACGCGGTGATGCAGGCAGGCCGCCCCGTCGGGATCGTCACCTCCGGCGCGCGTGGTTTCCGGACCGGCAAGACGCTTGCCCTCGCCTATCTGCGGCCCGGTATCTCGCCGCAGCAATTGACGGTTTCCATCCTCGGCCGGAAGTTCTCCGCGCGTGAGCTTCGCGAGGCGCCTTACGACCCAGCCAATATGCGGCTTCGCGGACTTCAGCCCGCCGAGCAGTCTGCCTTAACGCCCGCTTGATATCGGAGCAGACCATGGACAAGGAAGCGACGATCACCACCGAAACGCATGCTCCGAGAACCGGCGGCCGCGCAGGAAGGCTCGGCCAGCGCAGCGCGCGGCAGGCGCCGCGGCGCCCCTATATCCGCCGCATGATCGGCACCTTCAACATCCTCGATGAGGAGGGGCTGAGCCTGATCGAAGCCAATGCCGACCAGTTGCTCAAGGAAGTCGGCATGGAATTCCATGACGATCCCGAGATCCTCGATATCTTCCGCAACGCCGGCGCCGACGTGCAGGGGACGAGGGTACGCTTCGAGCCCGGCATGTGCCGCAAGATCATCCGCGCCACCGCGCCTTCGCAATTCAAGCAGCATGCGCGAAATCCCGAGAACACGGTGATGATCGGCGGCGACAATACGGTGCTCTGCCCATCCTGGGGACCGCCCTTCGTGCATGACCTCGATCGCGGCCGCCGCTATGCGACGATCGCGGATTTTCGCGATCTGGTGAAGATGCACCAGATGATCCCGCATCTGCATCATTCGGGCGGCGTCGTCTGCGAGCCGGTCGACCTGCCGGCCAACAAGCGCCATCTCGACATGCTCTATACCCACATCCGTCATTCGGACCGCGCCTTCATGGGCGCGTTCATCGGCTCGAAGCGGGCGCAGGACGCGGTCGACATGGCCAAGATCGTCTTCGGCGAAGAATTCGTCGCCAACAACGCCGTGCTTTATAACGTCTCCAACACCAATGCGCCGCTGGTGCTCGACGCCAACATGTCCGGCTCGCTGAAGGTCTATGCGCGCAACAACCAGCCGGTCGCCTGCACGCCCTGGACACTGGCTGGCGCGATGAGTCCTTGCACCGTCGCCGGCACGCTGGCGCAAGTGCTGGCCGAAGCGCTTGCCTGCCTCAGCCTCGTGCAGTTGATCAATCCCGGCGCGCCCTGCCTGATGGGGAGCTTCGCCAGCACCATCTCGATGCAGAGCGGCGCGCCGACCTTCGGCACGCCGGAGGCCGGCAAGATGGTGCTTGCCTGTGGGCAATTGGCGCGGCGCGTCGGCGTGCCGTTCCACACCGTCGGTTCGCTGTCGGCTTCCAAGCTTCCCGATGCCCAGGCCGAGCAGGAGGCGACCTGGGGTATATTGATGTCGATGTTTGCCGGCGCCAATGTCATCAACCACGCCACCGGCTGGCTCGAGGGTGGGCTAGTGACCGGCTTCGAGAAGACGGTCATCGACGCCGACCTCTGCGGCAAGCTCGCCAGCCTGTTCGAGGGCATCGATCTATCGGTCAACGCGCAGGCGATGGAGGCCATCGAGGCGGTCGGGCCGGGTTCGCATTTCCTCGGCAGCGAGCATACGCAAGCCAACTTCCTTTCCGCCTTCTACCGATCCTCCATCAGCGACAACAATTCCTTCGAGCAGTGGAACGAGGAAGGACGGCTGGATGCCGCGCAGCGCGCCAACCGGCAATGGAAGCGGCTGCTCGAGGACTACCACGACCCCGGCCTCGATCCGGCGATCGACGAGGCGCTGCAGGCCTTCATTGCCAACCGGAAGGCCAGTGAGCCCGATCAAGCCTATTTCTAGAGCGACCTGGCTCAGAGCATGTTGCGGAACGCCAGCGATCTTATGCACTCCATCGATTTTCCTTATGTGGTGAAATTTGGGATGGATTGCCTGCATGTTCCGCTAACCTGATGGGTAGACTGAATGAAATCAGCGCAACCAAGTTGGGGAACACCATGAAAGGCTACCTGCTCAAGACCGCACTCGGCGTCCTTCTGCTGACGCCCGCGGCTTCTTCTTATGCTGCCGACGTGACGATGCCAGACCCGAATTACGCCACCGCGACGGCGGTCATGAACGTCATCAAGAACGCGACCGAGCAGGAACTGGGGCTGGATGTTTCGACGGTGACGACCACCGCCGTTCCGGTGATCTGGGAAGCGATGAGTCGCGGCAAGGGCGAGGTCGATATCTGGCCGGACGTCTGGTTGCCCAACCAGCAAGGTCTTGTCGACAAGTACGTCAAGGGCGCTGGCACCGTGAAGCTCGCCCAAAACGGCTACGAAGCCAAGCAGGGCTATTGCGTCACCCAGGTCACGGTCGACAAATATCACATCAAGGATGTCTCCGATCTCGCCAACCCGGACAACGCCAAGCTGTTCGACACCAATGGCGACGGCAAAGGCGAGATGTGGATCGGCGCGTCTGGCTGGCAGTCGACCAACATCGAGAAGGTCAGGGCGCGTGACTACGGTTTTGCCGATTTCTTCGACCTGCAGGTCACCGACGAAGCGGTGGCGGCGGCCTCGCTCGACCGCGCGGCGAAAGCCGACAAGCCATGGGTCGGCTATTGCTACAGCCCACACCAGAATTTCGCCCGCTACAAGCTCGCCTTCCTGACCGAGCCGAAGAACGACCCGGCGAAATTCGTCGTCGTGCAGCCCAACGACGATCCGCAATGGTTCGAAAAATCGAAGGTGTCGTCGGCCTATGCTGACACCACCGTGCATGTTGCCTATGCTGCCACGCTGGCGCAGCGCCAGCCGGACCTGACGGCGGCGCTGGAGCGTATGAGCTTCAACCCGGACGACATCTCGAAATGGGCATACGCTATCATCGTCGACAAGAAGCCGGCCAACGAGGTGGCCAAGGAGTGGATCAAGGCCCATCCGGACGACGTGGCAAAGTGGTTCGGCCACTGAGCGGAGTGGCGCACGGCGACCATGGCCGGAAAGCGTAGGCGTGGACGCCGTGTCGGCCAATGACTTGAACCCTAAGCGGAGCGGCTCGGCCGCTCCGCCCGCTATTGTCATGAACGGCGTTTGGAAGGTGTTCGGTCCGCGCGCGCCCGAGGCCATGGCATCCATCCTGCGCGACAGGCTGGACAAGGAGGACGTGGTCAAGCGGTTCGGCTGCGTCGTCGGCGTGGCCGATGTCAGTATCTCGGTCGCGCCCGGCGAAATCTTCTGCGTGATGGGTCTGTCGGGCAGCGGCAAATCGACCTTGATCCGCCATATCAACCGACTGCTCGAACCCTCCGCCGGCGAGATTTTCGTCGACGGCGAGAACATCATGACGAAGACGCCTGCCGAGTTGAGGACGATCAGGTCGCGCAAGGTCAGCATGGTGTTTCAGAGCTTCGGGCTGCTGCCGCACCGCACAGTGCGCGACAACGTCGCGCTGCCGCTGGAAATCCAGGCGGCGAGCAAGCAGCAACGCTTCGACGTCGCCGAGGCAGCGCTCGCCAAGGTCAATCTCTCGGGATGGGGCGACCGCTACTGCCACGAGCTTTCGGGCGGCATGCAGCAGCGCGTCGGCCTGGCCCGCGCGCTGGCGGCGGATTCGGCTATCCTTCTGATGGACGAGCCGTTCAGCGCACTCGACCCGCTGATCCGGCGTCAGCTTCAGGATGAATTCCTGGAACTCTCGCGGTCGATGGGCAAGACAGTGGTGTTCATCACCCACGACCTGGATGAAGCGATCCGTATCGGCGACCGCATCGCCATCATGAAGGACGGGATCATCATCCAGATCGACACGCCCGAAGACATCGTGACGGCTCCCAGGCACGACTACGTGGCTAAATTCGTCGCCGACATTTCGCGGCTGAAGGTGATCACCGCCGGTCGCATCATGGAGCCCGTCAGCGGTTTCAGCGCAAAGAACCCGCAGTCGGACGTGAGATCTTTGCGCCGGGTGGTCGCGCAGCAGCCGCTCGGGGAACTGGTGGAACTCGCGGCCCAGGATGAGGCGCCGCTGGCCGTGACGGACGCAGAGGGAACAATTGTCGGCGTCGTCGACAGGCAGATTCTCCTGGATGGATTGCGAAAGGGCGGACAATCGTGAACGCCCGTGATCCGCACGCCACTGGGCGGCTCGAACCGCCGACTGAAGGCCGCCTGGTCGAAGAGTTCGCCGTTCAGAACCCGCATTATTATGTCGACCGCTTTTCCCGCATCCGGCGGGCGCAAAATTCTGTCTGGCCCTTCAACGTCGCAGCCGCGGTGCTCGGTCCGGTCTGGGCGGCGGCGCGTGGCATCGCGGTGCTGTTCTGGATCGTCTTCTTTCTCGAAATGCTCGCGGTCGTTCAGGTCGGCATCGGCGCGGTCGGCAATCTCGGCGCGGCCGAGCAGGCGCGCGCCGAGCGGCTGACCAAGCAAGCTACGGCGCGGGCCGAACAGGCACAGGCGGCGCAAGCTTCAGGCGCGGACAATGCCGAGGGTTTGAAATCGTCGGCCGCGGCGTTGCAGAGAGCCGCGGACAAGGCAAGCGAACAAGCACAGGCGGCCGGGCAGAAAGCGCCTTTGCTGATCGGAACGGGCCTTTTGACGCTGCTTTTCGCGCGGATCATAAACGGGTTCCTTGCCAACCGGCTGCTCGAGCGCCGCTTCGCCCGCTGGCGATCGAACCAGGCTTTGGGGCATGGGCTCAACTATCCGCTTGCGCTGTGCGCGTTTATCTTCTGCATCTTGGCCTATGGCCTCTCAATTTACCGTTTCGCCTGGGCAAACCCGGCCGGCTGGATCATGGCGGCGCCTTCCAATCGCGATTGGCAGGTTGGCCTGTCGTCGGGGCTGGACGGGCTGATGGAAGGGATATCGCATGCGGGCGAAGGCTTCTTCGGCGCAGTCACCGGCGGCATATCGCTGGTACTCGACGGTCTGTCCTACGCGCTGACCGGCATGCCATGGCCGGTGACGATGGCGGTCATCCTGATCCTCGCCTGGCAGTTGGCCGGATCGCGGGTCACCATCTTCACCGCCGCTGCGCTCGCTTATCTCGCCCTGCTCGGCTTCTGGGAAAAAAGTCTCGAAACGGTGGCGCTGCTTGGAACCTCGGCGGTGCTTTGCCTGGTGATCGGAATCCCACTTGGCATCTGGTGTGGCCGCAGGCCGCGCGTCTACACCGCCTTGCGGCCGGTGCTGGACTTTATGCAGACCATGCCGGCCTTCGTCTATCTCATCCCGGTGATCGCGCTGTTCGGCATCGGCAAGCCGCCTGGTGTGATCGCCACGCTGATCTTCGGCACGCCGCCCGTCGTGCGGTTGACGGCGCTTGGCCTGCAAGGCGTTCCGCCGGCAATCCGCGAAGCCGCACAAGCCTATGGCGCCACGCGATGGTTCCTGCTGACGCGGGTCGACCTTCCTCTCGCCATGCCGTCGATCATGGCCGGCATCAACCAGACCATCCTGATGTGTCTTTCGATGGTGGTCATCGCGTCGCTGATTGGCGCCAAGGGGCTCGGAGAAGACGTACTCAACGCCCTGCAATACGCCGCTGTCGGCCAGGGTTTGCTCGCGGGCTTCGCCATTCTGCTCTGTGCCATGGTGATCGACCGCATCGTGCAGGGACGAGCCAGGTAAAGTCCACCATCAACGGTGCCGCGTCGCTATTCGACTGGATTCTGTCTTCTGCCTTTCCCAGGAAGGCTAAAGCGCGTCGCGCTGAAGCGGATTCAGGCGACGCGCTTTAAGCCTTGTTTTCATGCATGTCGTTATCGCAAAACCGCTGCACACTTTTGCGCGACATGCATTAGCGCTTCAATATCTGGCTGAGAAACAGCTTCGCCCGATCATGACGCGGGCGGCCGAAAAATGCGTCTGGCGTGCCCTCCTCGATGATCTGTCCGGCATCCATGAAGAGGACGCGGTCGGCCATTGCCCGGGCAAAGCCCATCTCATGCGTCACGCACACCATGGTCATGCCGTCGCGGGCCAGTCCGGTCATCGTCTCCAGCACCTCCGAGACCATTTCGGGGTCGTATCGCCTGCTCGCGCTTATGCCGGCGGAACGCATCGAAAGCTATGGCAAGGCCGCGGCCGTCGGAGTCGCAGGCGAAATCGAGCACGCCTCGGCCATGATCCACACGCTGCGCTTCGGCAACGTGTTCCGCGACGCCGTCGGCGGCACGACCTACCTCGAATTCTGCAACACCCGCAACGCGCCGGGCGCGCTGCTGTCGCTGCCGATGATGCACAAGAGCGAGAACGGCCGGCGCTCGCGTTTCATCACCGCCAACTTTCAGATCGCCGACGGCCCGGCCGCGGACGAGATCGTCGTGGCCATCGGCGCGGCGTACGGTGGCCGGCTCCATCCGCGGATTGCGGACCGCTTTCAGGACATGAAAGAGATGGAGCAGGAGGCCGCTGGATAAGCGCTTGTGCGCAACACGCTGGCGTTGTTGTCGATAGTCCGCTTCAGGAACGAGCAAGGCCCGCTTAAACGGCCGAGACGAGGGGCAAAGCAGACACGCCTTTACGCAGGCAATTCTACGCTACAGCGCTCGCACCATTCGAAAGCACTTTACGGGATGCGGGCCCAGATCGGCCTGCCATCTCGAAGATGGAGATCCCCAGTCGAGTAAGAGTGAGACATGAAGGCAATTCATAGGGCAGCGAAAACCACCGCCGAAACTAGGCTATCGCCGCCGTTTGTATCCGTCACTCCCACTCGATTGTGCCGGGCGGCTTCGAGGTCACGTCGTAGACGACGCGGTTGATACCCTTGACCTCGTTGATGATGCGGGTGGCGGCCGCACCCAGGAAGTTCATGTCGTAGTGGTAGAAGTCGGCCGTCATCCCGTCGACGGAGGTCACGGCACGCAAAGCGCAGACGAATTCGTAGGTGCGGCCGTCGCCCATGACCCCGACCGTCTGCACCGGAAGCAGCACCGCGAAGGCCTGCCAGATCGCGTCGTAGAGTCCGGCCTTGCGTATCTCGTCGAGATAGATGGCGTCGGCCTCGCGCAGGATCTCCAGCTTCTCGCGCGTGATGCCGCCCGGGCAGCGTATGGCGAGGCCGGGACCGGGGAACGGATGGCGGCCGATGAAGCTTTCGGGCAGGCCGAGCTCCTTGCCGAGCGCCCTCACCTCGTCCTTGAACAGTTCGCGCAGCGGCTCGACCAGCTTCATGTTCATGCGCTCGGGCAGGCCGCCGACATTATGGTGCGACTTGATCGTCACCGACGGGCCGCCGGAGAAGGAGACGCTTTCGATGACATCGGGATAGAGCGTGCCCTGCGCCAGGAAATCGGCGCCGCCGAGCTTCTTCGCCTCGTCCTCGAACACTTCGATGAACAGGCGGCCGATGGTCTTGCGCTTCTTTTCGGGATCGGCCTCGCCTTCCAGCGCCGAGATGAAGCGGTCGGAGGCATCGACCAGGATCAGCGGCAGGTTGTAGTGCTGGCGGAACATCTCCACCACGCTTGCCGCCTCGT
This sequence comes from Mesorhizobium sp. B2-8-5, assembly GCF_006440675.2. Lineage (NCBI taxonomy): Bacteria > Pseudomonadati > Pseudomonadota > Alphaproteobacteria > Hyphomicrobiales > Phyllobacteriaceae > Mesorhizobium > Mesorhizobium sp. B2-8-5. Next base: position 5,956,189 of record NZ_CP083951.1, read on the forward strand.
CCTTGCGCATCAAGCCATGGTCGACGAGGATGCAGGTCAGCTGGTCGCCGACCGCTTCGTGGATCAGAAGTGCGGCGACCGAAGAGTCTACGCCGCCCGAGAGCGCGCAGATGACCTTGCCCTTGCCGATCTGCTTGCGGATCGTTTCGACCGCGTGCTCGCGATAGGCGCGCATCGTCCAGTCGCCCTCGATGCCGGCGATGTTGTGGACGAAGTTCCGGAGCAGCCTGGCGCCGTCCGGTGTGTGCACCACTTCCGGATGGAACATGATGCCGTACATCTTGCGCTCGATATCGCCGAAGATGGCGAAGGGCGAGCTTTCCGACTTGCCGAGCACCTTGAAGCCCGGCGGCAGTTCGATGACGCGGTCGCCATGGCTCATCCACACCTGGTGGCGCTGGCCGGGCGCCCACAGGCCTTCGAACAGCGGGCTCTCCTTCTCGATCTCGACGAAGGCGCGGCCGAACTCGCGGTGGTTGGAGCTTTCGGCGACGCCGCCCATCTGCACGCAGAGCGCCATCTGGCCATAGCAGATGCCGAGCACCGGCACGCCGGCGTCGAAGACGATCTGCGGCGCGCGCGGGCTGCCGATGTCGGTGGTCGAGGCCGGACCGCCCGACAGGATCACCGCTTTCGGCTTGATGCGCTTGAAGGCCGCTTCGGCCGATTGGAACGGCACGATCTCGGAAAAGACGCCGGCCTCGCGGATGCGGCGGGCGATAAGCTGGGTGAACTGGCTGCCGAAATCGACAATCAGTACGGTGTCGGTGTGATTGGCTGTCGTCGTCATGGCGAGCCTTTAGAGAAAGAAACGAGTCGGCGCAATGGGCTCAGCGCTGCGGCTTTCCGTCCTTTTTGGCCTATCCCAGCCGGATCGCGCCGGAGACGACCGCCTGCTCCAGCAAGTCGATGGCAGCGGCAAGCTTCTCGTCGATCACGTGCAGATATTCCGTCCAGTCGTTGACGTGCCTGAGATCGGCCGCGCCGTCGGAAATGCCGCGCAGGCCGACCAGCGGCACGCCGAAGAGCTGGCAGGCGCGCAAGCAGGCGAAGGTCTCCATGTCGACCATGTCGGCATCGATGACGTCATAGGCGGCGCCGGAAATGATCGCGCCGCCGGTCGATAGCGAGGCGGCCTTGACACCCGGGATGACGAAAGGCAGCGGCACCGTCACCGGCAGGTCGAGGAAAGGCGTCGCGCCCTTCTCGAAGCCGAGCGGCGAAGCGTCCATGTCGCGATAGCTCACCGACACGACCTGGTAGATCTCGGCCTGTTCCAGCTTGCGGCTGCCGGCCGAGCCCAGCGAAACAACCAGGTCCGGAAGCGCTCCCTCGCCTTTCAACGCCGCAAGCTCGGCGCCCAGCCTGACACCGGCCTCGACCGGGCCGACGCCGGTCATCAGCGGCGTGAACAGGTTTTTCAGGTGCGGGCCGTATTCGGCCTCGACCGCCATGACGAAGAGAACCGCCTTGCCGGCAATTTGAACTGCACCCGCCATGGATCAGCCTTCTATTCCGTCGCGGCCGACCACCGTCATCATCGTGCCGGTCATGGTGGCGATCAGCTTAGCCTCGCCATCGGCGGCGAAGGCATAGGCCTGGCCGTCGGCGACGATGATGGTGCGGCCGGGTTTGGTCACGGAACCGCGGAACAGGAACCGCTCGCCCCTGCCTGGCGCGAGGAGATTCACCTTGAACTCGATGGTCAGCACGCTGGAATTCTGCGGCATCAGCGAAAACGCGGCATAGCCGCAGGCCGAATCCAGCGCGGTCGAAATGACGCCGGCATGCAGGAAGCCATGCTGCTGGGTAAGCGAGGCGGAATAAGGCATCTCGATCTCGATGATGCCGGGCGTCACCAGCGTCAGCTCGGCGCCGATCGTGGCCATTGCCTCCTGCCGGGCAAAGGACGCCCTGACGCGTTCCTCGAAGTCGGGAGCGGGTACGATCTTGGCTGCTGCCATGGCGCTTTGCCTCATATTGCTGGCGAAGTTTATTGCAGAGCCCGGCAAAACAGGCAATCTTTTATGCTGCAGCGCAGCAAAAGCCGGTTGTCTTCAAGCAGCCCGGCGCAGGGCGTGGAAATAGAACCCGTCGGTGCCGCTCAACGCCGGTGACAGCGAGATGCCGCCGCCTTCGCCGATACGTGCGGCCCCTTCATGACCAGGGAAGCGGCCATCCCAGAGCTGACGATGATCGACCGGCGCAAAGCCTTCATGGCGCTCGCGGAAGGCCGCGACCTGCTCGCCGTTCTCGGCATCGAACACCGAACAGGTGATGTAGACCAGCAAACCGCCCGGCTTGACGAAGGCCTGCGCGGTGTCGAGGATCGCCTGCTGCTCTCCCTTGCGGGCATCGAGCTGCCTCTCGGTCAGCCGCCATTTGGCGTCGGGACGCCGCCGCCAGGTGCCGCTGCCGGTGCAGGGCGCGTCGATCAGCACGATATCCATGTGGTTGGCGAGCGGCGCAAGCTCCGCGGGCTTGCTGACGACCTGGACGTTGCGGTTGTGCGAACGGCGGATGCGCTCGAAGATCGGCGCCAGCCGCACCTTCTCCGCATCATGGGCGAAGAGCTGGCCCCGATTGTCCATCTCGGCCGACAGCGCCAGCGTCTTGCCGCCGGCGCCGGCGCAATAGTCGAGCACCTGCATGCCGGGCGCGGCGCCGGCAAGTGCCGCGGCAAGCTGCGAACCCTCGTCCTGCACTTCGAACCAGCCTTTCTGGAAGGCCGGCTCGGCCTGCACGTTGGGGTGCCGGCCGTCGCCGTCGATCGGCGGGATGCGGATGCCGTGCGGCGCGATCGCCGCCGGCGCGGCACCCGTGCCCTGGAGCTCGGCCAGCACCTTGGCACGATCGGCCTGGAGCGTGTTGACCCTCAGATCCAGCGGCGGGCGCTGCGCCAGGGCGGCGCCTTCCTCGACCCAGGCCTCGCCATAGGCTCGCTCGAGCAGCGGCGCGCACCAGTCCGGGATATCGGCCCGCACCACGTCGGGCGCGTCGGCCAGCCTGCGGCTGGCGGCTGCCTTCAGCTCGCCGGCGTCGAGCAGCGGCGGCGCGAATTTGTCGCCATCGAGCGCGTCGTTGAGTGACTGCGCCGTCTGGCCCCATTCCAACAGAAGCGCGCCAAAGCCGATGGCGCGCGGCGTGTCCTCGCCGAACAGCCAGCCGGCCGAGCGTTTGCGGCGCAGCGCGTCATAGACGATGTTGCCGATTGCCGCGCGATCGCCGCCACCGGCGAAGCGATGCGACAGGCCCCAGTCGCGCAGGGCGTCGGCCACCGGCCGGTGACGCCGGCCGATGTCTTCCAGAATCTCTATCGCCGCCGCCAGCCTTCCGCCCAGTCGCATCCTGTTTTCCGTAGCTGTTTACAAATCGGGTCCAGCCCGCTCTTAAAGCCTTTCAGGCCAGGATTGAAACAGTTCCATTCGGTTTGCCGATGAAATGACGTTTCAAGACCGGACGATTTGGCCGAACGGTTTTTCCATGGCGAGAGGTGTGGCCGGGAAACAAGAACAATCGATCAGAACATGAAAGACTTCTAATGTTTTGATTGACGCCTGCAAGAAAGCCGACCGGCTTAACCTCCCAGCTTTGCAAGTGTTGTCCACAGGAATACTCTTCCACCAGTGATTCGCGGCGCGGGAAACGCGGTTTGGCGGGTCCGACAAGGAGAGGGCAATGAAGACTTATCTGGCAGAAGTTCTCGGCACATTTTTGTTGGTGTTCATCGGCACCGCCTCCGTGGTCACGGGCGGTTTCGGCGGCGCGCTGCCGCTCGGACAGGAAGGCATCGGCCTGGCGTTCGGCATCGGTCTGATCGCCGCGGCCTATGCGATCGGCCCGATCTCGGGTGCGCATCTCAATCCGGCGGTGACGCTGGGCGTGTTCCTGGCGGGGCGGATGCCGGCCAAGGACGTCGTCCCCTACTGGATCGCGCAGGTCATCGGCGCCATCATCGCCTCGCTGGCGCTGTGGATCATCGTATCGGGCCAGGCTGGCGGCCACACCGGCGGCTTCGGCGCCAATGGCTGGGACGAGACGAAATGGGGCATGAGCTCGGCCTTCCTGTGGGAGCTGATCGGCACCTTCACCTTCGTCACGGTGATCCTCGGCGTCACCAACGCCAAGCACACCACCGCCTTTGCCGGCCTGGTCATCGGCCTGACGCTGGCGGGGATCCACTTCGCCATGATCCCGGTGACCGGCACCTCGGTCAATCCGGCGCGCTCGATCGGCCCGGCGCTGTTTTCGGGAGGTGCTGCGCTCAGCCAGCTCTGGCTGTTCATCGTCGCGCCGCTGATCGGCGGAGCGATCGCCGGCGTCGTCGCCAAGGCCGGCATCTTCGAAAAAGACTGATAGCTCTGGATAAATGCAAAAAAAGGCGCGGGCATGACCCGCGCCTTTTTCGTTGGGAGGATGCGATCTTACTTCGTGGCGATGTCGAAGCGGTCGGCGTTCATCACCTTGGTCCAGGCCTTGACGAAATCCTTGACGAACTTCGCCTTGGCGTCGGCCGAGGCGTAGACCTCGGAGAGCGCGCGCAACTGCGCGTGCGAGCCGAAGATCAGGTCGGCACGGGTGCCGGTCCACTTCACTTGCTTGGTCTTGCGGTCGCGCGCTTCGTAGACCTCGTCCGAGCCCGGCTCTGAGCCGGCCGCCGGATCCCACACGGTCGCCATCGAGAGCAGATTGACGAAGAAGTCATTGGTCAGCGTGCCCGGCCTGTCGGTGAAGACGCCATGCTTGGAGCCGCCGGCATTGGCGCCGAGCACGCGCAGGCCGCCGACCAGTACGGTCAGTTCGGGCGCCGTCAGCGTGAGGAGCTGGGCGCGGTCGACCAGCATCGCTTCGACCGACATCGGCAACCGACCGCGAGCATAATTGCGGAAGCCATCGACCTTCGGCTCCAGGGCAGCGAAGGAGGCGACATCCGTCTGCTCCTGCGAAGCGTCCATGCGGCCCGGCGTGAAGGGCACTGTCACCTCGGTGCCGCCGTCCTTCGCCGCCTTCTCGATCGCGGCGGCGCCGCCGAGCACGATGAGGTCGGCGAGCGAGACCTTCTTGTCGCCGGTCTGCGCCGCATTGAACTCCTTCTGGACCGCTTCCAGCTTACTGAGCACCTTTGCGAGCTGAGCCGGCTGGTTGACCTCCCAGTCCTTCTGGGGCTCAAGCCGGATACGGCCGCCATTGGCGCCGCCGCGCTTGTCCGAGCCGCGGAAGGTCGAGGCCGAAGCCCAGGCGGTCGAGACCAGCTCCGAGACCAAGAGGCCGGAGGCCAGGATCTTGGCCTTGAGCGAAGCGATGTCGGCCCCGCTCATCAGCTCATGGTCGATCGCCGGGATCGGATCCTGCCAGATCAGCTCTTCCTTCGGCACGAGCGGACCCAGATAGCGCACGACCGGGCCCATGTCGCGGTGGGTGAGCTTGAACCAGGCGCGGGCGAAGGCATCGGCAAACTGTTCCGGATGCTGGTGGAAGCGGCGCGAGATCTTCTCGTAGGCCGGGTCGAAACGCAGCGCGAGGTCGGTGGTGAGCATCGCCGGCGCGTGACGCTTGGAGGGGTTGTGCGCGTCCGGAACGGTACCGGCGCCGGCGCCGGCCTTCGGCGTCCATTGATGGGCGCCGGCCGGGCTCTTCGTCAGCTCCCATTCGTAATTGAACAGGTTGTCGAAGAAGTTGTTGCTCCATTTGGTCGGCGTCGTCGTCCAGATGACCTCGAGGCCCGAGGTGATGGCGTCGCCGGCGATGCCGGAGGCGTATTTGCTCGACCAGCCGAGGCCTTGCGCCTCGATGCCCGCGCCTTCGGGCTCGGCACCCACCAGCGAGGCGTCACCGGCGCCATGGGTCTTGCCGAAGGTATGGCCGCCGGCGATCAGCGCCACGGTCTCCTCGTCGTTCATCGCCATACGGCCGAAGGTCTCGCGGATGTCGCGCGCCGCGGCGATCGGATCCGGCTTGCCGTTCGGGCCTTCCGGGTTGACGTAGATGAGGCCCATCTGCACGGCGCCGAGATGGCCGCTAAGCTCACGGTCGCCCGAATAGCGCTCATCGCCGAGCCACTTGGTTTCGGAGCCCCAGTCCACATCCTGCTCCGGCTCCCACACATCGGCGCGGCCGCCGGCGAAGCCGAAGGTCTTGAAGCCCATCGATTCCAGCGCGACGTTGCCGGTGAGGATCAGAAGGTCGGCCCAGGAAATCTTGCGGCCGTATTTCTGCTTGACCGGCCACAGCAGCCGGCGCGCCTTGTCGAGATTGGCGTTGTCCGGCCAACTGTTCAGCGGCGCGAAGCGCTGTTGGCCGGCACCGGCGCCGCCGCGGCCATCGCCGATGCGATAGGTGCCGGCGCTGTGCCAGGCCATGCGGATGAAGAGCGGCCCGTAATGGCCGAAGTCGGCCGGCCACCAATCCTGCGAATCCGTCATGACCTTGGTGAGGTCCTTGACCACCGCATCGAGGTCGAGGCTCGCGAACTCCTTGGCGTAGTCGAAATCTTCGCCCATCGGGTCCGACAGGTTCGACTGCTGATGCAGGACGGCAAGGTCAAGCTGGTTCGGCCACCAGTCACGGTTGGTCCGGCCGGCGGATCCATGCGCCACTGGGCATTTGCCAGCGCTGTTGTCGTCGGTTTTGGCGTCCATCTTAGTCTCCGATTCTGCAGAGGTTTTTGCCGAGGTTGAATTTTGCCGAGGTTGATTTTTCCCGAAATTCTCGGGGGCGGCCGCTGGCCGCGCCAACCTGGAATGATTCCAGACTAGGCCGGCCAGCCGATAAAGACAAATTGCCTTTCCTGTTTCATTTGATAGGATTTTCTTATGATTGGTCTCACCGTCCGACAGATGCAATATTTCGACGCGCTGGCGCAGACGCTGCATTTCGGCCGCGCAGCGAAGCTTGCCGGCGTCAGCCAGCCGGCCCTTTCCGCGCAGATCGCCGAGATGGAAGAGCGGCTGAACTGCCTGTTGTTCGAGCGCGGCGGCAAGACGGTGCGCATGACCGACGAGGCGCTTGCCCTGCAGCCGCGTATCGAGCGCATTCTGGCCGAAATACGTGACGTCGAGACGACTGCCCGGCGCGGCCGCCCTACCATGGAGGGACGCTTCCGGCTGGGCATCATCCCGACGGTCGCGCCCTACCTCCTGCCGCATGTGCTGCCGGAGTTCAGAAAGCACTACCCTTCCCTCCAGCTCGAACTGCGCGAAGCGGTGACCGCGTCGCTGGTCGAGGACGCGACGTCCGGCCGGCTCGACGCCTTCATCGCGGCCTTGCCGCTTGAGCAGCCGAAAATCGTCACCGAAGAACTGTTTCCCGACCGCTTCTTCCTCGCGGTTCCCGCCGGCGATCCGGCCTTCGCCTCGCCGCCGGTGCCGCCCGAGAGCCCGGCGCTTGAGCGGCTGATGCTTCTGGAGGAAGGCCACTGCCTGCGCGAGCAGGCCCTGGCCGTCTGCGGCAATGTGCGGCCGGTGGCGATGGCAAGCTACGGCGCGACCAGCCTGACGACGCTCCTGCAGATGGTGGCGCATGGGCTCGGCGTCACGCTGGTGCCGGAAATGGCGGCAAGTGCCGCCGGGGTCATGCCGGATCTGAGGATCGTGCCGTTCCAGGAGCCGATGCCGCAGCGCATGATCTGCATGGCCTGGCGGCGCAACAAGGTGCGTCAGGACGAGTGCGTGGAGCTGGCGCGGATCATACGCGGGCTGGATAGGGCGGTGCTGAGGATGTGAGGCGCCTTTCGAGGCGCTTTCTATCCCTGCGCCTGATGGCAGGCTGCAACCATTTCACGGCACAAAGATCAGGAACACATAGGTGAAAAACACCACGACGTGCACCATGCCGGTCAGGAACGTCGTTCTTTCGGTGCTGAAGCTTACGCTGCATATGAAAAGCGCCAGCACCAGAAGCACGGCATCGGACGCCGGGAGCCCCAAGGTCAGGCCCCTGCCCGTCAGCAGGCTGGCGGCCGCGACCGCCGGTATCGTCAAGCCGATCGTGGCGCAGGCCGAGCCCATCGCGACGTTCAGGCTGCGCTGCAGCTCATTCTTGAAGGCGGCGCGGATCGCCGAGATCGCCTCCGGCATCAAAACCAGTGCCGCGATCATTGCTCCCACGATGCTGTCGGCCTGGGTCACCTTATAGGCCGCGAGCGCATCCTCCACGCTCGCGGCGACCTGCTCTGCGAGCAGGACAATGCCGATGAGCCCGCTCAGCAGCAGCAGGGCGCTGACGAAAATGCTGTCGTGGGAGGCGGTTCGCATCGGAACGTCGTGCGCCTGTCCCTGGACGAAGTCCTCCCGGTGCCGGACGGTCTGGGCAAACACGAAGCTCGCATAGAGAAGCACCGAAAGGACGCTGACGAAACCAAGCTGAGCCGCCGAAAACGTGCCGGGACCCGTGGCCTGGGTGTAGGTCGGAAGAATAAGCGTCATCACGGTCAACGCGATCAGAACCGACAGGTAGGCGCTTGTCCCTTGCCGGAGGATCGCCTGCTTGCGATAGCGCCAGCCGCCAAGCGTGAGACATATCCCGACAACGCCAGTGGAGGTGATCATCACCGTCGAGAAAACGGATTCGCGCGCCAGTGTGGGGTTGTTTGCTCCATGCAGCATCATCGAGACGATGATCGACACTTCGATTGCCGTCACCGCAAAAGTCAGCACCAGGGTTCCGTAGGGCTCCCCTATGCGCCGGGCGAGCGCCTCGGCGTGGTCGAGCACCACGAAAATGGTGGTGAACATGATGGCGCTCGACAGCGCTCCAACCAGTATCCTGGCGTTCAGCGACCCTTCGTCGACCGAGAGGCCGCTGGCCCTGACCGCGAGAGCCATCACCAGCGCGGCCAACGGCATTGTGTAGGAAGTCACCGACCGCCCGTAACCAGTCATTCAAGCCCCCGAACGCCACGCGTTTGCGCCAACTTAGCGGAAAAGCGCGTAGGGAGCACCTCTCATGGGCATCTTTGCCCGCCAAGCGCACCGTTCAAAACACGATTGAGGACGGGGCATCATTTCCGGCGTCGAATGCCTCGATGGCCTTGCGAACCGCCCCACAGAATCTTTTCAGAAGTTCCGACTCGTTCCCCATTCGACGGCGCAGCGAGAAGGGCACTTCCAGCTGTGCGCCTTTGCCCGTCAGTCCTCGGTTGACGATGTTCGAATCCTGGATACCCGGAAACGGATGGTTATCCTTTTTTGTCTGGAAGCCGGCCTCCCCCAGACGCCAGGCTATCTCTGAAACCAACGCGGCGTCCTTGCCGCCCATGTAGATCGTCGCGAGATCATCCCGATCCTGGCGACCATGGATAGCAACGACAGTGGACTTCGTCCGCAACAGTTCCAGCGCGGTTGCCTCGTCAAAGTTCCTGGATGTTATGTGCAGCTCCCGGTTGCTTTCCGGCATGAGGCCTTCAAAGCAATACATATCGAGATCGCCTCCTGCTATCGTCGCGGCGATCAGGGAGGTGCGGGGCTCGATCTTGCCGCCATGCGGGGCGATGACGATGGCACTGCCGGTTCGCGCGCCGCGCCGGACTACTATGCGATAATCTATGTTTTCGATTTTGGCGGCTTTCAGCGCCGCAAAGTTGGGAAACTCGTTGTCCATAAATGCCGTTTCACGCCGTCTTCTGCGCCACCAATCCCAATTCCTCCACCATCGCCTCGCGCATCAGGAATTTCTGTGGCTTGCCGGTCACCGTCATCGGCAGCTCGGTGCGGAAGCGGATGTAGCGCGGCACCTTGTAATGCGCGATCTGGCCGGCGCAGAAGGCCTTGATCTCCTCGGCGGTGGCTATCTGGCCGGGCTTCAGCACGATCCAGGCGCAGAGCTCCTCGCCATATTTGTCGTCGGGAATGCCGAAGACCTGCACTTCCTTGATCTTGGGATGGCGATAGAGGAATTCCTCGACCTCGCGCGGATAGACGTTCTCGCCGCCGCGGATGACCATGTCCTTCACCCGGCCGACGATGTTGCAGTAGCCCTCGGCGTCGATCGTGGCGAGGTCGCCCGTGTGCATCCAGCCGTCGGCGTCGATCGCCTCGCGGGTCTTGTCGGCGTCGTCCCAATAGCCCTTCATCACCGAATAGCCGCGCGTGCAGAGCTCGCCAGGCTCGTCGACCGCGGCGGTGGCGCCGTCGGTGCCGATCGCCTTGACCTCGACATGCGGGTGGATGCGGCCGACGGTGGAGACGCGCTTTTCCAGCGGATCGTCGACGCTGCTCTGGAAGGAGACGGGACTGGTCTCCGTCATGCCATAGGCGATGGTCACTTGCGCCATGTGCATGAGCGAGACGACCTTCTTCATCACCTCGATCGGGCATGGCGAGCCGGCCATGATGCCAGTGCGCAGGCTGGAGAGATCGAAGCTGGAAAAATCGACATGGTCGAGCATGGCGACGAACATGGTCGGCACGCCATAGAGCCCGGTGCAGCGCTCCTGCGCGACCGCCTTCAGCGTCGCGCCGGCATCGAAGCCCTCGCCCGGGAAAACCATGGTGGCGCCCTTGGAGACGCAGCCCATCGTGCCCATCGACATGCCGAAGCAATGGTAAAGCGGCACCGGGATGCAGAGCCGGTCGTCGACGGTGAGCCTGATCGCCGAAGTGACGAAATTGCCGTTGTTGACGATGTTGGAATGCGTCAGCGCCGCGCCCTTCGGCGCACCCGTCGTGCCGCTGGTGAACTGGATGTTGATGGCGTCGCCGGGCTTCAGGCCTTCGGAGATGCGGTCGAGGCTGTCATGTTCATCACGCCCGGCCATGGCCAGCACATCGCCGAAATTGAACATGCCGGGCGAATTGTCGTCGCCCATCCGGACGACGATCTTCAGCGCCGGCAGTTTCTTGGCCTTGAGCTTGCCGGGCTCGGCGGCGGCGAGCTCGGGCGCAAGCGTTCCGATCATGCCGAGATAGTCGGATGTCTTGAATTGGGCGGCGGTGACGAGCGCCTTGCACCCAACTTTGTTGAGAGCATATTCGAGCTCGGTCAGCCGGTAGGCCGGGTTGATGTTGACCAGGATCAGGCCGATGCGCGCGGTGGCGAACTGCGTCACCAGCCATTCCCAACGGTTCGGCGACCAGATGCCGACGCGGTCGCCTTTTTCCAGACCCAGCGCCAGAAAGCCGGCGGCCAAGGCGTCGACCGCGTCCGAGAGCTCGCTCCAGGTGAAGCGCTTGTCCTGGCCAACGAAAACGGCGGCGTCGAGCGTGGCGTATTTGCTCACCGTTTCGGAAAACAGTTCGGGAATGGTCTTGTCGAGCAGGGGCACCAAGCGATCGCCCGATACATGCGCCTTGCCGCCCAGCGGGGCAATGAAGGTGCCGCTGGCGCCGCGCCCGCGCAGATTGGTGGCGTTCATGAGCTCGTCGAGTTTGATCGCCATCGCCGTCTCCTCCCGGGATGATCGAGCCTATCAGCCCGCAAAGGCGGTGGAAACCCGCCGAAGGTAGAGGTGGCTAAAGCTCTTTGACGCAATTCCGGACGGAAACCGCTTCACACTTTTCCTGGAATTGCTCTAGGCGACCAGCGCGGCCATTTTTGCGGCAATGTCGCGCAACTGCGCCTCGTCGGCTGCATCTCGAGACTTTTTCGACGCCACCAGGCAGGCCTGCGACTTCAGGATCGCGCCGTCGCCCAGCACCTTGAGGTGGTTGGCGCGCAGCGTCGAGCCGGTGGTGGTGATGTCGACGATGACGTCGGCCAGTCCCGCCGCCGGCGCGCCTTCGGTGGCGCCGAGGCTTTCGACGATGCGGTAGACCTGGATGCCGTGCTTGAGTGAAAAGAACTGCTGCGTCAGCCGCCAGTACTTTGTAGCTATCCGCAAGCGCCGGCCGTGGCGCTGGCGGAAATCGGCGGCGACATCGTCGAGGTCGGCCATGGTATCAACATCGAGCCAGATGTCGGGCACGGCGACCACGACATCGGCATGGCCGAAGCCGAGGCGGGCGACGATCTCGGCGCGCGCTTCCCAATCGGCGAGATTCTCGCGCAAAAGGTCCTCGCCGGTGATGCCGAGATCGACCGCGCCCTGGCCGATCTCGCCGGCGATCTCGGACGCGGACAGGAAGGCCACCTCGACATTGTCGAGACCGTCGATGCGGGCACGGTATTTGCGGTCGTCCTCAGGTAGCGTGACGGCCAGGCCGGCCTTGGCCAGCACTTCGAGCGACTGTTCCTTGAGACGGCCCTTCGAGGGGATCGCCAGCGTGATCATTTCGCGCTCTCCCGCAAGGCTTCGATACGGTCGAGCCAAACCGAAAAGCCGACGCCGGGGATCGGCTTCTTGGCGCCGAGCAGCGTCAGCAGCCGATCGTAGCGGCCGCCGCCGGCCAGCGGGCGGTCGCCGTCACCGGCGGCAATCTCGAAGACCAGGCCGGTATAGTAATCGAGCGGACGGCCGAAGGCGGCGTCGTAGCGGATTTGCGCCGAGGACAGGCCATGCGCCTCGATCGCCTCGGCGCGGGCGGCGAAATTCTCCAGCGCCGGTCCCAGCGACAGGCCGGCATCGGCGGCGAATTTCTCGAGCGCCGCGGTCGCGCCGCTGAGCGCGACGTCGATCTCGAGAAAACCTTTCAGCGCCGAAAACGCCTCGTCGGACAACCGCACGCTGCGCAGTTGCGCTTTCTCGATCAGGCGCCGCGCGATGTCGGCAGGCGCGCGGCCGGACGATGCCGACAGCCCGGCCTCCTCGATGCCGGCAGAGATATGCGAGGCAAGACCTTCCGCATCGCCGTCGAGCACAAGCAAGGCGACGGGGCCGGAGAGCTGGCTGTTGCGCGGCGGATTGGCGAGGTCGGCAAGGGCTGCCTCCAGCATCGGCGCCGAGCCGAAGGCGCGCGCGAGCCGCATGCGCCAGCCGCGCGGCAGGCCAAGGGCGGCCAGCACGGCCTCGAACAGGGTCTGGTCGCCGAGCGTGACGGCAAGTGTCTGGCCGGGCAGCACCAGCGAAAGCAGCGCATGCGCATCGGCCAGCGAGCGGGCATCGGCGGCGGCCGTGTCGCGATCGCCGAGGTCCTCGATGCCGGCCTGGAAGAATTCATTGCCGCCCTCGCGGCGCTGGCGGAACACTTCGCCCAGATAGGAATAGCGGCGCGGCGTGCCGGCCTGGCTGGCGATGTGGTCGAGGCAGACCGGAATGGTGAATTCGGGCCGCAGGCACAGCGTCTTGCCGGTTTCGCTTTCGGTGAGGAAAATACGGCGGCGCAAATCCTCGCCCGCCATGTCGAGGAACGGATCGGCCGGCTGCAGCACGGCGACTTCGACCGCGTGGGTGTCGCGGGTGGCGAAGAGTTTGACGATGTCGGCGGCGATGGCGGGACGGGTGGTCAACTTGCCGACTCCATTCCGCGACCCCCTGATTTGGGACCAGGAGGTCGTCCGACGGTTGGCGTTCCACGGCGCCCCCCTCTGTCCTGCCGGACATCTCCCCCACAAGGGGGGAGATCGGCAGCTCGGGCTCCGCGCCTCTTTTTGCAACGTTCAAAATTGGCGAAAGCCGGCGCGACATCTGATCTCCCCCCTTGTGGGGGAGATGTCCGGCAGGACAGAGGGGGGCGCGACAGAACACGGCCTCTACTTCCCACGTGCCCGCTCCTCGGCCTGCGCCGCCAGGATCTTCCTCACCTCGGCGACCAGTTCGCCTTCCGCCACCGTCACCTGCGCCGGCCGTGCCGCCCGCCATTCGGCGTTGTCGGTGATCTCGGCCGACATGCGGGCGCCTTCGATCAGGTCCTTGATCTGCAGTTCGCCCTTGGCGCGCTCGTCGCCGCCCTGGATGATGGCGACCGGGCTGCCGCGGCGGTCGGCGTATTTCAGCTGCGCCTTCATGCCGGCGCCGCCGAGATACATTTCGGAGCGGATGCCGGCGGCGCGGAGGTCGGCAACCATCTTCTGGTAGCGGCCGAGGCTTTCCGTATCCTTGTCCATGACCAGCACCACGACGGGCGCGATGACATCGGAGACGTCGAGCTTGCCGAGGTTCTTCAGCGCCGTCATCAGGCGTGAGACGCCGATGGAGAAGCCTGTCGCCGGCACCGGCTCGCCGCGAAAGCGCGAGACCAGCCCGTCATAGCGCCCGCCGCCGCCGACCGAGCCGAAGCGCACGATTTGACCTTCGTCATTGGGGATCTCGGCGAGAAGCTCGGCCTCGAAGACCGGGCCGGTGTAGTATTCGAGCCCGCGCACGACGGACCGATCCATCACGACGCGGTCTTCGCCATAGCCTGCGGCCCTGACCAAAGCCTCGATCGTTGCGAGCTCGCCGACGCCTTCCTGATAGACAGCGTTGGCATTGACGTTTGAATCCTGGGCCGTCTGGCCGTTCCTCGCCGTTGCAAGAAGCACCGCTTCGGCCTGTTTGTCATTCAACCCGGCGCCCTTGGCGAAATCGCCCTCGCCTTCCTTGCCGCCATCCCAGCGCCCTGGACCGAGCAGCAACCTCACGCCTTCCGGCCCGAGCTTGTCCAGTTTGTCGATGGCGCGCAGCACCGTCAGGCGGCGGCCGGCATTCTGGTCGCCGCCGAGGCCGATCGCCTCCAGCACGCCGTCGAGCACTTTTCTGTTGTTGACACGGATGACGTAGTCGCCGCGCTTGATGCCGAGCGCTTCCATGACATCGGCCATCATCATCGCCATCTCGGCGTCGGCGGCGACGCCCGGCGTACCAATGGTGTCGGCGTCGAACTGCATGAACTGGCGGAAGCGGCCGGGGCCTGGCTTCTCGTTGCGAAACACCCAGCCGGAACGGTAGCTGCGATAAGGCTTGGGCAGGCGCTCGAAATTCTCGGCGACGAAACGCGCTGTCGGCGCGGTCAGGTCATAGCGCAGCGACAGCCATTGGTCGTCGTCATCCTGGAAGGAAAAGACACCCTCGTTCGGCCGGTCCTGGTCGGGCAGGAATTTGCCGAGAGCATCGGTGTATTCGATCATCGGCTGGTCGACCGGCTCGAAGCCGTAGAGCTCATAGACCGAGCGGATGGTCGCCATCATCTTCTCGACGGCGCGGATGTCTTCGGCGCTGCGGTCGGCAAAACCGCGCGGCAGCCGCGCTTTCGTCTTTTCCGATTTGTCGGCCATGGAGGTTTCCAGTCAGTGGTGACTTACTTCGAGCGCGCGTTTCCTAAACGATGCGGCTTGGAGCGGCAAGGGTTAGCGCCTTCCCTTCTCCCCTTGCGGGAGAAGGAAGAACTGAAACAAATCCCACCAAAAACGAAACAATTCCGCCACCGGCGCGGCATGCTGCCGACACAATCGACGACCATAAAGCGCGTCGAAACAAGGGGTTCGGGGCCATGACGACGGCTGAAGACATGATCGAGAGCGGCAGGTCGGCCAGGCTGCGGCCCGCCGGCAGCACGCTGAAGCCGGCACAGCAGCCGGCCGGGCCGTTCGAGGCTGCGGCGGCCAAGCCGAGCGCCCGCGACGCGCTGGTGACTGGCCTGCTGGTGATCTATCCGGCCTTCGCGGCCGTGGCGGCGATCATCGCCGGGCTGTTCCTGGCCGGCGCCGGCAGCGTCTGACTTTCATTCAACGATCGGGGGATCATCATGCAGTTGCGATTTGCAGGCGCGCTTGCAGGCGCGCTTTTCTGTGGCATGCCCGTTGCCGCCAACGCGTGCCAGCCGGGCGATGCCCGTCTTGCCGGCCATTATTACCTGAACGGCGTCATGGAAGTCGGTTCCGAGCTGCTTTTGAAGAAAGACGGCAGCTTCGAATTCGCGCTCGCCTATGGCGCCAACGACCAGTACGGCAAGGGCTGCTGGGTGAGGAAGGGCTCGACCGTCGAGGTCATCCCGGCCGGCCGCAGCTCCGCCTCCACGCATCACACGCCCGACGACAGCGGCTTCAGCGGACTGGTGCTGACGGTGTCCGGCTCGAGCCTTGTCTGGGACATCAACGGCAGCGGCCATAAGGGCAGGTTCGAGAAGTGAGCCTTCTCCTTCTACCCTTGTGGGAGAAGGCAAAAGCGCCCTACTTCGGCCTCTTGAGCCTCTTGCGCTCTTTCTCCACCTCCGCCCGGCAGTAGCAGCCTTCGAGATGGTCGTTGACCAGGCCCATGGCCTGCATGAAGGCGTAGACGGTGGTGGGACCGACAAAGCTCCAGCCGCGCTTCTTCAACTCCTTCGATATCCTGACCGACACCGCCGTCGTCGGATTGGCGCGCAGATGCGCGAGGTCGACGATTTCGGGCCGCTCCTGCGAGCTCGGCTCGAACTTCCAGAACCACGCGGCCAGGGAGCCGAACTCGTCCACCATCTCGCGGGCGCGTTTGGCGTTGTTGATGGTCGAGACGATCTTGCCGCGATGGCGGATGATGCCGGCATTCCCGAGCAGGCGTTCGACATCCATGTCGGTGAACGCCGCCACCTTGTCGAAGTCGAAACCGGCGAAGGCCTCGCGGAAATTCTCGCGCTTGCGCAGGATGGTCAGCCACGACAGGCCCGACTGGAAGCCTTCCAGGCAGATCTTTTCGAACAGCCGGCGATCATCCGTTACCGGCCGGCCCCATTCGTGGTCGTGGTAATGGAGATAGTCCGGCAGATTGCCATGCCAGAAGCAGCGCGCCTTGCCGTCGGGGCCGTCGAGAATACCGGCATGTTCAGTCGCCATCGCTACCAAATCCGTTCGTTAACGCGCCTCGGCGCCAAGTTTACGGTGGCTTTACCAGATTCCTGAACCGGCCGGTAACCACACCAAAAGGTTTACTGACAAAGCGGCATTTTACGCATTCCGATTCATGCTTTGCTTGCCGCTGCGCGCCAAGGATCGCGAAGCCGAGGCCCCGCCCGGACGAGTTCGACGATCAAGGTGCGTTCCGATGAAGACAGCGTTTTGTTCCCTGCTTGGCGCGGTGGCCATTCTTGCCGCCGGCGCCACGACCTCCCTTGCCAATGACCGCTATGCCGACATGCCGCCGGTCATGGTGAGCCCCGACCTTTCGGCGCCCTGGGTGCTGCAGCTTGGCCGTGCGCCGGGCATCATGCGCCCGGCCCGGCAGGCAACGCAGCAGCCGCTGCGCCGCCTGTTCGAGGCGCAGCCCGACCGGCAGCGCACGGCGGCAGTGCAGCAGCCGGCCAAACGCATGGTGATGCGGCCACAGATCAACCCGATCTACCTGCCGCAGGAAGTCGCCTATGATGGGCCGGCGAAGCCGGGCACCATCATCATCGATACGCATCAGAACTTCCTTTTCCTGGTCGAGAAGAACGGCAAGGCGCGGCGCTACGGCGTCGGCACCGGCAAACCGGGCTTCGAATGGTCGGGCACGCACAAGATCACCGATAAGAAGGTGTGGCCGGACTGGCGTCCGCCGGCGGAGATGATCAAGCGCGAGGCGGCCAAGGGCCGCTACCTGCCGACTTACCTGGCCGGCGGCATCGAGAACCCGCTCGGCGCGCGCGCGCTCTATCTCGGCACCACCGAATACCGCATCCATGGCACCAACCAGCCTTGGACGATCGGCGGCGCGGTGTCTTCCGGCTGTATCCGCATGCGCAACGAGGACGTCGTCGACCTTTACGAGCGCGTCAATGTCGGAACCACGGTCGAGGTGATATAGTCGCAGCGAATCAGCCGGTTAGACGGCGCAGCGCTTTTAGTCTCCTGCTGTTGCCGCCAAGTCATAGTACGATCCCGCGGGATGTGCTTAAACCGATGACAGAGTTTACGGGGGACGGGCCGTGTGGGGATACGGCCGGTCGCGAAGGGGCAGCGCGGGCAATCGCGCTGCCCTTTTCATTTTTTGAGTTTTTCTTCTGATGCAGGGCGCGGTAAGTCGCCCCGAAAGCAGGCGGTTTCGCTTTCGGGGCTGATTTCCCGGCGCTCCTCTGCTATTGCAGCGCACAAATCTTGATAGTCACGCAATTCCGGACGGCAGCGCGCCTTTCCTTGAATTGCCTCAGAAGGCAGAGGTGCCAGCCATGACCCGGACTGACGACAGCCGCTACCTGAAAGGCGGCCCGGTCGCCCAGCGCATCATCGCTTCGGTGCGCGACGACGCAGCGATCGCCACGGCCGAAGGTTTCCCGCCGAAGCTGGTCTCGATCACCGTCGGCGATACCGCAGCGGTCGATGTCTATGTGCGCAACCAGCGCGCCAAGGCAGCCCTTGCCGGCATCTCCTTCGAGGAGCGGCGCTTTTCCGCCGAAATCACAGCCGGCGAGCTGGAAGCCGCGATCCACGGCCTCAATGCCGATCCGCGCGTCACCGGCATCATCATCCAGCGGCCGGTGCCGGCGCATATCCCGATCAAGACGCTGCAGGCGGCGGTGCATCCGCTGAAGGACGTCGAAGGCATGCACCCGGCCTCGATCGGCAACATCGTCTACAACCAGCTCGACCTGGCGCCCTGCACGGCGGCGGCCTCGGTCGAACTGCTCAAGGAGACCGGCCTCGAGCTTAAGGGGCTCGAAGTGGTCGTCGTCGGCCATTCCGAGATCGTCGGCAAGCCGATCGCCTTCCTGTTGATGAGCGAGGGCGCGACGGTGACGGTGTGCCACCACATGACGCGCTCGCTGGCCGCCCATGCGCGGCGCGCCGATGCGCTGTTCGTCGCCGTCGGCAAGCCGCGGCTGATCAAGGCCGACATGGTGAAACCGGGTGCCGCCGTCATCGACATCGGCATCAATTCCGAGGTCGGGCCCGACGGCGAAACCCGTATTGTCGGCGACGTCGACACCGACAGCGTCAAGGAAGTGGCTTCCTGGATCACGCCGGTGCCCGGCGGCGTCGGCCCGCTGACGGTCGCGATCCTCTTGCGCAACACCATGGTGGCGCTCAACCGCCAGCGCGCGCTCTACCGCGCGACCTACGGCGTGCCGGATCAACTCGCGGCGGAATAGTTATTCCGCGGCGATCAAACCGCTGTCGGAAACGCCTTCCGGCTTCGGACCGCCATAGGCCCAGTCGAGCAATTTGACCGTGTGCACCACCGGCAGCTTCGCGGCGGAGGCTATCTGGGTGATGCAGCCGATATTGCCGGTGGCGACGATTTCCGCGCCTGTCGCCTCGATGTTTTTCACCTTGCGGTCGCGCAGCTTGGCGGAAATCTCGGGCTGCAGGATGTTGTAGGTGCCGGCCGAGCCGCAGCACAGATGCCCCTCGCGCGGCTCGCGCACGACGAAGCCCGCCTTGGTGAGAAGCTCCTTCGGCTGGCGCGTGATCTTCTGTCCATGCTGCATCGAGCAGGCAGAGTGATAGGCGACGACCGTGCCCGGCTTGCGCAGCGGCTCCGGCAGGTCGAGCGCGGCAAGATATTCGGTGACGTCTTTTGCGAGAGCCGAGACGCGCGCGGCCTTTTCGGCATAGGCGGGATCGAGGCGCAGCATGAAGCCATAGTCCTTGATGGTGGTGCCGCAGCCCGACGCGGTGATGATGATGGCATCGAGGCCACCTTGGTCGATGGCGCGCGTCCAGGCATCGACATTCCGCCTCGCCGAGGCAAGGGCCTGATCCTCGCGGCCCATGTGGTGGACCAGCGCGCCACAGCAGCCCTCGCCTTCCGGCACCACGACCTCGACTCCCAACCTTGTCAGCAGGGAGATGGTGGTTTCGTTGATGGCAGGGTCGAGCACCGATTGCGCACAGCCGGTCAGGATCGCCACGCGACCACGCCGTATGCCTTGCCCGGCATGCGTGCCCGGTTTCGCCATTGGCGATGCCGACGGGATCGAGGACGGCGCGAGCTTCAGCATCGCGGCGACCGGCTTCAGCGCCGGCAGCTTTTCGAACAAGCCGATGAACGGCCGGCCGAGCCCGGCAAGCTTCAACGCGGCGCGGAAGCGGGTCGGGTAAGGCAGCACGAAAGCCAGCATGACGCGCGTCAGCCGGTCGAGCAGCGGCCGTTTGTAAGTCTCCTGGATATGGGCGCGGGCATGGTCGACCAGATGCATGTAGTTCACGCCAGAAGGGCAGGTCGTCATGCAGGCAAGACAGGACAGGCAACGGTCGATATGGGTGACGATCTCCTTGTCCGCCGGCCGGCCGTTCTCCAGCATATCCTTGATGAGGTAGATGCGGCCGCGCGGTGAATCCAGCTCGTTGCCGAGCGTCACATAGGTCGGACAAGTGGCGGTGCAGAAGCCGCAATGCACGCATTTACGCAGGATCTTTTCCGATTCCGCGACATGTGGGTCGGCGAGCTGCGCTGCTGAGAAATTGGTCTGCATGTCGCGGTCCTAACCCATGCGGCCGGGGTTGAGAATCTGCTTGGGATCGAACTCGCCCTTCAGTCGCGCCGACAATGCCGCGAGATGCGGCGGCTGCGGCTCGAACGCCGGCAGCGCCACACGGTGCGGGGCGGCGGCCCGCACCAGTGTCGCATGGCCGCCGCCATGCTTGCGGATCAGTCCGCGCAGTAATTCGGCCTCCGGATCGTCTTCGCGCATCGACAGCCACACTAGGCCGCCCTGCCAGTCGTAGAAGGCATCGACCGCCGCCTGCATGCGCAGAGCCATCACCATGTGATGCGTCTGCGACGGCGCCATCGACACGCGCCAGACCGGCCGCGCGCCGCCATCGGCGAAGGGTGCGCAGTCGCGGATATCGCGCCAGATCGTCTTCGACGCCTCGCCCGCGATCTCTTCGAGCGGACCCGCCTTGCCGAGCAACTGCTTCAACGCCTCGATGCGGTAGACGACCGAAGGCCCAAACCCCTCGACCCGCAGCAGCGTGGCGGCATCGCTGCCGTGCTTGCCGCTGGCGACGCGCGCAGCGATGCGCTCCGGCAGATGCGCGGCGCTCGACACTTCGGCGCTGGAGCCGAGCGCCAGCGCCATGGCAGCGACCGCAGCATCGTCGAGCAGACCGCGGATGGCCAAGGTCACTTCTGTTTCGGCCGCCGGCAAAACCTTGAAAGTCACGTCGGTCAGCACGGCGAGCGTGCCCCAGCTTCCCGCCATCAGTTTTGAGAGGTCGTAGCCGGTGACGTTCTTGACCACGCGGCCGCCCGATTTGAACGCCTCGCCGCGCCCCGAAACAGCGGCAACGCCAAGGATATGGTCGCGCGCCGCGCCCGACTTGAGGCGGCGGGGACCGGAGAGGTTCGCGGCAAGCAGGCCGCCGATGGTGCCTTTACCCGGCTCGCCGCCGTGCAGCGGGCCGTAGTCCATCGGCTCAAACGCAAATTGCTGGCCGTTTTCGGCAAGCAGTTTTTCGAGTTCGGCGAGCGACGTGCCGGCGCGGGCCGACAGCACCAGTTCGGCCGGCTCGTAGAGGCTGACGCCGGTGAGTTTCGACAGGTCGAGTGTATGCTCGGTCTGCAGCGGACGACCGATGCCGTGCTTCGAGCCGTGCCCGAGGATTTCCAGCGGCGTTTCTTCCGCCGCTGCCCATTGGACCGTGGAGAGGATTTCGGCGGAAGAGGATGGAGTGAAGGTGGTCATCGCTCCAGTTCCTCGCGCCCCGCAAAGCGGGGGAGAGGTGACTCGGGCGAAGCCCGAGACGGCGACAGGCCGCGTTCCTTCGCGCCCCCCTCTGTCCTGCCGGACATCTCCCCCACTTGGGGGGAGATTGGCAATTTTTGCCGCCGCGCCTCCCTCGCAACGTCGAAGATTGGCGAAGGCTGCGATGACAGCTGATCTCCCCCCAAGTGGGGGAGATGTCCGGCAGGACAGAGGGGGGCGCGAAGGAACGCAGTCATCCGAAATTGACCACCCATCAAAACCTCGGAATATCCGGAAACGCCACCTGTCCGCGATGCACATGCATCCTTCCCAGCTCCGCACACCGGCGCAGTTGCGGAAAAACCTTGCCGGGGTTGAGCAGATGATTGGGATCGAAAGCGCATTTCACCCGCATCTGCTGGTCGAGGTCGACCTGGTTGAACATTTCCGGCATCAGGTCGCGCTTCTCGACGCCGACGCCATGCTCGCCGGTCAGCACGCCTCCGACCTCGACGCAAAGCCGCAATATGTCGGCGCCGAAACTCTCGGCCTTGTCGAGTTCGCCCGGCACATTGGCGTCGTAGAGGATCAGCGGGTGCAGATTGCCGTCGCCGGCGTGGAAGACGTTGGCGACGCCTAACCCGTATTTCTCGGAAAGGTCGCGCATGCCGGCAAGCACCCTCGGCAGTTCCTTGCGCGGGATGGTGCCATCCATGCAGTAATAGTCGGGCGAGATGCGGCCGACGGCCGGGAAAGCCGCCTTGCGGCCGGCCCAAAAACTCAGCCGCTCCTGTTCCGACTGCGAGATGCGGCAGGTGGTCGAGCCATTGCGATAGGCGATCGCCTCGACCAGTCCGATCAGGTGATCGACCTCGACACTCGGGCCATCGAGCTCGACGATCAGCAGCGCCTCGACATCGAGCGGATAGCCGGCATGGACGAAATCTTCCGCCGCGTGGATCGCCGGGCGGTCCATCATCTCCATGCCGCCCGGGATGATGCCGGCGCCGATGATGTCGGCGACGCACTGGCCGCCCTCTTCGCTGGTCGGAAAGCCGATCAGCAGCGCGCGCGCCGTCTCCGGCTTCTTGAGGATGCGCACCGTCACCTCGGTGACGACGCCGAGCAGGCCTTCGGAGCCGGTCATCACGCCGAGCAAGTCATAGCCTTCCTGGTCGAGATGGCTGCCGCCGAGGCGCACCACCTCGCCATTCATCAGCACCATCTCGATGCCCAGAACATTGTTGGCGGTGAGCCCGTATTTCAGGCAGTGCACGCCGCCGGAATTTTCCGCGACGTTGCCGCCGATCGAGCAGGCGATCTGGGAGGATGGATCGGGGGCATAGTAAAAGCCCTCCTGCTCGACGGCGGTGGTGATACCGAGATTGGTGACGCCGGGCTGGGCGACCACGACGCGGTTCGGATAGTCGATCGCCAGGATGCGGTTGAAGCGGCTCATCACCAGCAGCACCGCGTCCTCGAGCGGCAGCGCGCCTCCGGACAGCGAGGTGCCGGAGCCGCGCGGCACGACGCGAATGTTGCGCTCGTTGCAGTATTTCAGGACGCGGGAGACCTGCGCCACCGTCTCCGGCAGCACCACGACCAGCGGCAATTGCCGATAAGCGGTGAGGCCGTCGCTTTCGAAGGCGCGCATTTCATTGGCCGCGTCGACGACCCCCTCGCCCGGCACGATGATGCGCATGTCGGCGACGATCTCGGCGCGGCGGCGCATCGTTTCGGCATCTGGCTTGGGCATGGCTAGGCCGGACATCGGGCAGCCTCATCTGGCTTTGACTGGTCAAAATCTTTTACCAGCCTGACGCATCCGTTGCAAACGCTGCTTTGGTCGCGCTCCACGCCAACTCTAAACGCAAGCTTCCGCAGCGGCAATCTGCCGCTGCGGCCTGGGTCGCGCTAGATGAAGCTTGGCGGCTTATTCGCCCGGATGCTTCGCCGGCTCCGAATGCATCTTGCGTACGCGGCGCACGCCCCACCATACAAGCAGGATGGCGACCGGCACGGAGGCGGCAGTGACGACTTCGGGCGCGAAAGCGTGCCCGAAGATCGAGGCGCCCTTGGCGACATAGCCGATGAGCCCGACGACATAGTATGAGACGGCGGCGACCGAGAGGCCTTCGACCGTCTGCTGCAGGCGCAGTTGCAGCCGGGCGCGGTTGTTCATCGAGGCGAGCAGGTCGCGGTTCTGCCTCTCGACCTCGACATCCACCCAGGTGCGCAGCAGCGTGGTGGCGCGGGTGAGTTTTCGCGACAGGTTGGCCTGGCGCTCCTCGACCGAGCGGCAGGTGCGCATGGCCGGCGCCATGCGCCGCAAGAGGAAGCCCGCCCAGGTGTCGTAACCCTGCACCGGCTCCTCATCCAGTGCTTCCAGTCTTTCGGTGACGATGCCGTCATAGGCGCGGCTGGCGCCGAAGCGATAGAGGCTGGATGCGGCGTCGGCCTCGAGTTCCGCGGCAAGTTCGGTAAGATCGGCGAGCAGCGTCTGGCTGTCGCGGGTTTCGACCGCCTTCATTTCCAGCGTGGTCTGCGCCAGGCGGTCCTCGATGCGGCGGGCGCGGCCGGAGAGCGTCAACGCCATCGGCAGGCCAAGCATGGCGAGCGTGCGATAGGTCTCGATGTCGATCAGCCGCTGCGACAAGGCGCCGGTGCTGGCCGGCGTCAGGCCGCGATCGAGCACCAGCATGCGGGTCAGGCCGTCGCCGTCCTGGCGGAAATCGGTGATGATGGCGGCGGCGCCCCGCTCGACCAGCGAATAGCACAGGCTGGTCGGGTCGAAGCCGGCAACCAGTCTTTCGCTCGCCTGCGTCCATTTGCGGATTTCGAGGCGGATGCCCGAAATCACGGTGCCCGGCGGCGAAAAACCGTTGCCGAAGGGCGAATCCTCCTGCGCCCGGCCGTTTTCGGCCAGCGGCCCTTCCCAAAGATAGGTCGAGAATTCCGTATGCCGCTCCCAGCGCAGCGTGCCCTTGCCCCATTTCATGGCATGGTGGCGCGCATTGCGCTCGGGCGCGGCGATGCCCAGCCGCCGCGACAGCTCCGAAAGCACGGCATGGTCGACAGCGGCGCCGCCCTCGGTCATGAAGGAAAGCTGGATCAGCACCCGCGGTTTCTCGATCAGCGGATGCGGGCGCGCATGGACTTCGCCCAGCGCGCCAGGTCGCCCCTCATGCGCCGGGAAGCCCATCACGCTGCCTTGGGCGCGCGGCTGGAATTCGAGTTTGGACGTCTCGTCCGACACGGCTGGTCCCCCTGATTTCGACCCATCGTGCAATCCGGTCGTCTTGCGGCAATCGGCGGGACGCGTAAACAGCAAATATTGACGTCCGGGGAACGTGACGCGCGGCGAACTCTGCGACCAAACTGGACAAATTGGATAAATAATTTGACCAGTTGGTGACAGAGGCTTTAATCTGGGCGATCTCCGTCCCGTTCTCCAGGCGTCCCTTTGAGCGACATTTTCTCCAGGATCGAACATTCGCGCACCGCCGACGAGGTGGTGCAGCAGATCGAGAGCCTGATCCTCGAAGGCGTGCTGCGCACCGGCGACCGGCTGCCGGGCGAGCGCGAGCTGGCACGCAAGTTCGAGGTGTCGCGGCCAATCCTGCGCGACGCGCTGAAGGCGCTGGAAGGCCGCGGACTGCTGACGACCAAGGCCGGCGGCGGCACGCATGTGGCCGACGTCATCGGCCAGCTCTTCACCAAGCCGGTGACGGACCTTATCTCCACGCACCGCAAGGCGGTGACGGACTATCTGGAATACCGGCGCGAGATCGAGGCGGTAGCGGCCGAATATGCGGCGCGACGGGCAACGCCGGAGGATCTGGCCCTGCTCGACGGCATCATGGCGCGCATGGACGAGGCGCACCGGACCGGCGACTTCGACGACGAGGCGGAAATCGACGCCGAGTTCCACCATGCGGTGTGCGAATGCGCGCACAACATCATCCTGCTGCACACGCTGCGCTCCTGTTACCGGCTGCTCTCCGAGGGCGTGTTCCAGAACAGGCTTCTGGTGTTCGGCGTGCCCGGCGCGCGCGAGGCACTGCTCGAGCAGCACCGTGCGATCCATACCGCGATCAAGACCGGCGATCCGATCGCGGCGCGCAAGGCGGCGATGGACCACATCACCTATGTCGAACGCTCGATGGCGGAAGCCGAGCGCAGCGGCGACTGGCAGCGCGTGTCCAGGCTGCGCCTCAGACAGCGCTCGGACGCCGGCGACATCGAACCCACACGAAAACGCTCCTAAGCACAGATTAGCGGGACAACCATGAGCGAAATCCTCACCATCGCCGACCTCAAGGACCTGGCACGCCGCAGGGTGCCGAAGATGTTCTTCGATTACGCCGATTCCGGCGCCTGGACGGAGAGCACCTACCGGGCCAACGAAGAGGATTTCGGCAAGATAAAGTTCCGCCAGCGCGTGCTGGTCGACATGAGCAACCGCTCGCTGGAATCGACCATGATCGGCGAGAAGGTGGCGATGCCGGTGGCGCTCGCCCCGACCGGGCTTACCGGCATGCAGCATGCCGATGGCGAGATGCTGGCGGCGCAGGCGGCGGAAGCGTTCGGCGTTCCGTTCACGCTATCGACCATGAGCATCTGCTCGATCGAGGATGTCGCCTCGGTGACCAAAAAGCCGTTCTGGTTCCAGCTCTACGTGCTGCGCGACAAGGATTTCGTGCTCAATCTGATCGACAGGGCCAAGGCGGCGAAATGCTCGGCGCTGGTGCTGACGCTCGACCTGCAAATCCTGGGACAGCGCCACAAGGATATCCGCAACGGGCTTTCGGCACCGCCCAAGATGACGCTTGCCAACATCATCGACCTTGCGCTGAAGCCGCGCTGGTGCCTGGGGATCGCCGGCACACCGCGCCGCACCTTCCGCAACATCGTCGGCCACGCCAAGGGCGTCGGGGACGTCTCTTCGCTGTCGTCCTGGACGAATGAGCAGTTCGATCCGCAGCTGTCGTGGAAGGATGTCGCCTGGATCAAGGAGCGCTGGGGCGGCAAGCTGATCCTGAAAGGCATTCTGGACAAGGAAGACGCCTTGATGGCGGCGCAGACCGGCGCCGATGCCATCGTGGTCTCCAACCATGGCGGGCGTCAGCTCGACGGCGCCGCCTCCTCGATCTCGGTGCTGGAAGAAATCGCCGATGCGGTCGGCGACAAGATCGAAGTCCATATGGACGGCGGCATCCGCTCCGGCCAGGATGTGCTCAAGGCGCTCTGCCTCGGCGCCAAGGGCACCTATATCGGCCGGCCCTTCCTCTACGGCCTCGGCGCGATGGGCAAGGACGGCGTCTCCAAGGCGCTCGAAATCATCCGCAAGGAAATGGACATCACGCTGGCGCTCTGCGGCAAGCGCCTCGTCACCGACATGGGCAAGGATCAACTTCGGCGCTAGCGCGCGGCGAGCGCCTCATCGCGGACATGGCAAGGATAAGCTGCAGCGCTAGGGCGTTGTTCATCGATTGGTCCTAGCTTGCGCGCGGCGACCAACACGAAAAGACAGGTTCCTTGACCGAAACCGGCATCCACTACCTCGACGCAAGCGGGCCGGAAGGCATGCGGCTTTACGCCATCGGCGATGTGCATGGGCGGCACGACCTGCTCGCCGCCATGCACCGGCGCATCGAGAGCGAACTGGAATATGCGCCCGCGTCCGACTGGCGCATCATCCATCTCGGCGACTATGTCGACCGCGGGCCGGATTCCAGAAGCGTCATCGATTTCCTGATCGAGGCGCAGAAACGCGATCCGCGCAACATCATGCTCGCCGGCAACCACGACATCGGCATGCTCGAATTCCTTGCCGATGCCGAGCCGGACGGCCTGTTCATGAATTACGGCGGCGTGCAGACGGCGCAGTCCTATGGCGTGGATCTGCTGCGCGACGGCCATTGGTTCGGCAAGGCGGAAGCGATCGCACGGGGACATATGGCCCTGGTGAAAGCGGTGCCGCGCAGCCATGTCGACTTCCTGCAATCGCTGGCTTTTTCGGTGAGTTTCGGCGACTTCTTCTTCTGCCATGCAGGGATAAGGCCGGGCGTGCCGCTCGACGGTCAGAGCCAGCAGGACCTGATCTGGATCCGTGACGCCTTCCATGACCACCCCGGTCTCTTTCCCAAGGTGATCGTGCATGGGCACACGCCGGTACCCGAGGCCGAGGTCAGAGCCAACCGCGTCAATGTCGACACGCTTGCCTGGAAATCCGGAACGCTGAGCGCGCTCGCCATCGATGGCGGCGACAAACGCATCATCGCCGTGCAGGGGAAAGCGCTTTAGGCGCGATCCCGGCGCGGACGTGCCTCAGATTTTGTCGGGATCTAGTTCAGCGAGGCGGTGACGCCGTAGCCGTCGACGGCCCGGTGGTTGGTCGCTGCGTCGGCGGCATAAATGCCCAGGCCGCAGAGCACGATGGCAGACAGCATGACAAAAGACAGGAGAGCTGCTTTCACGGACGTCATCTCTGGTTAAGCTTTCTGCATCTGGGCACGAGGCGGTTACCAATGCGTTGAAACGATAAAATGCGTCTCAATGTTTCGACGATTTCGCGCTTCTAAGCAGATTCTGTATCGCCGGTGTGTCGGCTGGATCACACAAAAGGTTCATGGCGGTTGCACCGACGATACAAAGCGCGCCCTCTTAGGCGAGCGGCCGGACACAAACCAAGAAAGAAGAATGTTGTCCCCAGGCGGAAACCAGCAAGCGTGCCAATTATGCCACGCCTCGTCCAAGGATGGGCTTGGATCAGATCGTGGCCACCCAGGCGCGGGCAATTGCCAGCCCGGCGGCGTCGGCGTCGGCGCCATTGCGGGCGAGCTCGTCGTCGAGCCGGTCGTTCCAGTCGGGATGGCGCTCGGCGATCATTGCAGCGAAGGACGTGCTCCAGTCGCGCACCATCGGCGTATCCGCCTCGAAGTGGAACTGGAAGCCATAGACGGCGCGGCCGAGGCGGAAGGCCTGGTTTTCGGCAACTGAGCTGCCGGCCAGCCGCACGGCGTTTTCCGGCAGGCCGAACGTGTCGTCATGCCATTCGAAGATCGGGAATTTCTCGGGAAGCGCCGCCAGGACCGGGTCCGATTTGGCGGCCGGCGTCAGCGACACCTTATGCCAGCCGAACTCGGTGGCGCCGCCGATCTGGTTGGCGCCGCCAAAGGCGCGCGCCACAAGCTGGCTGCCAAGGCAGATGCCGAGCACCGAACGATCCTTGTCGGCGAAATCGCGGGTCAGGTCGAGCAATGCAGGGAAGTAGGGGCAGATCTCGTCGTCGAGCGCGTTCTGGGCGCCGCCCAACATCACCATGGCGTCATGCTCGCTGCTGTCCTGCGGCAGCGCTTCGCCGTGGTAAGGCTTGCGCAGATCGATGTCGGCGCCGGCTTCCACAAGGGCCGCGCCGATCTGGCCAAGGCCCTCATTGTCGAAATTCTGGACGACCAAAACCCGCATCGAAAACCTGCTGACATGAAAATGCTGGGGCGAGCGATATCATGCGGCCCGTGTCTCAGCCAAGATGCGCAGCGGAGAGAAAGCTATGCCACTGCAGAACCGGGTCGATCCCTTCGGCGCTATCCACGCCGTGCCGGAACGTGGCCTGTTCACCGGCAACCGCGGCATCATCCATGACCCCGAGACCAGGACGCTTCTGAAGAAGCGCTGGGCCCTGCCGGCCTGGATCATTTGCGTCTGCCAGTTCCGCAATGTGCGGCGCGAGCCGATGGGCCGCAATCGGCCTGGCGGCAAGGCCGGCTGGACCGAGCTCTTCTTCCTCGACGAGGTGACGGCTTTGGCCGCCGGCCATCGGCCCTGCTTCTTCTGCCGGCGCGAACGGGCGACCGATTTCGTGAGCCGCTTCGGCGAAGCGTTCGGCATTGAACTCCCCCGCGCGCCAATGGTCGACAAGCGGCTGCACAAGGAACGGCTGGCCTCGGGCGGACAAGGGGAAAGGCTCAATCCTGCATCGCTCGCCGGCCTGCCAGGCGGCACCATGATCGCCGTGGGCAACAAATGCTACGCGCTGCTTGATGGTTCAGCCCTACCCTGGAGCTTCGGCGGCTATCAACCGCCGATCCGGCTGGACGCGCCGGAACTGGCCAGTCCGATCATGATCACGCCACCGACAACAGTCGCCGTGCTCCGCGCCGGATATCGCCCCGTCTGGGCGGGCTAACCGCAGTTATTTCAGATCCGATTGCGACACCATCGGCACCGCCGGCAGATCGTAATAGTCACCGGCCGATTCCGGATAGAGCTGGCGTTCCATCTTAAGACCTGTCTTGCCTTCGATGGTCCCGGCCCAGACAGATATGAAAGGACTGCCGAATCGGCGCCAGAACAGGTTGCCGCCGCATACGGAACAGAAGCCCCGCTCGGCATGTTCCGACGATTTGAACCAACGCAATGTATCACCCGTGATGGCCGCCGACGCCTGTTCGACCTGGGTGGCGGCCGCGAAATGACCGCTGGCCTTCCTGCATTGGTTGCAGTGACAGGCAACGATCGGACGCAATTCGCCACGCAACTCGTACTGAATGGCGCCGCATAGGCAACTGCCTCGTGTAATCTTGCTCATTGATCCCTCGATCCCTCGCAATTTCCTGGCTCGCAGCTTCTATGATCGCAAGACAAACCGGCATTGGTGTTCCGACCTTCGCGTGTCGTCTTTTCCGTACGACTTGACGCCGGGGGGAGCCTCGCTCATTGCTCGGCCATGCGCGCCAATTACAAGATGCAACGCCTGTTCGTGCCGGACGATCTCGGGCCCGGCCTCGAATTCGACGCCGGACAGCAGCAGAGCCACTATCTGGCGCATGTGCTGCGGCTCGGCGAAGGCGCCGAGGTCCTGCTTTTCAACGGCCGTGATGGCGAATGGTCGGCTTCGATCGCCGCGAAGTCCAAGAAGGCGGTCCGGCTGAAGGTGCTCGAGCTGCAGCGGCCGCAGCCGCCGCTGCCCGATCTCGTCTATTGCTTTGCACCGCTGAAGCAGGGCCGGCTCGACTACCTGGTGCAAAAAGCCGTCGAGATGGGGGCCGGTGAGTTGCAGCCGGTCATCACCCAGCACACGCAGGTGGCAAAGCCCGGCATCGATCGGCTGCGCGCCAATGTCGTCGAGGCGGCCGAGCAATGCGGAATCCTGGCGGTGCCGGAGGTGCGCGAAGCGGAAAAGCTGGAACGGCTGCTTGCCAATTGGGACAAGGAACGGCGGCTGATCTTCTGCGACGAGGATGCCTCGACCAACAATCCGCTGCCGGCCTTGCAAGCGGTAAGTGAGAAGAAACTTGCGCTTCTGGTCGGACCCGAGGGCGGATTTTCCGACGACGAGCGCAAGATGCTGAGGGCCTTGCCTTTCGTCACCGCCATTCCGCTCGGACCGCGCATCCTGCGCGCCGACACGGCGGCGGTGGCAGCGCTTGCCGCGATCCAGGCGACGATCGGCGACTGGTGATCAAATCCTGTTGAGGCCTGGCTCAGGATTTTTTGCTTGATCGGCTGCCGGCATTTCGTCCATCTAGCGCCGGCGGCCGTCCGGCCCCTGCAGCACCGCGCCTCCTTTTCGAGGAGCAGAGGGCGCTGTAGCATTTAAAGTCTTGCGCAGGACGTCTAGCGGAAATCGGTGCCGGTTTTCGGAGATCATGCGCACGGAGGGGCTAGATGGCGCGCGACACAACCGATACCCAGCCCATCGAAGGCATCGACGAACTGGTTGGCTATCTGGCCGCCGGCAACAAGCCGCGCGACAAATGGCGCATCGGCACCGAGCATGAAAAATTCCCCTTCTATGTCGATGGCAACGCGCCTGTGCCCTATGGCGGCGAGCGCGGCATCCGCGCCATCCTCGAAGGCATGCAGGAGAAGCTCGGCTGGGATCCGATCATGGACGCCGGCCGCATCATCGGCCTGGTCGAGCCGACCGGCCAGGGCGCAATCTCGCTGGAGCCCGGCGGCCAGTTCGAACTTTCCGGCGCGCCGCTGGAATCGATCCACCAGACCTGTCGCGAGGGCAATGCGCATCTGGCGCAGGTGCGCGAGATCGCCGAACCGATGGGTATCCGCTTCCTCGGCCTTGGCGGCAGCCCGAAATGGTCGCTTGCCGACACGCCGAAAATGCCGAAGTCGCGCTACGAGATCATGACCCGCTACATGCCGAAGGTCGGCACCAAGGGCCTCGACATGATGTACCGCACCTGTACGATCCAGGTGAACCTCGACTTCGAGAGCGAGACGGACATGCGCCGCAAGATGCAGGTGTCGCTGAAGCTGCAGCCGCTGTCGACGGCGCTGTTTGCCAACTCGCCCTTCACCGAGAGCCGGCCGAACGGCCTGCAGAGCTGGCGCGGCGACATCTGGCGCGATACCGACAACCAGCGCTCCGGCATGCTCGAATTCTGCTTCTCGCCCGATTTCGGCTTCGCCGACTATGTCGAATGGGCGCTCGACGTGCCGATGTATTTCGTCATCCGCGACGGCCATTATCACGACATGACGCGCTACACGTTCCGCCAGTTCATGGAAGGCGCCGCGCGCAACGAGATTCCCGACGGGCTGCCGACGATGGGCGATTGGGCAAATCATCTCTCGACCCTGTTTCCCGACGTGCGCCTGAAGCGTTTCCTCGAAATGCGCGGCGCCGACGGTGGCCCGTGGCGGCGCATCTGCGCCCTGCCCGCCTTCTGGGTCGGGCTGCTCTATGACGAGCAGGCGCTTGACGCCGCCGAGACGCTGACCGCGAGCTGGACCTACGAGGAAGCGCTGGCGATGCGCAACGCCGTGCCGGAGCAAGGCATCGCGGCGCCGTTCCGCAACGCCACCTTGCGCGATGTCGCCCGCGACGTGCTCGCCGTCTCGCGCATGGGCCTGAAGAATCGGGCCAAGAAGAACCGCGACGGCTATGACGAGACGTCGTTTCTCAACACGCTCGACGAAGTGGTCGCCCGCGGCACGACCAGCGCCGAGGAGATGCTGTCGGCCTACCACACGCGCTGGGGCGGTTCGATCGAGCCCGTGTTCATGGAATATGCGTATTAACCGTCCGGCATGCGCCGAGCGGTTGGGCGCCAAAAGCCGCTTCAATCGGTGATGGAAACGAACTAGGCTCTCCGATGAGGATATTCTCGAAGGAGAACCCAAATGCCTTCCCTGTTCGACATTTTCGCCCAGGCCCAGAACGGCGCCGGCATGCAGGCGCTGGCCCAGCAATACGGGCTTTCGATGCAGCAGACGCAGGCCGCGGTGCAGGCGCTGTTGCCGGCCTTCTCGCAAGGGCTGCAGCGCAACACCGCCGATCCCTACGGGATGGGCGCGTTCATGACGGCGATGGCTAGCGGCCAGCACGCCAAGTATTTCGAGGACGCCACGAGGGCCTTTTCGCCGCAAGGCATCGATGAGGGCAACGGCATACTCGGCCATCTGTTCGGCTCGAAGGATTTGTCGCGCGCCGTGGCGAGCCAAGCCGCGCAGGCGACGGGCTTGAGCCAGCAGGTGCTGCAGCAGATGCTGCCGGCCATGGCTTCGATGATGATGGGCGGGCTGTTCAAGCAGACCAACAATCAATTGAGTGGGGGGCAGATGCAGGCCGCCGGCTTCGGCGGCAGCGGCAATCCGCTCGGCGAGATCATCGAGCAGATGATGCGCCAAGGCGGCCTCGCGCCGGCACCGCAGCCGGCGCCCTATGGCGAGAACCCGCTCGGCAAAATGCTGCAGGACATGTTCGGCGGCGGCGCGCAGCAACCGCAAAACCAGCCCCAGCAGGCGCCCAGTCCGTACGGCGAAAACCCGCTCGGCAAGGTGCTGCAGGATATGTTCGGCGGCGGCACGACGCAGCAGCCGCAGCTGACTCAACCGACGCAAAGCCCCTATGGCGACAACCCGCTCGGCAAGATCTTCGAGGAAATGCTGCGCCAGGGCGGCGGCGGTTTCGGCCTGCCTGGGGGACAACCGGCGCCGCAGCCGCAGCAGCGCCAACCGCAGCCAAGCGCGCCGCAACAGCCGCAAACCAATCCGAGCGGCCGGCCGCGAAACCCGTTCGACGATATCTTCGGCAAGATGTTCGAGACCGGCGCTCAGCAGCGCGACGAATATGAGAAGAGCGTCGGGACGATCTTCGACCAGTTCAAGCGCGACATGGACCGGCGGTAGGTCGCCCAATGCGGTGGGTATCCAAATGACCCTGGGCGAAGTGATCGTTGAAGGCCTAATGGCGGCGACAACGATAGGCGCTGCCTTTGCCCTTTTTCGTTACGACCTCGTCAATCCACGGAATGCCCCCGGGTACAGCGATATCCGCGACGCCTTGAAGCATGGCAAACCATTGCCATCGCAATGGAAGAGCGTCGATGAAAGCAATCGCGCCGGCTATGGGATATTAGCTCTGTGTTTTCTGAGTTTCGGCATTCTGATCTTCGCCGGTGCACGGCTGGCTGAATTCATCGACCAGTTCTAGCCAAAAAGAAAAATGCCCGGTCCTGGAGGAGGAACCGGGCAATGTGCAGGCTGGCCGGCGGGGAACCGGCAGGGAGTGTGGGAGCCTGCATGAGACTTGGTCGCGCCGAGCCGTGAAAAGGTTCAACGCGACCGGAAATCCAGGCAACGCGGCCGTTCAGGCTACCTGACGAGCGAGATCCTCGATGGTGTCGGCGCGCTCGCTGGCGATGGCGCGCAGCTTCACCGTCGGGTCGCGGCCGAAGGGCACGGCGACGGCGACATGAAGGTCGGCGCGGGTCAGGCCGATATCGGCAAGCTCGGCGTCCGACATCTCGCCCAGGCGATAGAATGCGCGGCGATTTTTCCAGGCGACATAGGCGTTGGCGAGAGCATTGAGCGCACGCGTCGCAACGGCCGGACGCGTGGTAATGCGCGGGGTCTCGGAAGCGAATTCAATCGTGGTCATGTCAGTCTCTCCTTCCAGGAGTCGAGCGGACGAAACCAGGCAAGCGGCGCCTTGGGAGAAGCGCCGTTCCGGTTTCCATTCATTGACGTGATGCACGTCGTTGCCGCCAAAACCGGGGGCACTTTTGGGCGACATGCACTGCTTTTATGTGGACGATGCCAATTTGGCATCGCGCGATTGATTAATCCAACGAATGTTTTTAATCTGTAGCATCAACATCAATGATAGGTTGGACCGATGAAAGCGCCGCTCGACCTCGATCAGTTGCAGACCTTCATCTCGATCGCCGACACGGGAAGCTTCACCCGCGCGGCCGAGGAGGTCCACCGCACGCAGTCGGCGGTGTCGATGCAGATGCGGCGGCTGGAGGAGCGGATCGGCAAGCCGCTGTTCGAAAAGGACGGCCGCACCAACAAGCTGACCGAGGAAGGCGACCGGCTGCTTTCCTATGCGCGGCGGCTGATCCACCTCAACCGCGAGACTCTAGCCGCCTTCGACGACCAGCGGCTGGAAGGCACGATCCGCATCGGCACACCTGACGACTATGCCGACCGCTTCCTGCCCGAGATCATGGCGCGCTTCTCGCGCTCCAATCCGCGCGTCGAGCTGACGGTCGTCTGCGAGCCGACGCCGGGGCTGGTCGAGCACATCAAGCGCGGCAATCTCGACCTGGCGCTGGTGACGCACAACGACACGCGCGGCCAGTCGGAGGTGGTGCGGCGCGAGCCGCTTTTGTGGGTCACCTCGGCCAACCACGCCACGCATGAGCAGGAAACCCTGCCGATGGCGTTCGGGCGGCCGAACTGCATCTGGCGGCGCGCCGCGGTCGACGTGCTCGACCGGCAGAGCCGCGAGTACCGCGTGCTGTTCTCCAGCTTCTCGGCCACGGTGATCACCGCGGCCGTGCTTTCCGGCCTGGCGGTCTCGGTGCTGCCGGAATGCGCGCTCCGGCCAGGCATGCGCGTGCTCGGCGAGGCCGACGGCTTCGGCCAGTTGCCGGACTGCCGCATCGGCATCATGCGTGGCCAGACCTCGCAGCCGGAAATCGTCGACGCCTTGGCCCGCCACATCGCCGAGAGCCTCGACAACATTTCCGTGCCGGTCAGCGAGGAGGCGGGAAGCTTCGACTTCGCCGCGCTCGCCTTCGCCAAGATGAAGCGGGTCAAGGCGAACCAGATCATGCCTGGCTGGTAAAGTCAGGCGCGAGCTGCCGACAGTTCCCGGTCGGCGGACGAAACACCCGGCAGCGCAAGCAATTGGCCGGGCTCCAGCGGCGGCGACAGCAGATAGCCCTGCAACTGGTGGCAGCCCATGCCGACCAGCAAGGCCTTTTGCACGTCGGTCTCGACGCCTTCGGCGGTCACCTCCACCTTGAGCGCCAGCGCCAACTCGATCAGCGTCTTGACGATTGCGCGGGCGCTTTCGTCCTCGTCGAGCAGACGCACAAAAGACCGGTCGATCTTCAGCTTGTCGATCGCCTGGCGGCGCAGATAGCTCAGCGAGGAATAGCCGGTGCCGAAATCGTCGAGCACGATGCGCACGCCGGACTGGCGCAACGCGGCAATCACCGTGCCGATCGCGTCATCGTGCTCGAGCAACACGCTTTCGGTGGTCTCTAGCTGCAGGCGGGACGGGTCGAGCCCGGTTTCGCTCAGGATCTCGGCGACCTCTTCGGCAAAGCCGATGTTACGCAGCTGCATCGGAGAGATGTTGACGGCGATCCACGGCAATTCGGTCGTGACCGCGAAGCGGCAGGCTTCGCGCAGCGCCCATTTGCCGAGCTCGCCGATGAGGCCGCGCTCTTCGGCAATCGCGATGAATTGCGCGGCCGGCAAGGCACCATGCACTTCATGCCCCCAGCGGATCAGCGCTTCGGCCCCCAGTATGCCGCGGCCGTCGGCCGCGAAAACCGGCTGATAGGCGAGCTTGATGCCACCTTCGCCGTCGAGCGCCTTGCGGAGTTCGGATTCGACCTTGCGCTTGCGCAACAGGAGATCGTCCATGTCGCCGGCAAACAGCTCGTAGCGGCCACGACCGTTCTTCTTGGCCTCGTAAAGCGCGATGTCGGCCTTGCGCAACAGGTCGTCCGCGTCGGTGTCCGATCCGGACGACAGCGCGATGCCGACGCTCGCGCTGACGAAGACCTGGTCGTCGATCAGCCGGAACGGCTCGCGCAGCTTCAAGAGCAGCCTTTCGGCGATGTCCTCGGCACTTCCGGCGTCGGGAACGTCAAGCAGGATGACGGCGAATTCGTCGCCGCCGAGTCGCGCAACGGTATCGACTTCGCGGATCGTGTGCTTGAGCCGCGCCGCCGTCTGGCGCACGAGCTCGTCGCCGGCCGGATGGCCGAGCGTGTCGTTGATATGCTTGAAGCGGTCGAGGTCGAGGTAAAGCAGCGCCACGCGCGTCCGGTCCTGGCTGGCGAACAGCAGCGTGCGCCGCAAGCGGTCCTCGAACAGCGCCCGGTTGGGGAGGCCGGTGAGCGTGTCGTGGAAGGCGAGATACTGCGCCTGGTCCTGACTTGTCTGCAGCGCGGCCGAGGCGCGACGCAACCTGCGCAACAGGAAGACCAGCACGCCGCCCGCCAACAGCAGCGCGACCGCCAAGGCAGGAGCGATCTCGCGCACCAAGGCAAGGCCGGGCCGCAGCTGGTCCCAGCCGATATAGCCGAGGATGACGCCGCGCGAATCGACCAGCGGCACGGCGGCTGGGCCAGCCGGCTGTGACAAAGGCACCAACCGCGCGCCATCAAGCAGGTACTCCCCGGCGATCTTGCCAATCACCGCGTCGTTGATGAATTCGACCGACACATGCAGGCACTCGGTGCCACGCGCCTGGGTGATCCTGTCCGAGCTCGGCACCAGCGGCATCACACTCAGGATCGCCGGCTTGCCGTCGAGCGACACCAGATCCCCGGCCACCATCTTCGCAGGCTGGCCGTACGCATCGGTCTGCGGCGGCCCAGCCAGCATGCGACGCAGTTTTTCGATGATGGGAAGAAGCGTGGGCTGGTCCTCGCCATAAGCGGAAGCGTCGACCACCTTGCCCTCGCGCATGGCGTGGATCGCATGATTGGCGGCGTCGAGAATATAGACCCGGTTGTGACCGTAATAGGTGTACATCCAGACACTGAGATTCTCTTCGATCCAGGTCTGGTTGGCTGCCCTCACATTGATGATCGCGTCATCCCAGACCGAAACGCTTTCCTGCTCCCGCTGAACAGACGCAATCTGGTCCTTCAAACCATCGGCGATGAACATCTTTTGTCGTACGAGCGAGGCATCATCGGCTTGGCTGGCCGCGTAGAAGCCGAAGCCTACGACGATGGCCAAAGCGAAAGCGGCGAGCGTCAGCACGGTCAGCGTGACCTGACGGGTCAACGGGCTGCTGTTTTGGCGTACGCTCATCAGGTCCCCGGCCGGCTCTTCTGGGCCTGTCAAAGCAAATCGGGCTTAAGATCGCGTTATAATATTAGCGCGGTTTCTCCGCGCTTGACGCGGGCCGATAAGCGTTCCCCAATCGCCAAATGAGTGAAACAGCAACCGAATCACGCAGCAACGCCACCGAATACACGGTGAGCGAGATTTCCGGCGCGCTGAAGCGCACTGTCGAGGACGCCTTCGGCAATGTGCGGGTGCGTGGCGAGATTTCCGGCTATCGCGGCCCGCATTCGTCCGGCCACGCCTACTTCGCATTGAAGGACGACCGGGCGCGGATCGATGCCGTGGTCTGGAAGACCACCATGGCGCGGCTGAAGTTCCGCCCCGAGGAAGGCATGGAGGTGATCGCCAGCGGCAAGCTGACGACCTATCCCGGCAAATCCAACTACCAGATCGTCATCGACAATCTGGAGCCGGCGGGCGCCGGCGCGCTGATGGCGCTGCTCGAAGAGCGCAAACGACGGCTGCAGGCCGAAGGCCTGTTCGATGCCGGCCGCAAGCGCCGGCTGCCGTTCATGCCGCGCGTCATCGGCGTCGTCACCTCGCCGACCGGCTCGGTGATCCGCGACATCATCCATCGCATCAAGGACCGGTTTCCGCTCCATGTGCTGGTCTGGCCGGTGAGGGTTCAGGGCGACACGACCGCCAGGGAAGTCACGGCTGCGGTCAACGGCTTCAACGCGTTGACATGGGAGGGACCCATCCGCCAGCCCGATCTGTTGATCGTGGCGCGCGGCGGCGGCAGCCTCGAAGACCTCTGGGGCTTCAACGACGAAGGGCTGGCGCGGGCCGTTGCGGCGTCCGCCATCCCGGTGATCTCGGCCGTCGGGCACGAGACCGATACGACTCTGATCGACTTCGTCGCCGACATGCGCGCGCCGACGCCGACGGGTGCGGCCGAGATCGCCGTACCGGTCAGGGCGGACCTGGAGGCGACGCTCGCCAGCCTCGGCGCGCGGCTCAACGCCTGCGCCTCGCGGCATCTGGATCGCAAGCGCCAGGCGGTGCGCGCGGCGGCGCGGGCACTCCCCTCGCCGGACCAGTTGCTGGCGCTGCCGCGCCGCCGTTTCGACGATGCGACGAGCCGGCTCGGCCGCGGGTTGACGGTGAATATCGAGCGCAAGCGAGCAACGCTGGAGCGGCAAAGGCTGACGCCGGCGACCCTGTCGCGGCGCCTCAACGAAGCGCGCACGCTGACCGGCCGCGACATTGCCCGGGCGCGAGCCGCGTTCTTCGCCATCGTGCGCGAGCGCCGCGCACGCTTTCAGCGCAATTCTACGCGGCTGTCGCCGGCGCCGATCGTCCGACGGCAGAAGCTGCAGGCCGACGCATTAGCCGGACTCTCGCGCAGGCAGGACCAGGCGACGGCGCGGCGGCTCGACCGGCTGCGCGCGGCTCTCACCCAGGCGGACCGGCTGCTTTCGACATTGTCGCACAAAGCCGTGCTGACGCGCGGCTTCGCGTTGGTCAAGGACGCTGACGGCGCGGTGATCAAGCGGGTCGCGGAGGTGGCGCCCGGCGTGGCGCTGCAGCTGGAATTCGCCGACGGCAATGCCGAAGCCATCGCAACCAGCGGCGGCGCGCGGCCGAAGCTGGCCGCGAAATCACCCGCGAAAGCCAAGGAGCCGGGCAATCAGGGTTCGTTGTTCTGAGGTCTGTATGAGCAACCACGACCCGCATCTTCGCACGCCATCGGGCAAGCCGCGCCTGCGCTCCTTCAGTATCGCGCTCCGGAGGCCGCCCAGGCGGCTTCCGGCCGCATCGCCCGCGCGGAGTTCATCCCGGATGTCGACATCGACCCGTTCTTCGACGCGGTCGTGCAAGGTGTCGAGGAAGCGATCCTCAACGCATTGGTCGCCAATGAGGATATGACGGGACGCGACGGCAATTTCGTGCCGGCGCAGCCGAAGCCGTGGCTGAAGGAAAAATTCGGATAGAGCGTTTCACGGAAACGCTCTATCTTTTTGTTTTTACGCAATTCCGGACGGAAAACCGTTACACACTTTTCTTGGAATTGCTCTAAGAGCCGGCCTGTGGCAGGCGGCTGTTTATTCCGCCGGCTTGTCGGGCTTCGCTTCGCTAGTGCCCTCTTCGGCGGCTTCCTCGAGGCGCGACGCGATCAGTTCTTGGATGTCGCCGACCTCTTCCTGGATGTCCTCCAGGAGAATGCCCGCCTCGGCAGCCTTGGCGCAGCACTCCTTGGCAAGGGTCTCGGCCTGCTCGATCTTGATCGGCGAATGCTGGCATTGGACTTTCTCGCCAATCCATCCGCGCAAGAACTCGATCGCATGTTCACTCATACTGCTTCTTCCCTAGCGGCTAAGCCGGTTGGTAGCCATGAACGTCCGCCCCCCATTCGAGCCGAGTCGGCCTCGACGGGCAAGACATCTTGCCCGTGGTTCGCGAAACCGAAGGAATGGAAGGGTTGAAGGTGCACGTTCAGATCGTTGAGAATGATGGGATTGTTGGCCGGGATCGATAGAAGGCCGCCGTTGTTATTTTTGCTGGCTTTTTTCTATGTTCGACAGCGCATTTGTATCACGATGGGTAGCACAGACTGTGTCACAGCTTTCCGGTCAACGTTGCCCCGGCTTTAGCTGGAGCAGGCGCTATATAGTGGCATCCTCATGCGATGTCGACTCGGAGTCCTTCATCGGGGCGACTACCTCCCCAGAAGATTGCGCTCGACGGTCCTCAGATGCGTCAGCATCGCGTTGCTGGCGCCTTCGGAGTCGCGCGCCAGCAAGGCATCCAGGACGAGCTGGTGCTCGCTACAATAGGTGGCGCGGCGTTCCTCCGAGAAGGAACGCTTCTTCATCTCGAACCACGGCCGCTGATTGCGCAGGACGCGCATGAGATTGTGGATCTCCTTGAGGAAGTCGTTGCGCGAGCACGCGAATATGCGGTGATGAAATTCCGCGTCCCAGTGCTCGAACGTCGGCATGTCCTGGGATGCGCAGGCGATCTTGTGCGCCTCGCGCACTGCGTTCAATTCGCCGGCGCTTGCATTGGTCGCGGCGAAGGATGCCGCCGCCGGCTCCAGCAACTGCCTGATCTCCATCATGTCGGCCGGGCTGGTCCCTTCCATCCGCGCGACGGTCGCGGCCATGGAATCGGGATTGGCTGCCGTCAAAAAAGTTCCGCGACCAACATGCCGTACGACCGTGCCGTCATCCTCGAGCAGGCCGACGGCGCGGCGCACGGTGTTGCGCGCCACACCGAACTCGCTTGCCAGGTCACGCTCGGGCGGCATACGGCCGTTTTCCATCCATTCGCCCAGCGAAATCCGTTTCTTCAAGGCGATGGCGATGTCGTTGGCAACCAGCTTGGGCATGTTTGGCAGCGTTTATCTGATCCAATGATGAACCATTCATAGCAGCTTTTCGTGCGCCCGTCCATCATGCAGGCCTGCCGGTAGGTCGCCATTTGCATCGCCGCGAGCGTTGGAACTATTTCATGCAGCCAATCCGAATCCGGCTTGCGGCCTAAGCCAATTGGCGCTAGCGTGTTTCAAAAGAGCAGAAAATTGGCTCAAAATTGGTTCACGGGAGGAAATTCATGCGGGTCGCGACTTTCTCGCTCGCCGGCGAAAGGCGGGTCGGTCTCGTCGATCTTGCCGCCCAGACTGTCGCCCCCTTCGATTTCCCCGTCGAGCGCGCCGAGACCGGATTGCTGGCGTTGATCGAACGCAACGGAGCCGGCCTGCCGCGCACCCTCTCCCCGGTCCCGCTGGCGGGCGTAGAGATCGAAGCTCCGATTCCACAACCACGCCGCAACATCTTCTGCGTCGGCAAGAACTATTACGAGCATGCGCACGAATTTGCCCGCTCAGGCTTCGATTCCAGCGCCGGCGCCGGCGCGGTGCCAAAACACCCGATCATCTTCTCCAAAGTGCCGGAATCGGTCGTCCCCAACCACGCCAGCGTGTTGATCGACTCCTCCGTGTCGACAGCGATCGACTATGAGGCGGAGCTCGCCGTCATCATCGGCAAGGGCGGGCGCGGCATCTCGAAAGAGGAAGCTCTCGACCACGTCTGGGGCTACACGATCGTCAACGACGTCACGGCACGCGACCTGCAAGGCAAATACAGCCAGTGGCTGATCGGCAAATCGCAGGACACGTTCTGTCCGATGGGTCCATGGGCCGTCACCAGGGACGAGTTCGATCTCGCCAGCGCCGGCATCCGCTGTTTCGTCAACGAGGACCTGCGCCAGGACTCCAGGATATCGCTGCTCATCTTCGATATCCCGACCATCATCGCCACGCTGTCGCAAGGTATCACGCTCAAGCCCGGAGACATCATCGCCACCGGCACGCCCGTCGGCGTCGGCATCGGCTTCGACCCGCCCAGATATCTCAAGTCCGGCGATGTCGTGCGCATCGAGATCGACGGCATCGGCACGCTGGAGAACCGCTTCGTGGAGAGGCCGCAATGACGACCGTGACTGTCGGCCAGGTCGTCGGGGAAGTTACAGGCGAAGGCGCGGCCGTGGTGATGATCCACGGCCTCGGCGGCACCTCGAACATGTTCCAGCCGCAGATGGGGGCGCTGTCGGGCTACCGCGTCGTCCGGCTCGACCTGCCGGGGTCGGGCCGTTCGCCGCGGCCGATCGAGCCGCTCACCATCGAAGGGATGAGCGAAGCCGTGATCCGCGCCATGGCCGGCATGGGCGTAACGTCGGCGCATTTCGTCGGCCATTCGATGGGCACCATCGTGTGCCAGCAGATCGCGGCGACACAGCCCTCCTTGGTAGCTTCGCTCGC
Organism: Mesorhizobium sp. B2-8-5; assembly: GCF_006440675.2. NCBI lineage: Bacteria > Pseudomonadati > Pseudomonadota > Alphaproteobacteria > Hyphomicrobiales > Phyllobacteriaceae > Mesorhizobium > Mesorhizobium sp. B2-8-5. The sequence goes on from NZ_CP083951.1 coordinate 5,998,672, forward strand.
GCTGTTCGGCGCTTTGGCCGAACCTGCGGAAGCGACCCGGCAAGGCTTGGCCAACCGAGCCCGTCTGGCACGCTCCGGCGGCATCGCCGACATCGCCGATCAGATCGTCGCCAACGCGATCTCGGCGCACACCAGGGAGACATCGCCCGCGGCAGCGGCCTTCGTGCGGGAATCGATCACCCGCCAGGACCCCGAATCCTATGCCCGCACCTGCGAGGCCCTGGCCAAGGCGACAGCTGTCGATGCGCGCCGGATTTCGGCGCCGACCCTGCTCGTCACCGGCGATGCCGACACGGTCAATCCGCCAGGCGTCGCCCAGGCGCTTGCCGACAAGATCAAGGGAGCCGTATTCTCGTCGCTCGATCGGTGCGGACACTGGGCCACTGTGGAAAGTCCGCGCGAGAGCAGCTCGAAGCTCGCCGATTTTTTGAGACGGGTTGATAGGTGAGGATTTCGGATCGGGCGTAGACTTACGCGCTCGGCAAGTTGGGAGGCTTGTTATGGCAGACGAAAACTGGGCCGGAAACGGGTCGGGAAGCACGCTCTTCACCAATGTGCGCGTGCTCGACGCATCAGGTGAATATCCCTACACCGGCGAGGTGCTGGTGCAGGGCAACCGCATCAAGCAGATCACCAAGGGCTCGTCCCGCTTCGGCTCCTCCGCGTCGTCTTCCTACAATGGCGGCGCGCCAGGGGGCGTCACCGTGATCGACGGCATGGGCGCGACGCTGATGCCCGGCATGATCGACGCGCATCTGCATCTGTCCTGGAACAACGCGCCCGGCATCGATCCCATCCAGATGATGGAGATCGAGGAGCACATGCTGGTCACCATGGAGATGGCCAAGCTGGTGCTCGATGCCGGCTTCACCGCCGGCCGGGGCGCGGCCGCCGCCAAGCCGCGGCTCGACGTCGTCGCCAAGAAGTTCATCAACCAGGGCCGGTTTCCCGGACCGCGTTACCTCGCGGCGGGACCGGAGATCACAACGGTCGGCGGCCTCGGCGATTCCGCGCCCTCGCATATTCCGCATGAGGGCCTCAATCTCGGCATCGTCGTCTCCGGTCCGGAGGAAATCCGCCGCACGGTGCGCCAGCTGATCAAATACGGCGTCGATTCGATCAAGCTCAACCTATCCGGCGAGAGCATCACCGGCATGGGCGCCGAGGAGACGCCGATGTCGGAAGAGGAGGTCGCCATGGCCGCCTCCGAGGCGCGTTGCCGCAACAAGGTCCTGTCGGCGCACGCACGCTCTTCCGGCTCGGTCAAGCAGTGCGTGCGCCACGGCATCCAGAACATCTACCACGCCTCCTTCGCCGACGAGGAAGCGCTCGACATGCTCGAGGCGGTCAAGGACAAGCATTTCGTGGCGCCGGGCATCGCATGGCTGATCAACACCGCGCGGTACGCCGAGCAATGGGGCATCAAGCCCGGCTCGCCGCTGTCGCTCGAATATGAGCGAGAGCTTGAAATGTGCGTCGACACGATGAAGAAGATGCACCGGCGCGGCATTCGCGTCTGCATCGGCGGCGACTACGGCTTTGCCTGGACGCCGCAAGGTACCAACGCTAAGGACATCCAGACCTTCGTCGAGATGCTCGGCTTCTCGCCGATGGAGGCGATCCAGGCCGGCACCAAATATGGCGGCCAGATCATGGGCATGGGCGACGAGCTCGGCCTGATCAAGGAAGGCTACCTCGCCGATATCCTGTTGATCGACGGCGACCCGATTTCGGACGTGCGCATCCTGCAGGACAAGAACCGCATCCTCGCCATCATGAAAGACGGTAAGTTCCACAAGGCGCCGCGCATGAACGAGCAGCGCCGGCGGCTGACCGCATGAGCATACTCGACCAGCCATCGTCGTCGCAGCTGTCGGGCGGCGGCATGACACGCCGCCAGGCCTGGGGCCTGGTCGGCCTGCTGGCCGCGGCGATCGTCGCCTGGCTGGTCTTCGCCGTCTGGCCCGCCTGGCTGAACGCGATCCTGATCTCCAAGAAGGCCTTCGTCAGCGCCATCCTCAACGGCCTGACGCTCGCCGGCCTCTATTTCCTGGTCGCCAGCGGGTTCACCCTGATCTTCGGCCTGATGCGCAACATCAACCTGGCGCACGGCTCGCTTTACCTGCTCGGCGCCTATATCGGCTACGAGGTCACCAGCCGCACCGGCTACTGGCTGCTCGGCGTCGCCGCCGGCTTTGCCGTGCTGGCCATCATCGGCGTCGTCATGCAGGTTTTCGTCTTCCGCCGCCTGGAGGGCGACGACCTCCGACAGACCCTGGTCACCATCGGCATCTCGATCGTCGCCGCCGACCTGATGCTGGCGGTGTGGGCCGGCGGGACGTACCAGATCGCCACGCCGGAATGGCTCGACGGCGCCTTGACCTTGCCCGTCGTCACCGCGGTGCGCTCGAGCGGCGCTTCGGTTTTCCTGACCTATCCGCTCTACCGCGTGGTCGTGCTGGCGGCGGCGATCGTCATCGGAGTCGGGCTCTGGCTGATGCTCAACAGGACCCGCGTCGGCATGATGATCCGCGCCGGCGTCGACGACCGCGCCATGCTGTCGGCCTCGGGCGTCAACGTGCATGCGGTGTTCGCCATCGTCTTCGCGGTCGGCGCCGGACTTGCCGGTTTCGCGGGCGTCGTCGGCGGATCGGCGCTCTCGGTCGCACCCGGCGAGGACGTGCGCTATTTGCTTGCCTCGCTGGTCGTGGTGATCGTCGGCGGCATGGGCTCCATCACCGGCGCGGCGATCGGAGCGCTGCTCATCGGGCTGGCCGAGCAGATCGGCCTGGTCTATTTCCCGACCTATGGCGTGGTGCTCACCTTCGTCATCATGGTGGTGACGCTTGCGGTGCGGCCGCAAGGCATCATGGGGAAGGCGAGATGAGCCTGACCACGGTCGCCGACGGCGCGGTGCCGCAACAGAACTGGCTGGACAAGATCGGCGCGGGTCACGTCATCCTTGCCGTCGCGCTCGTTCTCTATCCGCTGGTGGCATCGGATTTCTTCCTGACGCAGATCGCCGGCTACTCGATGATCTTCGGCGTGCTGGCGCTGTCGCTGATGCTGCTGGCCGGCTATGGCGGAATGCTCAGCCTGGCGCAGATCACGGTCGCCGGGATTGCCGCCTACGCCGTCGCCATCCTCGGCAGCAACAATTCCAACGTGCTGGGCTTCGGCTGGCCCTGGTGGACCGTCGTCCCCTTCGCGGTTGCCGCGGCGGCGGTGTCGTCGGCGCTGATCGGCTGGATCTCGGTGCGCACGGAAGGCATCTACACGCTCATGATCACGCTGGCGATCGCGACAGCGACCTTCTACTTCGCCCAGCAGAACTACGCGATCTTCAACGGCCATTCCGGCTACGCCGGCATTCACGCGCCGGTGTTCTGGGGCATCGACTGGCGGAACCCGAAACCCTTCTATTACCTCTGCCTCGGCCTTGCGGCGCTGTCCTACGCGGCGGTGCTCTACGGCTCCCGCTCCACCTTCGGCATGACCTTGCAGGCGATCCGCGACAATCCGCGAAGGATGCGAGCGCTGGGCTATCATGTCACCGCGCACAAGGTCTTCGCCTGGTTCCTGGCAGGCATCCTCGCCGGGCTGGCGGGCGTGCTTCTGGTGTGGTTCAACGGGCGCGTCTCGCCCGGCACTATCGGTGTCGACGTGGCGATCGACATCCTGATCATCGCCGTCATCGGCGGCCTGCGCCACCCGATCGGGCCGTTCGTCGGCGCGATCGTCGTCATACTGATGCAGACCTTCGCCATCGACATCGTCGGTGCCGAGCGTTTCAACACGCTGATCGGCCTGGTGCTCCTGGCGATCGTCTTCGTCTCGCCGGATGGAATTCTTGGGTTGTGGGGGAGGATCAAGCCACATCTTGCCCAGGGATCCTTGCGCGCCGGCCCCTAGCGGCTGGCGCGGATGAAGCACTGCTGACCAATCAAACGGGAGGAACCGAAAATGCACAGACGTACACTGCTGGCCCTGGCGCTGTTCACCGGGCTGACCGCGCCTTCGATGGCGCTCGCCGCCGACGACACGATCAAGATCGGCCTGCTCGCCACTTTCGAGGGGCCGTTCACGGTGCTCGGCGAGGACGGCGAACGCGGCGCCATGACGGCGGTCGCCGAGACCAACGGCACCGTCGCCGGCAAGAAGATCGAGATCGTCAAGGGCTCGTCCGACGCCTCGCCCGACAGCGCCGTGCGCGCCGCGCGCAAGCTTGTCGAGCAGGACGGCGTGAAGGTGCTGGTCGGCCCGCTTTCGGGCGATGAAGGCCTCGCCGTCAAGGACTATGCCAAGACCAAGCCGGACGTGACGTTCATCAACGGCACCTCGGCAGCGCAGGACACGACGCTGCGCAATCCGGCCGAGAACTTCTTCCGCTTTTCCACCGACGGGGCGCAGTGGATGGCCGGCCTCGGCACCTATGCCTTCAACGACAAGGGCTACAAGAAGGTCGCCACCGTCGCCGAGGATTACTCCTTCCCCTACACGCAGGTGTTCGGCTTCATGGCCGAGTTCTGCAAGGCCGGCGGGCACGTGCCGTCGAAATCCTGGGTGCCGATCGGCAACAAGGACTTCTCCTCCGTCATCGCGGCGATCCCCGAGGATGTCGATGCCATCTATGTGGCGCTCGGCGGCGCCGACGCCGTCAACTTCCTGACCCAATACCAGCAGGCCGGGGGCTCGGCTCCGCTCATCGGCGGCTCGATCACCGTCGACCAGACCGTGCTGACTTCGAAAGGCAAGCTGAAGGATGTGCTGAAAGGCACGCCGTCTGCCGGACCGACCGCCGACACCAATGACGCGCCGGCCTGGAAGACGTTTGTCGACGCCTACGAGAAGCAGCCGGGAGCCTTCCCCTCGCCGTCGCTCTTCGCCCATGGCTACTATGTGAACATGAAGGCGACGCTGCTGGCGCTCGACCAGGTTGGCGGCGACGTCTCCGACGGCGGCAAGAAGTTGCGCGAGGCCTTGTCGAAGCTTTCCTTCGACACGCCGACCGGCAAAGTGTCGCTCGACAAGAACCGCAACGCGGTCGCCGACATCTTCCTGACCGAGGTTACCGAAGGCTCGGACGGCACTCTTCTCAACAAGCTGGTCAAGGTCGTGCCGCAGGTCAACCAGACGCTGGGCATCCCCGAGGACGAGTTCATGAAGCTCGGGGCGGTCAACCGCGACAATCCGAGCTGCCCGTAACGGCACGAGCCAAGAGCATCGTCAGTGACCGAAAACCTGGCCGCGAACCGTCTGCAGAGCACCAGTGCCTACGCGCTGGAGCTCGATGGCGTGGCGCGGCATTTCGGAGCGCTGGTGGCGCTCTCGGGCATCGATATGAGGATCGCGGCCGGCGAGCGGCGCGCGGTCCTCGGCTCCAACGGCGCCGGCAAGACCACCCTGTTCAACGCCGTGACCGGCGACTTCCTGCCGACTGCCGGACGCATCCGCTTCTTCGGCGAGGACATCACCGACCTGCCGCCGCACGAGCGTATCCGCCGCGGCCTGCGCCGCACCTATCAGATCTCGCAGCTGTTCAAGGGGCTGTCGGTCCTCGATTCCATCTTTCTCGCCTGCCGAGGCGTCTCGCGCCAGCGGTTTTCGCTGCTGAGGCCCACCGCCGCCGACGTCAACATGGTGCAGGCGCGATCGATCCTCGAGGCGGTTCATCTCGAAGCCCATCGCGACGCACTGGTGGCGACGCTGAGCCACGGTCAGCAACGCCAATTGGAAATCGCGCTGGCGCTCGCCGGCGCGCCGCGCTTCATCCTGTTCGACGAACCGGCGGCGGGTCTTTCGCCGACCGAGCGGCGCGACCTCGTCGCCATCCTCAACGCGCTGCCGAAGCATATCGGTTTCATCATCATCGAGCATGATCTCGACGTCGCCCTGCGCGTGGCGGACTACGTGTCGATGATGCACAATGGGCACCTGTTCAAGGAAGGCACGCCGCAGGAAATCGAGGCCGATCCGGAGGTCCAACAGATCTATCTCGGAGGCAAGCATGGCTGAACGCCCCGCCGGCAAAAGCCCCAGGGCGGTGCTGAAGATAGAAGACCTGCAGGTCTTCTACGGCGAGAGCCATGCCTTGCAGGGGATTTCGCTGACGCTGGAGAGCGGCGTGCTTTCCGTGGTCGGCCGCAACGGCATGGGCAAGTCGACGCTGTGCAATACCATCGTCGGACTGAAGCGCGCGCGCTCCGGCTCGATCCGCTTCGACGGCCGCGAGACCACCGCGCTCGAACCGCACGAGATCCACCGCCTCGGCGTCGGCTATGTGCCGCAGGGGCGGCGCGTCTGGCCAAGCCTGACGGTCGACGAGCATCTGCGCCTTGCCGGCGGCAATCGGCGTGACGCGAGTTGGACGGTCGAGCGTGTCTACCAGACCTTTCCGCGCCTGGCGGAGCGCCGGCACAATGGCGGATCGCAGCTGTCGGGGGGCGAGCAGCAGATGCTCGCCATCTCGCGCGCGCTCCTCAGCGACCCGAAGCTTCTGGTGATGGATGAGCCGACCGAGGGGCTGGCGCCGATCATCGTCGACCAGGTCGAAAAGATGCTGGTCGGCCTTGCCGCCGAAGGCGAGATGGCGGTGCTCGTGATCGAGCAGAACATCGGCGTCGCCACCGCTGTCTCCAGCCAGGTCGCGATCATGGTCAATGGCCGGATCAACCGGCTGATGGACGCGGCCGCGCTCGCCGTCGACCGCGACCTGCAGCAGCGGCTGCTCGGCGTCGGACGCCACGCCGAGGAAGCGCCTGTCACGCCGACGGAAGCGGCACAGGCAAAGGAGCAACTGGCGGCCGTCTATCGCGTCGACCGCGCGTCCGCCGGATCGCTCGAGCCGGCGGGGGGCGACGGCGTCTATCGGCCCGTCACCCAATTGCCCAACCGCTGGAACGTGCCGGTCACCGAACTGAGGCAGGCGGCCGTCGACAAGACGGCGCCCCAGGACGACCCGAGGAAGGTCTTCGCCATCCCCTTTGCCGAGCGCATCGGCAAAACCGTGCTGGTCGTTGGCACGTTCGACACCAAGGGCAAGGAACTGCGCTTCGTCGCCGACCGGCTGAAGTCGCTCGGACTGCCTGTGCGCACCGTCGACCTGTCGACGTCGGGAAAGCCGTCGAGCGCGGACGTGCCCGCCATGCAGGTGGCCGGCATGCACCCGCGCGGATCCTCGGCCGTCTTCACCGACGATCGCGGCGGCTCGGTCGGCGCCATGGCGGAGGCTTTCGCGCGCTGGATCGAGCGGGAACCGCGCATCGGCGGCGTCATCTCGGCGGGCGGCTCCGGCGGCACGACGCTGGCGACGTCCGGCATGCGGGTTCTGCCTGTCGGCATTCCCAAGCTGATGGTCTCGACGGTGGCGGCAGGCGATGTCGCCAAATATGTCGGCGGCGCCGACATCATGATGTTCCATTCGGTCGCCGATGTTCAGGGGCTGAACTCGATCACCGAGCAGGTGCTGTCCAACGCCGCCCACGCCATGGCCGGCATGGTCGCGCAACTGCCCAATGCCGAGGCGTGGGACGCCAGGCGCAAGCTGGCGCGCCCTGCCCTCGGCATCACCATGTTCGGTGTCACCACGCCGGCGGTGCAGGCGGTGACGAAACGGCTCGAAGCCGACTATGACTGCCTCGTCTTCCACGCCACCGGCATCGGCGGGCGCGCCATGGAGAATCTCGCCGACTCCCGGCTGCTGTCGGCCTTCCTCGATCTCACCACGACCGAAGTGGCCGACATGATCGTCGGCGGCGTCTTCCCGGCGACCGAGGATCGTTTCGGAGCGGCGATCCGCACAAGGCTGCCCTATGTCGGCTCGGCCGGCGCGCTCGACATGGTCAATTTCGGGCCGCGCGAGACCGTGCCGGAAAAGTTCCGCGGCCGCAAATTCGTCATTCACAATCCAAATGTCACGCTGATGCGCACAACCCGCGACGAGAACCGGGCCTTCGGCGAATGGATCGGCGGGCGGCTCAATGCCATGGACGGACCGGTGCGCTTCCTGCTGCCCGAGGGCGGCGTGTCGCTGCTCGATGCGCCTGGCCAGCCCTTTCACGATCCGGAAGCCGACAACGCTCTGTTCGAAGCGATCGAAAAGACCGTTCGCCGGACGCCCCAGCGCCATGTCGAGCGGGTGCGCGCCAACATCAACGACATGCCCTTTGTCGATGCGGTGATCAGCGCTTTCCACGCGATCGGCCCAAAACTGCAGAGGCGGGCATGAACAGTTGGACTTTACCGGACGGCGGACGGATCTTCGAAATTGGTGCCGGGCGCCTGGCACTGACCGGATTGTGTAGGGGAGAATAGATCATGGACGCGCAGAGCTTTGGCGCTTTCCTGTTGTGGCTGATCGTTGCCGCGGTCGTCGTGGTGATCGCCGTCTACATCTTGCGATGGCTCTATCGCCGCTCGACCAAGGAAACGGCGTTCGTGCGCACCGGCTTCCTGGGCGAGAAGGTGGTGGTCAATGGCGGCGCCTTCGTCATTCCGGTGCTGCACGAGATCACCCCGGTCAACATGGGGGTGCTGCGCATCGAGGTTCGCCGCGAGGACGCGCTGGCGCTGATCACCAGGAACCGCATGCGCGTCGACCTCATCGCAGAGTTCTTCGTCCGCGTCGGCGCGAGCCGCGAATTTGTTGCCGCGGCCGCGCAGACGCTCGGCCGCCGCACGCTGCAGCCCGAGAGCCTGCGCGAACTGCTGGAGGGCAAGTTCGCCGGCGCCATGCGCACCGTCGCCGCGCAGATGACGCTGGAAGAGATGCATGAGCTGCGCGGCGACTACGCCGACAAGGTCCGCGCGCTTGCTTCGGATTCGCTGACCGCCAACGGGCTGGAACTGGAAAGCGTCGCCATCGTCGACCTCGACCAGACCAGCCTCGAATATTTCGATCCGTCCAACGCCTTCGATGCCGAAGGCCTGACGCAGCTGACGGAGTCCATCGAGACCAGGCGCCGCATGCGCAACGAGATCGAGCAGCGCACTTTGGTCGACATCCGCAACCAGAACCTCGACACCCAGCGCAAGGTGCTGGAGATCGAGCGCGACACCGAATATGCGCGCCTTGAACAGGAGCGCGAAGTCGAGATCCGCCGCGCGGCGCAGCGCTCCGAGCTCGCCAGGGAACGCGCCGTACGCGACCAGGAAGCCGAACAGGCGCAACTTTCCGCGCGCGAGGCGGTGGAGAAATCGCGTCTTGCCCAGGAGCGCAGCATCACCGAGGAACGCATCCGTAGCGAGGAAGACACGCAGCGCCGCGAGATCGCGCGCCGCCGCGCGCTCGACGAGGCCGAGATGAAGATGCGCGAATTGACCGAGCGCGAGCAGATCGCTCTCGGACTTGCGCTGGAGAAGGCGCGCATCGAGCGCGAAGGCGCGCAGAGCGGGCTCGAGATCGAACGCAAGAAGGCGCTCGAAATAGCCGAGCTCGAACGCCAGATCGCGCTAGCGGAAAAGGCGCTCGAAGTAACCAGGGCGGAGGCGGAGAAGCGCCGCGCCGAGATCGTCGAGAACCAGGCAACCGAGACCGCGCGGATCGAGCAGGAACGTGCCGTCGACGAGGTGCGGATCGCCAGGGAACGCCATCTCGAAGCCTTGCAGATCGCCAAGCGCCAGGCCTTCGAGGAAGCCGAGATCTCGGCTGGAGAAGAGGTCGAGCGAGCCCGCATCACCACCGAGCGCGGCATCGAGGAGGCGCGTCTCATCAAGGAGCGCGATCTTCGTCAGCTCAGCGTCGACCGCGACCAGAAGATCGAGATCGCTGAGATCCAGAAGGCTATCGACATCGCCAAGAAGACGCAGGAACGCTCCTCGGCGATCGCCGCGTCGGAAGCCGTTCGCGCCAAAGCCATCCAGGCCGAGGAACAAGCCCTGACCGCCCGCGAGCGCGAGATCGCCGAGCGCCGCAAGCTGACCGACCTGATCGCCGCCCAACGCGAGGCGGAGCGCGAGGCCCTTCGCGTGACGGCCGCCGCCGACGCCGAGATGAAGGCCGCAAAGAGCCTGGCGGAGGCACAGAAGATCGCGGCCGTCGCCGCCGCGGAAGCGGAAAAGATCCACGCCCTTGCCGCCGCCCAGCGCTACGAGGTCGACGCGACCGGCCATCGGCAGATCAACGAAGCGGAGAACCTTCTCTCCAGCGAGGCGCGCGCCGGGCGCCTGCGCGGCAAATTGCTGGATCACATGGAAGGCATCATCCGCGAGAGCGTCAAGCCGATGGAGAAGATCGACGGCATCAAGATCCTGCATGTCGACGGTATCAACAGCGGATCTGGCGGCAACCGCAACGTCACCGACGAGGTGATCGATTCGGCGCTGCGCTACCGGGTGCAGGCGCCGATGATCGACAATCTGATGAAGGAGATCGGCATCGAGGGCGGCTCGCTCGGACGGATGACCGACGTGCTGCGCGATGCCAAGGACATTTCGAACCTCGCCCGCGATAAGAAGGGCAAGGGCAAGGCCGCCAAGGACGATGATGACGACCGCGACCATTGAGGTGACGGCGGTGTTTTCTTGCCAAGTGGTTCCCCCACTCCGTCGCTGCTTCGCAGCGCCACCTCTCCCCCCTCCGGAGGGAGAGGAAAGGAGCCAGTTGGAATCGCCTCGCGCCTTTCCTCTCCCCCGTCGATCGGGGGAGAGGTGTCGAGCGAAGCTCGACGGAGTGGGGGTCGATCTGGCGCGGCGCGAGACAATAAATGCTCGGACCGCCATGCCCACAGCCGGCTCTCAAGCATGACCAAGGTCTATGTCTCCTCGGTCATCCCGGCCCCGGCCGCGGACGTCTGGAAGGTCGTGCGCGACTTCAACGGCTTGCCCGACTGGGCGCCTTTCGTGGCCGAGAGCCGCATCGAGCAGAATGCGCATGCCGACCGGATCGGCTGCATCCGCAGTTTCACGCTCAAGGACGGCGGACGGATCCGCGAACGACTGCTGGCGCTGTCGGACTACGACCTCTCCTGCAGTTACGCGATCCTGGAGAGCCCGATGCAGGTGGAGAACTATGTCGCCACCTTGTCGCTGACGCCGATAACCGACGGCAATTTGACGTTGGCCGAATGGCAGGCCGAGTTCGATTGCACCCCCGAGCGCGAGGCAGCGCTGACGCAGCAGATAGGCAGCGGCGTGTTCCAAGCCGCGCTCACCGCGCTGAAGCAGCGCTTCGGACGCTGACCCGCCGCGAATGGTCCAGGTCCGCCAGAGCACGATCATCGATGCCCCGATCGAGGAGGTCTGGGCCATCCTGCGCGATTTCAACGGCCACGACCGCTGGCACCCGGCCATCGCGTCGAGCGAGATCGATGGCGGCGAGCCGGCCGACGCGGTCGGCGCCGTGCGCCATTTCCGTCTGGCCGGCGGCGGCGAACTGCGCGAGCAGCTTCTGGCGCTGTCCGACAAGGAGCGCCGGCTGAGCTACTGCCTGCTCGAGGCGCCGCTGCCGTTGATGGGCTATGTCGCGTCGATACGGCTGAAGCCGGTGACCGACGGCAACGCCACCTTCTGGGAATGGCGCTCCGAATTCCACCCGCCAGCGCATCGCCGCGACGAACTGGTGAAGCTGGTCGCCGAAGATATCTATCGTGCCGGCTTTGCCGCGATCCGCAATCTCCTCGGACGCCGCGATGCCGCCATGCCGGCCGAGGCAAGGCCGTCGCCGGCAATCATGCCGTCGAGGCCGACAGGCGTGGCACCCCGTTCGATCCCCGCGCCGTCGATCCTAGCACCGCCCCGGGACACACGAGAAACAACGCGCGCGATCCTTGTCGAGCGCTATGGCGGACCGGACGTGCTGGAGCTGAAGGAAATCGCATTGCCGCCGCCGGCGCCCAGCGAGGTGCGGATCCGCCACATGGCGATCGGCGTCAACTTCATCGACGTCTATTGCCGCACCGGCTTCTTCGATCTGCTGCGGCCGCCGGGCGTTCCCGGCATGGAAGCGGCAGGTGTCATCGAGGCTGTCGGCGCGGCAATATCCGGCCTGTCGGTCGGCGATCGGGTGGCCTATGCCTGCCCGCCGGTCGGCGCCTATGCAGAGCGCCGCAACATGACGGCCGACCTGTTGGTGCGGCTGTCGGACGACATTTCTGACGAGGTCGCCGCCGCGAGCCTGCTCAAGGGCGTGGCAGCCAGTTTTCTCCTGCACGACGTCCATGCCGTTCGGCCAGGCGAGGTCGTGCTCATCCACGCCGCCGCCGGTGGCATCGGCCAGTTGCTGGTGCAATGGGCACGCCATCTCGGCGCAACCGTGATCGCAACCGTGTCGAGCGATGACAAGGCGCGCATCGTCGAGCGTCTCGGCGCGCACCATGTCATCGTCTATTCCCGGGAGGATTTCAGCGAGGCGGTGATGCGGCTGACCGCCGGCGCAGGCGCCAACGTCATTTACGATGCCGTCGGTGTCGATACTTTCGCCGGCTCGCTCGCGGCCCTTGCCACACGCGGTCATCTCGTCAGCTTCGGCCAGGCATCGGGGCCGGTCGGCACCTGGGACATCGACCGCCTGGCCTCGAAGTCGATCACCGTTTCGCGGCCCAACTATGCTCATTACACCGACACGCCCGAGAAGCTCGCGCCGCATGTCGACCGCTTCTTTACGGCATTTCGCCAGCGCGCCGTCAGGATCGGGCAGCCTGCGTCCTACGATCTGGCCAAAGCCGCGGACGCCCATCGAGACTTGGAAACCCGCAAGACCAGCGGGGCGCTCGTTCTGTTGCCGTAGCCACCCACGGCCGGTCGGAGCGATGGGAAGCTGTTGACGCCGGTGCGCATCGGGTTTTCCGACTTCCATTTTTCGAGCGGGTTCTGCGATTTCTATTCGGCGGCATAAGCGCCGAGCGTGGTGAAATGCACGCCCGCGCAGGCTTTCATGCGCTGGATCGGCCGGTCGAGCATCATGATGCGATGGCCGCGGCCGATGAATTCGGGATGCATGGGGAGCGTGTAGATGCCGCCCTTGCAGTTCTCGAGCGCATATTGGAAGTCATCCCACCCGATTTCCTCAATGTCGCGCGGATTCGAATAGCCCTGGTTCCAGCCGGCAACGACCTCGAAGGCCGGATAATCGTCCAGCCCCCAGGTGACGGGAAGCTCGACGATATCGGTCGCCGGGCCGAATTTGTAGGGCTCGTCAATGCCCCCTACCTCGTCTCCCGTGTCGGGCAACCTGAAAAGCGACAGAGCCGTATGGTCCTACTGAGTGGCTGGCCCGATGAGAATTCACCAGTTCCGGATCGTCGCAAGTGACGCCTTGAAGTTTTGCCGTCGGGGCCAACGCAATCTCGATCGGCGCCGGCGTTAGATTTGCCGCCAGGATGCGGATTTCGTCGGCGAGCTGAAAAGCGACGGCCGCCACTGCCGAATGATTGACCGAGACGTCGTAGCGCTGGGTTCCTGCTGCAGCCACGAGTTGGGCATGGATGGCCTGTAACGGTCGCGGGGTGCCATCCTCATTCAAAAGCCCGAAAGGTCCGGTGGGTGCTGCCAATATCAATCGATCGGCGGCTGCCGCGGCTGCCTGGGTCGCCACGCCGACGGCAAAGGCGGCACCGAACAATGCTTGCTGTCGCGGGTCGATGCGGGCGGCAGGTATCCGGATAAGGTCAGGATTGGCCGCAACTGACTGTCCGTAAGGATTATGTCGCATACCGATCGTGCACGGTCCCAGCCAGATCGACTTGCCAGGACATAAAAGCCGCGCCGTCTCCATCACGGTTGAATAAACCGTCAGGGTTTCCATGACCGACTGCTCGTCGGCGGCATGCACGATCGCGCTGTTGCCGAAGAAGACAAAATCCGCATCGCCGCTCGGCGGATTGCGGTTGAATTCGGTGAACAGGGAGGGAGTTCCCTCACCTATCAGGCAATCGATGCCACTTGCCTTGAGTGCATCGACCAGTTCGCCGACGGGCCGCTCGCCTGTAGGCAAATGGTTCGAGGGCCGCGTCTTGAATTCGCGCCGGGGCGAAACCAGCAGCGCGCTAGGTTTGACTTTGGACAAACGAATCGCACCGGCAATGGCCGCTGCTTCTGCTGAGGGATCGACCGTTTCAACAACCGCCTCGACCGCCAATCGGGCGCCGAGCGCACCCGCAAGGTCGGCTGATTTGCGCAGCATCCGAGCGTCATGCCCGCGCGCGCTGTCGAAGCGAACAATGATCTCCGGAACCGGCCCAAGCAAAGATGCGCTGGCCGTCGCGTCAGGCAAATCGTCTGGATCGAGGAACAAGGCAATAGACGGCATGCGTCCAGCAGGTCCGCCAAGCGTCAGAGTTACAACGCCGCCGGTTGTCCTTTGGGTTGCCGACGCATCGGCGCGTACGGAAACAGTGATGCACTGACGGTCCTGCGCATCTTTGCGAATGATATATGGACGGGGTTTTGAAAGCGGCCGGATATAGGTCTTGAAAGAGGCGTCCGTCCAGTTGCGCTGATCCTCCATCTCGAAGGCATCGCCTTCCATGGCGACGGTGCAGGTCATGCCGGGTGCGGGGTAATGCGTCAGCGCCGAGATGTCGAATGCAGGCTGATCCGGGCTGATCTGAGAGGGAAAAATCGTATCTTCGATCATTCCGTTGCTGTGCCGGATGGACAGCTTTCCGCCCGCCGCCTCGGCAGGGTGAAGCACGACGAAGCCCGTGCGGTTTGTCGGAAAATCGGTGAGTGCAACACCTTCGGCCTCCAGGCTGAGTTCGCCCGAAGCGTCGCCGGTAATCGTCATTCGATAAGCAAAGCGGCCTTGCGGACCGCTGCAGAGTCCATCGTAGCCTACTTTGAAGGAGTCCCCTTCCGTCGCCACAGAGACATTGGAGAGCTCGGCCTTGTAAGTCCCCCAGGATGAATCGCGCGCGAGATAGTTTATCGCTCGAACCACCTCGACGCCGGCAAAGGAAATCGTCCGCAGATTGCCGTCCTCAAGGATAGCGGTCAGCGATCCAGCAGTCAGAAGCCGTCGTTCCGGCAGGGGCTCGTCGGTGCCGTAGAGCGCCACAGGATCCGGATCGGCTGTCACAGCTTCGCCTGCTTGAAGTTCTCATCGACTTTGTATGTCACGACCGTCTTGCTGCTCACCATGTCGCGCGTGCTGGCATCGAAGCTGCGATAGTGCTCGGAAGCAAGATGCAGGTCGAAGGCTGCGCGGTCACGATAGATCTCGTAGAGGAAGATCTGCGACGGTTTCTGGGGTCCCAGCGGTGTCAGCACATCGAAGCGCAGGCATCCCGGCTCAAGCTCGACGGATGACGCCGCATTCTCCGAAACGAGCCGGTAGAACTCGGGAAAGGTTCCCTCGACGAGCTCGAAAACAACGGTCAGCGCAAAGGCCGCTTCGGAAAGCATGCTCATCCAGGCTCTCCGTTGTGAATGGGGTTCCATTGCATGGGTTGAATGGCGCGCCGTTCGTCCGCGGCGCGATAGGCGGCGTCGACCAGCGCGTATGTCTTGAGATTGTCCTCACCGCTGGTTTCGGCCGGGACGCCACGCTGCAGACAGTCGAGAAAATGCCCGCATGCGCCGATCACGCCTTGCTGGGCGACATGCCAGGGATGACCGGTCCAGGTCAGGAGCGGCGCGCCAGCATCTTGCGTCCAGGTCTTGCCATCACCCGTCACCGTTATCCTGCAGCCGGCTCCAAGCGAAATCGCGCCCTTGGGACCTTCAATGACCAGCAGCGTTTCAGGAAAATGATCGGGCAGACGTCGCGACTCGTAAGTGCATTCCACAACCGACACCGCGCCACTTGCATGGCGCAGCAGCATGGTCGCCGTATCCTCGGCGCGAACGTGCGGATTGCGCTTCTGGGTTTCACTGGAGATGTGCTCGACCTCGCCGAGGAAGAAGCGCGCAAGGTCCAGCATGTGGATGCCGACATCAGCAATCGCCAGCCGCTCCTCGTCATAGAAATAGGGCTGGGTCTTGTAGACATCGAAGCCGGTCCTGAAGCGAATCCTCGCCCAACTCGGCGTTCCGATGGCGCCGCTGTCGATCACCTTGCGGACCACGCGCATCGGCGCCTGGAACCGGAAGTTCTCGTGCACTGCAAGCCATACATTTGCCTTGCGGGCCGATTCGACGATCGCAACGCAGTCTTGCCAGGTCGACGCGAACGGCTTCTGGACGATCGCGGCAACGCGATGCACGATGGCGATCTCCGCCAACGGCCTGTGCGTGTCATGGCGTGTGACGATGTCGACCACGTCGAGGCGCTCGGCCTCGAGCATGCTTTCGGCGTCCGAGTAAAACGGCACGCCGAACTGCTCCCCAGCCGCGCGCGCCTTGCCGGCATCGACATCGCAAACGGCAGCGAGTTGCGCTCCCGTTTCGGCGAGGTCGCGCCAGGAATGCAAATGGTTCTGCGCGAAGAAGCCGCAGCCGATCACACCAATGCGCAAAGGGCGGGCCATACCTCTATCCGGCCACGATCGGCGTTCTGAGCACGCCGATGCCAGTCGCCTCGATCTCGACGATATCGCCCGCCTTCATGAAGATCTGCGGCTTCTGGAAGGCGCCTACGCCAGCCGGCGTTCCGGTCGAGACGAGATCGCCGGGCTCAAGCGGCACATAGTGTGAGAGGAAGGATATCAGCCGCGGCAGCGAGAAGAGCCAGTCGGACGTGCTGCCATTCTGCAGCAGCTTGCCGTTGAGCCGGGTCTTCAGCGCCACATCATCCGGCCTGGTCAGTTCATCGGCAGTGACGATGCAGGGGCCGATGGGCGCGAAGCCGGCGAAATTCTTGCCGATGGTAATCTGGTTGTCCTTGAATTGAACGTCGCGGGCGGAGATATCGTTGAGCAGCGTGTAGCCGAAGACCGCCGGCATCACATCGGCCTCCGCGGCCTTGTGCAGGCGCTTGCCGATCACGGCGGTGAATTCAACCTCGTAGTCCATCTGTTCGGTTCGAACCGGCTTCTCGACCGGCACGTCCGGCCCGACGACCGATGACGGCAGCTTTGCGAAGAAGAACGGCTCGGTTGGCATCTTGGCGTTAGGATTTTCCTCGGCATGCCCTTTGTAGTTGATGCCGGAGCAAAGAACCTTGCCGGGGCGGATGGGGGCTTCGAGCGTAAGATCGACAAGCGCATAGCGCGGCGCCTGGATAAGTCCGCCGCGAATTTTGTCGAGCGCCGACTTGCCGCCCTGCACGATGTCGAGCACCGACGCCGCTAGCCCGGCTTCGGTGAGGCACGCCACCTCTTCGCCGTCGAGGACGCCGGCGTGGTGGTGATGCCCCGCCTTCTTATGGGAGAAAGTCACGAATTTCATACGGCCTCCGAAACGAAGACAGCCTTGTGCAAGGCCATCGGATTGTCAGCGAGTGTTTTGAAAACGGTGGGTGCCTCGGACAGCGAGAAGCTGCTGGCGATCTTGGGATAGTGGATCTTGCCCGACGCAAGCAGATCAAGCGCCTCGGGAAAGCAATCGACGGACGCGCGCGACCCAAGGATCGTGACTTCCTTGCGGGTGAAATCCAGGCCGGGAAACGTGACGCCCTGCCCTTTCTTGACGAGGCCGAGGATGACGATGCGGCCGCCGGCGGCGACGAGGTCGATGGTCTGTTCCATCGCTGGTGCCGCACCCGTCGCCTCCATGACGACCGGCATGCCCTCGCCGTTCGTGATCTCAAGCACGCGCTCGAGCAGGCCCGCGCCGCCGGCGATCGGAGTTGCACCCATGTCCGCGGCGGTGGACAGCCGCTCCGCCGAAAGGTCGGTTGCGTAGACTTTGGCGCCGAGCGCCCGCGCGACCTCGACGATCGCCAGACCGATCGGACCGGCGCCAAGAACGAGGACCGTGTCGTCGGCGGTGACCATTGCACGCTGGCAACCCTGGACGCCGATGGCGACCGGCTCGGCGAATGCCGCCTCGAAATCGGTCAGCCCGTCCGGCACAGGGTTCAAATTGGTCGCGGGCGCGGTGACGAAATCGGCGAAGCCGCCCTCGCGATGCACACCGATAATGGTGAGGTTGGCGCAGCAATTGCGCTTCCCGATCCGGCAAGGATAGCAATGGCCGCAGCCTATGAATGGGTCGACGACGATACGCGTCCCGACCTTCGGACCGGCGGTCCCTTGACCGTAAGCCTCGACCGTGCCGGCGATCTCGTGACAGCCGATGCGCGGGTAGATCACGTAAGGATTTTTGCCGGTGTAGATATAGAGATCGCCGGCGCACAGGCCCGCTGCCCTGACGCGCACCAGCACCTCGCCCGGTCCAGGGACCGGCTTCGGCGCATCGGCGATGCGGATCGACCGCGGCTGATCGAAAATGGCGGCCTGCATCATGCCGCCTTTGCGGGGCGCACCACCCTGCCTTCGGCGTCGAATTCGATCCAGTCGCCGGCCCGAAGCAGATAGGGGTCGGCGATAGGCTCGCCGCGCGCCCTCGCCGCGCCGTGATGCTTCATGTAGTCGGCGACATCCTTGTCGCCGTCGAGGGTGATGTAGTGGCATGGCAGCACGGTCTCGAGCCCGAGCCATTGGGCCGCAAGGACCCCCTCGTAGGGGCTCATCTCGCCCGTCAGCATTTCGCCAGGCATCGGATTGAGATGCAGGACCTCCTGCGGATTGGCGATGCCGATGCATCCGACATTCGGCTTGTAGAGTTGGCCCTGCAGCTTCAGGTCGGAGAAGATGGCTGTGTCGCCATAGTGGTAGAAACGCAGCCCGTCGGCATAGACGATGAAGGCCATCGGCACGCCTGATATGAAGGAATTGTCCTTCAACCTGATCTGCGACCAGTGGTGACATTCGAGCGGCTGTATCTCGATGCCCGCCACCTTGACACGGATGCCCCAGGTGGTTGCACGAATCTGGTTTGCGGCGATGCCGCGGTCCATCAGCCAGGCCTTCACCTCGCCGCCGCAGACGACCGGGCATCCATATTTGGCAGCGATTTTGTCGGTGTCGCCCAGATGATCGAAGGCCGCATGGCTAACGATCACCAGATCCACGTGGTCGAATTCGGTGGATTTGGTTGCGGCGCCGGGGTTCTGATCGAGAAAGGGATCGCACAATATGCGCATGCCGTTCTCGGTCAGAATCTCGTAGGCGGCGACGCCGTGGAAGCGGATGCGGGTCGTGGATCGGAGCGTCATCGGTTCAACTCGTCTTTCTCGTTTCGATCTTGAGCGGCAGGCAGGAAAGTCCGTGCCGATCGCCGCGTGTCTTCCAGCGAAGCTCTTTCGTCGTGTCAGGCGCAAGGCTCAAGCGGGCTTCGATCAGCGTCTCAAGTGTCACCGCCATTTCCATGCGCGCTACACCCGCACCGGCGCAAAGATGTGGGCCGGCCCCGAAAGTGAGATGCTTGTTCGGATTGCGATCGAGGCGCAGCTCGTTCGGCGCTTCGAATACCGATGGATCTCGGTTGGCCGAGCCGAAACCGAGCGCCACAATATCGCCCTCGCGTATATTGCGACCGTGCAGGCACAGGTCGTGCGAGGCGTTGCGGCCGAAAATCTCGATCGGCGAGGAATAGCGCAGGAACTCCTCCACCGCGGTGGGAACGAGCGCTGGCTCCTCGGCAAGCCGCTCCAGGGCCTTCGGGTGTTCGGCGAGCCAGTGCAGCATTACCGAAAGACCATCCGCCGTGGTCTCGAAACCTGCGCCGAAGACGACGGTCATGAATGAGCGTATCTGATTGTCGTCCAGCCGTTCGCCATCGATCTCGGCCGCAATCAGCATGCTGATGAAGTCGTCGGTCGGCTTGGAGCGCCGCGCCGCGATCAGCTTCTCGATATAGGCGTTGAGTTCACGGCTCGAAGCCGCGCCGGCTGCAGGGTCGCTCATGTTGAACATGCTGGTGATCCAGCCGATCCACCTGTCCGAATCTTCCAGCGGCACGTCGGTGAAGGCCGCCAGCGAGGACACGGCAACCGGCACGCAGAATTCGGCAACGATCTCGGCCTGTCCCTTCGCAGCCATCTTCTCGAAGAGGGACCGGGCCAGCGCCCTGACGCGCGGCGTGATGGCGGCGACACGTTGTGGGGCAAAGACCGGGTTGACCAGCGCGCGGTAGCGCGAGTGCCGCGGCGGATCGACTTCGATCGGCAACTGGGGTTCGGTGCGCGGCGTGATCACGGGAATGGCCGTCACGCCGGGAACGCTGGATGTGTAGTCGCGCCAATTGATTGCCGCGCACCGCACGTCGTCATAGCGGCTCAGCAGCCAAAAACCTCCGTGCCTGTTCGACCGGGCCACCGGACATTCGCGCCGCAGCCTATCGAAGGCCGAGAATGGATCGGCGACGAACGCAGGATCGTGGATGTCCACGTCGTCCGGTATCGTCTGTGGTGTCACTGTTGCGGCCATGGTCGCGACTTGATCGGGTTGGTTCGCTTCAAAGGTGCCTCCGGCGGCAAGGGTGAACCGCCGGAGGAAGGGGGCGACAGCCCTCGTGCAGATCGACTACTTGACGCCGAGCGCGGCCGTCACCTTGTCGACATTGTCCTTGGTGACGAGCAGCACGCCGGTGTCGAGCGTATCGGGAACCGGGCGACCGCCGTCGGCGGCGCCAAGGCCGGCGGACTTCAGACCGTTGTGGTTGTAGTCGTGCAGGATCTTGACGGCGTAGTAGATGAAAAGCTCGCGGTTCTGCACCACGATGCCGTCGACCCAGCCTTGCTTGGCTGTCTTGAAGAAGTCGGGCGTCTGCTCCATCGCGGTCACCTTGATGTCGCCTGGATTCTTGCCGGCCTCGCGCAATGCGGTGACGATGCCGGCGCCGGACTCCGAGTCGAAGCCGGCGATGCCGGCGATGTCCGGATTGGCGGCCAGGATCGCGGCCGTCACCTGCGCGGCCTTCTGCGCGTCGCCGCCGTCGTCTTCGTTGGAAACGATGTTGTACTTGCCGCCGCCATTGGCCTCGATATAGGCCTTGAAGCCAGCGACCGCCTCACGCATGTTGCCGGCATTGATGATCGACATCATGGCCAGCTTACCGCCGCTGGGCAGCTTCTCCATTATCTTCTTGGCCTGCGCGACGCCGACCTGTGTCCAGTTCGTGCCGATGTAGGCCAAGCGGCCCGAGTCCGGCAGATCGCCGTCGTCGACGACGGTGGGCACACCCTGTTCCAGGCACTTCTTGACCGATTCCGTCAGAGACGGATCCCAGCCACCCACCACGGACACGCCATTTGGCTTCTGCGCGCAGACCTGGTCGACTGCGGCGATAAAGCCCGGCAGGTCAAAATCGGTCGGCCCGGCAACGACCACTTTCACGCCGAGTTCCTCGGCGATCTTCTTCATGCCGACATAGTCGTACTGCACGAAGAGCGGAAGGTTGGCCTTGTTGGAAATCCAGTAGTAGGTCTCCTTGGCGTCGGCGGGGCCAAACGATGATTCCTGCGCGCGCGCAGGTGCCGTCACGGCCGATGCAAGCGCCGTCATGCCCAAGGCGATCAATGTCGATTTCAGCATAGAGCCCATTCCTGTTTCCTCCTGATTGGGTTCTGATCCCAGTTTTTGCAGTTCCCCCGGCTCTGGCCGGATTTCCCCCGCTTGCTGCCCGATCAGGCGCGGCCCGCGGTCTTGAAGCGGTCGAGCGAGACGGCGAACAGCAGGACGAGACCAACGACCAGTCCCTGCCAGAACACGCCGACCGCATTGATGATCATGGCGTTCTCGATCAGGGCGATGAAAAGCACGCCGAGAATGCCGCCCAGAACCGTGCCCTCGCCGCCCTTGAGGCTGGCGCCGCCGAGCACCGTCGCGGTAATGACCTTGAGCTCGATGCCGACGCCGGCATTGACGACCGCGCTGTTCAGCCGCGCCGCCCCAAGCACGCCGGCGATACCCGCCAGCGCACCCATGATCACGAAGCCGATGAGAATCAGCCTGTCGACGCGGATGCCCGACAATTGCGCCGCACGAGGATTACCGCCGACGAAATAGAACTGGCGGAAGAAGCGGGTGCGCGCGATCAGCCAGCCGCCGATCAGGACAAGAACCAGCATTGCCCAGAACGGCGACTGGATGCGCAGGATCGGATCGGCGGCGCGGCCATACTCGGCGAAGCTGTCCGAGATCGGGGTGACGCCCGTTCCGGCCGTCACATAGGTGAGGCTGCGGTAGATGGTCAGCGTGCCGAGCGTCGCGATCAGCGCGTTGATGCCGATGCGGGTGACGATCAGCCCGTTTATCAGCCCAGCCACAGCCCCGACCACGACACCGATGAGGAGAGCCGCCTCGGCGGGCCAGCCCCACCAGCCCGCGACAACGCCGGCCCATACGCCGGCCAGCGCCAGCGTCGAGCCGACCGAAAGATCGAACGTGCCCGCAATCATCAGGAGCATCATGCCGCAGACGAGGATGCCGACGGGCGCGAGGTTCAAAAGCACGGCCCGCATATTCGGTCCGGTCGGGAAATTGTGCGGATAGACGATGGTCATCGCCAGCGCCAGCAGCACGACCAGAACGAACAATGTCAGCTCGCGCGAATTGGCCAGCCGGCGCACGATGCGCAGCGGCAAGGCCTCGCGCTGCTCCACCGGCGCCTGCGCTTCGTTGCGGGAAATCTGTGCCAAGCTCATGCTCCAACCGCTTCCTTGCGTACGTCCGCCACGGACGATGTGAACCGGGTCGCCAGCCGCAGAACCTGCTCTTCGGTCGCGCCTTCGCCGGGGAGTTCTCCGACTGTTCGGCCTTCGGCCATCACGACGATGCGGTCCGCGAGCGCGAGCACCTCGGGCAGATCCGAAGAGACGACCAATAGCGCCACGCCCCGCTCAGCGAGGCCGCGCAGGAGGCGATAGATTTCGGAGCGGGCGCCAACATCGACGCCGCGCGTCGGCTCGTCGACGATGAGCAGGCGGGGCTCCATGGCTAGCCATTTTGCCAGCAGCACCTTCTGCTGGTTGCCCCCGGAGAGCTCGCCGACGATCTTGTGCACGCTCGGCGTCGAGATGCGCAGCTCGCTGATGAAGTTGCCGGCCAGCGCCTCGGCCTTCCTGTTGGAGAAATTGGCGCCCGACGAGACCTTCGACAGGACCGTTGCGGCGATGTTGTTGACGAGATCCATTCCCAGGAAGAGGCCCGAGGTCTTGCGATCTTCCGGCACCATGCCGATGCCGGCGTGCTTGGCGTCCCACGGTCCCTGCGGGTTGATCGGCGCGCCTGCGATGCGGATTTCGCCGGCCCTGCGGACCCTGGCACCGAAGATGGCCTCGCAGAATTCGCTCCGCCCTGAGCCGATCAATCCGGCCAGGCAGACGACCTCGCCCGCACGCACGGTGATCGAAGCCGATCGCACAAGCGGCGGCGCGGAGATCTCATTGGCCTCAAGAACGATCGGCCCCACTTGTCGTGGCGAAGCCGAGCGCGCGAGATGGACCTCGCGCCCGACCATGAGCCGGATCAATTCGTCCGTCGTGGTCTCGGCGACCTTTCGGGTGCCCGCCAGCCGCCCATCCTTCAGCACAGTGACCGAATTGCAGAGCGAGAAGATTTCGGCGAGGCGGTGGGATACATAGATGACCGAAACGCCGTCCCTGGCCAGCTGACGCACGATCTCGAACAGCTTTTCGGTTTCGGTCAGGGTCAGGGCCGCCGTCGGCTCGTCAAGGATCAAAAGCTTCAACTCGCGCGACAGCGCCTTGGCGATCTCGACGATCTGCGCCTGGGCCGGCGACAAGAACGCCACCTTCATGGCTGGATCGATGGCAACGCCGAGTTGGGCAATGAGAGCGTGCGCTCGTTCACGCATCAGTCTCACATCGACCTGGCCGAGCCATTTCGTCGGCTGCCGGCCGGCAAAGATGTTCTCCGCGACCGAGAGCTGCGGCACCAGCGAGCCTTCCTGATGGACGATGCCGATGCCGAGCTCGCCGGCCGCTTTCTCATCGAGTTCGCCGAGAGCGACGCCATCGAGGCGCACCTCGCCGCTGGTGCGGGCATAGACACCGGCGACGATCCTGCCGAGCGTCGACTTTCCGGCGCCATTCTCGCCCAGCAGAGCCCGGATTTCGCCGGGCTCAACCGTCATCGATACATCGTCGAGGGCCCTCACGCCCGGGAACGATTTCGAGAGCTGCGAGACTTCGAGGCGCGCCGCCATCTCAAGCCTCAAACGCTGAACGACAAGGCCGGCATCGTTATGCCTTTGCCTGAAGATAGTGGGCTTGTTTGGCCTGGATCATCCAGACCATCGTGTCGTTGACCGGCGTCGCCACGCCGATGCGCTTGCCGGCATCGACGATGGCGCCATTGATCACCTCGATCTCCGTCTGGCGCCTGGCCTCGACGTCCTGCAGCATCGACGCCTTGCCGCCAACCGCCTTCTCGAGCAATCCGGTGATGGCCGCCCAACGTTCGTCGTAATCGAGCGAAATGCCTTGCGCATTGGCAACGGCCACGACCTCCTTGAGGATCGCGGCCATCAGCGACTTGGTCCCGTCAAAAGCGACCAGTTCGTGCGACATGAAATGCAGCAGGCCGGCGACCGGCAGCGTGCAGGCGTTCAAGGCAAGTTTCTTCCAGACCTCGTCCAGGATGCGTTCCGATTTCGTGGTTTCGATCTGCGCGGCGCGGAAGGTTTCGATCACCTTGTCCAGACGCGGCGTCGTCTTGCCGCTCAGCTCGCCGATATAGGTCATCCCCACACCAGGATGCTTCACCCTGCCGGGACCAAGCAGCGTGCCGCCATGATAGGTCAGGCCGACAAGCACCTTGTCTTCGCCGACAATGCCGGCGATGCGCGGTGCGTTTCCCCAGCCATTTTGCAGGCTGAGCACCGCGGTATCGCCCGAGATCATCGGCGCCGCGGCGCGGACCGCGGCATCGGTGTGGTAGCATTTAACGAAATTGATGATGAGGTCGACGGGCCCGACCTTGGACGGCTCCGTGCTTGCGGGAACGCGGATGACCGGTTGGGTGCCGTCCTTCTCCTCGATCGTCAGGCCGTTGTCATTGATTGCCGCCACGGCAGGCTTCGACACATCGATCAGCGTGACGTCATTGCCGGCGCGGGCGAGGTATCCGCCAAAAATGCCGCCCATCGCGCCGCCGCCGCCCAAAATGGCGATCCGCATGTCTTCTCGCTCCCTGACCCGCCACGGGGTGTTTTTGGCAAGGCCGTGCCATCGCTTCCGATCGCTGTCGGAAACGCGCTTTCGGCGAACGAAGCCGTTCGCCGATCCGGCCTTGTTTTGGTTTATCTTGCCGTCATCCTTGCAAGCAGTTGCATGGTTGTCAAGTATGATGGTATGAAAGGTCTATGGTCGACCCTCTCGTCATAGAACGCAAGAAGCTCTTCGAGCACGTAGCCTCGCATCTCGAGGCGCAAATCCTGTCCGGCAAACTGAAGCCCGGCGATCAACTGCCGCCCGAGCGCGACCTGCAGATGCGCTTCGGCGTCGGCCGGCCGGCAATCCGCGAGGCTCTGATCTCGCTGCAGAAAGCCGGGCTCGTCGAACTCACCAACGGCGCGCGCGCCAAGGTACTGATGCCGACCGCCTCGCATATCTTCACCGGTATGGCCCCGGCGGTGCGCCAGATGCTCTCGACCGAGGAGGGGCATCGCTATTTCCAGGGCGCTCGCCTGTTCTTCGAAGTCGGGTTGGCGCGCGAGGCAGCCCGCCACGCGACGGCCACGGACCTTGAGGCGCTGGCGGCTGCGCTCGAAGCCAATCGCAAAGCAATAGGCAACCGCGAGCGGTTTACCTCGACCGACATCGCCTTCCATTTCGAACTGGCGAAGATGGCGCGCAATCCAGTCTTCATCGCGCTGCACGACCAGATTTCGGAATGGCTGAAGGAACAGCGCACCGTCACGCTTGCCGCCAAGGGGCAGGAAAAGACGGCTTTCGAGGCGCACAAGGCGATCTATGAAGGCATCGCCGCGCGCGACCCCGACCGCGCCGAGCAAGCCATGCGCACGCATCTGGAGCAGCTTGCCGTGACCTTCTGGCAGCAGCGCACGCACGACTGACGGCCATGCGGATCGGCGTCATCGGTGATGACTTCACCGGCTCGGGCGATATCGCGAATACACTGGCCAAGGCCGGGGCACGGACGCTGCAGTATATCGGCACGCCCGCAAATCCGGCACAACCGGACATCGATGCGGCCGTCATCTCGCTGAAGACCCGCTCGATCGCTGTCGACGAGGCGGTCGCGCAATCCATCGCCGCTTGCCGTTGGCTCGTTGCAAATGGCGCCGAGCAGATCGTTTTCAAATACTGCTCGACATTCGATTCGACTCCGCAAGGCAATATCGGGCCGGTCGCTGCGGCGCTGCTCGATGAACTGGAGGCGCCGCTGGCACTCGTCTGCCCCGCCTTTCCGGCGAATGGGCGCACGGTCTATCAGGGCCATCTCTTCGTCTGGGACAAGCTGCTTAGTGAATCCGGCATGGAAAGCCATCCGCTGACGCCGATGACGGACGCCGATATCCGGCGCTGGCTGGCGCGCCAGACAAACCTGAAGGTTGGACATCTTCCGTTGCACGCCGTCCGATCACAGATGCTGGGCAAGGCGCTTACCGACGCCGAAGCCGCCGGCGAGCGGCTGGTTGTCGCCGACACGATCCTCAACGACGACCTTGTCAAGCTCGGCCGCGCCGCCGCCGGTCACAAGCTGGTCACTGGTGGATCAGGCATCGCTCTCGCGCTACCGGGAAATTTCGGCATTCGCGCCAGCCGCGCCTCCAAGGGCTTCCAGGGCGCGCATGGTCCGGCGCTGGTTCTGTCCGGCAGTTGCTCGGCGGCGACACGACGCCAGGTTTCGCTCTACCGGGAAACGCACCCTTCCATGGAACTGAGCGCCGAGGCTTTGAGCAACGACGGCGACGCGGTCGCAAAGCAGGCGTTTGCTTTCATCGAAAAGCACAAGGACGTTGCCCCGCTGGTCTTCTCTTCCGCGGATCCGGCGGTTGTGTCGGCGGCGCAGGCTCGATATGGCGGCTCGGAGCTTGCTGGCCGGTTCGAGTATTTTTTCGCCTCGCTGGCCACGCACGCGGCAGCAGCCGGCTTTCGCCGCATGATCGTGGCTGGCGGGGAGACGTCCGGCGCGGTTGCCTCAGCGCTGGGGCAAGGACCGATGCGCATCGGCTCCGAGATCGACATCGGCGTGCCCGTGCTGGTTCTCGACGGGCCGCCGCGTCTCGCGCTGGCGTTGAAGTCGGGCAATTTCGGCGCCGATGATTTCTTTCAACGCGCCCTGAACATGCTGAAAGGCAGCAGCCGATGACACTGGAAGAACAGCAGCTTCGCGACGAAATCTGCCGCTGGGGCCGGTCGCTCTTCAAGCGCGGCTATACCGCCGGTTCCTCAGGCAATCTGTCGGCGAGGCTCTCCGACGGTTTTCTTGTGACGCCGACCAATTCCTGCCTGGGATATCTTGAAGCTTCCAAGCTCACAAAACTCGATTGGAATGGCGTCGCCGTTTCGGGGGACGCGCCGACCAAGGAAATTCCGCTGCATATGGCATTCTATGAGTCGCGATCACAGGCCGCCGGCGTCGTGCACCTGCACTCGACCTATGCCACAGCGCTATCTTGCCTCGAGGACACCGATCCCGAGGATACGATCCCGCCCATAACCCCCTATGTCGTGATGCGGGTGGGGCGTGTGCCTCTCATACCCTACACACATCCTGGATCGGCAGACACCGGTGCCTTGGTACGAGCACGCGCGCCCGGCCATGCCGCAGTTCTTTTGGCCAATCACGGCCCGGTTGTCTCGGGCCGCAGTTTTCGCGATGCGGTTTTCGCGGCCGAAGAGCTTGAGGAGACCGCAAAGCTGGTTCTGCTGACAAGAAACATGTCCGTGCGTCGCTTATCCGACGATCTGGTTGCCGAACTCAATCAACGCCGAAAATCGTGAATGCCCGACTGCGCTTAGCCTTCGCACGCACTGGCCCGATCAGCCTCATGCCGCCTCTTTCATCGTCAAGCTGGAGGGCGGAACATCTCGACGCCGTCAGCGTCCACAGGCAGTGTCACGCGCGCACAAGCCGCATAATGGTATCGATATTAAACTCCAAGCGCTGATCTAGGGCGCCCTTGTCCATCAGGTCGCGCTCGAAAATAATCGAGCCCGTGAAGCGGTTCGTCAGATAATAGTATCCGATGGCGGCGATCGTAATATTCAGCTGCACGGGATCGATCCCCGCACGAAAATCCCCGCTGCTCACGCCCCTCTCGAGGATGCTTGACACCATGGCGACGAACTTGCGGCTGGCGGTCTTGATCAGCTCGGACTTCTTCACATGCTTTGCGCGGTGAAGGTTCTCGCTGTTGACCAAGGTGATAAACTCGGGATTCTTCAGATAATATTGCCATGTAAACCGCACGAGGCGTTCAAGGGCATCCCTGGGTTCGAGGTCGTCAAGATGAAGTTTCTGCTCGGCTGTGCGGATGTCCATATAGGCGTTTTCCACAACCGTCTGAAAGAGACCGTCCTTGCTGCCGAAATAATGATAGATCATGCGCTTGTTGGCATTGGCCTTCGCCGCAATGACATCGACGCGGGCGCCGCCGAGCCCGTTCTTGGCGAAATCGCTCTTTGCCGCTTCCAGGATGCGAAGCTTGGTCGCCTCGGCATCCCGAAGCCGCTTCTTCTTGGCGACATTGCCTGATTTGTCGGACGTTGCGTCCACTTTGGTCGCTCCCTTGATTCCAGTTCCAGCGTGTAGGCGACGATCGATCATACGCTGAAAGTCATTTCAATTGTTCGAGAAGTCAACAGGCCGCGCATTGCGCCGGCGCTTGACTCGCGCCCGTTAAGGAAGTAACTAGATGGTGCATTAAGCGACCAGGGGAGCGGTTTGGACGGCCAGACTCTCGACGTTGCTCAATAGGTGCCCGCGCCTGCGGGTGGTTGCCAAATGGGAGGTAGCATGTCGACTTTCATCAAGGATTTCATCGAGCGCGAGACCATCAACCGGCGCAATTTCCTGCTCGCCACGGCTGCCGGCATGGGAGCCATGGCCGTGCCATTCGGCTTGGGCGGCGGCGGCGCTCAGGCGGCTCTCACTGACCCGGCGATCGCCTGGTCCTACCGCGACCGCGCCTCGGCTTACTGGAACTCGATCGTGTCGGGTGGAGAGGCTTTCGTGGAATCGCTCGGCAAACCGAAGGATTCCCTCGTCTCGCTGATCAACGAGGGCTCCTCCGAAAAATCGCTGGCCGACATCAAGGCGTTTCTTGCCAAAACCAACGGCAAATGCGCAATCGCCTGCGACGCCAACGACAGCCCGAACGCACGTCCCGTGGTCGAGGCGGTGCGGGATGCCGGCGCCTACATTTCCACTATCTGGAACAAGACCGACGATCTGCATCCTTGGGACATCGGCGACAATTACGTCTCGCATATGACTTGGTCGGACGAGAAGCCGGCTGAGCAGACGGCGCGTATCCTGTTCGAGGCCATGGGAGGCAAGGGTGGCGTCGTGCATCTGGGCGGCATTGCCGCCAACAATCCGGCCATCGAACGCCTCAATGGCTTGAAGAACGCGTTGAAAGATTTTCCCAACATCGAGCTTCTCGATGCCCAGTCGGCCGATTGGGACACGACCAAGGGTACGGAGTTGATGGCGTCTTTCTTGACCCGTTTCGGCGACAAGATCACCGGCGTTCACTGCGCAAATGACAATATCGCGTATGGCGTGATCGAGGCCCTACGCGCCGAAGGCATCGAGGGTATGCCGATAGTGGCCTATGACGGAAATCCGGAGGCGGTGAAGCTCGTCATGGACGGCAAGCTCCTGGCAACCGTCTTCACCAATCCGCATTGGGGCGGCGGCATCACGGCGGCGCTCGCTTACTATGCAGCGACCGGCGCCTTCAAACCCTCCGAAGAGCCGAAGGAGCACCGCGAATTCTACGGCCCGACGATCCTGATCTCCAACAAGGATGCCGCGGACTTCAAGGCCAAATATCTCGATACCGTTCCGTCCTACAACTGGAAGGACTTCTGGGGTCCGGGCAACGGGCAGATCAAGTACAAGTAATACGAAGCTCGATCGGGCGGCCCTTTTTCAGGGCCGCCCCCCTCCACAACGGCACGCCTGGACGGGAGGCCGAAGTTGCCACGCATCCTCACGCGGGAGAACGCGATCCGCTGGGCACCTTTGCTGGTGCTTCTCGCGCTCATAGTGCTGTTTACGGCGATAAACCCTTCGTTCCTGTCGCAGCGCAACTTCGCGCGCATCGCGATCGCGGCTACGCCCGCGCTCATGGTGGCGGTCGGCGTGACCTTCATCATCGTGATGGGTTCCATCGACCTCTCCATGGAGGGTGTCGTTTCCCTGACGGCGGTCCTGTTCTGCTTCCTGATGCTGGCGCTCGGCGGAACGCTCGCGTCGGGCGGCTGGATCGCAATCCCGGTCATTCTTGCCGTCGGGGCCGCGGTCGGCCTGGTCAACGGCCTCATTCACGTCAAGCTGAAAATACCATCCTTCATGGCGAGCCTCGCGCTTGGATTCGTCGGCACGGGCGCCGCGATCCTGCTGACTGGCGGCGACATCGTCAAATTCAATGATCCGACGTTCCGCGCCCTGCTGACCTGGCGCATTCTCGGTTTCCCGCTGATGGTTTATGTCGCGGGCCTGTGCCTCGTTCTTGCCTGGTTCATCCAGGCCCATACCCGCCTTGGACGCTATTTCTACGCGGTCGGCGGCGGCGAGGAACTCGCCCATGCCTCGGGGGTGCGGGTGCGGCAGGTGAGGATGGCGGGGTTTTCGCTTGCCGGGTTCTTCTACGCGATAGCCGCGATCCTGCAGGTGGCGAAGCTCGGCCAGGCCGAGTCGGTCACCGGATCCAATTTCATGTTCATGTCCATCACTTCGGTCGTGGTTGGCGGCGTGGCGCTGTGGGGCGGCGTAGGTGGAGTGTGGAACACGCTCGTCGGCGTCCTTATTGTCGCGGTGATCAACAACGGCATGGTGGTCATCGGCCTGCCCGACTTCCTGCAGGCCGCCGTTCTCGGACTGCTCGTCATCATCGCGGTCATCCTGTCGACGGACCGGCGCTCGGTCGCGTTCGTCAAGTGAGGGCGCCATGTACGAATTGAGAGCCGTCGAAAAGAAGTTTCCCGGCGTCAGGGCGCTGAAATCCGTCGACTTCTCCATCAGTCGCGGTGAGATCGTCGGGCTGGTGGGCGAAAATGGCGCCGGCAAATCGACGCTCATGAAGGTGATTTACGGCGCCTATCAGCCCGATGGCGGCGAAATCCTCATCGATGGCAAGCCTGTGCGGTTCAGCGGCCCCCGCGATGCGATGGAAAGGGGCATTGGCATGGTGTTCCAGGAGCAATCGCTGGTCACCAACCTGTCGGTGATGGAGAACATCTTCCTGGGCTATGAGGACCAGTTTTCGCGCTTGGGCGTGGTCAACTGGAAGGCAATGGCCAAAGCCGCCAGGAAGCAGCTCGCCAAGGTCAAGCTCGATATCGACCCGCGCGCGGTCACCTCAAGTCTTTCCTTCGCGCAGCGCCAGCTTGTGGAACTGGCCAAGGTGCTGACCCTGGAGGAACGGGTGCAGGGTCACCTGGTCGTCCTGCTCGACGAGCCGACCTCGGTGCTGGCGGAGGAAGAGGTAAAGCTGTTGTTCAAGCTCGTGCGGGAGCTGACGGCGCGCGCTTCATTCATCTTCGTGTCCCATCGCATGGACGAGGTGATGGAGCTCTCGGACCGAATCTACGTGATGAAGGACGGTCAGGTGGTCGATGTCGTCTCGCGCGGCGCGGCGACGCCGGAGGCGATTCAGCACAAGATGGTCGGCCGCCACGTCGACAAGGAATATTATCGTGAGCAGCGGCAAAAGCCCTACGACGCAACGAAGCCTCTGGTCGAGCTGTCGGATGTCAGCCTGCCCGGACGGGTCCGCGACATCTCGCTGACGCTGCATGCCGGCGAGGTGCTGTGCCTGGTCGGCACCGAGGGCTCCGGCCGCGAAGCGATCCTTCGAACCATTTACGGCATGCGCGCGCCCATCAAGGGCACTCTGAAGATCAAAGGCGAGATCATCCCCGGGCTGACGGCTCGCGGCGCGGTGGAACGGGGCGTTGGCTATGTACCGCGCGAGCGCAAGGTCGAAGGGATCGTAGCCGGCATGAATGTCTACGAGAATATGACGCTCTCGCAAATGCCGCGCTACGCTCGGATGGGTTGGCTCGACGTGGCCGACGAGCGTGCCCTTGCCAGGACGTGGATCAGCAAGCTCTCCATCAAGGCAAGTTCAGAATACGCCGATTGCGGCAACCTCTCCGGAGGCAACCAGCAGAAGGTCGTGCTCGCCAAATGGCGGTCGGGCGGCTCCGATATCATGCTTCTCGACCATCCGACCCGAGGCCTGGATATCGGCGCCAAAGAGGATGTGTACGATATGATCAGGGAGATGTGCGACGATGGGGTCGGCGTCATCCTCGTCGCCGACACGCTCGAGGAGGCGATCGGCCTTTCCCACACCATCGTCGTCATAAAGGACGGTGAGATCCAGAAGCGCTTCGACTGCGTTCCCGGCTCCAAGCCGACGCTCTACGACCTTCTGCACTACATGATCTGAGAGGCCACATGGACATCCAACGCCTCAAGCCACACTTCCCCTGGATCACCCTTTTGGTCCTGGTGACGATCGTCGGCATCGCCGATCCGAGCTTCCTGAAGCCGGCCAATCTGCTGAGCCTTGCAGGCGACATCGTGCCGCTGTTCATCATGGCGCTGGGACTGACCTTCGCGATCTACATCGGCGGCATCGACCTGTCGGCTCAGTCGATGGCGAACATGATCACCGTGGTTGCCTCGGTCTATCTGGCGTCGCTGGGCATATGGGTTGCCGCGCTGTGCATCCTTGCAGGCTTCGCGCTGGGCACCCTCTCCGGCTACCTGACCACCCGCATGTACGTTCCCTCCTTCATCTCGACGCTGGCCGTCGGCGGCGTGTGCTTCTCGGTGGCGCAATGGCTGTCTGGCAATCGAGCCCTGAACATGGACGCAACACAGCGCAACGAAACCTTCGGCTGGATGATCGGTCGAACCGGCATCGTGCCGCACGAGCTCTTCATCGCGCTCGGCCTGCTGGCAATCTGCCTGATCATAGAACGGCGCACCATCCTCGGCAGGGCGCTGAAGGCCGTGGGCGCCGGCGAACTGGCCGCAGCCGCGTCCGGCCTCAACGTCGCCCGCTACAAGATCCTCGCCTTTGCCATATCGGGAGCGCTGGCCGCAGTGGCCGGGCTACTCTTTTCCGTCAAGCTGTCGGGCGGCGCGCCGACGATTGCCAACGGCTTCCTTCTGCCGGCCATCGTCGCAGTGCTTGTCGGCGGGACGCCGCTGACGGGCGGCGTCGGCGGTGTGCTCAACACCGCGATCGGCACGCTGATCGTGGCGGTCATCCGCGCCTCGATGCTCTACTTCGGCATCGCCGCGACGCAGCAGCAAATGGTCTTTGGTCTAGTGCTGATCGTCGCGATCGCTTTGACCATCGACCGCTCCAAACTTCGCACCGTGAAGTGAGACACGCCATGGCAACAATGCGCGCGGCCGTTCTGACAGCTCCGCACCGTTTCGATCTGCGTGAGGTCGCCGTACCCGAGGTTGGCCCCGACGACGCCTTGATCCGCGTCTCGCGGACCGGCATATGCGGCACCGACATCCATATGTTCAACGGTCACTATGCCGCCGACCGGCTGCCGCTCGTGCCTGGCCACGAGTTTGCCGGGACCGTCGCCGCGACGGGCGAGCGTGTGAAGCATATCAAGCCAGGCACGACCTGCGTCGCGGACGTCAATATCGGCTGTGGCGAGTGCTATTGGTGCCGCCGCAACGAGATCCTCAACTGCCCCTCGATGACGCAGGTTGGCATCGGGCGCGACGGCGCGTTCGCCGAATATGTCTGCGTGCCGGCGCGGCTCGTCATAGAGGCGCCGGACCATGTGCCGGTTCAGGTGCTTGCCCTGACCGAGCCAGTGTCCTGCGTGGTGCGCGCCGCGCGCAAGGCGCGCGCGAGTTTCGGCCAGTCAGTCGTGATCCTCGGAGCAGGACCGATCGGCAATCTGCATGTCCAGATGATGCGCCTGTGCGGCGCCGCCCCAATCATTGTCGCGGACCTGTCGGAAGACCGTTGCCGTCTTGCCCTTGAAGCCGGTGCGGATGCAGCCGTTGCCGATCCTGCCCTGCTTAAGGCAGAGGTCTTGAAAAGGACCGGTGGACGGGGGGCGGACCTGGTGATCGAGAGCGTCGGCTCCGCACGGCTCTATGCGCTCGCCTTCGAGCTCATCCGCAAGGGCGGCCATGTCGCTTTCTTCGGCCTTACCGGGCCGCACGACACGGTGCCGGTCGATATCCTGCGCACCATCCTCGAGGAGAACAGTCTGAAGGGCTCGGTGGCCGGCATGGGAGAAGACATGCACGACGCGCTGACACTTTTGTCGCACGGCCGCTTTCGGACCGAGGCGTTCACACGCGCGACTTTCCCGCTCGATGACATCCAGCGCGCCTTCGAGACCCTGGCCGAGCGGCCCCAGGACCTCAAGACGCAAATCGTATTGAACTAGGCGCCGGCGCGTTCCGCCCGCAACGGATCGCGGACGGCCGGCGCACGCCAGAACGGAGGCATTCCATGCTCGATTTCACTGACCGCGCAGCCCTCCCGGATGCACCGCGCGAATTTGGTTTCTGGTCGGACGGATGCTGGCGCAAAGGCGGCGCCATGTTCGAGCGCCGGTCGCCGGGCCACGGCGTGCCGGTGACGCTTACGCCCAGATGCACGGTGGACGACCTCAATGCCGCCGTCGCCGCGGCGCGCCGCGCATTCGAGGATCGCCGGTGGGCCGGACTGCCAGGGGCCGACCGGGCCGGCGTGCTGCTGAGGACGGCCGACATTCTGCGCCGCCGTCGTGATGAAATCGCCTATTGGGAAGTCCTCGAGAACGGCAAGCCGATCTCCCAGGCGCGCGGCGAGATCGATCACTGCATCGCCTGTTTCGAGGTCGGCGCGGGCGCCGCAAGGCTGTTGCACGGCGACAGTTTCAACAGTCTCGGCGACGGCCTTTTCGGCATGGTGCTGCGCGAGCCAGTCGGCGTGGTCGGGCTCATCACACCATGGAACTTCCCGTTCCTGATCCTTTGCGAACGCGTTCCGTTCATCCTCGCCAGCGGCTGCACCATGGTCGTCAAACCTTCCGAGGTCACGTCCGCGACGACACTTTTGCTTGGCGAAATCCTTTCCAAAGCCGGCGCGCCGGACGGCGTCTATAACGTCGTTACCGGATCGGGCCGGACGATTGGTCAGGCTTTGAGCGAGCATCCCGATGTCGACATGCTGTCTTTTACCGGATCGACATCCGTCGGACGCTCATGCGTCCATGCGGCAGCCGACTCGAACTTCAAGAAGCTCGGCCTGGAGCTGGGCGGCAAGAATCCGATCATCGTCTTTGCGGACAGCGACCTCGAGGATGCGGCGGACGGCGCGGCTTTCGGCATAAGCTTCAACACGGGCCAGTGCTGCGTGTCGTCGAGCCGCGTCATCGTGGAGCGCTCGGTCGCTCGCGAGTTTGAGGAAATCCTTGCCGCCAAGATGGCCAAGATAGTCGTTGGCGATCCGCTGCAGACGAAGACGCAGGTCGGAGCCATCACCACCGATGCGCAGAATTCAACCATCCTGAGCTATATCGACAAGGGCAAGGCCGAAGGGGCGACGCTTGTCGCCGGCGGGCAGGCCCTGGATCTTGGCGGCGGCCAGTATATCGCGCCAACGTTGTTTTCAGGGGTCACACCCGGGATGTCGATTGCTCGCGACGAAATCTTCGGGCCCGTCCTGTCGTCCTTCCATTTCGACACGGTCGAGCAGGCCATCAGTCTCGCGAACGATACGGTGTATGGCCTGGCTGCCAGCGTGTGGACAAAGAACATAGACAAGGCGCTGGTGGTGACGCGGCGCGTGCGCGCCGGTCGGTTCTGGGTGAACACGATGATGGCCGGAGGGCCGGAGATGCCGCTCGGCGGGTTCAAGCAGTCCGGATGGGGAAGAGAGGCCGGAATGTACGGCGTGGAGGAATACACACAGGTGAAGTCCGTCCACATCGAGATCGGCAAGCGTGCGCACTGGATCAAGTGATGACGACAGGTTTCGACTATGTGATCGTCGGCGCAGGCTCTTCGGGTTGCGTGCTTGCTGCGCGCCTGTCCGAGAATCCGGCTGTAAGGGTCTGTATCATCGAGGCCGGCGGCAAGGACAGCCATCCCTACATCCATATGCCGGTCGGCTTCGCCAAGATGACCACGGGACCGCTCACCTGGGGGCTGGTGACGGCGCCGCAGAAGCACGCCGACAACCGCGAAATTCTTTATGCCCAGGCGAAGGTTCTCGGCGGCGGTTCGTCCATCAATGCCGAGGTCTATACCCGCGGGCACGAGACCGATTACGACCGCTGGGCGAACGAGGAAGGCGCGGACGGCTGGGCGTTCAAGGACGTCCGGAAATATTTCCTCCGTTCCGAGGGCAACAGCATACTCTCCGGCAAGCTGCACGGCACCAACGGACCGCTCGGCGTATCGAACATACCAGATCCGAACGTCGTCTCGCGCGCATTCGTCCAGAGCTGCCAGGAATACGGGCTGCCCTATAATCCGGACTTCAACGGCGCGAAGCAGGAAGGCGCCGGCATCTACCAGATCACAACGCGCAACAACCGCCGCTGCTCGGCTGCCGTGGGCTACCTCAAGCCTGCCCTGACACGCCCGAACCTGACGCTGATCACAGGAGCCCTGGTCCATCGCATCGTCTTCAAGGGCCGCCGGGCCGTTGGCGTCGAATGCTCGGTCGGCGGCTCACTGAAGGTCATAAACGCCGACAGCGAAGTGCTGGTCACCTCCGGGGCGATAGGCACGCCGAAGCTGATGATGCTGTCAGGCGTCGGCCCTGCCGATCACCTTCGTCACCATGGCATCGAAGCGATCCAGGATCTTCCGGGTGTCGGGCAAAACCTTCAGGATCATTTTGGCATCGACATCGTGGCCCAGCTGAAAGGCCACGATTCACTCGACAAATACAACAAGACGCACTGGATGCTGTGGGCCGGTATCCAGTACACGCTGTTCAGGACCGGGCCGATAACGTCGAACGTGGTCGAGGGCGGCGCCTTCTGGCATTCCTCGGGGAACCATGCGGGAGCGGTTCCCGATCTGCAGTTCCACTTCCTGGCGGGAGCCGGCGCGGAAGCGGGCGTGCCGTCGGTTCCGAAAGGATCGTCCGGCATCACATTGAACAGCTATACGCTGCGCCCGAAATCGCGCGGAAGCGTGACGCTCCGCTCGCCGGATCCACGCGACAATCCAATCGTCGACCCCAATTTCCTCGCGGAGCCCGACGACCTGAGAATATCGGTCGAAGGCATCAAGATCAGCCGGGAGATCTTCAATCAGCAGTCGCTGCGCAAATTCATCAAGGAGCTCCGTTTCCCTGACACAAGCGTGCGCTCGCAGTCAGACCATGAAGCCTATGCGCGACGCTACGGCCGGACCTCGTATCACCCGACTTGCACGTGTAAGATGGGGAAGGATGCGATGTCCGTGGTCGACCCTCTCCTGCGAGTGCGCGGGTTGGATGGCATCCGCATCTGCGATAGCTCGGCAATGCCGTCCTTGGTCGGCTCAAACACCAATGCAGCGACAATCATGATCGGCGAGCATGCGTCGGACCTGATCCGAAGCAACCGCTAGCATTTGCCAGTCGCTTCGGATCTGCTCGCTCTCCCTGTTCGCGCGCTCAGGTGTCGAAATCCGGGGCATAAGGGATCAGCCGCTTCCCAACAACGCGGAAACCGACGGCATTCATGGCGTCGATGCGGCCCATGTCGATGCTCGACAAGGTGAAGTCCATCACGTCGAAATTCGAGCGGATGTTGCCTGGCTTGGTGGACATCGTGTTGATCGGCAAACCCTTCTGCAGGATCCAGCGCAACGCGACCTGGGCGGCCGACTTGCCGTATGTGGCGCCGATATCGGCGAAAAGCGGATGCTTGAAAACCTCGCCGCGCGCGACCGAGCAGTAGGACGATAGAGGGATGCCCGTCTCACTCGCGGCCGCCAGCAGTTTGCGCTGGTCAAGAAGCGGATGGAATTCCACCTGATTTGTTACGAGCGGCACGCCGGTGATCTGCCTCGCCTGCCGCATCATCGCCGCTGTGTAGTTCGAAATTCCGATGGTGCTGGTGAAACCCCGTTCCTGCGCCTCCTGAAGCAGTTCAAGCGAGAGCTTGATGTCGCCTCCTGGCGTCGGCCAGTGAAGAAGCAGAATGTCGACACGATCCAACTTCAGATCCCGCAAGGACTGTTCGACGGATGACATGAACCGCTCTTGCGAGAAGTTCTCCACGGTGACTTTTGTCGTGATGCAGAGCTCGTCCCGAGCTATGCCGCTCTCGGCCAAGGCCAGGCCTGTATCGGCTTCATTGCCGTAAGCCTGGGCCGTGTCGAAGGCGCGGTATCCCGTGTCGATTGCCGCCGCGATCGCGTTGCGCAGCGCATCGCCCTTGAGGGGGAAGGTCCCGAACACTCTCTGGTTCGCCTTCTGGAACATGATATTCATCGAAATCCCTCCCACTCATTGTGGTCAGCCCGGAGCTTGCCTTGAAAGCCGCAGGCGGTTATACCAACGATATAACTGTTTAGTTACTTATTCAAGCTTTGTGGAGAGGAAACGTGAGCAAGGTCAGGTCCGCAGCGGAGGCCGTCACCCAGATTCGCGACGGAGCGGTGGTAGCCGTCAATTCGTCGTCCGGTCTGCTGTGTCCGGACGCCGTGCTTGAAGCGCTCGGCAAACGTTTCACAGTCGAAGGGGCACCCCGTAACATCACCACCATCCATCCGATCGCCGCGGGCGACATGTTCGGCACCAAGGGCGTCGACCACATCGCCTTGCCGGGATTGATCAGCCGCATCATCGGCGGCTCATATCCATCGGGGCCTACCAATGCCGAGCCGCCGCTGATCTGGCAGCGCATTCTCGCTGGCGACGTGGCGGCCTGGAATTTCCCCTCAGGCGTCGTGTTCGACATGCTGCGCGAGGGCGCGGCGCACCGACCGGGTGTGTTGACCAAGGTAGGCATGGACACCTTTGTCGATCCGGCACTCGAAGGCGGGGCCATGAACGACGCGGCACGGAAGTCACCGATCGTGCAGCGCGTGGAGTTCAACGGCGAGACATGGCTCCACTTCCCACCCCTCAAGCCGGACGTGGCGATCATCCGGGCGACGACGGCGGACGAGAAGGGAAACCTTACCTTCGAGCAGGAAGGGGCAACCCTCGGTGCGATGGAGATGGCGCTTGCGGCGCGCAATTGCGGCGGCATCGTCATCGCCCAGGTCAAGCGCGTCGCGGCTCAAGGCACGCTGCGGCCGCATGAGGTGCGGGTCCCCGGAATCCTGGTGGACTTCATTGTCGAAGCTCCGGATCAACTGCAGACCACGGGAACCGCATACGATCCAGCCATATCGGGCGAACTGTTCCGGCCCCTGCGCACATTCCGTACGCCTGAATACAATGTCTCCAAGGTCATCGCACGCCGGGTCGCGCAGGAGCTTCGAGCGGGCTGGGCCGTCAACATCGGCTTCGGCATCTCCGCCAACGTGCCTCGCATCCTGATCGAGGAGGGCCTGCACGGCGCCGTCACCTGGGTGATAGAACAAGGTCCGGTGGGCGGCGTGCCGCTGCTCGATTTCAAATTCGGCTGCGCCTCCAACGCAGAGGCCTTCGTCGCTTCCCCGCACCTTTTCACATACTTCCAGGCCGGCAGCTTTGACTGTTCCCTGCTGTCGTTCCTCGAAATCGGATCCGACGGGTCCGTGAATGTCTCGCGGCTTTCGTCGGCGCCGCACCGCACCGCCGGCGCCGGAGGCTTCGTGGACATCACCTCGCGGGCGCGTAAGATCGTGTTCTCGGGCAATTTCAATGCAGGCGCGAAGATGCGGCTGGAAAACGGAAATCTGGTCATCGACAAGGAAGGCAAGGTCGCCAAGATCGTGCCGAAGGTGGATCAGGTCAGCTTTTCGGGGGCGCGCGCCCGCAGCCAGGGCCAGGACGTCACCTATGTGACCGAAAGATGCGTCATCCGGCTGGCGGCCGACGGCTTGGTCGTCACCGAAATAGCGCCGGGGCTCGACCTCGAACGTGACGTCCTGCAGCAGGCAGCCACACCGCTCTCGGTCTCCCCCCAACTGAAGGTGATGGACGAGGCACTGTTTCTTGACCAGCCGATAGGGCTGCGGTTGTGAGCGACCCTCGTCTCGACCTGAGCATTGACGGACCCGTCGCACGGTTGACCATCCGCAGGCCTGAAAAGCTGAACGCGCTTGACGCGGCGATGGTCGATGCGCTCGTCCCGCTGTGCAGGTCGGTGGAGCGTTCCGCAGCCAAGGTTCTGATCCTGATCGGCGAAGGCGACAAGTCATTCTGCGCGGGCGGCGATGTCGCCGCCTGGAGCGCCCTCGGTCCAGCGGAGTTCGCACGCCACTGGATCCGCGACGGCCACGCCGGCTTCGACGCTGTCGCCAGGCTTTCGCAGCCGGTCATTGCTGTCCTGAACGGACACTGCCTCGGCGGAGGCCTGGAGCTGGCGTCCTGCGCCGACTATCGGATTGCGGAAGGCCACGCCCGTATCGGTCTGCCCGAGACCAGCCTCGGAATCATACCCGGCTGGTCAGGAACCCAGCGCGCGGCCCGCCGTTTCGGCCCGCAGCTTATCCGGCGCATGTCGATCTTCGGTGAAGTCTATTCCGCCGACGAGGCGTTGAGACTGTCGCTTGTCGACAAGGTCGTCGACAAGGGGCGCGGCCTGGCAGCGGCCGAGGACCTTGCCGCGGTCGTTGCAGGCAGGTCCGCTACCGCGGTCGAACTGACCAAGATGCTCATCAATGCCGTTGAAGGCGAGGAGCGCGAGCGCGTGCTGGACGCCCTTGCCGGGCGTATCGCCGCCGGCAGCGAGGATCTTCGACAGGGCCTGGCGGCCTTCCGACAGAAGAGCCAGCGGCCGAAAGACTAAAGCGCGTCGCGCTGAAGCGGATTCAGGCGACGCGCTTTAAGGCTTTATTTTCATGCATGTCGTTATCGCAAAACCGCTGCACACTTTTGCGCGACATGCATTAATCTCGGGACCGATCTGAGCGCGGCAGAAGGCTGTTTCGCAGGCGGCGGCTGACCACGCAACAGTCCCCTTGCCCAGGGCGGGGTTGCGAGCGCTGTCGAACCTTCGTCTTCAACAAACGGAGCAGAAGCGCTCCACGCATGCGTCCAGGACGTCCCCGGGATCACGCTTCCACCAGTCTCGCGCCGAGAACACCTCCACCTCGCACGGCCCGTCATAGCCAGCCGCTTCCACCGCCGTGCGGATCGCCTTCAGGTCGGCCACGCCGTCTCCCATCATGCCGCGGTCGAGCAGCACGTCGCGGGTCTGCGCCAGCCAATCGCAAAGGTGATAGCCGAAAATGCGCCTCGGCCCGACCCGCAGCAATTCGTCGGCCAGCGTACGATCCCACCAGACGTGGTAGACGTCGACCGCAACGCCCACATTGGGTGCATCGACGGCGACGCAAAGGTCGACCGCGTCGCGCATCGTCACCAGGCAGGATCGGTCGCCGCCATAAACCGGATGCAGCGGCTCGATGGCGAGGCGAATGTTTCTGACAGCCGCGTAGGGCGCCGCTTCGGCAACACGATCCGCAACCAGCTTGAGGCTTTCGCCGATGCCTTTTGTTCCCGGCTCTACCCCGCCGGCGACGATGGTCAGAACAGGCGCGCCGAGGCCGGCAGCCATATCGATCGCAGCCCGGAAGTCATCCATTACCGCCTCGCGGTCGGGCAGCGCCAGGGGCCCGGTGAGATATGGCGCGCGGCACAGCCCGACCACCCTCAGACCGGCGGCGCGAACCTGTTCACCTATCTGAATGGCGCGATCGCCGAGTTCGCGGCGCCAGAAGACGATGCCGCCGAAACCGCGTTCGGCGCATGCATCGAGCACACGCTCGATCGACCAGCCCGCACCGTACCCGTCGAGGTTGTGGCCAAGCGTTGCCGTATTCAGCGCCAATGCGGAATGATCCTTCGCAAAATCGCGCATGGCGCCGATCAGAGACCGTAAAGGGCAAGCAGCTTGCGCATGCGCCCAGCTGCGAGCTCGGGATCTCCAAGAAGACCGCATCCGTCAGCCAGCTTGAACACCTCCACGAAATAGGGCAGCGGCCGAATCGACTGAGCGCCTCCGAGCATGATGAAATGGTCCTGGAAGCCGTTCAGCCAGGCAAGGAAAACGACCCCGGTCTTGTAGTATTGCGTGGGCGCGCGGAAAATCAGCCGCGCGAGCGGTACGGTCGGATCCAGCGTGGCGTGGAACCCTTGGGTATCGCCCAGACCGAGCCGGTCGATGGCGTAGGCGGCGGCCGGCGCCAAAGGATCGAAGATACCAAGAAGGGCATGCGAGAACCCCTTCTCGTCGCCCGCGATCAGTTCCGGATAATTGAAGTCGTCACCGGTATACATCTTAACGCCGGCAGGCAGACGGCGGCGCATCGCGATTTCCTTCTCCTTGTCGAGAAGCGAGATCTTGATGCCGTCGATCCTAGCGATGTTGTCCCCGATGATCGCCAACACCGTCTCGAGCGCATTCTCGAAGCGGTCAGCCCCCCAATAGCCCTTGAGGGCCGGATCGAACATCTCTCCCAGCCAGTGCAGGATCACCGGGCGGTCACAGCGCGCAAGCACGTCGCGATACACCGATATGTAGTCGTCCGGCGAACGCGCCACGGCCGCCAGCGCCCGGCTGGCCATGACTATCAACCTGCCGCCGACCTTCTGTATGACCTCGATCTGTTCGAAATAGGCTCGGCGGACATCGTCGAGCGAGCGTGCATCGGCCGGTCCGAGCTGATCGGTGCCGGCGCCGTTGAAGACGAGCGCGTCCGGCAGTTCCTCCTTGGTCCTGCGGATGAGCTGCAAAGCCGAAGGCCAGTCGAGACCCATCCCGCGTTGCGCGGTGTCCATTGCTTCGGCGATGCCGAGGCCGAGCCCGTCGAGGTGGCGCCTGAATGCCATCGTGGCCTTCCAGTCGATGGCGGCGGGGCCGCCGGGATCGCTCACGCTGAAAGGATCCGCCACAACATGGGCCGCCGACAGCACGGTGCGTGGCGCATCGGGAGGCAACCGCGTGGCCGGAATCGCTTTGCCCTGCAGCCGATAATCGGAAAGTCTGCCTGTGGTGTCCGGCAGTTGGATGATCATGGCGTTCTCCCTGGCGCTGCGCAGTCAGAACCGCGGCACCAACATACCCGCATCGACGGCAATGACATGGCCGGTCGTATATGGCAGCTCGCCAGTGGCGAGCGTCGCCATGACGCGGCCGACATCTTCCGGCTTGCCGAGGCGGCGGATCAATGTCAGT
This sequence comes from Mesorhizobium sp. B2-8-5, assembly GCF_006440675.2. NCBI lineage: Bacteria > Pseudomonadati > Pseudomonadota > Alphaproteobacteria > Hyphomicrobiales > Phyllobacteriaceae > Mesorhizobium > Mesorhizobium sp. B2-8-5. The sequence continues at coordinate 6,042,035 of NZ_CP083951.1, forward strand.
CCCTCCTCGTCGATGCGGCGTCGGTAGGTTTCGCTGACCGCCCTGGTCATCGCCGTCTCGATCAGACCAGGCCTGATGTCGTAGACGGCGATGTTCTCGCGGCCAAGGCGGACCGCAAAGACCTGGCTGACCATGGCAGATCCCGCCTTCGATACACAATATTCGGCCCGGGGCTCGGCCACCGCCGTGGCATTGGAAGAGGAGACGTTGATCAGGCTGTAGAAGCGGCCGTCATCGCGCCTGCGGGCGACCAGCCGCCTGGCCCAGCGTTGCGACAGGAAGAACTGCGCCTTCGTGTTGATTGCCTGACAGCGGTCATAGCTCTCTTCCGTCACGTCGAGCGGGTCGCCACGCGAGATGACCGACACGCCGGCATTGTTGATCAGCGTCGACAGCGGCCCGATGGCGGCCTCGACGGCGTCAAGCATGCTTTCGTGCGCACTCAGATTGGCGACATCGCCCGCGATGCGCGCGACCGGAACACCGAGCGCGGCGACCGCGGCTTCGGCGGATTTCAATTCCTCGTCGTCGGCCGGGCCGTTGAGGGCCACGCCGAATCCGCGCCGTGCGAGCTCCAATGCCGCCGCAAGCCCGATGCCGCGGCTCGATCCCGTGACGAAAGCCGCATGACGCGATCCGGCACTCACGCCCGGGCTCCATGCTTGAGGAGCTCGCGGGCGATGATCATGCGCTGGATCTGGTTGGTGCCTTCATAGATCTGCGTGATCTTGGCGTCCCGATAGAGGCGCTCGACCTCGAAGCCGCGTATGTAGCCGGAACCGCCGAAGACCTGCACGGCATCGGCGGTGCGCGCCACGGCTATGTCTCCCGCGAAACATTTGGCGATCGAGCAGGCCTTGGTTGCATTTTCCCCCGCATCGATCTTCTCGGCGGCGCTGCGCACAAGCAGACGAGCCGCCTCGATGTCCTTTGCCATGTCGGCAAGCAGCCATTGCACGCCCTGGAAGTCGGCAATCGGCTTGCCGAACTGACGCCGTTGCTGGGCATAGTCGACCGCGGCCTCGAGCCCGGCCTGCGCAATGCCGACGGCCAGCGAGGCTATGCCCACACGCCCCTTGTCGAGCACGCTCATCATCATGTGGAAGCCGCGGCCTTCTTCTCCCAGCAGCGCTTCAGGACCCAGAACGACGTCGTTGAAATTGAGCGCGCCGACCTGGCTGGCCCGCTGACCCATCTTATGTTCCTTCGGCCCGCGCTCTATTCCGTTGGCATGCAGATCGACGATGAAGATCGACATGCCGCGATGGCCCGCATGCTTGTCGGTGCGCGCCAGCACGAAACCGACGTCCGCGACCGGTGCATTGTGGATCCAGATCTTGCCGCCGTTCAGTCGCCACCCGTCCCCGTCGCGCCTTGCGGTGGTGCGTATCCCGGAAACATCGGTGCCGGCTTCAGGCTCGGTGATGCAGTAGGCAGCCTTCTTCTCGGCGCGCATCGCAGGCCCCAGCCACTGCTGCCGCTGCGCCTCGGTGCCATGCTGAACAAGCAAGGTGCTGATCAGCTCGACGAGGCCGCATTGATCGGCGACGGACGCATAGCCGCGCGACAGTTCCTCCATCACCAGCGCATAGGTAAGCGTGTCGAAGCCGGGGCCGCCCATGGCCTCCGGGACGCCTATCCCGAAGAGACCGAGCTCACCCATCTGCTCATATATCTCGCCGGGAAAGCGCTCATCCCGATCGAGCGCCTCGGCAACCGGACGAATGACATCCTCGGCAAATTGGCGCGCCATCTCGCGCACCTGCTGCTGCGTTTCGCTCAGCGGCACGGTCGACCTCCGTATGTAACTATCTAGTTACTACTATGCCGGAATCGCCGCCGACGTCAAGCGGCGGACTTTTGCATCGCGAGGCGTTGCCGCTATCAAGTGCTTGCGGCGCCGCGTGAACTTAAATATAAATAACCAGATGGTTACTATTTGAGGATGTCATGAAGCCGTCTGGCAAGCGTGTATTCGGCCGGTCCGGGCTCGAGGTTACGGCCTTCGCATTCGGAACTGCTCCGATCGGAAATTTCCTTCAGCCCATAGAGGAGCAGACCGCGGATGCCATGATCCAGACCGCATGGGATGCGGGCGTGCGCTTCTATGACACCGCGCCGATGTACGGCCACGGCCTCTCGGAACTGCGAACCGGGCATTCGCTTCGGTGGAAGAAGCGCGACGAGTTCGTCCTCGCCAGCAAGGTGGGCCGGATGCTGAAACCGGCAAAGCGCTCGCAGATCGACTTCGCGCCGTGGTCGAACGCCGCGCCGAACACCATGAATTTCGACTACTCCTACGACGGCACCATGCGGTCGTTCGAAGATTCGCTGCAGCGCTTGGCCCTCGAACACATCGACATGCTTTTTATCCACGACATCGATCGGTTCACCCGCGGGGACGAGCAGCCGGAGGTCTTCCGGCAGGCGATGGATGGCTGCTGGAAGGCGCTGGAGAAGCTGCGTTCGGAAGGCCTTGTGAAGGCGATCGGCGTTGGCGTTAACGAATGGGAGGTCTGCCACGAAGCTCTGAAGCAGCGCGACTTCGACTGCTTCCTGCTGGCAGGTCGCTATACGCTTCTCGAACAGCAGGCCCTGGACGCTTTTCTTCCACTTTGCGTCGAACGTGGCGCGGCGGTGCTCGTCGGCGGGGGATTCAATTCCGGCATCCTGGCCACGGGTGCCGTTCCCGGCGCCAAGTACAACTACTCACCAGCGCCAAGCCACATCGTTGAAAAAGTCGCGAAAATCGAAGAGGTCTGCCGCGCACACGGCGTGCCGCTGCCGGCCGCCGCCTTGCAGTTCGTGGTAGCGCATCCGGCCATCCCCTCCTTCTGCGCTGGCACCCGCACCGTCCAGCAACTCGAGCAGAATCTCTCCTGGTTCAGCTACTCTATCCCGGGCGATTTCTGGAAGGACCTGAAGAAGAAGGGACTGTTGCGAGAGGATGCTCCGGTGCCGGCATGAGTGTCGAGCCCAAGGGAAAATCGCTCACAGGCTTCGGGTTGAGCTACGAAGACGTGGAGACCGGCGACCATTTCGAAACGCCTTCCCGAGAAGTAACGGCAACTGTCATCGAGGCATTCGCGGAAATGACCGGTGACCGGTTCGAAATCCATATGAGCGACGAGGCGGCGCGGCGGCATGGCTTCCCGGCCCGTGTAGCTCATGGCTTGCTCGTGCTGTCTCTTGTCGATGGACTGAAGAACAATGCCGTCGCCCGGTTCAGGGCGGTAGCGTCGCTCGGCTGGACGTGGCGGTTTTCAGGCCCGGTGTTCGCCGGCGACACCATCAAAGCGGAGGTAACGGTCGCGGACAAGCGGACAACGCGCAATCCGGCCCGCGCAGTCCTTCGCCTGCGTTTCGTCGTTCGCAATCAGTGGGGTGGGATCATGCAGGAAGGCGAGAACCAGCTGATGATCTATCGGCGAGACATGGCTTGAGGATCCCGCTTCTGCCTCCTCAAAGGATGCAGGCATGCTGTCTGCTTATCGAGCGTGCGCTCGATCGCGTTGCCGAGATTATTGTAGCGCATCAACCCAAGGTGAGCGGTCGGAGCCGCCGCTATACAGTGACATGGTCATGCGATGTCGGCTCTCCTCGCTTCCCTGCTTCTTTCCGCCGCGCCGCCGGGAGCCAAAGGACGTAGCTGGACATCCCGCAGCAGAAGGATGGCCGCAGATACTCCTTCCGAAGGAACCTGTGTATGGCAGGCCCGGCGGTAAGCATTAAAGCTTAGCCAGGGCGGATGCCCGGAGACTTCGCCACCATGTAAACTCTATTCTCACTCGGATCGGCCGTCTGGGCGCTAGGCGCGAAAAGATGCTTGCCAAAAGTCGCGAGGAACTGGCTGACGAGACCGGGCGCGTTGGTTTTGCCGGTGATCACAGGTTGCTGCCAAAGTTGGCCATCTCTTCGGGCGCGCAGGCCGGTGCTGATAGACGAAGACGGCGATTTGCTTGGCGTTCCAACGCAAGAAGGGGAAACGGTATGGCCAGGCAGATTATGCGTGAGACGTTGGGAGCCAAGGAGGTCCGGCAGCTCAAAGAAGTTTACGACCGCGCTCGGGCCGTCCAAGCCAGGTACGCAGAATCCCACCTTGCAGGCAGGGCAGCAAAAACGCTGATCGATGCCTTCGAAGCCCCCGCCCATCCCGACGATACGGCTCTCGATCCTCAATGGCTGAGCAAGGCCGCCCCCAAGGGGAACGCCTGAAGACCAAAACGTTATCATGCATTCGAAGACAGCGGCTGGGGCGGCTCAGTAGCTGGCCTGCCGACCTCACATTTTCGAGGCTCGGCGGGCAAATTCCCAATTGCAACTTTCTGCAAACGGCCAAATGCGCGTTTGGACGCGAAATGCGCAAGCCAGGCGGATGTAAATGCCGCCTCGCCTGAAGGCCGCACTATCGCCGGCGAAGACATCGGCCTTCGATTTCTCCACCGTGGGCGGCTGATACGGAACTTCGAAGTCGCAGCGGCGTTGCAGACGTCGGAGAAGAGTTCTTTTCCGTCGGGCATTGCAACCATACCCAGCTCACTGTGAAGTCGCTCACATCTGGCTTTCAAGAATTATCTATTGTAGGTTGTGGTAGAGTTGGAGAAACTGGGGATCTCCATGCAGACGCTGTCGCAATTCATAGGCCCACGTCCGGTTGGGGGGACATGGTCGAAGACTGAGTGGGCCAACAACGATTTTCTCGGTGTTGCCGCCAGAGCCTACAAACCCCATTCGATCGTATGTCGCCAGGATGACGACGACGATACGATATTCATTGTAAAGTCAGGCTGGACCCTGCTCTACCGCGGGTTGCCGGACGGAGAACGGCAGATCATCGACACTCCCCTTTGGGGAGACATTGTCGGCTTCCGCTCCGTGGACGGGCCCCGGTTCGCTTCGCTAGCCTCCATAACGGATGTGACCGTTTATCCAATACCAAGGAAGGCCCTGGTCGAGGGAATCTTGTCCGAAGCTAGCTTCGGCAGCAGGATTGCCCACTCCCTGGCACGGATGAACGCCATTCTAGCCGAGCACCTGGTGAATGTTGGGCGGCGCAACGCAATGAGCCGGACCGCCCATTTCCTGCTCGAATTGGAGGAAAGGCTCTCCAACGTTGGCCTGTCGGCCCACGGGAAGTATGACTGCCCTCTCACTCAGAATGAGCTGGCGGACATCCTCGGAATGACCCCCGTTCACGTGAACCGGACATTGAGGGAGCTCCGCAGTGCCGGTCTCGTCTCATTCAAGGCTGGCCATGTCGAGATTCTTAACCGCAAGAACCTCGTAAAATCGGCCGGATTTGAGAAAGAGTACCTCAGCTAGATCTTCTGGCGGATCCAGCGTGCTCCCGCGATTGCCTCCTCGGTTCAAGCAGCAGGCACAACGGCGTGCCTGGGAACCAGCGGCGCAGCGTCTTCAAGGCCTGGTCGGCTTCGCTTATTTGGAATTTTACTAAAAATTAACCTAGGTTAGCGACCGCTAATAATCTCACCCTAGAGTAACGTTAGCAGTTCTTCGCTGGGTAGGCGGGAACTGCTGTGTGGTCAGAATGAAGCGATCCAGCCTTAAACTGGACGGGTGGGATTGCTTTTCCAAATTCTAGAATAAGGGGTAGTCGGCCGCGCGAGGCGGCTGGTATGCAAAAGGGCTGGTAGTATGAGCTCCTCAGCTGGACTGGTTAATTACAACTCTATGAATCAACCAACGGTTTCGAGCAACGGAACCGAAAATGCTCGTCATGAGCAATGCCTTCTCATACTGGATGGAAGGGCCTTGGACCGAGAATGCCTTGCATCGGCCCTCGTAGACCACGAACTCGGCATGGCGGTCGCCGCCATGGGTTCAATCGAAGAATGGCGCATGAAGAAGGGCTCAGCCCCTCCCCTGGTCGCCATACTCTTCAACCTTGGCGGTCGGAAGGCCGCCGATCATGCCACGGCAGACGAGATCAGGCGCATATCGTCTGAGTTCAAATCGATCCCCGTAGTTGTCCTGGCGGACAATGAGGACCTTGCACAGATATTGGCAGCTCTCGAATGTGGCGCACGAGGCTACATTCCGACCTCAGTCGGTATCGATGTGTGTGTCGAAGCGATCAACCTTGCTGCAGCCGGAGGTATCTTTGTCCCTGCAAGCAGCGTTCTCTCCATGCGGCATCTGATCGAGTCAGACAGCCGCGACACGCAGCCTTTGTCGAGAATGTTCACTCTAAGGCAAACCGAGGTCGCCCAAGCGCTCCGTCGCGGGAAGGCGAACAAGATCATCGCCTATGAGCTGAACCTGCGTGAAAGCACCGTGAAGGTGCATATACGAAACATCATGAAGAAACTGAAGGCGACCAACCGCACGGAAGTCGCCTACAAGGTCAACGATCTCTTCACGGAAGGAACTATGCGGAAGTGACGATCCCAAGTCGAGGGACCTCGTTGCAGTGATTGGAGCGGAGTGAAATTGCCTCCGGTCACCAGGCGGGCGGGATCAACCCGTTCTTGATGTTGGACCTACCGCGCCCGCCGGCGCGCCGCGTCAACACGATCCTGCTCAGCTGCAGTCAGCGCCTTTTTTTGTGCGGCGTGCACGAATTCGCAGACCGAGCGATGGTCGACCTTCAGGCCGCGTTTGCCAAATTCGGCCACCGGAAGCTAACCGCGCGCCGGGTTGCCGAAATCCGCTGATCAATCAAGGGCATTAGGGGAAGGTATGTCTGCCCACCCAGCTTACGGCTTCCTCGATCGTATCGAAATTCTTGTGCTGACCGCTCAGCAACCCGAAGCCTGTCTCGAGGAACCATTTGCCCTTTGTGGAGTAGGCTTCCTCGTCGATCCGAGTAAGGACTGCAACCAGTTGGTCGAATTTCCAGACCAGGAGCCCAGATTCTCCGCCCTCGACCGTTCCAATTCGGGCTTCGTTGAGCGAAAATCCAGGAGCAATTTTTGCGTTGCCCACCTTAATGCATCCCCTCAACTTCAAAGAAGGATAGTGAGATCTGTTAGCTTTGAATGGGCTGCTTCCGTATGTCTTCGCTGTAAAATGTCCCGACGAGACATACAAATTTTTGTTAGCAGATCGTCGGGCGAGTTCAAGCGCTTTCGCTCATGATCCACCGTTAGTTTTTCGCGAGAGAATTTAACTGCCAAAGAATTTGGCCTGCCCGAGCTGAGAGCCATGGCGAAATACTCGGGTTCCCGCAACCTGGAGGCGATCACATCGGATGAGTGCTCTCGAGAAAGCGGTACCCCTTTTGCGCTTCAATTAGCTCTTGCGGATCATGAGAGGGCTGAATTGCGATCTTTTCATTCCCTGACAGGCCATTGCCGGCGGAAGGAGTGAGCAAGCCATGATTCATCGCCCAAACTGCAGCCTGAGTACGGTTGCGGACCCGTATCTTTCGAAGGATGGCCTTGACGTGTACCTTCACCGTAGCTTCGGCGATGTTAATCTTGCGCGCGATGATTTTGTTAGACTCCCCTTCGATTAAAAAATGAAGAATATTCTTTTCACGATTTGACAAAACCGACAACTCTGTCTCCTCGTCCTCCGTTTTAAGAGCCACTTTTGCCAAATCATGTGCCGCATCATATTTCATGCTAGGCCAAATATCTTGAATAAACATCGACGTTTCTGCAGGCAGCACCGTCTGCCCAAGCATAACCAATTCGATGGTTTTGATGAAGGTTTCGCGAGCAGCGGCTTTTGTCAAATACGCGTCAGCTCCCGCACGAAAGGCTGAAACTATATCGTTCGATCGACAGTTATCGGCTAGCGCAACGACATGACTGGTCGGGTAAATTGCTTTAAAGTCTGCAATTTGTGCGAATCCAGCGTTGGCATCAGTACCGCCGACATCCATGATGAGCAAGATGGATCGGTTCTGGGGAAGTGGCTTCTGCAGAAGATCGTGAACACAGTCTGCAGAGGAAAGAATACGAAACTTTTCTGCATCGAGGATTCGAATAAGACCCTCTCGTAGTAACTCGCTCGTTCCCACAAGAACTGTTATAAAAGATTGTCTTGTCATCGCAGCCTTCCTCTGATCTGTGGCGCTCGACCTCTCTTATGGCCCGTTTGATGTACGAACCCGGCACTCCACGCGCCAACCGCCATGGTTTCTTTTCAGCCTATATTACCTTACGCCACGAAACCCCCATGCCAAGATACCCTCTTTAGGCGCCAAAATACCCTCTTTAGGCTTAGGGCAGCATCGTCGAGATCTATCCGGATTCTCAAACCCGAGACCCTCGATCGGGTTTGCGGCCAGGAGCCGTGGGTGGTGATCGGCCCGTTCTCCAAGGCTTGGACGATGAAATTGGAGATGGCCCAGCCGTCCTGCGATTGCATGTTGGGGCCGCAGGCGGTTCGAGACGCTCCGTCGATAGACCAATATTTCCGGTTCTTCGCTGCGTTCGATCGCCTTACCTCGTTTGCCCGTCAAAGAGGTTCTCCTGCGGCGCGGTAATCTGCTCATTGAACGAGTTCGTGCAAGGCGGTGTTTATCCCGAAGGAGTGCCCACAAAGGGATAGTTGTGCCGCTGGCGGTGAAGGGTCACGATAAGGCAGAGCCTTGCTCGGCTCGACCAGTTCGGGACGGGATGGCCACCATTGAAAAAGCGAAAGACACACGCCATGGCCATGGATACAAAATACAACTCCGAACCCGTCACTTCCTCCTCGTCGCATTTGGCCCGGAGCGGCATGAAAGGCGTCCTGTTTGTCATGGGGCTCTCTGGCGTCGCCGCCTTGGGAGCGGGCGCGATCAAAAACTGGAAGGCCATCGAGGATGTCTCCGGACCCGTGATGCAGAAGGTCGAGGATGTCTCCGGACCCGTGATGCTGAAGGTCGGGGAGGTCTCCGGAACCTTGGCACAGAAGGTCGAGGATATCTCCGGACCCGTGATGCTGAAGGTCGAGGAGGTCTCCGGAACCTTGGCACAGAAGGTCGAGGAGGTCTCCGGAATTCTGGCACAGAAGGTGTCTGCTGCTATCGACAGCTGGCAAGATCAACCGGCCCAAGCCACGGCCGAACCCTCCCGCGCGATCGTGCCGTTGGCCGCCGCTCTGATCGAACCGAGCGCCGCGCCTACCGTCCTCAGTACCGAGCGCTCCAAAACTCTCAGCACGGGACCGGATGCGTCTACCGCAGCGTTGATCGAAAGGAGCGCCGCCCCTGCCGTCGCCACCAATTCCGAGCGCTCCAGAACGCTCGGCATGGCGCCAGACGTGCCAACAGGAGGCCTGTTCGGCGTCGGCGATCGCCTCAAGGTCGCGTTCTACGAGCGAGTCGACGTCGAGGAAGACAAGTGGGCGGGCGCGTCCTCGGCCTCGGCGCTGGCCGGCATCCTGCAGCGTCCGGAACTGAGCGGCGAATATACTGTCCAGGAGGACGGCACGATTTCCGTGCCCTTGCTTGGCTCCATTGCGGTCGCCAACCGGTCGGCGCAACAAGTACAGGCCGACTTGGTGGAAACCTTCGAACAACTGCTTGGCCGCAAGGGGCTGGTCAACATCGTGTCGCTGGAGCGCTCGCCCATTTACGTGCTGGGGCCGGTCAAGAATCCAGGCTCGTTCAAGTACGCGCCCGGCATGACGATCCTACACGCGATCGCGCTCGCCGGCGGACTGAACCAGGGCCAGAGCGAGCCGTGGCAGAAGATCGAAGCCGTGCGTGAAACCCAGAAGCGGAGCGGGGCGATCGATGCCATGGTGAAACTGCTCGCGCGCGGGGCGGTCCTAGAGGCCGAGCGCGACGGTACGGCGCCCAAGATCCCGTCCCAGTTGCTGGAATTGGCCGGCGCGGTCGAAGCCGCCAACCTCGTCAATGAGCAGAGCGACCGTCGTAGTGCCCTCGCCATGGCCCGCAAGTATCGCGAACGCGCGACCCTGACTGCGCTGGAGGCGGCCAAGCAGGATGTCGTCGCGTATGGACACATGGAATCGCTCGACGAACTCGTCAAGCTGCGCCAGGAGCGCGTCAACAGTATGCGCACGCTCGTGGACCGCAAAGTTCTCAACGTGACGATGATGGACCAGGCCCAGAGCGAGTTGTCCGACGCGGAACAGCGTCGGCGGGACGCCCGCAACCAGTACGCGAGCGCCAAGCAGCGCGTCGCTTCGCTGGAGGCTGAGGTGTTGCAAACCCGTGCCGACCTCAGGAACGATCTGGAGGTCGAGCTTGAGACGACGGAGAGCCAGATCGCGGCCAATGTACGCGATTTGAACGCCAGCGAAGGCATCCTGTACACGTTGCCGGTGACCCGCGCCCAGTTTGCGGCCCAGTTCGCGACGAACGCGAACAGGGTGACCTATCAAATCGTGCGGCAATCGACAGCCGGGCCGGTCAGCATCGAGTCCGCCGGGATGACCCTGTTGCGGCCAGGTGACCTCGTCAACATCATCGTGGGCGAAAGCCAACCAGGAGAGCCAGCCGGTTCGCCGGTCCCAACCTCGTCGCCGACCGGCGACAGCTTGCCGGCCGCGAGCACTCTCAACGACGTAGGGCCTGGCCGCGTGCTGGCGGATCAGGTGACTAGTCCGAATTGATGCCTGGCAAAGGATTTTGCCCTGGACATGGCAATTCGCCTCCGGCGGCCGCAACGCTAGTAATCCAGGGCGCGTCCCGCTGGAATCATAACGTGGGGCGTTGGCGAAGTATTTAGCCAATGGCACGGCGCCGAAGACCGAAGCTGCCCTCTCTAGCGACGGCCTTAGTCGTTTGTTTTTGGCCTTGCTTCAATGTTTTGGCCTGAAACTATTCTATTGGCAAAGTATTTGAAAGATGGGGGCATGTCAGAATCTGGCGACATCTCGGTTGTCGATGCGAAGCGCTATCGTGTTGCTTCAGACAAGCCTGCCATGCCTCAGGATACGGTGATCGACGTTAGCGTGGAGGTCTTGCAGAACATCGCGAAACTTGAGACCGATTGGAAGGAGCTCGAAGCGCGAGCAACTCACTCATTCTATCTGTCCTGGCTTTGGATCGGAACTTGGCTGCGGCATCTCCCGGCGGGGGCGCAACCCCACGTTTTAGTCGCTCGGACGTCAAGCAAGATCGTCGGCCTGGCGATTATTTGCCGGCGGAGGGCGTGGAGTTTCGGGCTGCATGCACGAGCGCGTTGGCTGCTCAATGAAACCGGAGACGTTCATTTCGATCGATTGTTCATCGAGTACAACAATATTCTTGCGGAGCGATCCTTGGCCGATGCCACCAGGGTGGCATGCCTCGAGGCTCTGGCACATCACTTGCGCTACTCCGACCAGCTGGTGCTCTCCGGAATTGATCGGGACTTCGAATTGGCCGCTTGCCGCACCGCGGGTCGGGCTGGGTTCCTTACCGAGGTCAAAGCGGAAGATACGGCACGGTGGATTGATTTCGCCAAAGTCCGGCAGAAAGGCGGAAATTACCGCGCCACATTGGGCCGCAATACTCGCCAAGCGGTAAGCCGTGCCATGCGGTTATATGCGGAACGCGGCCCCATTGAGTTCCGGACGCTGGAAGCGACATCGGAGGCGCTCGCCGCGTTTGATTTGCTCGCCGAGCTTCATCAGGCGCGGTGGAGACACAAGGGATCCTTTGCCAATCCGAGCTTCCGTCGGTTTCACGAGGACCTCATTGCGCGCGGAGTTCCCACGGGGACCGTCCGCATCTCACGGACGCTGGCTGGGGACCAGACAATTGGAGTCTTGTACAATTTCGTGCATGACGGCCGTGTTCTCAACTATCAAAGCGGCTTTCTGTTTGAGCGCGACGGCCGGCTCAAACCCGGGCTTGTCAGCCATGTGCTGGCCATTGAGGACAGCTTCGGACGCGGGGAGCGCGGCTACGATTTTCTGGCAGGCGCAGCCGGGCACAAGTCACACCTGGCCAATGCCGAGCATCCTTTGACGTGGATCGCAATAGGCAGAGACAGTCCAGAGCGCCGCATCGAGGCAAAGCTGCGCGGTGCCAAGCGGGTGCTAGGGACCATTGCCACTCGCATGAGACAGGCCGCGGCTTGAAGTGTCGAGCAAAATAGGAGTTGCCACTTTGTATCAAGTTTTTTGGGCAGGCTCTTGGACCATCGATCGGCAGGTTCGGCAGGCGAGGACAAAGGAGAGGTTGGATTTGTCTAATCTATGTTTCAGCGTGGCGGAATTGGTAGACGCACCGCACTGTTGATGCGACGCCGGAAGGCTTGTAGGTTCGACTCCTACCGCTGGAGCCATAGATTCCAAGTGGCCACGTAGCCACCATGGCCGATCAATCAGTCAGAAGAGGTAATCCGAATTGGACCTTAACTGACGGTGGCATCGCAAGCGAAGCGGAGATTGCTTTGATCTGACGCATTCCGCATCCAAGTAAACTGCTCTTTGGCCAGCAGCCTTACTCGTCAGAGCAGGAGATCAATGGGGCGCGAGTTCATCGTCAAGATAGGTGTCAAGATAAGTTCGGCCGTTTCGCCTCCGAAAGACCCCTCGCGAGCAGCATATCTGGGTCTTTATAGCACATCCATACATCAAAATATCCACCAGCCGCTCCTTGCTTTCGCTCTTACGTGATTGTTTCATCGGGATTCCGCATGAACGAGCGTTCCCAGCGATCGGGATCCACGTATGACTTCTGAGTGCTGCCCCGTGCTCGACTTTATCCAATTTTCCGGCGCGGGCGGGGACGATCGCCATGGCGCATTTGGCGCGAACTGGAATTTTCACGCTGTCTCGGCTCGGCCGGGACGTCGATCAATTCGACCCAGATTCGGCGTCAGTCAGCCTCTTGTGGAGCCGGCACCGCCCCCCTCAAACTCTTTGGATAAAGTCGGGCTGAGACCCGGGATCATAATGCCGGTTCTCGACAAAGATGGTTTGGAGGTCCTGGCATTCATGCTCGATGCTGAGCAGAACGTCATCCGCGAGATAGGCGTTTGCCTCAACGAAGAGGAACGTCGGCGCGCCGAGGGGTTGAGACTGGAGCCGGACCGCCGCCGCTTTGAAGCTACCCGTGGGCTGCTGCGCCGGCTCCTCGCCTCCAAACTGGGAATCTCGCCGTCCGACATCGAACTGGAATATGGACGCCTGGGCAAACCCCACCTCTCGCACCGCATGCCTGCTCGCGATTTGCGCTTCAGCGTCTCACGATCCGGAGATGTCGCGGTCGTCGCCCTTTCGACCAGGGAGGAGGTCGGGGTGGACATCGAGGCAGTTGTGCCGGTGCCCGAAGCGGACGAGATCGCAGCGCTCTGCTTTTCCGCCTCCGAATACGGGTCCTACACCGCCCTTGCTCCGCAAGACCGGCTGGAAGGCTTCGTCCGGCGCTGGACCCGGCTGGAGGCTATCTCCAAGGCCTTGGGATGCGGTTTAGGACAGCCCCTTTCCTGGGAGGAAAGGGATTGGGCTGTCCATAGGTTCGTACCGAAACCCGGGTACATCGGGACCGTGGCAGTCCGGAATTGAGTGGTAGTCCGGAATTGAAATGTCGGCGATGCCATCATTCACCTACGATGCACTGCGGATAAGCGAGGAGGTCAACCAACTCGAGAGGCCCTATGTCGGCGGACTTGATGCAGATCCCGGAGCTTCTCGCAGACCTCGCGGTCAAGGACATCAAGGTCTGGGTAGAGGGCGACCGGCTGCGCTGCAACGCCCCAGTTGGCGCACTGACTGCCGAGTCTTCCGACCAGTTGCGTAACCGGAAGGGCGAAATCATCGCGTTTCTGAACATGGCCACGGCTGCAGCCCGGCAACAGCCAGCAATCATTCCCCTGCAGTCTCGCGGAACACGCACGCCCATTTATGCCGTGCCCGGGCATATCGGGGCGCCCTTCTCATTCTCGGACCTGTCGAAGCACCTGGGTGGCGATCAGCCGTTCTACGCACTCCAACCGTCTGGCTTCGATGGGCAGAGCGAACCGATGGAACGCGTCGAAGATATCGCGGAGTATTTCGCCCGCCAGATCGTCGCATATCAGCCCACCGGTCCGTACATCATCGCCGGTTACTGCTCCGGCGCTGCAACCGCTCTCGAGCTGGCGAAAATCCTGCGTCAACGCGGAGCGGAGGTCCCGTGCATGGCGCTCTTTGGCCCCCTACACCCCATCATCTTTAAGGAATTGCCGCGTCAGCTATATTTCTTTGCCAGTCGCACCGCCGATTCATTTCTGCGAGAGATAGCAAAGCTGCCGACATTCGGCGCTCGTCTCCGGTATTTCGGCAGGCGTCTCGGGAACCTTGGCGGGCACGTCGGCGCCCTCGTGACCCCCGTTCGCAAAAGCAAAGAGCCTGTCACGGCAGATCCGGTGCTGGCGAGCAGAGCTCGACTCAAATCCACGGCGATCACGGCTTTGCGGCGGTACATCCCCGCCCCGTATTCGGGTCGAGTATGCATATTCCTTCCGAACAAGGCTTGGATGCGATCGGGTGCGGCGCCGCGCCAATGGCTTCGAGTGATGCCCCAAGCCGAGTTTTATTTCGGGCCCGAGGACTGCAACGATAGCCGTATGCTGGAGGAGCCGGACGCACCTGCCATCGCAGAGCTCTATCGCCAGGCAACCCGAAGGGCTGAGCGATTGACGTGATTGATTTTTGATTTCTGCAATGGAGAGCGTATCTCATGAATGAAGTCCTACCTATCGTGGCGAAGGGCGTAGCACTTCCCCTGCCGAAAGATGCCGATCATCAGGCGCTGGTTGTCGAGTACAACGCCACGGCAGCGCCCTACCCGTCGGACAGGACGGTCATCGATCTCTTCCGCGACCAGGCGAGGCGTAGTCCCAACGCCGAAGCGATCCGTTTCGGTGACGCAATGCTGACGTACCGGCAGCTCGACGAACGCTCCAACCAGATGGCCACGCATCTAAGCTCGACCGGCGCTGGGCCAGGTCGGATTGTCGTTGTGTTCATGGAACATTCCATTGAGGTCGTCGTCGCGATCTTGGGCGTCCTGAAGTCCGGCGCGGCCTATGTGCCGGTGGATGCGGCAACGCCCAAGGGGCGTCTCGCAACAATCCTGAAGGAAATTGCCAACGGGACCGACGGGCGGGCGCCGGTGGCGATCACACAGGCGCGCCTTCAATCCGTCATGTCCCCGAACCTTGCAGACATTTTCGTGCTCGACGCCGATTTCGGGCCGATTTTGACTCAGCCGGACTCGGCCCGACCATCCGCTGCCACTCCGGACAGCGCCGCCTATATCATTTTCACCTCCGGCTCGACCGGCACGCCCAAGGGCGTGGTGATCGAGCACCGGAGCCTGGTGAACTACATCTGGTGGGCCGCTCGGGTATACGGTTCCAGCGAAGGTGACGCATGGCCCCTTTTCTCATCCCTCGCCTTCGACCTGACCGTTACCACGCTCTTTACGCCACTCGTCACCGGCGGCCGCATCGTGATCTATCTCGGTGATCCCGGAGTCCAGAGCATGGTCGTGCTCAAGGTCATCGACGACAATGCCGTCGATATCATGAAGCTGACGCCGGCGCATCTCGCGATGATCCGCGACCGCAATCTCGAGACCACAAGGCTGCGCAAGTTCATCGTGGGCGGCGAGGACTTCAAAACTGAATTGGCTCGCGATATCACGAACGCCATCCCCCACCCCATCGAAATCTACAACGAGTACGGACCAACCGAAGCCACGGTTGGCTGCATGATTCACCGTTTCGACATCGACCGGGATCAATCCGCATCGGTGCCGATCGGCGTTCCGGCCGCCAATGCGGGCATCTACGTCCTCGACAAAGCACATCAGCCCACCGCCTCCGGCACCATCGGTGAGATGTTCATTGCCGGCGACGGTCTCGCGAGAGGCTATTTCAATCGCCTTGACCTGACCGACGAGCGTTTCCTTACGGTCCCCGATCCTCGAGATGGGTTTTCGAAGCTGCGGCTGTACAAGACGGGGGATCTCGCCCGCTGGAACTCGGAAGGGCGCCTGGACTTTCTCGGCCGCGCCGACCATCAGGTGAAGATTGGTGGCGCACGTGTCGAGCTGGGCGAGATCGAAGCGCGGCTTCTCAAGCATCCACACGTTCAGGAATGCGCTGTCATCGCCATCGCCAACTCGACGACGACGCCAGCGACACCAACGATCGTCCAAATGGGCGATATCGAACCGCCAGCGGCCGAAGACGGCATCGCGCGACTTGTGGCTTACTATGTCTCGTCGAAACCCCTGACCGTCGCGGACCTGCGCGCGCACCTCGCCGAAGAACTCTTAGGATCCATGATTCCGACGCACTATGTCTGCCTCGAACGGATGCCGCTCACGTCCAACGGCAAGATCGACCGCTCGTCGCTTCCCGAGCCGATCGCGGAAAACTTCCAGGCTGCGCAAGAATTCGCCGCCCCGTTGACGGAGACCGAGAAGACGCTGGCCGCGCTGTGGTGCGATCTCCTTAAGGTCGAGGCAATCGGCCGTCGCGACAACTTCTTCGGTCTGGGCGGGGAATCGCTCCTGGTGATGCGGGCGGTGTCGCGCATGCGGAAGATCTTCGGCGTCGACGTGCAGCTTCGCAACCTCTTTGAGCGCCCGACGCTCGCCGAACTGGCGGAAGTGATCGACGGAATGCGTTGGATGGCAAATTCCAAAGGCTCCCCACTCTCGGAGGGACCGAGAGAGGAGGTCGAACTCTAGCTTGCCGGAATGCCCCCGACCTTGGGCACCAATCCAGGCGGTGCCCTTGCATTGGACGCATGCAGAGCGGATGAAGATGATGGACAAAGCTTGGGTATCGGCACGAGAACCCGGACTGCCTTGGGTGGCGGCGGAATATGAGCTCTTGCGCGACCAAGTGCGCCGGTTCGTGGATGAGGAAATCAAGCCGTGTGCGGATCTCTGGGAAGAGAACGGATTCATTCCTCGTCCGATCCTGCGCCGCATGGGCGAACTCGGCTTCTTCGGCATCCGCTACCCTGCCGAGTACGGTGGTGCCGAGATGGACGCGGTCGCATCAACGGTCTTCGCCGAGGAGCTCGGGCGCTCGACCTATGGCGGCGTCGCCGATGCAATGCTGGTCCATGCCGACATGGCTTCCTTGTATGTCTTTCACGACGGCACCAAAGCCCAGCGGGCGCGCTGGATGCCGGGCATTATCAGCGGCGAGGTGATCACCGCGGTCGCCATAACGGAGCCGGATGCGGGCTCGGACGTGAAGGCCATCCGCACGCGTGCGCTGCGAGATGGCGACTCCTATGTGCTCGACGGTACGAAGCTCTACATCACGAATGGCGTCCACGCGGATCTCTACTGCGTCGCAGCCAAGACTGATCCCTCGGCAGGAAGCCACGGGATCACGATGTTCCTCGTCGAAAAGGGGACGCCAGGCTTCAGTGTCGCCCGCGAGCTGGACAAGCTCGGCTGGCGCTCCTCCGATACGGCGGAGCTCGTCTTCGACGGTTGCCGCATCCCCGCCGAGAACGTGCTCGGCGCGGAGGGACAGGGCTTCTACTCCATAATGCGCAACTTCCAGAATGAGCGCCTTGTTCTTGCAGGTATGGCGATAGGGATGGCCGAGGCCGCGATCGATATGACCCTCTCCTGGGTAAAAACGCGCCGCGCATTCGGGGGCGTCCTGTGGGACATGCAGGCGATCCGTCAACGTCTCGCGATGCTCTCTGCGAAAGTGGAGGCAAGCCGTGAGTTTCTCTATGCCACCGCTTGGCGCATGGCGGCGGACGACGACTGCCTGCGCGAAATCTCGATGTTGAAGGCCATCTGCGGCGAACTTGTCAACGAGGTGTTGTATGCATGCGTGCAGTTCCACGGCGCTATGGGCGTTATGCGAGAGAGTCCGATCGAGCGCATAGCGCGGGATGCACGCGTCCTATCCATCGCCGGCGGCGCGACGGAGGTGATGCTGGAGGTGGTCGCGTCGTTGTCGTGAGCCCAATGGGGACATCGCTCCCTGGCGTTGATTGTAGGAGGGCTGCGTTAAGGGCTCTTCGGACGGCGGGCAGGTTGATGGGGTCTTTCGGCTGTTTTTCCCAACCGCTCTCAGGCGGCGCTGAGTGGTATGAGCACCTGTCGATGCAGGCCCCGCCAGGAGCCACGTCACGTCTGGAGCGCCGATCCGGCGCCCACCGACGGCTTGCAGCTGCTGCGCCGGCCCGTCCCGCCGCTCGCCGCTTCATGCATGTCGCGCAAAAGTGTGCAGCGGTTTTGCGATAACGACATGCATGAAAACAAAGGCCTAAAGTGCGTCGCCTGAATCCGCTCACAGTACACGACTCATTGGGTTTTGATGGTCTTAGGGAAAGCGCTGAGCCATGCGGTTAGCGCGTTTTGGGGTGAGAAGTTGATCCATGCCCTGAGGGCGTCTAGTCCGATGCGGAACCATGACTTTTCGCGTCGGCCGTGGGCCTTTCGCTTGATGGCCTTCATACCCATGGTTTGGGTTGCACATCGATAGGCCCATGTGATTGCGATGGCGAGAATGGCTGTCAGGGTATCGATCTTGTCTGGCGCGGTCATTCTGGTGTCTTCGATGTTGAAGCCGCGGGTCTTGGCATCGCCGAACAGGCATTCGACGGCCCAACGGCTCTTGTAGGCTATGATGGCGGCCTTGGCGTCCTGGCTGTTGGTCATGACGATGAGCCATTCGCCCTGCTGGCCTTTTCTGCCGTCGATCCATTTGGCAGCGAAGGATAAACGGACGGATGCAGCCGGCAGGCCGGCCTCAAGCGTCGTGACGCTGCGGCTCTTGCGGCGCTTTCTCAGCAGGGTCTGGAGTGTCCAGAGCTTTCCATCGGCCAGGGCGACGCACTGGCCGACCTTGACGCGAATGGCAAACGGGACCTTGTTTTGCATCAGGAATTTGACCCAATCGGCGCCGATGAACTCGCGGTCGGCGAGCAGCAGTTCGATCGAAGCCGCGCCGAACAGGTCGAGATAGCGCCGCATCAACTCGATGCGCTGGTGCGTGTTGCTGTTGCCCTGGTGGTCGAGCACCGTCCACAGCAGCGGTACGCGAAAGCGTCGCGTCACGATGGCCAGCATGAGAATGTTGATGTCCTTGCAGCCGACCTTCCAGCTGGTGCGGTCGAGCGCCAGGCATTTGGGCCGCGACAGGTTCAGCATGCGCACGACGAGCTGCGCGACGAGCGCCTGATCCAGCCGGATCGACTGGAAGAAGCGCTGCAGGCGGCGATAGTTCGACCCGTGTTGCGCGGCCCCCGGAAACTGGCTCGCCACATGGCTCAGACTGACCGTGCGGCCTTGAACCATGCCGATGATCAGAACCGCGAGTGTTTCCAGGCGCGAATTGCGCAGTGCAAAATGACGGCTTAGGGTCTCGATGAGGGCGGTGTGAATCGTGATCGGCATCGGCGGATCCTTTTGGCGAAGAATCCTCCAATCAAATCACTTCAAGCCGTCCTCACCCTTGCGTCGTGTACTGTGGAATCCGCTTCGGCGCGACGCGCTTTAGTTCCTGCTCCGGTCTGTCGAGCGGTGCGTAACGCTCACCTTCGTGTCGTCACGCCTCAATGCTGTCGGTCCATGCTCAGGCGGTAGACCTGAACGTCGGTCACCTCCAGTACGAGCGTTGCCGGGGTCGAACTGTCGTAGGCCGTGTGCCAGCCAGACGCGCTGCTGTTGGCGATACTCAGACTAATGAGCAGGGTCATGGCACCGGCCGGCACGTTCTTAGTGACGGTTCGCTTGAGCACACCATCGAAATAGAACTTGATTGACACGCCCGGTATGTACTCCATGCCCCAGACGTGATAACCGGCCGACAGGTCCACACCAGCATCAAAGAACCGCTGCTCGTTGGTGGCAGCCAACAAAGCGTTTGCCAGCACTGCGTTGGCCGACACGGAGCTGCTGAGGAACCCGCCCTCCTGCGTGTCGATCTCGGCCCCGCCCTCGAGATGCCAGAAGCCTGGCCATCCGCCAGTGCTGACGTCCGGTTGCTTCATGCGTATCTGGGCGTAGCCACCGGCAAACGTGAACTTGCCGTGCGTGCAGATAGCGCCCGACTTCCACGTGTACCCCGCGAACCGGTTGCTTCTCGTCGCAACGATCTTCAAGCCTGATGGACCAGTGCTGATCTGAGCCGGGTCGAAGTACTCGGCGTCGAACCCGCCAGCGTTCATCGCGGAGTACGGCGACGGCACGCTCTGCTGCCAGATACCGTTCTGGTCCGCGATCGCAGGTATCCACTTCGTGGAATCGAGCGAGTGCCCGGTGAAGGTATCCTCGAATATCAGCTGACTGGTAGTGTACCCAGCTGGCGGGGGCAGCGACGACCCACCGCCTCCACCACTCGTGTCGCACGAGACGATCATGAGCGTTATCAATGAAATGTACTTCGAGATACTTTTCATATGCCCCCCTCGTAACGAGGGCTTGACCAGGATGCGATTGCAATGGTCACCGCCGCTCACCAATCCTAAAGCGAAATGACGAGGACCGGATAGTCGACCGTGACCAAAAGAGGATACCTCGACTATATTGCGGCGCGGCAGATGGGCCTCGATGCGACCATGGGGCCACGCCAGCCGGTGATGCGAGGAAGTGCTCCTGATGTTCGTAGTTGGGAAACCTCCGGCTTGTGGCGGTGGCGGCATTATCCAGCCAAGTGGTCTTGGGGCGGCGTGTCGATGCTGATCTTCGGGGTGGTACCTCTTTAATTCCGCAATCAGACCTTGATCGAGTGATAAGGTCTGCAAAACTGAACGAAGATCGTTGTGATGCCGCCGTCCGAGTCGCCCCCTCCGAGCGGGCCCCTCGACAAGCCACTGGCAATAAATCCTGCACCGGTGTCATTGGATGGTTCCTGAATGCTCATAGTTTTGCTGAGAGATTCGGGCTATCAAGCTGTATGTGCTGACCGCCAAGCTCGGCCTGCAGCGTCTTCCGATTTTCCACCGCGCCTATCTTGCGCTTTATCCCCTCTACAAAAGGTATTTTGAAGCAGGCCCGATCGATCAGCTCAGGGAATTCGTGCCAGGCGGATCGCTGGTCATCGACGTCGGCGCCAATGTCGGCTTCTTCACGCTCCGCTTTGCCGAATGGGTCGGCGACAGCGGAAAGGTGATCGCCATCGAGCCGGAGGATCAGAATTACAGCGGCCTGATTTCCGCGATCGAGCACGCAGGGTTCCTTGGCCGCGTTGAGGCGCTGAGGGCGGTCGCCGCCGCCGAGCCCGGCACGACCTTTCTCGAAATCAACCCGCTTTACCCGGCCGACCACAAGCTTTCCCGGAACGGCGCCGGTCACCGCCGTGACGCTCGACGGGCTGCTTGCGGACAAGGGACCCCGGCGCCCGGCGCTCGTGAAAATCGATGTGCAGGGTGCCGAACTGCTGACGCTTCAGGGCATGATCGAGATCCAGAGGTTCGCCCGGCCGGCCCTGTTCGTCGAACTTTCCGACCAGGGATTGAACAAGTTCGGGGCGGTTTTGGTAGTCCTGCGCCTCTTGTCGGATAACGGATACGAGGGATACTTGCTGACCCGGACCGGGCGCCGAAAGGCAAGCCAATCCGAGATCGAGGCCAGAACAACCGGAACCAAATCTGCCGATGTGCTGTTTCTTCCTGACAGGCCGGCGAACAGCGCTTCGCACAGCGCCTTGAACTGAACGCCGTTCGTTAGCCTCTTTCGGAAACCGGCTTCCCCGCTGCGAAGCTTCGTCGTACTTCTGAGTGACGGAGGAATCGTCCGAGAATTTCATCGCGACTTCCATGGCGGCCTTGGCAGCGCCTTGGTAAGGTAGCGCTGGATGTTGGTTTCCCGGTCGCGCTTGCTCGCTCACACTTGCTGGCTCAGGGATCCTTGCTGGCTCAGGGATCGCCTCGAATTGCGCCCTCTGCTGGTCATTCAGCGTGGCATAGAATCCTCAAGCGCGGCGCGCACCGATTTGACGCCATTCAGCATCACATCAAACCGCTTGCGGACCCCAGCCCTTCGCGCCGGCGACGTCATCACATCACTTTCGGCAATTGAAGCTTCGACCGCGTCGCTCAGGCTTGCGCGTTCGAGCATCTCAAGTGCGTCCGCACAACGCGATCCGTCTTTCAAGTCTGGAGCGGCGACGGGGGCGATTCTTCGTGCACGAGGCCGGCGGCAGAACCAGATTTTATGGCGAAGGCCAAAGTCAAGGCCGCGCACACGCCCTCGATGCTGGTGGCGAGCGTCCAGCCCAGAACCAGGCCTTCAAGTCCACCGAGCCTCGCTCCAGCTATCACCAAGCCCAGCTCCAGCAATCCGCCAAGCGCGAACCAGGGAGATGCCTTGCGCATCCTGTCGCCCAATCGCGCCAGCGTACAGGCATGAAATTTAAGCGCTGTTCCCAGCAGGCTGAAGCCAAGGAAGCGCAGGCTCGAACCGGCGATTTCAGCATAGGCCGGATTGAAGACCGCAAGGATCCTCTGCGAATAGGTGAAGATGAAAACGGCGCAGACCAGCGAAAAAAGCAATGACGCCATAACCGATACAAGGATGTCGTGTCTGGATTGTTTCGGGCTCGCTCTCACCACGGGGAACAGGACTGTAGCCATGGCCGCGGGAATCAACGAGGCGATGGTGACCAGCATCCATAGGGATACGAAAGCGGCATTGATGGCCGGAGACAGGAGAACGAGCACAACGTAGGGCATGATGATGCCGGGAGCCTGCAAGGCCACGTCGAGCACGTAATGGTCGAAGACCTTGCCCCGCAGCGTACGGAGCAGTTGGAAATCGGGAGACCCAACGAGGCGACGCGCACCGCCCCGGGTCAACAGGTCCACGCCGATGATGGACGCCAGAAGACCGGCCACCCAGCTCAGAAGAAGCGCGGTATGGGAGGTGTAGCCGCCAACCGCGGCGGTGGCGATCAGCATCAGCTTCAACGTGCAGAACAGCACTTGCCGGATCATCCTGCTGGTGGCGCGCAGGGTGCCCAGGAACGCCTGGTCGACCAAGATGGCGAGAACGGTCAGACCGCAGCCGAGGACGAACACAACACCCACGAACCAGCCGCCGATCAGCTCGGTAGAGCTGCTGAAACACGCATGCCCGAAGACGAACAACAGGGCCAGCCCGACCCCCAGTGTCACCCCGACGCACGCTGCCGCGGCCACCAGGCCGCGTTCCTTGCCGGGATTCCGGACGATCTCGCCCACCAGCATGGTCCCGATTCCTGCCTCGCCGAGCGTGCCGATAAGCCCCATCACGGACAGGAGGGCAGATGTGTAGCCGATCACCTCCGGCGGGAACAGCCGCGCTGCAAGCCACCAATAGACAAACCCGAGACCGGCCGCTGCAACCGTTCCGGTTGCCATGGCGCCGGAATTCATCACGAACGCGGCGCTCTTTCGAAGCTCTCGGCGCACGCGAGCAACGGCCGTCCAGGAGTGGTCTACCGACGTCATTGCTATCCCGAACCTTGCTGTGCCGGCACCGCGGATCTTCCGGGGGCTGGGCGCAGGACGTCCCGGTACACCTGCTCGATCCGGTTCACGACCACTCCGGCCTTGAGGCGCTCGATCCGGGCGAGGCCTGTCGCCTCCAGGCGGGCGAGCAAGGCGCGGTCCTCGATAAGTGTCTGCATTGCGCTGGCGAGGGCGCGCGCGTCACCGCTCGGCACGAGAAGGCCTGTTTCGCCATGATCGACGATATCCGGCATGCCGCCGATGTCGGTTGCAACAACTGCCTTTCCGGACGCCATCGCTTCCATGATCACTGTCGCGCAGGCTTCTGGCCCCACCGACGGCAGCACGCCGAACAGTGAGCGCCGCCACGCATGCATGATGGCGGAATGCGGCCACATGCTGAAGACTCGAACGTTCGGCGGAAATTTGGTTGGCGTATCGGCGACCTGGCGCCCGATCAGGACAAGTTGTGGCGCCCGCTCCAGACTGGCATAGGCCTGCAGGAGAACGTCAATGCCCTTGAGGCGCGTCAAGTCACCGACGAACAGGATGAATCCATCCCCGGGAAGCTCCCGCAGGCAGGCATCTTCTGGGCCAAGCACCCCGACATCGTCGGGCACGAAGTTGGGGATAACGTCGTAAGGGGCGTGGCCTTGGGTGAGTCCGTTGTGACGGGCCACCGCGTGGCTCACCGCGATAAAGCGGTCCACCACGCGCCGAGCGGCGAAGCTCGACGCCCAATTACCCAAGGTGGTCACAGCTGCCTTCACCGCTCCGTAATGCCCAGTGGCACAAGGCAGGCACTTGGCCGCCGCGGGGCCACTGCAGAGCTGGGCGCCCAAGTGCATGAAGTTCTTCTTCGCGCAGACAAGGCCGTAATCATGGAACGTAACCACGAGGCGTGCCCCACTCAGACCTTTGAGCGGCAGGAAGGACGCGTAAATCCAGTTGTGGGCGTGAACGATGTCCGGCTCCTCCTGGGCTACCAGCCGCTTCAGGGCAAGCACCAGTTCGGGATCCGGGAAGGGCGGCGCATGGCGGCGCTCGGGATCGGCGTGAAGGCCCGACAGACGCTGGAGCGTGCCGCGCAGGCGATGCACGCGGACCGCGCCGTCAAGCTCAGTTTCGGGCGATCCGGGATGCATCGAGGTCCCGACGCTGACATGATGGCCCCGCCGCGCCAGCGCCGCGCCCAGATTGCGGACGTGCCGCTCCTCTCCCCCGATTACCGGAGGATAGAATTGCGATAGCAGCAGGATGCGCATGATCGAGCCTTCATTTCAGAAGCGCGGCACTAGCGTCGAAACGCTGCGATACAGCCGGTTGTCTTGCGGTCGATAGAGCCGGGCTTCGGCCCTCTGGCGGATTGCTGCGGCGGGCACTGGGATTTCTCGCGCCCAAGTATCGCCCGGCGCGACGGCGACCGATCGGAAAACGGCGAACGGTTGCCCATCAAGGGTGATTTCCACGTCGAACCGCTGAGTTTGGGTCTCGGCGCTCCTGATGCCAACCGTGATCCGGTCGCGCTCGCCACTGGCTGATGGCAACAACCAGAACTCGGTGTATTTGAATTCCCGGTGGGCCGCTTCGTCTCTGACGGCAAACGCATAGGCCCCGGTCGCCACAAGCACCGCCAGCATGAGCACGGCCCC
This sequence comes from Mesorhizobium sp. B2-8-5, assembly GCF_006440675.2. NCBI lineage: Bacteria > Pseudomonadati > Pseudomonadota > Alphaproteobacteria > Hyphomicrobiales > Phyllobacteriaceae > Mesorhizobium > Mesorhizobium sp. B2-8-5. Next base: position 6,067,009 of record NZ_CP083951.1, read on the forward strand.
CTGCCAAACCCGGACCCGCGCCAGAGCCGGCCAAGCTGGCAGATCGGGAGTGTCGCGGCGGACGGCGGCCACCAGTGCAGCGGCGGCCGTCACGATCCAAAACCACAGCGCCCAGCCGAGCGGCGTCAGGAAGCCTGCGGCGTTCAGTGCAAAGCCTCCAACGATGCCGACGGCGAGGCTTGCTCCGACCGCGTAGACGATGTGTTGCAACGCGGAGGTCGTACTGACGCCGATGGCCCGCAACACCGTGTGGCCCGGGACGAGGAACACCACGGGTGCGCCCAGGGCAACTCGGAGGAGCGCGCTGTCGCTGAAAGCAACGGCCGCCACCGCGGCCCCCGCCCAAAGGTATGCGGCCAGAAGGTCCCGCTTGCTAATGGTTCTCATGCAATTCCCTCACGTCGTAGATGACGATCCACCCATTGTCGTAGATGCGGGTGACGCCCTTGACGTCATTGAACTTAAGGAGCGCTGCACCCGAGAGCGGCGTTCCCTGCCGCCGTTGCCACGGCTGAAAGTAAAAGCCGAGCACTGGCGGAGCCGTGCTCAGGCGCCGGTCAACCAGCAGGAAATCGATGTTGCTTTCCGCCAAAGCCCAAAACTCCCCTGGCCCCAATGTCTCGCCTTCGAATATGCTCGCGGAATCGATGCCTTCTCTGATCTTGACCCTGACGTCCTGCCGGCCGTAGCTCGCAAGCAGAATGCTATTGATGCGGTCGGAGATGAAGCGGTTGCCGGCACCGAGCCATTCCTTGGCCCAGCGTGCCGTTTCGATCCCCATGGGCTCGATTGATTCCTGATCGGCCGCCACTCTATAGCGCCCATCGATCGGATTGATCGTGGAGCTCGCGACGCCGCCCAGGACGATGACCGCCAGAGCACCGGCGGGCGCGATGCGGCGCCACCCGCGCGGCGCGCGGCCCTGCCAGAAGTGGACGATGCTCACCGCGACGACCAGCCCAACGCCGATGAACACGAACGTTCCCATGCGGTTGCCGATTTCCCATCCGGTGGCGGTCAGTCGGAAGGCCACAGAGATCGGGAGCCCGAAGGCCAGCAAGGTGAGGAGCAGGAGGCGGCTGTCACGCCAGCGGCATTTGAGAATGTCCCGGATCGGAAGCCAACCCGGCCGCGCACCACCGAGCGCTGCGATGGCGAGTGACCGAAAGAATCCCGTTGACAGTCCGAGTGCCAGCAGCAGGAGCGCCAGCAAGGTGGTCAGTTGCAGGTAGAAGGCCTTGGCCGGCGCTTGAAGATGTTCCGACGCCGGGGTGGCGGTGCCAAGGATCATGCTAAGCAATGACTGGAAGCCGGCCCCGATCACCGGACCGAGATAGCCTGCGAGAGGGATGCCACGGAACTGCATCCACAGGAGCGGCAGGGCTATGGCCAGGATCGCCGTGAGACCCACGCCGATCCTGGCCTCAATCCGCATGGGATCGTGACGGCGCAAAGCTTCGAGACCCGCCAGCGCTCCGAAATAGATGGCGGCGAAGGCGGCCGAGACGTGATGTGTGACCGCGAGGCTTGCCAGCAGCAAGGCTATCAGCCCCAGCGACTTGAGCCTCAGTCTCCCGACGAGATCCTTGGACGCCGCTTCGACCGCGAAAGCCAGCACACACAGCACGATGCCGAGGCTCTGGTAGGAGAAACTTGAGTCGAACAGGAAGAAGGTTGAGCAGCCCATGTAGGCCAGACAGGCGATAGCCGCGATACGCGGCGATCCGACGATGCTTTCGAGGAACAGAAACAGGGCACCGATGAACGTGCCCTTGAGGATGGCCAATAGGAGCATTCCCGCCACTAACAAGGGCAGTCCCGTCAGATCGACGATCGCCGTCGTCACGATTTCCAGGGCGGGATACGTTGGCCCGATCGGGAAAAGCGGGTTGGGCAGAAACAGCCGGCGAGCAGTGATGAGATCTTCGGCTGCGATCCAATGCAAGAACTCGTCGTAACCGCTGAAGCTCGTCGGGGAATAGACCTTCTTGCAATAGAACAGAGCTTCGACAAGCAGGAACAGGAGGAACAGGCGCTCACCTCGGGCTGTCGTCGGCCAAGCGATGCGGAGGCTGATCGGAACGACCAGGAGGACCATACCGGACCAAAAGAGCGCGGGCGCCACGTCATAGGCCCGGCGCCCGGCTGCGTGCCCGGCCACGACCAGGAGCAGAGCCGTGGCGACGGTCAGGCACAGTATCGCGATCCAACCGTATTTGGCCTGTTGCGGCGGGGCATCGGCGCTGCCGCCGTGAAGATCGGGACCGATAACGGCCGATAAAAGCCGTATCCCGGCCTGGAGTGGTTTGATCCTGGTTCCCGCGGTGAAATGAGCCTGCGTCATCAGCATCATACCCTCGTCGCGGGAGGCCAGGATGTCATGCCGCCAGGGGCCGAGCGAACCGTGGATCGGCTGCTCAGGACATCACAATAAACGTCGCTCAGTGCTTGCGCGCAGGCATCCCAGTCGGGCAGCGCCAAATCCGGGATCTCCCGATGGGCCTCCAGTTCCTCGGCCATGGCGGCGGCCAGCTCTCGCGGATCGGCGTTGCGCGGAATCGCCCGGCACAGGCCATTGGCGGCCAGCTCCCGCAGACCGGACGTGTCGCTGACGAGGACCGGACGGCGCAGCGACAGGGCTTCCATCACGGCCACCGGATGGGCTTCGTATTCGCTGAACAGCACGAACAGCGCGGCACTCGCCAGTAGATCTGCCATTTCCTGCCGCTCCGAGGCGCGGATACCAGCAATTGTGACCCGCCTCTCGAGGCCGAGCGTCGCGACGAGGCGCCGCAATTCTCCCTCGTACGGGCCAGTACCGACGATGTGCAGTCGCACGTCCGGTACCCGGCGGATCAGTTCGGGCAAGGCTGCGATCGCCCGGTGATGGCCCTTATAGCGCTCCAGCCTGCCGCCCGAGACGATCAGGTGCGGATCGACCTTGACGCCGGGGCTCGGAGCCGGCATCGCGGCGCCGTTCGGGATGACGACAAACCGCTCCCGCGGCACGCCCATCCTCCGGCTGAAGAAGTCGGCTTCGAATTCGGAGACGCCGATCAGCCGCGCGGCCCGGGCTACCAGCGGCCGGAGCAGCATATGCTGGGTGCTGCGTATGGCGTTGCGCAGCCGGGAGGAATGCCCGCCGCTGTGGAAGGTCAGGACGAACGGCAGCTGCCCGCGGACGGCCGCGAGCAGTCCGATCGGGACCACGAAAGTGCTATAACCCTGGAAGTGGATCAGGTCCCAAGCCCCGCGCCGGATCGCGGTATAAATGCCGGGTGCCACATAGAGGTCCAGTTCCCTTGGCCAGGCCGGCACGCGCCGTACACGCATGCCGCGCACCTCCTCCTCAACCGGCAGCTCCCCCGAGGGATCGGTAGTGAGCACGTCGACCGCGTGGCCACGCGCTGCCAAGCGGGGACCGACTTCCTGGATGTGAGTTTCAGTGCCGCCCATGAAGGGGTAGCAGCGAGCGGCAACCATCAGGATTCGCATCAGGCTTACCCGCCATCATCACAGGCTGTCGCGCCCCGCCCGTGTTGTTGGTACACCCACTCACGCAAGATGGTCTTGAGGACGCGCCAGCCGTCTGGGATGGCGCGCAGATGGCTCACACCGCTGATGCGCGGAGCCTCGAAACTCGCCACCTCGACGATATTGAGGTGGTTCTTCAAGGCCCGCACGTTGATGAGGGTCTCGATCTCGAACCCGTCGCAGTCGCAATTGAGCGTGCTGACGTGCTTGGTCCAGAAGGCGATGTATCCGTAGCATAGATCGGAGAACCAACCGCCATAGAGGAGCCGCACGAACAGGGTCAGCCCCCTGTTGCCGAACATCCGGAACAGCGACATGTCGTCGGTGCCGGCGCCCTGGATAAAGCGTGAACCCTTGACGAGATCCGCGCCGGCCATCAGCGCACTGACAAAGACGATCGCCTCCTCCGGGACCATGGAGCCGTCAGCGTCCAGCATGACGATGATGTCGCCTGTGGCGGCCCGGAATCCGGCCTGCAGTGCGGCGCCCTTGCCCCGCCGGGGCTCCATGACAACCTTCACGTCCTCGCGTAGGCGGCGCGCGACCGCGACGGTGTCGTCGGTCGAACGGCCATCCACGATGATGATCTCGTGCGCCCAGTTGGGGATGCGCGGCAGAAGCCAAGGGAGGTTCTCGGCCTCGTTGAGCGTCGGCACGATGAAGCTTACTCGGGGCAGAGCCAGCGATTGCCGCAGCCCGAACTTAATTGGGTCAGGCGGCGATACGGCACTGACGGGGGTGAGTACACTGGAGAGACCGGCATTCATGGCAGCGCTGCACGGTCGAGCGATGGGCCGCAGGGGGCGGGCTGGAAACGCGCCAAGACTGCCGACAGGCGCCCGGCGCGATGATGGGCCGAAGGATAGGTTCCGGAAAGGAACCGACACAGAATTGCAGCCACGCCCCCGGGTGCAACTGTTCTAATCATACGCAGACTCCCAGACATGCTGAAAAGATCAGATGAAACAAGAACGTGAGTTAAGTGAGCATTGCTGATGGGACCCCGCAATGGAAGCTCCAATAGATGGTTAGAAAGCACCATAGGTGATTAGCTCTTTGTGGTTATCCCTTCAGGTTAGCTCGGGGCCAAGCAACCAAGGCAGATGGCACGGTGGCGGCACGATCACCTTCACCAGTTGCGTCGTCAGCGCTGCCAGACGTGAGGAACCGACAGCAGCGCGATGCCTTCACGCCAGCGAGGACAATCATCGACCTGCGGCCGGGATCCCGGGCGACAGGCTCTCCGAGCAAGCAGTGTAGAATGCGGCGAACATCGCCGGCGCGATGAACCTCGCGCGCAACGCCGACATTGCCATTGGCCAGAACTGCGAGGCTCCGCATGTGGGCTCGCTTCTTCATTCGGCCGTGATTTCCGGGCTACCCCTTAATCTTACGCGCGAGAAGGGTCGAGGCCGCCCGGCCCTTCGCGGGCGGCGTCGTGGGCCCGATCAACTGGCCACGCCAACTGTCCCGGACGAGAGAGGGGCCACCCATGCGACGTTGAGGCCGGCACCTCGGGTGCTAGCGGCCGATACGAGGTCGTGACCTGGCGCAAACCACGGACATGACCGAACAGGTCGATCACCTCCAGGCCAGACCGGCGGTTGTAGGTGTGACACCCGAACGCTTCGGACCAAATGCCACCGACCGGGGTCTGGGCAAACGCCGACGCGCCGAGCGCATCGATCCGGCAGAACGTCACCGCGCCGCCATAGCTGCGAGCGCAGTCCTGGACCGGGCGTAGCAGGCGTCCGCCGTGTTGGATGACAGCGCCTGCGGGGCGGCTGAGCGCAGCATCGAGCAGGACGGGGTTTGCGGCATGGGGCGTCCAAGGCCCCGTCAGGCTCTCGCCATGGTAGAGGCTGAGGACATCCCAGGACGTGGACCTCCACAGCCTTGGGCTGACGAAAAACCAAAAGCCGCCCTCATGGCGCAGCGGCGTGGTGTCGTAGCCCTCAATGCCTTCCAGGAGGCAGGCCTCCCGCTTCCACCGGTACGGGAATTCGACTGCCCTGTAGAGACTGACATTCCTTGCCGCCCCCGATTCGGGGATCATCCAGACCTGCCCGTCCTGCTCGAACACGAACGGGTATGAGAGGTGGTGCGGCTCCTCCAAGACGATCTGAGGTGCGCCGGCGGTCCCGCTCCGGTCAGCTGTCACGACAGCAATGCACCCCCGGTTCTTTGAATAGAGGTACTGTTCGACGAAGATGAAATCCTGCCCCAGATACCGGAACGGGAACGGGTCGGCAAGGAAGCTGCCGGTGTCTCCGGTGAGCACGTTGAAAGCTGCTTCGCCTTTGTCGAGCAGACTCGCCGCCTGGTCGAAGCGCCAGCCGATCCCCCACGATCTGCCGCCTCTCGCCAACCTGTCCAAGAACGCGATTGCCTTCGATGCCGCCGTGCCAGTCTCCCATGCAATGGCCGAAAGCGCGCCGAGCGAAGGCGCGGCCGTCGGCGGACCGGGGACACCGGACGGAGCTGAACTGGTTTCCTCGCGCAAGGCTTTTAGAATCAGCGCCACAGCGCAGGAGATGACGCTGTCGAGACCCGCTGCGAACACTTTACGGTCCACACTGGCCGGACGCGCCATCCACGGCTGCGACGGGCGCGCCGTATCGTAGAGGTCGACGACAAGGTCCTGATCATTCGCCAAGGCCGTCATGACTCCGATCTCGCTCGGTAGCCCGTTGAAGAGTGGAGTGAGCACGCGTCGTCCCGACGGGAGCGGCTCTTCGCCGCTCAAATTGATCACCACATCCACTTGGTCGGCCGGCGGCGGCGGCAGGGATCGCAGCTCCGCCTCGACGGAGCCGGTGACACCGTTGACACGGTAACCATAGAGTAGTCGTTCGAGTTCGATCAACAGGCGGAAGATCAACGGCAGCGGGCGGCAGCCAGCCGCGAAAGCGCAGGAGACATCGTTGCCGGGCACTTCGGCAAGCGCCTCTGCCAGCCACAGATGCCAGCGCAGCAGCCGCGACGGATCGAGACTCAAGCAAATGCGCATTGTTGTTCTCACGACGAATTTCAAGCAGACGACAGCTTTGACGAGCACCCGCAGCCAGGCACCACTATGCCCGATCGATGCGGGGCTGTGCGAGGCCAGAGGAGGTAATCCTTAGGGGCCGTTGCACTCGGCGCCCGGCGAGAGCCACATGCAGGGATGATGGCTGGCTGGCAACGGGCGAAATACTGGCTGCGCAATGCTTCCGGAACGAACTTCACGTTGGACGGCAAGCCGTTCTTCGTGACCGGCGTAAACAACCACTATCTGACCTACGGATCGCAGGACGAGGTCACCCGCGTTCTCGATGACGCGGTAGCGATGGGCGCCAATGTGGTCCGCATCTTCCTCCAGCCGGTGATCGGGTCGCTCGATGGAGGCGTCGCTACGATCTGGGATTGGCGGCTTGAAGGCGATGCCAGCGTCGTGATCTGTGCCGACCACACTCGATCGTTCGGACGATTTGAACGACGACGCCGCGGCGGTGCGCCGCCGGACCATCGCCCGGTTTATCGAAGAGTTTGGGAACACATTGGCAGCTCAAGTCGGGAGAATTCCTAAATGCGTATTGCGCAATCGGGTCCACCGATCGGCGTTGGCCAGGAAAGCCACGTCCGCAAGCCAAGTATCGGTCTCGCCCGCCGCAAACCTGACGTTGCCGCTGCCACAACCGGTCAGCCTGGATCGCGAACCGAGCAGCCCGAGGATGGCGTCGGCAGCGAGCGTCGGCAGATTTCCCCCACGATCTCGGTGATTATCTGTGCCTACACTGAGGAAAGATGGGAGCTGATGCTCCAGTCGGTGGCCTCGGCACAGGAGCAGACCTTGCAGCCCTGCGAGATCATCCTATGCGTCGATCAGCCCTTGTTTCGCCGTTGTGCCGCGCAGTGGGCTGATTTCGCCGCATCCACCCCCCCGGTACGGGTGATCCAGAACAAGCATGACGGGCATCTGGGGTCGGCCCGAAACACCGCAGCCGAAGCCGCTGCCGGAAATATCCTGGCGTTCCTGGATGACGATGCAGCTGCCGACAAGGACTGGCTCGAGATTCTCACCGCCCCGTACCAGGATGAGCGCATCGGCGCCGTCGGCGGGCGCCCCATACCGGTTTTCGAGACCGGCCGCCCGGCCTGGTTCCCTGTGCAGTTCGACTGGGTGTTCGGATGTGCTTATGATGGCCTTCCGACCAGCCGAGGCCCTTTGGCCCGCCTCATAGGAGCCAATATGTCGGTGCGGCGGATCCTCCTCGAGCAGGTGGGAGGGTTCCATTCCGACAGGCACGACGACATGGACATGTGCCACCGCGTGGCGCACATCAAGGGCAGTGCGGCGGTCATCTATGAACCGGCGGCGACCGTCCGCCACTTTGTACCCGCCTCACGGGCGACCTGGAAGTACTTCTGGCGTCGCTGCTTCTTCGTCAACAAGGGGAAGGTCGAGGCCTTTGCCCAAATGGGCGACGCCGCCACGCTGAGTGCAGAGGCCCGTTTCGTCTGGCGTGCGCTGACCAAGGGTGTGCCGAGGGAGATTTTGCAAGCGGCCAAGGGTGACGCCGCCGGACTGGCCCGGTCCGCAGCAATAGTCGCTGGCATGGGGCTGGCCGCGGCAGGCCACGTCGCCGGCCGGATCGAGCTGGTACGGCGCTTTCGCCGGCGGCGCCAACAGGCAACCAAGCAGATACTGGACACAGCCGCGCAAGGCGGTGGCCGCGGGAAGTAGATGCCGTCTTCGATAATCATTGGTTCGGGTCCGGCTGCAGCCGCCGCCGTGTTGGCGCTGTCCGAGAAACCGGACGAGAAGATAACCGTGTTCGATCCGGGCACCGTGCTGGAGGCGGAGACGCAGGAGGTGATCTCCAGGCTGTCCAAGCTGCGTGTCGACGACTGGGACGAGGAGGACGTCCGCCGGATCAGCCTGCAACCCAAGCGGCTCCAATCCGATTCGCTGCCTGAAAAGAGAAGCTACGGATCCGATTTCCCTTTTGCCAACAAGGGTCAGCTCGACGGCGTCCACTCCGAGGGTAGAGTCAACTCGGCTGTCATATCAAGCGCCTACGGGGGGTTCAGCAATGTTTGGGGGGCCCAGATCATGCCCTTCAGCGCCGCCACGTTGAAGGGATGGCCGTTCGACTTCTCGGATATGGAAGAGCACTATCGGACGATCCTGGGTCACATTCCTTTCGCTGGAGAGTCCGACGATCTCGAGGAGTGGTTCCCACTCATCGGATCCCCGGACCCGCTTCCGCCGCTGGCGCCGCGCACGCAGATGGTCCTGGCCAACTACGACAGGCACCGCGATCGAGTGCGCTCCACTGGAATAACGATAGGCCGCGCCCGGCTCGCCTTCTCGTCGCCCGAATGCCAGCCCTGCGGCCTATGCATGACCGGGTGCCCGCGGTCGCTGATCTTTTCGGCCTCGCACAGCTTCGATCGCTTCAGGCGCAGCGGGAGGATCGACTATCATAGCGGGCTGCTCGCGGTGCGCGTCGACCAGGAGGGTGCCACGGCCGTCGTGCAGGCCCGGGAGCTGTCCAGCGGCCGGATCCGGCGATTCACAGCCGACCGGGTCTTCGTGGGCTGCGGAGCAATCGGGACCACCCGGCTGATCCTGGGCTCGCTCGGATCTGGCCAGCCGGTACATCTTTCGGAATCGGCCCAGTTCGTTCTTCCAATGATGTCCATGAAGCCGACCCCCGACCCACGCACAAGGCGCGAGTTCACGCTCAACCAATTCACCATGGCCATCGTCCAGGACGACGAGGGCTTCGATGTCTCATTGATTCACTTCTATCCGTTCAACCAGGCATACCAAGATGCGCTTCCCGGTTTCCTCCAACACCGCGCTGCCGCCTTCGCAACGGATCGGCTCCTGAGCCGGTTGACGGTAGGCCTGGGCTACTTGCCATCCTGGGCGTCACCCAAGGTCCGGGTCAGCGCCCAGGTGTCCGCAGCTCCTGATGAGCTACCCCAGATCACCCTCACTTCGGAGGGCTTCAGCGAGGCCAAGGTCAGGGGCAAGAATGTGCCTCCGATGCTGCCTGACGTAATTAAGCGGATCCGCAAGGCTGCACCCTACCTTGACCTGTGGCCAGTCACGCCGCAGATGCTGTGGTCGGGCGGGGCCAAGAGCTACCACTTTGGCGGCAGCTTTCCCCATGCCAGAGAGCCGGATTGCGGACGTGCGACGACAGACCGCCTCGGGCGGCTGGCGCGCTGGGACCGGATCCATCTCATCGACGGATCGGTTTTCCCGAATGTTCCAGCTACCACCTTTACCCTGACTGTGATGGCCAATTCCCATCGCATCGCCTGCGAAGCGATGCAGCTGACGGGTTGAGCGTTCCATGCGGGTCGGTATCACCGGAGCCAATGGATATGTCGGGACCATCCTGCGCGCCGCCTTCACCGAAGAAGGGCATGAGGTCATCGGCTTCGCCCGTTCGAACCGGGTGACCTCCGAATCTGCCGCCGGCGTCGCCGAGTGGCGCCCATACGAGATCAGGCACCCGCCATCGGGGGCTGCTCTCAGCGACCTGGATGTGCTCATCCACGGTGCATGGGACCTGACTCTCGTCAGCACCGGTGAAGTGTGGGGTGTCAATGTGTCCGGCTCGCAGCACCTGCTCCGCAATGCCGCCGACGCAGGGGTTCGCCGGGTCATTTTTATCTCCTCGATGTCCGCGTATAAGGGAACCCGGCAGTTGTACGGTCAGGCGAAACTGGCCTGCGAGCGCACGGCCAGAGGCCTGGGAGGTGTCTCCACCCGCCTCGGACTGGTGTACGGCCCCGGTTGGGGCGGGATGGCAGGCGCGCTCCGTAAGCTCACCAACCTGCCGATGACACCTCTCATCGGGGCACGTTCCCATCAGTTCACCGTGCATGAAGTGGATATGGCGGCCGCCATGGTGCGTATTGCCGAGTCGGACATGCCCCTGCCGGAACCAGTGGGGCTGGCCCATCCGGAACCGGTACCGTTTCGAAGGCTCATGCAAGAGATCGCAGCGTCACAAGGCAGAACATTGCGCGCCGCTCCCGTTCCCTGGCAGATCGTCAGTGGGGTCCTAAAGGCAGCTGAGACCCTGCATGTCCCCCTGCCCTTCCGATCCGACTCCATCCTTGGGCTTGTTCACCCGGCGGCGGAGGTTCCCGGTGTAGAACAGCTCAAGCAGCTCGGAATCGAGTTTCGGAGCTTCTCGCTGGGCCGCGACCGACCCTCATCAGGGACGTTGCATCGATATCCTTGATCGAAGACCCGTCTCGATGCGCCAGCGACACAGACGGCGAAATTGTGCGGTTCGGCACGATCGCAAGGATCCGCGGCGTCGACATCTGCGCGAACTGCCGCGCACGCGCTCCGCGTGAACAGAGCGCCTCGACCGTCCTTGGGATCGTTGTTGGCGTCGCCGCAAAGGCAAGCGCGGTGCGATTCAGTCCGGATCTGCAAAATGGGGCTACTCCTGAGGAATGATCGCGGATCGGAGAGAACCATGCGATGCTTGAGAAAGACGCATGAGACGCATGACCTTAACGACGAGCGAAGAGCTTAACGCCCAGCTCGGTCGAACTCCCGGCCCCAGCGAAAGCTTGCGCACTAGAGGAAGGCGCAATCCCATTGGCTGAATCGCGCGCTATTTTTGTATCGGGAGTTGCGGGCTTTGTAGGAAGCAGGCTTGCAAGGATCTTTGTTGATCGTGGATATCCGGTCTTTGGCTTTGACAACCTGTCGCGCGGTTCTCGCGAGAACCTGAACGAGCTTCTCACGCATGAGAGGTTCATTTTTGAGAAAGTGGATCTCTCAGACGCGGGTGCGGTGAGAAGCCGCTTCATGAATTGTCACAAACGCATTCCGATTTCCGAAGTCTGGCACATGGCTGCCAATTCCGACATTCCTGCGGGAATCGCCGATGCCTCTGTTGATCTACGCGATACCTTTCTATCGACGTTCAACGTGTTGGACGCAATGAAGGAAGCGGGGGTTCCGTTCCTTGCTTTTGCATCCAGCTCAGCCGTGTACGGCGATTTGGGGGAGGCTCCGATTAGAGAGGATGTCGGGCCGCTGCTGCCGATTTCCAATTACGGTGCCATGAAGCTCGCGTCGGAAGCGCTAATCAGCGCTGCCGTCGAGAACTGGTTAGCTCGAGCGTTGATCTTTCGCTTTCCGAACGTGATCGGTGTCCCAGCAACCCATGGTGTCATTCTGGATTTCGTCAGAAAGTTAAGGGTTTCACCAAGCAAGCTGAATGTTTTGGGATCGGGGCGGCAACGGAAGGCATATCTTCATGTCAATGATCTGATTGATGCGATTGTCTACTTGCGTGCAAACGCATCCGAGCGGCTTGGCTGCTACAATATCGGTCCTGAGGACAAAGGGGTAACCGTTAGCTTTATAGCGGAAACGACTGTCGAGGCTGTCGCACCGGGCGCGGGAATCGAGTACGGATTTGAAGATCGCGGTTGGACGGGAGATGTTCCCCGATTTTCCTATGACATAGCAAAACTCCGTGCGCTCGGTTGGCGGCCCCAGCTTGGTTCGGCTGACGCTGTTCGAAAAGCCGTCGTAGAGATCGTGCGGCAGGAAGGACACCCGTGATGCAGGCCCAGGCCGTTGTACTTGCGGGTGGTCGAGGGACGCGGCTCAGGGGCCGGATAGGTGATTTGCCTAAGTCGTTGGCCAGCATTGGTGGCAAGCCACTTCTTGAGCATCAAATCGTCCTCGCCAAGCAACACGGGATTGAGAGGATCTTGATCCTGGTGAACCACGCAGCCGAGCAAATCGTGGAGTTTTGCAATCAGCGCAAAAATTGGGGGATTGACGTTCGTTGCATAGATGACGGTGCGCCGCTTGGGACAGCTGGGGCAGTTTTGGCCGTTTTGGATCTGCTCGACGACGACTTCCTTACGATCTACGGCGACACGATGCTCGACATCGATCTGACCCGCTTTAAGTGCTTCCATGAAAAGCACAAGGCGGCGGCGGCAACCGTTTTCACCCATCCGAATGATCACCCACATGATTCCGATCTGATAGAAACGTCGGAAGACGGCGTGGTTACCGCGTTCCATCCATATCCACGCGACCCAGATTGCTATTATCCAAACAAAGTCAGCGCGGCTCTTTACTACATTCGAAAACAAGCTCTTCTCCGTTGGCGCGCGGCAGCAACTCCGCTCGATTTCGGCAAGGACCTGTTTCCCGAAATGCTTCGGGCCGGCGCGGAAATCAGAAGTTATGGCAGCCCCGAGTACATAAAAGACGCGGGAACTCCGGCGAGACTCGACAAGGTTTGCGCCGACTTTGAATCGGGCCTCATAGCACGGGCTTCACTCACCTCTCCGCAGAAAGCAGTCTTTTTGGACAGGGATGGGTGCATCAATGTTGACCATGGACACATCGATCGTCCCGAACGCTTCGAACTGATTGAGGGGGCCGCGGCCGCGATCGCCAGTTTCAACCGGGCCGAATACCGGACAATCGTCGTCACTAACCAACCCGTTGTGGCGAGGGGCGATTGCTCTGTACGAGACTTGCGGATGATCCATAACAAGATGGAGACTGAGCTTGGCCGCCGTGCAGCTTTTGTCGATGCCATCTATTTCTGCCCGCACCATCCAGACCGCGGCTTTATCGGTGAGGTGGAAGCGCTGAAGGTCCGCTGCAATTGTCGCAAACCTTCTACCGGGTTGGTTGATGAGGCGGTCCAAACATTCAATATCGATCGCAGTCAGTCCTGGATCATCGGCGATTCCTCTACGGACGTTGCTCTCGCAAAACGATCTGGCATCAGATCGATCCTGGTCGAGACGGGCGCAGGCGGGTTGGACAGCAAGTATCATGTAATGCCCGATTATACCGTCTCGGACTTGTTCGAGGCTGCCAAGTTCATTCTCACTGGTCACCCGATCTTGATAGACACAGCATCTGATCTGATCGCGCATGTGAAGCCGGGGGACGTCTGTTTCGTGGGGGGCCTTTCCCGGAGCGGAAAGAGCGTCCTTTCCAGCGCCATCGCGGAGGTTCTTCGCGGGCGCGGCTTTGATGCGCAGGTCGTTGCTCTTGATCGCTGGATACGGTCCGTCGCCAATCGCGAACCAACGGTGATGGGTCGCTATGATGTGAGCGAGATCAGGAAGGTTCTAAGCCGCTTGGTGGGAGTTCGTTCTCGCGAGACGCACGATCTGCCCTACTACGAAAAGCTGGGCCGCGTATCGCATCCGAAATCAGAAAAGATAACTATTTCTCCGGAAACCGTCCTGATCGTGGAAGGGGCCGTCGCTCTCTCGCTCTCCGATGTGGTTTTGCCCAGTCGTGCACACACGTTCTTCGTCGATATCGATGAGGAGCTGAGGAGGTGCCGAGTAACGCGAGAATACTCGCGGCGAGGTGTGGATCGAGAGGCTGCAGCGAGTATCTACCGTTCGCGCCAGGAGGATGAGGCACCGATCGTGCTGGCATCGCGAACGAGTGCCAATCATTGCGTCCGATTGCGGGCGATCGAGCTGATTGAGGCGGTCGGATGATTATCAGTCAGACGCCACTTCGAGTCAGCTTTGTCGGAGGTGGCAGCGATCTTCCTGCCTTCTATCGGCAGGAGGGTGGCGCCGTCCTAAGCGTTGCGATCGACAAGTACGTTTACGTTAACGTGAACCGTAAGTTCGATAACGGCACTCGAATCGCCTACTCGAAAACAGAAGAGGTAGAGAGCGTCGAGAATATCCAGCACCCAATTGTAAGAGCTACGATGGAATACCTCGGGATTCGCGGAGGTGTCGAGATAACAACCATCGCCGATATTCCATCGATGGGAACAGGACTTGGATCATCGAGCTCTTTTACTGTTGGCCTTCTGCATGCGCTGAACGCGTTTCGGGGGCAGTATGTTTCGAAGGCAAAGCTCGGTGCTGACAGTTGTTGCATAGAGATCGAACGTTGTGGCGCGCCCATTGGAAGGCAAGATCAATACGCGGCCGCCTTCGGCGGGTTGAATCTTATCGAGTTTCACTCTGATGATCGCGTCTCGGTGTCGCCGCTAATATGCCCACGTGATTTTATCGCTTCCATCGAGAAGCAAGTTCTTGTGTTTTACACCGGCATGACGCGCAGCGCGTCAGACATTCTCGTCCGACAATCGGAGGGCATCGCAAGGGCACCGGACAAGCGAAAAGCGCTGAGGCAGATGGTCGAGCTCACGTACCGCCTTCGTGATGAACTGCATCGATGTAACCTCAACGCCTTCGGCGAAATCCTCCACGAGAACTGGCTCTTAAAAAAGAGCCTCTCCGAAGAAATCACGAACGATGCGATCGATGGCTGGTACCGAGCTGCGTTACGGGCAGGTGCCACGGGCGGCAAGCTACTCGGAGCAGGCGCAGGAGGTTTTCTCCTGTTCTTCGCGCCTCTCGACCGCCACGACGCAATCAAAGTGGCTCTCGGGGAGCTAAAGCACTTTCCTGTGAAGTTTGACTTCGCCGGTAGTCGCATCGTTCATTATCAACCAACATCGGAGGCCACCCAATGAAACATTTTGGCGGCAGTGCTCAATCAACCGACATCCGAGCCAACCCAAAAAATCTTGACGGCAGCGCTCAAGCTTATTTCAAGAAACTTGAGATCGTCCTGGCTTCGTTGGACCACCAAAGCTTCGATAATGCGGTGGCCTTGGTCGCGCAGGCACAAGAGGACGGCAAGCAGATAATCACGCTTGGAAATGGTGGCAGTTCACTCACGGCGCTACATTTCATTACGGACTGGAATAAGAGCATCTATCTCTCTACGAAGCTTCCTTTTCGTGGCCGAACGCTGGTCGACAATGTGGGCCTCACATTCGCGTACGCGAACGATGTTTCTTTCCAAGATGTGTTCGTCGAGCAGCTGAAGAACATCCTGAACGAGGGCGACCTGGTTATCGCAATTTCGGGAAGCGGAAACTCAGAAAACGTTTTGCGCGCCGTTCGATACGCCAATGATCATGGCGCAGTTACGTTAGGGCTTTGTGGATATGGCGGAGGAACACTCCGGCAGATCGCCCAACACGTGGTTTGGGTCAATGTGAATGACATGCAACTAGCGGAAGATATACATTCTATGTTCGGGCATGTCGTTATGCAGCGTCTTTGTTCTGCAAGTACACAGAAGTGGAGCGATCGGCGACAACAGCGCCGCGCTGCTGGAGGTCTCAATACAAATGGAACTGGCGCCGAGACGAACTGGCAATCCTGATCGAGAACAAGCGATGCAGCACTATCGGCTCTACGTTCTGGACGAACGCGGCCAGTTCAAGGGCGGGATCAACCTTGCCTGCATAGACGACGTTGCGGCGAAAGAGCAGGCCAGGCGGTTAGCAGAGGGCCATGAGGTGGAGCTTTGGCGATTGGTTGCGCGGTTCAAATTTGACAATCCGCGGGGCGGTCCCGGGGCGACGAAGCGCCCTCGCGCCGTAGCGCCACGTTCCAGCCATTTCAACAAGCCACCCAAGCGATCGCACTCTCCCCTTGGATGCGGTTGCACGTCTTGGCGCTGTTCAGATCTTGAAAAACACGATGTCGATGAGGCATCGTTGGCGTTGCGATTGAACGGCTGTCCAGCGCTATAGAGACCGCGCCCGATAACGGTGCCAGGCCTTCCGCCTTCGATCATTGAAAGCGGATGACGCGGGCATCGCCGCTGTGTGTTGGCGACGTCGCTCGGCAACACGTGTAGAGACTGGAGCGTGATCAACGCCGCAACGGCTGACCTCGGCCAAGCGCATCGGCGCGCCAACGGTGGTCGAACATCCGGGTCGGCAGCTCCAGCAATAGGCTCGACGGCTCGTCCGCCATGCAGCATCGGAAGACAATCCCGCCCACCCCTCTCGACGACCTCAAATGCGAACGGCCCGCTCGAACCAACGGGCGCCCAGCGAGCGCGACATCTCAGCGGACGGACACGGTTTTGGTAGGGCGTCCGGAAGGCCGTCTCGGTGCGGCCGTTCGATCACTTTCTATATTAGGACGTGTTTATAAGTTACATTAGGAATGTGTTAATAATACCGCACCGGGCCTCATTCTCGCCGCAAATGGTAGTATGGTCGCTCATGTCACGTACATCGTCCTCAAGTGATCAATTCACGTAGGTACAGATGGTGTGCGTGCGTAAATTAGAATGCGGAAATGCCTGTGTTTGCTTAGGGGCGCGGGTGGAATGAAAACAAAAAAAGACGCAATGAACTAAGGAACTGCTGTGCTTATACTAGATAGCACGCTCGGTGGCACGTCCACCGAGAGGGATGCGCTCAACTTTTATCCGGCTGCGGCTCAAACCGTTGAACTCCTTTCGCGCGTTGGTAGCGACACCGTTTATGGGCTCAAAGGCGAGCGCCTGACGAGCATTTCCGTCGACAAAAGTCGCCTTCGATGGTGGGTTCAACGTTGAGCTCGCTCGACCAGGATGTCTGGGGCGAGGACATCCAAATCTCCGCTACTTTGTAATCAGTCCGCGTTGTCTAGCTGCGAGTTTGAAATCCGTTCGCGTTGCCTGGCTGCGAGCTTGAAATCAGTTCGTTGCCTAGCTGCGAACATGCGACATGTCGCGCAGTTGGCGATGCGCGGCAGTGGAATTCTCTGTTTTCAACGCCAAAGAAGGATCACGGAATGGCTCTCTCCGCACCCGTAGGCTTTGCCTCTAGCGACCTCGTCTATCAGGAAAACTTCTCCGGTACGGCGCTCGGCAGCGATTGGCACACCTACATCACAAGCAAAGCCGCCAACGGCTGGCCATGGAATACCAACGGGTCGGGAGGAAGTACGCCGGGCGGCCCGTATAATGCCGACTACGATGTGCCGAGCCAGGTGTCCGTGAGCAACGGGACCTTGGATCTCACGGCGATCCGACAATCCATCAGCGGTGTCAATCAGGGGGGGACGGCACAGACATTCCCGGTCACGTCCGGCGCCGTCAGCAGCTACGGCAACTTCGAATTCAACGGGGGCTACCTTCAGATCAGTATGAAGGCGCCGAGCGGCGACGGCGCATGGCCGGGCCTTTGGCTGATGCCCGGCAATGGCTCGGGCAGCGGCGACAATTTCGAACTCGATATACAGGAGGGTGGATTTACCGGTTCGGGACCGGCGGACCAGAATTTCTCCTGGCACCTCCACGGGCCGTCAGGGTGGGTCGGCGACACCATCGACAGCGGCATCGACCTCACGGCCGGCTTCCACACCTATGGCATCTACTGGGATCCTGGCAAATCGATCACCTGGTATCTCGACGGGAAGCAGATGGCGCAAGTGACCAGCGCACAGGTCGCGATCCCGGATGAACCGATGCAATTGATGATGAACAATGGGGTCGCGAATTCGAACGCGTCCGGATGGCATACGGCGCTGGATAGCTCGACCCCTTCGTCGATGCAGATGCAGATCGACCAGGTCCAGCTCTATCAAAAAGCGGGCAGCGGCGAGACCGTCACGGGTGCCAACGTCAGTCCCCAGACGATATCGTCAACCTCCACGACGCCGTCAACGGCCCAGCCGGCAGTGACGCAGCCGGCAGTGACCCAGCCGGCGGTGACGCAGCCGGCAGTGACGCAGGTCGCCGCTTCACCGGCAACGGGGATCGAGCATACCGGCGATGCCATCACGTTGACGGTCGGCTTTAACAAGGCGGTGACCGTCACGGGTACGCCTGCACTGTCGCTCAATGACGGCGGAACGGCCAGCTATGTCGGCGGCTCGGGCACGAACGCGCTCACCTTCCGCACCACCGTCGCGCCGACGGACACGAATACCTCGGCGCTCGCCATTACCGGAGTCAATCTTCCGAGCGGCGCGAGCATCAAGGATGCATCTGGTATTGCGGCGAACCTCTCGGGCGCAGTGAAGACGTTCTCCGGTCTCCAGATCGATCCGGTCTTGCCGGCGGTGACGCAGGCCACAGCCTCGCCGGGAACCGGTATCGAGCACGTTGGAGACGCGGTCACGCTGACACTCGGCTTCAACGAGGCAGTGGCGGTATCGGGCACGCCGACGCTATCTCTCAACAATGGCGCGACCGCCACCTATGTGGGCGGCTCCGGAACGGGCGCGCTCAACTTTCGCACAACTGTCGCGTCGACGGACACCAATACCTCGGCGCTCGCCATCACCGGGGTCAATCTGCCGAACGGTGCGAGCATCAAGGACGCGAGCGGTGTCGCTGCTAATCTTGCGCGCGCGGTGAAGACGTTCTCCGGTCTCCATGTCGCGACGTCATCGACAGCCCCATCGACCCCAACCACAACGCCAACGACGCCAACGACCCCAGCCACTCCAACCACACCACCATCGATCGCGCCGGTCCTCACCATCGCGGATCCCACGCTCAACGTGAGCGGGCTGGGCGGTACGGTCGACCTAGGGGTCAAGGTGACAACGACCGACCCCAACGATGTCGTGACCGTGAAGGTGACGGGCTTGCCGAGGTACGAGAGGATCACCGACAAACTCGACGGCAAGACGTTTGCCGGCAAGGACATCACCTTGACGGCCGCGCAGGTCGACAGCGGATTGACGCTGCAATCGAACTATAAGGGCGCGGCTCATCCGGTGGCGACACTCACGCTGACTGCAACGGCGAAGGATCCGGTCACCGGCGCCGTCGCGACAGCCTCGCCGCGGACCATCGCCGTAACGGATCCTCGGCCTGCGGCCACCACGACTTCGCCGCGGGTGATCGCCCAGACGGATCATGAGCATGCTCCCGCTACGTCGCTAGGGTCCTCGGCAACCCGGGGCCTTGCGCTGCTGCACGAGCATAAGAACCTGGTCGCCGGCCCCACTACGACCTTTGCGCCGCGAAACAGTGCCATGGCGGATCATCCGCTTGCGACCGGCACAGCCACGGCGTCCCTGGCAAGCCAGAGTTTTGCGGTGCTGAACCAGTACCTGGCCGGCCACTCGGGCCACGTCGACCCCGGTCAGATCGTGGCGTCCTTGTCGAATGGAGCCAACTGGAATCACGACTCGTACCTGACCAGACCGCAACATTGATCGCCTCCGCACCCAGGGGCTTCAGCGCCTGGGTGCGGCACCGTCAAGTTTGTGCTGAGAAGGAACATCGAACGCGGACGCGTATCCGCGAAGGGTTAAGCCGGAATGGCGATGCAGAACGAGAATGCCCACGCCGCAGACTTTGGATTTCGAGCCTTGGCTCTGTTCCTTCGCTTTCATGGCGTAAACGCTAAGCCCGACCAGATCCGCGATCGCTGTGGCGGCGGCGGTGCAATCGGCATCCGCGCGATGCTTCGTTGCGCCCGAGAGTTCGGGCTTAAGGTCGGTTCGCGCAAGACACGGTGGAAACAACTTGCGGGTATCCGGTTGCCCGGCATCGCTTCACTGCATGATGGCGGATTTCTGCTTCTCGGAAAGGTCAGCGACAAAGGCGCGGTTGTGCTGCATCCGCCCTCGTCAAATGCGAAGCTGATCACCCGCGCGGAATTCGAAGCAATCTGGGACGGCCGTTTGATCTTGGCTGGATCACAGAACATTGCGCAGCGGGCGCTTCATGCCCTTATTGGCCGTGGGCGTGATCTGGCACGGCGCGCCTGCGATATCTTGATGCGTGCTCGTTTCGCCGATCGAGGCGATAAGGCCGCCCAGGCGGCGAGCACTGCATCTGAGAGCGGCGATGACTCAGGGCTCATCGCCTTGGCGATATTGCTGCGTTGCCATGGCATCGCGGCCGAGCCGGACCAAATCCGGCATCGCATGGGCGCGGCGCGAGTGGGTGTTACCGAAGTCCTGCGCTGTGCAAAGGATTTCGGACTCAAGGCTCGGGCACAGAGGACGAGCTGGAATCGGCTTGCGGTTACTCCGCTGCCGGGAATCGCCGTGCTTCGGGACGGTGGATTCCTGATCCTCGGCAAAGTCGTCGATGACAAGCTCCTCGTTCAGCGCCCATCGTCGCCGCAACCCATTACAATGACCCGGGCCGAACTTGAGTCCATCTGGGACGGCGACATCATCCTGATGACCCGGCGCGCAGCCCTGACGGACCTGTCCCGTCGGTTTGACATCGGCTGGTTTCTCGGCGCGGTTCACAAGTACCGCCATCTTCTCGGCGAAGTGCTGATCGCGTCATTCTTCCTTCAGATCTTTGCCCTCATCTCGCCGCTGTTCTTCCAGGTGGTCATCGACAAGGTGCTCGTGCATCGAAGCATGAGCACGCTCGACGTCCTGGTCGCGGGCCTTATCGCGCTGACCGTTTTCGAAACTGTTCTCGGCACGCTGCGCGTCTATCTGTTCGCGCACACGACGAACCGCATCGACGTCGAGCTCGGCGCCCGGCTGTTTCGTCACCTGATGGCGTTGCCGATCGCATATTTCCAGACACGCCGCGTCGGGGATTCAGTCGCACGCGTCCGCGAGCTCGAGAATATCCGGCAGTTCCTGACGAGCTCGGCGCTCACGCTTGTCATCGATCTCGTCTTCACCGTCGTTTTCATTGCGGTGATGTTCTATTACACGACTCCGTTGACGCTGATCGTCCTGTCGTCGTTCCCATTCTACATCGGCATTTCTGCGGGAGCTGCGCCGCTGTTTCGCCGGCGCCTTGATGAGAAGTTCGATCGCGGCTCGGAGAATCAAGCTTTCCTGGTCGAGACCGTCACGGGCGTCGAGACGTTGAAGGCCATGGCGGTCGAGCCGCAGATGCAGCGCCGCTGGGAGGAGCAGCTCGCCGCCTATGTGACCGCAAGCTTCCGCGTGCTCAGCCTGAACAATACGGCGAGCCAGGCGGTGCAGATGATCAACAAGCTGGTCGTCGCCGCAACCCTTTACTTCGGCGCCAAGCTCGTGATCGGCGGCGACCTGACCGTCGGCGAACTCGTCGCATTCAATATGCTGGCCGCGCGCGTGAGCATGCCTGTGCTGCGGCTCGCGCAGATCTGGCAGGATTTCCATCAGGCCCGCCTGTCGATCGATCGTCTCGGCGATATCCTCAACACCATTCCCGAGCCAAGCTTCAATCCTGGCCGCGCCGCACTGCCGGCGATCCGCGGGCAGGTGACATTCGAGCACGCGACTTTCCGCTACCGAGTCGACGGCCCCGAGGTGCTGCACGATGTATCGTTCAGCGTCGAGTCCGGTCAGGTCATCGGCATCGTGGGCTCCTCGGGCTCCGGCAAGAGCACCATCGCCAAGCTGATACAGCGGCTCTATGTGCCGGAGAGTGGACGCGTGCTGGTCGATGGCGTCGATCTGGCGATGGTCGACCTAACCTGGCTTCGACGCCAGATCGGCGTAGTCTTGCAAGAGAACGTGCTCTTCAACCGATCCATTCGCGAGAACATCGCGCTCGCTGATCCGGCTATGCCCATGGAGCGCGTCATTGCAGCGGCCTCGCTTGCCGGCGCTCACGATTTCATCCTGGAGCTGCCCGAGGGCTATGACACCATCGTGGGCGAACGCGGCAGCAGTCTTTCCGGCGGGCAACGCCAGCGTGTCGCAATCGCCCGGGCACTCATTACCGATCCGCGCATCCTCATCCTCGATGAGGCGACCAGCGCCCTGGATTACGAAAGCGAGCGCGCCATTCAGCAGAACATGAAACGAATTTCTGCCGGCCGAACCGTCTTCGTCATCGCTCATCGGCTCTCGACCGTGCGCCACGCGAACCGGATCATCACGATCGAGCATGGACGCATCGTCGAGGATGGCACCCATGATGACCTAATCCGCTCGAACGGGCGCTACGCAAACCTCCACTATCTGCAAGCTGGCATCCATGACGTCCGCTAGCCGAAACATCGTCCCATTTCCGAGAGCCCAAGTTCGCCGCCGGGAGCACGAAGTTGCGTTCCTGCCGGCAGCGCTCGAAATCACCGAAACGCCGCCGTCACCGATCGGCCGCGCGATCGCGGCGAGCATCGTCGCGGTCTTCTGCGTCGCGCTGGTGTGGGCATCGTTGGGCAGCATCGATATCGTCGCAACCGCGACGGGCAAGATCGTGCCAGACGGACGCAGCAAGCTGATTCAGCCATTCGAGACGGGCGTTGTCCGCGCCATCAATGTACGCGATGGACAGAGCGTGAAGGCCGGCGACGTGCTGATCGAGCTGGACCCGACCATGACGGAAGCCGACCAGGAGCGCCAGAAAAGCGATCTTCTTTCGGCCGAACTCGACGTCGCCCGGCTGCGCGCGGCGCTCGCGGAGGATCCGCTCGCTGCCTTCCGGCCGCCGCACGGCGCGGGCGCCGGGGAGATCGAGATGCATCGTCAATTTCTGATCAGTCAGGTCGCCGAACAGAACGCCAAGCTCGCGGAGATCGAGCGCCAGCAGAATCAGAGGGAAGCAGAACGATCGACTACTTTGGCAAGCGTCGCGAAGCTCCAGGCGACGACACCCGTGCTGCAGGAGCGAGTCGACATTCGCAAGAAGCTCGTCGACAACGCGCTTGCTTCGAAGGTCGACTATCTCTCCGAGTATCAGGAGTTGGTCAGCCTTCAGCAGGATCTCAACCTGCAGCAGAGCAGGCTGCGCGAAGCCGATGCAGCCATCGCGGTGCTAAGGGAGACGAAGGAAAAGACCGCCGCGGAGTATCGGCGCGCGACCTATGACGCACTCGCGAAAGCCGACCAAAGGGTTGAGAGTGCCGAGCAGGAGGAGATCAAGGCAGAGCAGCGCACGAAGCTCCAACGATTGACCGCGCCGGTCGACGGCGTCGTGCAACAACTCGCCATTCACACGGTGGGAGGCGTGGTTACGCCTGCTCAGCCACTGGCCGTGGTGGTTCCGAGCGAGAGCCATCTCGAAATCGAGGCCATGCTCTCCAACCGAGATATCGGATTCGTCCACCCGGGACAGAAGACGGAAATCAAGGTCGACACATTCAACTTCACCCGCTACGGGCTTCTTCATGGAGAAGTGCTCAGCGTGTCACCGGACGCCATACCTCGCGAGAGGCAGAGCGATTCGAATGACCGCGTATCGGGCGCAGAGCAGAGCGACAGCGAGCCGAGGGGTCAGGAACTGGAATATGCCGCGCGCGTTTCGCTTGACCGTGCGTACATGCAGGTGGACGACAAGCTCGTCAAGCTCGGTCCGGGCATGGCGGTGACGATCGAGATCAAGACCGGCGCGCGCAGTATCATCGGCTACTTTCTCTCGCCGCTGGCGAAATACAAGCAGGAAGCGCTGCGAGACCGTTAAAAAGCGCACGAGACATCCTTGCGGCCGTCGGCAGGCATGCTCCAATTGTATGAAGGGGTGCGAACCGGGGCATTTGGGCTACCCCCAATTCATGAAGAGAGCCTAGGCCCGGCGGCATGTTAGGATCGTACCGCACGCAATTGCGGATCAGAAACCGTGACGCTCAACATAGTCGGCCAGGCCAAGTCGAACACAGTCGCCTTCGAAACCAGTGCTCTCATCAGGGCCACTGGCTTCCGGGAATACGACGCGCGTCGGTGGTTCGGGCATCCGGGCTCCGAGGAAGAGCCCGAGCGCAACCTGATGGAGGTACAGGCGCTCGGCATGGGGCCCGGCACCATGATCCATCGAATGGGCGTAGGCCCTGACATCGTCACCGGCCATGACTTCCGCGGTCATTCCGGGGCGTTCCAGGTTCTCGATTCTGTCCTGTGCCGCAATCCAGAAATCGGCGCCTACAATCAGACATTCTGAGAGGAACTGGACCATGCCGGGCCGGATCGTATGTTTTGTCATGAGCGGGGGCGTTGGTTCACGGCTTTGGCCGCTCTCGCGCGAAGACAATCCCAAGCAATTCCACGACCTTTCCGGCGACGGATCCATGCTTGCGAAGACCGTCCGGCGTCTCAAGGCCCGGCCCGAAGGTGAGACCCCAATCTACCTGATAGCGTCCGAGCGGCATGCCGATCGCGTTATTTCCGACATCGGTCCACTCGGCCTGGACGGCGGCAGACCGATTTTCGAGCCAGTTGGCCGCAATACCGCCGCGGCAGTCGCCATAGCCACCCTGCAAACGATCTTCGAGCATGGCGGCGACGCGCTTGTGCTCGTGGTCCCCTCCGATCATGAGATATCAACCGAGGCGCAATTCTGGGAAACGGTCGAGGTGGGCCGGCCTGTGGCCGAGTCAGGACGCCTTGTCATATTCGGCATCAAGCCGACACATCCGGAAACCGGGTACGGTTACATCGAGGTTGCGGCAAATGCCGACGGCGTGGCCGCCGTTGCGCGCTTTGTCGAGAAGCCCAATGCCGAGACAGCTCGCCAATACGCGTCGTCGGGAAGGTTCTATTGGAACGCCGGCATCTTCCTGTTTCGCGCAGACACGATGCGGCGAGCATTTCTCGAGTTCCGGCCGGACATCTGGGACAGCGCCGAACGGGCCCACAAGACCGCACGGGACGACGTTTCGGGCATCTACCTGCCACAGAGTTTCTACTCGGCTGTCCCGTCGACCTCGATCGACTACGCCGTCATGGAGCATGCCCACGACACCGCGATGGTTACGGCCTCCTTCCGCTGGAATGATCTTGGATCGTGGCAGTCGCTGCTCGAAGCCAGCCCGACCGACAGCGACGGCAACGTCGTGATGGGGGACGTCGTCGCGATGGACTGCAGCAGCTCCTACCTTCGAAGCCAGGGCAGGCTGCTGACCGTCATTGGAATGAAGGATGTGGCCGTGGTGGCAACGCCAGACGCGGTATTCGTCGCCCCCGTCAGCCACAGCCAGAACGTCAAGAAGGTTGTCGAACAGTTGGAGAAGAGCGGACGACTCGAGACCAAGTTAACAGCGTCGGAAGACCGGGTCATCGTCAGCGGGTCATGGCGCAAGCGCGTCGAGCACTGGCTTTTCAACGAAACCCTGCCGGTGTGGTCCACTGCAGGCGTTGACGACGTGTATGGCGGATTCCATGAGTCGCTCGGTTTTGACGCGAGGCCGCTACGCAAGCCCAAGCGCACGCGGACGATGGCTCGTCAGATCTACGCTTTCGCGGTGGCCAAGGAACGCGGTTGGCCTGGACCCGCCGACAAACTTATCAACCACGGGATCGACTTCATCGCGAAATACGGTCGCACCGACCGCGGCGGCTGGGTACGCACCCTAAATTGCAACGGCAGCGTGGCTGACCCGGCGGAGGATGCCTACGACCAAGCCTGCGTGCTGCTGGCGCTTGCCCATGCTCATCGATGCGGCCACCAGGACGCCCTGCGGCTTGCACAGGAGACATTTCATTTCATCGACACGCATCTCGAGGACGGCAGCCTGAACGGCTTCCTCGAGAGCCCCGTCTGGAGCGGGGCGCGGTTCTCGAACCCGCACATGCACATGCTGGAATCCTTCCTTGCCTGGCATGGGGTCACGGGCGAGCGCGCATATCTGCGTCGCGCGGCACGCGTCATCGATCTCTTCCGATGCCATTTCTTCGACCAGGAGAGCTGGACAGTTGGAGAACGCTTCGACGTCGATTGGCTGCCGTTGCCGGGGGACGATGGACAGTGGACCGAACCAGGGCACCATTTCGAATGGGCCTCTCTCCTCGTCGATTTCGCGCGGGCGAGCGGCCAGAAGGACTTGGTAGCATATGCGAGAAAGCTCTATTCCTCGGCGGTTGCCAGCGGTTTGAACCGGGCCACGGGTCTGGCCTATGCAGCCGTCTCGCGCCACGGACTGCCCCTCGACCGGCTTTCGCGAAGCTGGCCGCAATGCGAGGCGATCAAGGCGGCAGTTGCCCTTGATGGTATTGGCGGGCCTGATTTGAAACCCGAGATCGAAGCGCGCGTCGCCCGGCTCTTCAGATGGCATATCGATCCCGCACCGCTTGGCTTATGGGTCGACAGGATTGATGAGCGCGGAAGGTCAGTGGCGACGGAGGTCCCCGCGAGCATCTTCTACCACCTGGTCACGGCGTTGATGCAGTATCTGGACAAGACCGGGGGACAGGTCGAAGCTTTCCCGCTGCCGGTTTCGGAAGTAGGCAAGTCCTCGCTTAGGCAGGTCTACGCCTGACTTGACGGTTCCCTCGTCATGCGGAACGCGGTGGGTAGCTTGGCCGTGACAATGGATCGCTGGGTCAGCTCTGGTCTATTTGTCAGAGAACGCATTGCCCACGCTGCGTGCACGGCCATATAGGCAGGACGCGACTTAAAAGCGCGTCGCGCTGAAGCGGATTCAGGCGCTTTAAGGCTTTGTTTTCATGCATGTCGTTATCGCAAAACCGCTGCACACTTTTGCGCGACACGCATTAGTCAGACGTAATCCAAGGCACAAACCTTGGCGGCTGGCGCTCATTGTTTGCGCAGGAATTCAAGTAGCCTTGGCCGAGCTGAGAGCGACAAAGCATCCTTTTGGCTAAATTAGCAATTTCATGAATGGGGACTAAAGGTCGTTCTAGCCAGCGCCGCCCAAAACGCTGGTCAGGCCCAGCGGCTGTCCAAGTCACCCCCGCGCCTGCTGGGCCGCCCCTTAACCCGCCGGCTATTGAAATTGCCGTATCAACTGAACGAGCGACAACCGTTTGACGGCTGCAAAAAGCTCGAAGCGGTGATCTGATCCGCAAACCGTCCTGTATGCACGCCGTTGCCGCCGTTTACCGCATGCATCGATCGCAGGCATTCCGGCCTCATGTAACGGAGCTATGTGTGGGGAAGCCAGGCCGAGGAGCAGGAAACGTTGGAAGGTGGACAGAAGCGACAATCGGAAATTCGTTAGCAAAATAAGCGATTTAGCGAATAGCCCGATGGTACCGTTGGCTGGGATCGAACCAGCGACCTCCGGATCCACAATCCGGCGCTCTAACCAGCTGAGCTACAACGGCACGCCTGCCTGAGTTGGATCGAGGAAGCTTCTTTCTCCGCGATCCGCTCTGTCGTTCGGCGATGCGTCAAATACGGGCTATCGGATTCTAATTCAAGGGCTTTGATAAGGGAAAGGACGGGTTTCCTCATCCGCCGCCGTCAAGGCAAAAGAAAAGGCCGGCGGGAGGAGGTGCCGGCCTTTTCCTGTTACGAGCCAGCGGGAGGAGGTGCTGGCTGGTCACCCCGGAAATGGAGGGAGGAGGTTCCATCCCCGGGTATCTGGTTGTTCAACCCTATCGCACGACTATTTGTCTGACGAAATGCGACGTTTTGATGCATCGCAGGGTTGTGCGCGAAAATCAGGCAGCCTTGGCGTCCTTCATCGCCTTCTCAAAGGCGCTCTTTACCGGCTTGGAGACGTCCTCGACCGCCTTGGTGGTAACGGCCTGGAACTCCTTGGCCTGCTCGACGGCCATTTCGACGCGCTTGCGCAGGAAGGAGGTCTGCAGCTCGACGACTTCCGAAAGGGTCTTGGCGCCGACCAGGGCTTCGAGGTGCGAGAAGCTGGCCTCGGCATTGGCGCGCAGCGCGGCGATGGCCTTCAGCGAAACGTCGCTGGAAACGGTCTTGGCGGTCTCGTAGGTCGACTCCAGAACCTTCTGGGTCTCCTCGGCGCCGGTCTTCAGCTTGGCATAGGCTTCCTTCGACTGCTCGACGCCCTTCTCGGCGAAGGCGCGGATCTGGTCGGAGGCCTTGGAAGCGTCGAAGCTCGGGAATTCGACGTTCTCGATGGTCTCTGCGGTCTTTGCGGTGGTCTTGGACATTTTCCAACCTTTCGGGGCAGCGGCTTTGACAGAAAGCCGTCTCGTTCATGTATGATGGCAATATAAAGGGTTTTTTGTGCATTGCAACATCTTTGTTGCACCGCACCATAAAATCTTCCCTGACGTCAGCCATAGGGCCGTTAACCAAGAGCCCAGAGATTTCGACCCATGCAAGCCTAGGCTTGTGGACCTTGGGGCCACAGGCTTTTATTAACAAAGCGTTAACTGAAAAAATGCCCGCTCCGGAGGGTTGGCCAGCGCATGCCGCCTGAAAACTACTCCTTCCTCGACGTTGCCGTGCTCGACGCGGTGCGCCAGCGCTTTGCCGCCGGCGACGCGCTGGCCATTTTATCGACCGACCTCGAACAGGTGATCTGGGCGAACGGACCGGGGGCGTCGATGTTCGGCTATCCGGATATCGAGGCCATCATCGGCGCCTCAGCGCGGCTGCCGTTGGTCGCGCGCCGGCAGATCATGGCGACCAGCGGCTTTCCCAACATCGGCAGCGATCGCGCCATCACGGTGAGGCTGGCCACCGGCATGGTGAGCCGCGCAGCCGGCTTCCTGGCCAGCGCCGTGACGATGCCGGACGGCGAGACGTCAATCATGCTGGCGGTGCCGGCGGCGCAGATCAGTTCGCGCAGCGCCGGCGAAATCGCCAGCCGTGCAATCGGCGGCTTTACCGAGGCCGGGCATTTCATTGCCTTCGTCGACGCGCAAGGCGATGTCGAAGCAGCCTCGGACGGCTTTGCGGCGCTCGGCATCGAGCCGCGGACGCTGGCTGCCCTGGTTGCGGATGTGGCAAGCAGCGGCGACCGCGTCGTCAAACGCCTCGTGCCGGGCACCAACACCTCCTATCCGGCCGGGTTTGCACGGCTCACCGATACGCGCCATCTGCTGGTGGTGATCGACGAGGACCAACTCGACGACTCCGGTGCCGGCCAAGACGATCAGCCGGTCGCCGACCAGGGCGATCAGACCGGCGATCAGCAAGTTGCCGCGCCCGAGGCGGTTAGCGCCCCGCCGCCAGGTGAAAGCCCGGCAATCGAGCCCGAGCCTCAGCCTGTCCAGGACAACCCAATGCCTGTCGTGGCGGCTGGCGAAGGGGCCGAGCCAACGCCGGAGGCTCCCGACGGCGACGCACTGCCCGACGCGGAGAGCCGGACCCTGGCGCGCCAGCGGTCTACCCGAACCGACCATCAGGCCGACGCCGCCGACACCAGCCGGCAGGCCGCCGATGCCCGCGCTGGCCAGCACGATCATTGGTACTTCAATGCCGGCAACGAGGACACCGGACATGCTCAACCGGCAGCGCTGGCGGAGGACGCACCGGAGGGCGCCGCCACGGCCAAAGGCCAAGGGCAGGATGGCGGCGAAACCGCCGCACGCGAAACCGCCACACCCGCCCAGCCGACCCCGCCCCGCGACATCGACCGCTCCGCGCCGCCATTGCGCTTCGTCTGGCGCACCGACGCCGAAGGCCGGTTCAGCGCGCTGTCGCCCGAATTCGCCGACATCGTCGGCCAGCCTGCCGCCGATGTGATCGGCCGCCGCTTCAAGGATGTTGCAGCCACTTTCGGCCTCGACGCCTCGGGCGAGATCGCCGGCCTGCTCGACCGGCGCGATACCTGGTCCGGCCGCTCGGTGCTGTGGCCGGTGGCCGGAACCGGCCTGAAGATCCCCGTCGATCTGGCGGCGCTGCCCGTCTATGGCCGCAGCCGCGCCTTCGAGGGGTTTCGCGGCTTCGGCGTCGCGCGCAGCGCCGACGCCGTGGCCGATCCGGAAGCGCTTGGCATGGCCCTGGTGCCGAATGCCGCACCAGCAGGAGCCGCTGCCGCCGGGGCCGAGCCGTCGGTCGAGCAGCCAGGCTCGGAACAGACCGAACAGCCGAAGCCTGAGGACCCCTTCCAGGGCGAAGTGCCGGCATTGACCATCGTGCCGAAGCCGGAGCGGCGCTTTGCCGACAAGGTGATAAGGCTGGCCGAGCATCGCCAGCCGGCCAACGACAAGCAGCCGGGAAGCGACACGCCGGCAAATCAGAGGAGCCTGTCGATCCTCGAGCGCAGCGCCTTCCGCGAGATCGGCGAGCGGCTGCGCAAGGACAGTTCCGCCCCTGCCGCGGAACGCGCCGCCGAAGCCGACAAGCAGCCAGATGCGGCCGCCGCCGGCAAGGGCGCGGCGACGGTGAAGGAACCGGCCAACGAAGCGAGGGCCGACGCAAACCAGCCGCTTGCGCCCGACACAGCGGAGGACGACGGTTCCGAGCGGGAAGCGAGCTTGGCATCCGCAGCGCAAGCCCCGGAAGCCGATGACGCGAAGGCCGATGCGGAGACCGCGGAAGCGGAGACCGAAGCGGAAGACCAGGAAGACCTGGCGCGGCTCGATGGCATCGATGGCGCCGCCGAGGCAGACGACACCGGCCAGGCCGAGACCTCGGCGGCTTCCGGCTCGCTGCTCAACTATGCCGATGGCGAGAAACCCACGGAAGACGCCGGCGTCGCGCCGGTTTCCCAGCCCGAGCAGGCAGAGGGCACCCGTCAGGCCGACGAATCTGCTTCCACGGAACCGCGGCAGCCGGTCGAACAGCCTGAGGCAGAGCCGGTCGCGGCCGGGCAGTCCGGCCCCGATGCGACGGCCGACGATGACAGCATGACCGCCGACGATTTCCGCGATGCGCAAGACAATGAGGATTGGGCAGGCTCCGACGCGAATACCGCGGCGGCGGCGGAAGAACAGCCGGCAGCGCCGGCGCGGCCGCGCCTCGACGTGCCGCCGCTCAAACTGTCGGGTTTCGTACCGTCCGCTTTTTCGACCGGAGAGGAAGCCAAGGCGCCCGATACACCCATCCTCGCCAGGCTGCCGGTGCCGCTGCTCATCCATTCGGGCGACGTGCTGCATTATGCCAACGAAGCCTTCCTCGAACTCACCGGCTACGGGGCGCTGGACGACCTCGCGGATGCGGGTGGCCTGGGCGCGCTCTTCGCCGATCCATATGCCGAGGACACCGCGGCGGACGAAAGCGACCACTCGCTGAAGCTCAAGACCCGCAACGGCCAGGAATTCCCGATCGATGCGCTGCTGCGCTCAGTGCCGTGGCGCGGCGGCAGGGCGCTGATGCTGGTGGTGCGGCGTTCCGGCGAGGACGACGCGGCGCATTTCACCGCCGCCAATGACGAACCGGCGCTGCAGCCGGACGTGCCGGAACTGAAGTCGCGCATTGCGGAAATGCGCACCATCATCGACACCGCCACGGACGGCGTCGTGCTGATCGGCCGCGACGGCGACATCCGCTCGATCAGCCGGCCGGCGGAGGCGCTGTTCGGTTTCGACAGCGACGAGGTCGCCGGCAAGCCCTTTGCCTCGCTGTTCGCCATCGAGAGCCAGCGCGCGGCGCGCGACTATCTCGCCGGCCTTTCGGAGCCGGGGGTGGCGAGCGTCTTGAATGACGGTCGCGAGGTCATCGGCCGCGAGGCGCAGGGACGTTTCATTCCGCTGTTCATGACCATCGGCCGGCTGCCCAACGACAGCGGCTTCTGCGCCGTGGTGCGCGACATCACGCAATGGAAGCGTGCCGAGGAAGACCTGACGCAAGCGCGCGCGGTGGCGGAGCGCGCCTCCTCGCAGAAGACGGATTTCCTGGCCCGCATCAGCCATGAGATCCGCACCCCGCTCAACGCCATCATCGGCTTTTCCGAGCTGATGGTGGACGAGAAATTCGGCCCGATCACCAACGACCGCTATCGCGACTATCTGCGCGACATCAACCGCTCGGGCAACCATGTGCTCGACCTCGTCAACGACCTGCTCGACATCTCGAAGATCGAGGCCGGTCAGCAGGAGATGGATTACGAGGCGGTGTCGCTCAACGACACGCTGGCCGAGACGGTGGCGATGATGCAGCCGCAGGCCAATCGCGAACGCGTCATCATCCGCTCCAGCTTCGCCTCGCGGTTGCCGGAAGTGGTGGCGGACCTGAGAAGCGTGCGCCAGATCGCCCTGAACGTCCTGTCCAACGCCATCCGCTACACCCAGGCCGGCGGCCAGGTGATCGTCTCGACCGCTTACGAAGCCTCGGGCGATGTCGTCATGCGCGTGCGCGACACCGGCATCGGCATGACCCAGGCCGAGATCGAGCAGGCGCTGAAACCGTTCAAGCAGATCAATGCGTTGAAGCGCGGACGCGGCGACGGCACTGGCCTTGGCCTGCCCCTCACCAAGGCCATGGTGGAGGCGAACCGCGCCCGTTTCGCCATCACCTCGACGCCTGGCGAAGGAACCCTGGTCGAGGTCGCCTTCCCGTCGACCCGCGTGCTCGCGGAGTAACCTGCCGACGAGTCGCGCCAAAGAAAAAGGCGTCCTGGAGGACGCCTTGAGAAATGGGATGCTGTCACAACGGGGGCTTGAGCTGAACCTCAGGGACGAGGAACGGGATTTCTCCCTCAAGTTACACGCGACTATCGGGGTCGTCCCTTAACAAGTCCTTACCGGGTGCCAAAAAAATTTACGAATGTGTACCACCCGTGAAATCTAGGTAAATTCGCCGGACAGATTTCGTTAACCACGACATGCCGTCAGCCCGCAAGCTGCGGCAGGTCGCGGAACAGCTCCAGCGCCTCGGGATTGGCGAGCGCTTCCTTGTTCTTCACAGTGCGGCCGTGGACCACGTCGCGCACCGCGAGCTCGGTGATCTTGCCCGACTTGGTGCGCGGGATGTCTGTGACGGCGACGATCCTGGCCGGCACGTGACGCGGGCTGGCGCCGGTGCGGATCCTGGCGCGGATGCGCTTTTCCAGATCCTCGTTGAGGGTCACGCCAGCAGCCAGGCGCACAAACAGCACGACGCGCACGTCGTTGTCGAAATCCTGGCCGATGCAGAGCGCCTCGAGGATTTCCGGCATCTGCTCGACCTGGTTGTAGATCTCGGCCGTACCGATCCGGACCCCGCCCGGATTGAGCGTGGCGTCGGACCGGCCGTGGATGATCATGCCGCCATGAGCCGTCCATTCGGCGAAGTCGCCATGGCACCAGACATTGTCGAAACGCTCGAAATAGGCCGCGTGATATTTCTTGCCTTCGGGGTCGTTCCAGAAACCGATCGGCATCGACGGGAAAGCCCTGGTGCAGACAAGCTCGCCCTTCTCCTGCCGGATCGGCTTGCCGTCGTCGTCCCAGACGTCGACCGCCAGGCCAAGGCCTGGGCCCTGGATCTCGCCGCTCCAGACCGGCTCGGTCGGCACGCCGAGCACGAAGCAGGACACGATGTCGGTGCCGCCCGAGATCGAGGCCAGATGCACGTCCTTCTTGATCCCGTCATAGACGAAACGGAAATCCTCCGGCGACAATGGCGAGCCGGTGGAAGAGATGGTGCGCACGCTCGACAGATCGTGGCTCGCGATCGGCTTCAGACCGGCCTTGCGCACCGAATCGATGAATTTGGCCGAGGTGCCGAAATAGGTCATCTTCTCGGCATCGGCGAAATCGAACAGCACATTGCCGTCGGGGTAGAAGGGCGAGCCGTCATAGAGCAAAAGCGTCGCACCCGAGGCGAGGCCCGAGACCAGCCAGTTCCACATCATCCAGCCGCAGGTGGTGAAATAGAACAGGTGATCGCCGTCGAGCAGGCCGGCATGCAGCCGGTGCTCCTTGACGTGCTGGATCAGCGTGCCGCCGGCCGAATGCACGATGCATTTCGGGATGCCGGTCGTGCCCGAGGAGAACAGGATGTAGAGCGGATGGGCGAAGGGCAGCCGCTCGAAGCTGACAGTCCTGGCGGCAAAGGGCGAAAGCGCCTCTTCGAGCGCGGCTGCCTTGTCGATGGTGGCGGCGACATCGCTCGAGGTGCCGAGATAGTCGACGATGAGCACCTTGCGGACGCTCGAGAGTTTCTCGGCCACGGCGCGCACCTTGTCGGCCACCTCGATTGCCTTGCCGTTGTACCAATAGCCGTCCGGCGCGATGAAGACGACCGGCTCGATCTGGCCGAAACGGTCGAGCACGCCCTGCTCGCCGAAATCGGGAGAGCATGACGACCAGACGGCGCCGATCGAGCTTGCCGCCAGCATCGCCGCGATCGTCTCGGGCATATTCGGCATCATGGCGGCGACGCGGTCGCCGGCCTTGACGCCGAGCGACAGGAAGAGCTGCTGCAGCCGCGAAATCAGCGCATGGAGTTCGTTCCAGGAGAGCCGCCGTTCGACCTTGTCCTCGCCGTGGAAGACGATGGCCGGGCCGCCGCCGGTCTTCTGCAAAAGGTTCTCGGCGAAATTGAGCCTGGCGTCGGGAAAGAAGCTGGCGCCTTGCATCCGCTCGCCGTCGACGAGGTGCCGCTCGCCCTTGTCGCCGACAAGCCCGCAGAAATCCCAGACCAGGCTCCAGAAGGCTTCGCGGTCGTCGATCGACCAGCGATGGAGTTCGGCATAGCCGGAGAACGACAACTCGGCCTTCGCTTGCGCGGCCTTCATGAACGCGGTTAAAGGCGCTTCGTCGATCCGCTCCTGCGTCGGGGTCCACAAAGGTGTGTCGGCAGCCATGATCGCTCCTCCCAAAGCGCGTCGCGTTCGAGCCAATTAAGCTCATCGTCGCATCTGCCATCGTCCCAGAAACGGCGCGCGATTGCGGATCGGGATCGTGCAGACCGCTTATGCATATTGCAGCGCAGCAGAGCAAGATTTTGTTCGGACGAGCCACGGCTGTCGCTGCGCAAATGCCATCGCAAGGCCATAAAGACTTGAAAAGCGTCGGCGCTCGGTTACACCCGTCGGGCGATTTTGTCGGCAATGAAAGCATACGGGGCGAAATGCCATCATCTCTGATCCGGCGCGGGGTGTGGGCGATCGGCCTTGCCGTGCTTATCATCACGCTCGCGGTCGCGGCGCTGCCGCTGATTGCCTCGACCCGCATCGTGCGCGACCGCATCGCCTGGGAATTGAGCGCCTGGAGCGGCTTCAGGGTGACGATCGACGGCTCGCCGCGCATCGAGGTGTGGCCGAAGTTCCGCGCCATCCTCAGCGACGTGACGCTGTCGCAATGGACCGAGACCGACGCGCCGCCGGTGGTCGAGGCCGATCGCGTGGAAGTCGATCTGTCCGCCATGGCGGCCTTGCAGGGCAACGTCGCCTTCTCGACCGCGAGGCTGGTGCGCCCGACGATCAGGGTCCAGCGCATGGCGAGCGGCTTCTATCTGCCGCCGCTTCCGAGCGGGGGGCGCATCACGCGCTCGATCGATACCGCGCGCGGCGTGGTAACCGCCAACCCGCAGAAGCCGGATCTCGGCAAATTGCCGTCCGATCCGTTCGGCACCGTCGAGTTCCGCGATGGCCGCGTGGTGACTTCGGTCGACGGCAAGGACGCCGAAGTCCTGAGCAGCCTGAACGGCCAGGTGAACTGGGAGGCTATGAACAGCGAAGCATCGCTGACCGCGACCGGGATCTGGCGCGGCGAAAGCGTGCAGCTCGATTTCTCCTCGACGAAACCGCTGGTGCTTTTTGCCGGGGGAGCCGCGCCCGTCACCCTTTCCTTCAAGGCGGCGCCTGCGACATTCTCCTTCGACGGAACGGCCTCGATCTCGGACAATGCCTATCTGGACGGCCAGGCGAAGTTCGCCGCGCCGTCCCTGCGGCGCGTGCTGGAGTGGTCGCAGGCAGGCATCGCGCCCGGTGCTGCTATCGGCGCGGTCTCGATCGCCAGCAAGGTGAACGCGTCGGCGGGGCGTGCGAAATTCGAGAACACCACCGTCACGCTCAACAACAATCCGGGCATGGGAGCGCTGGATTTCTCCTTCGCCGAGGGCAGTCCGGTGATAGCCGGCACGCTCGCCTTCGACACGCTGGACCTGAGATCCTTCCTGTCGGCTTTCACGCCTGTCGCGCCCACCGGCGAGGCCGGCCCCGGCGACATCGACACCAGCTTCGCCGACCGCATCAACCTCGACCTCAGGCTGTCGGCGGCCCATGCCACGGTGGGACCGATCCAGCTTGCCGACGTCGCGGCCACCGCGCAGGTCAAGAACGGCCTTGCCGTCTTCGACATATCCGACGCGTCGGCCTTCAACGGCAACATCCAGAGCAGCCTGCGTTTCGACCGCAAGCCGGAAGGCACGCAGGTCGAGATGCGGCTCCTGGCATCGGATGTGGATACGGGAGCCTTTGCCACAGCGGCGGGAATGACGCGGCTGGTGCCGGCTGGCACCGGGACGGTGTCGATCATCCTCAAGGGACCGGGCAAGGCCTGGAACTCCATCTTCGAGAATGCCGACGGATCGTTCTCGGCGACTTTCGGGCCGGGCACGCTCAACGGGCTCGACCTGCCGGCCTTCCTCAAGCGCAACCAGCAAGGCGGCTTCTTCGCGCTCGACGACGTCGCCAATGGCTCGCTGCCGATCGACGGCGCCGAGATCAAGGCGAGCATTTCGAAGGGAGTGGCGCGCCTCGACAAGGCCGAGATCAATTCGCAAAAATACAAGATCTGGCTATCCGGCATCGCCTCCTATGTCGGACGCGGGCTGGCGCTTTCGGGCGGAGTGGTGCCCAACGGACAGCCGGCACAGCAGCCCCAGGCCAACGGCCAAGCGGCCAGTCCGGCTCCCGCGCC
Organism: Mesorhizobium sp. B2-8-5; assembly: GCF_006440675.2. Lineage (NCBI taxonomy): Bacteria > Pseudomonadati > Pseudomonadota > Alphaproteobacteria > Hyphomicrobiales > Phyllobacteriaceae > Mesorhizobium > Mesorhizobium sp. B2-8-5. The sequence continues at coordinate 6,103,702 of NZ_CP083951.1, forward strand.
GCCGAGCCAGTCGCTGTTCTTCGTCGGCGGCAACTGGAGCGCGCCATTCATATCGCCGATCGCTCCCGGCGTTTCGGGCCAGTAGATGCGGGGGCGCAAAGCGCCCTCGCTCCTATCACTCAACCGCGCTGCGCGGCCTGCTCGTCGAGCTGGCGCTGGATCTCGCGGCGCTTGTTGGCTATCGAGGCGATGATGACGCCGATCGCCACCACCGCGATCAGGATGGTGCAGGCGGCGTTGATTTCCGGCGTCACGCCGAGGCGCACCTGGCTGTAGATCTTCATCGGCAGCGTGGTGGCGCCGGGACCCGAGGTGAAGCTCGCGATGACCAAATCGTCCAGCGAGAGCGTGAAGGCCAGCATCCAGCCGGAGATGATCGCCGGCAGGATGACCGGCAAGGTGATCTGGAAGAAGGTCTTCACCGGCGGCGCGCCGAGATCCATCGCCGCCTCCTCCAGCGAACGGTCGAAGGAGACCAGCCGCGACTGCACGACGACGGCGACGAAGCACATTGTGAGCGTGATGTGGGCGAGCGTGACCGTGAGGAAGCCACGGTCAAGGCCGACAGCGACGAAGAGCAGCAGGAGCGACAGCCCGGTGATGACTTCCGGCATGACCAGCGGCGCAAACACCATGCCGGAAAACAACATCCTGCCGCGGAAGCGCGTGAAGCGCGTCAAGGTCAGCGCGGCGAGTGTGCCGAGCACGGTCGCCACCGTTGCCGAGATGACGCCGACGCGCGCGGTCACCCAGGTGGCGTCCATCAGGCCCTGATTGTGGAAAAGCGACACGTACCATTTGGTCGAGAAGCCGCCCCAGACGGTGACGAGCTTCGATTCGTTGAAGGAAAAGACGATCAAAAGCACGATCGGCAGATAGAGGAATGCAAAGCCCAGCACGATCGAGGTGATGTTGAAGCGGCTCCAGGTCGAGTTCATCTGCCCTGCTCCTGTGCCTTGGCCTGCGCCTGCTGGAAGAACATGATCGGGATGGTCAGCACCAGAAGCAGGATGACGGCCACCGCCGACGACACCGGCCAGTCGCGGTTGGAGAAGAATTCGTTCCAGAGCGTCTTGCCGATCATCAGCGTCTGCGAGCCGCCGAGGAGGTCGGGAATGACGAACTCGCCGACCGCCGGGATGAACACCAGCAGGCAGCCGGCGACGACGCCGGGCAGCGACAGCGGGAAGGTGATCTTCCAAAAGGCGCCGGCCGGCGGACAGCCGAGGTCCTGCGCGGCCTCGATCAGCGAATAATCCATCTTCTCCAGCGAGGAATAGAGCGGCAGCACCATGAAGGGCAGGTAGGAATAGACGATGCCGATGAAGATCGCAGTGTAGGTGTTGAGGATCACCAGCGGCTGGCTGATCAGGCCGGTGGCGAGCAGGACCTGGTTGAGCAGGCCCTCCGGCTTCAGGATGCCGATCCAGGCATAGACGCGGATCAGGAACGAGGTCCAGAACGGCAGGATCACCAGCATCAGCAGGGTCGGGCGGATAGTCGCCGGCGCCCGCGCCATGCCGTAGGCGATCGGATAGCCGACGATCAGGGTAAGTATCGTCGAGATTCCGGCGATGATCAGGCTCGTCACATAGGCGTTGAAATAGAGCGGGTCCTGGGTGAGCCAGGTGTAGTTATCGAAGTTGAGCTCGCGGACGCCGGCGAAAAATCCCGAAACGCCGTCCTTGAAGCCAAGCACCGGCGTATAGGGAGGCATCGAGATCGCCGTCTGCGACAGCGAAATCTTGAAGACGATGATGAACGGAACGAGGAAGAAGAACAGCAGCCAGAGATAGGGGACGATGATGACGAGGCGGTTGACGAAGCCTTTCGCCAGCCTCGCCGGCAGTGTTGTGGTTTCAGTCGATGGAGCGGCAGTCGCTGCGATATCCGTCATCTCAGCCTCCTACCTGGCCAGCACGACGCCGGCATCGGGCCGGAAGGAGACCCAGGCACGGTCGTTCCAAGTGAGCGGATCCTCGGTCACGCGCGAAGCGTTCAACGCGCTTGCCCGCACGATCTGACCGTCGTCCAGCCTGATGTGGTAGACGGTCATGTCGCCGAGATAGGCGACGTCGTAGACCTCGCCTTCGAGCGCGTTGACGGCATCGGCCGGCTTTTTGGAGGAAACCCTGATCTTCTCCGGCCGGATCGCGAAGACGATGTCGGAGCCGGCAGCGGCGCTGCTGCCATTGTCGACGACGATCTCAGCACCGGTCGCGCCGGTGATGCGCGTGGTGCTTGCCGTGCGTTCGGCAACCTTGCCTTCGAACATGTTCACATTGCCGACGAAATGCGCCACGAAGCGCGAGGCCGGCGCCTCGTAGATTTCCGCCGGCGTCGCGACCTGCATCACTTCGCCCTTGTCCATGATGGCGATGCGGTCGGCCATCGTCATGGCCTCTTCCTGGTCGTGGGTGACGACGACGAAGGTGAGGCCGAGTTCCTGCTGCAGGTCCATCAGTTCGAACTGGGTTTCCTCGCGCAGCTTCTTGTCGAGCGCGCCGAGCGGTTCGTCGAGGAGCAGAACCTTCGGCCGCTTGGCGACCGAGCGGGCAAGCGCCACGCGCTGGCGCTGGCCGCCGGAGAGCTGGTGCGGCTTGCGCTTGGCGAATTGCTCGAGCTTGACGAGCTTGAGCATCTCGGCGACGCGCTTTTCGACATCGGCTCCGGGCATGCCTTCCTGCTTGAGGCCGAAGGCGATGTTCCTTTCCACCGTCATATGCGGGAACAGCGCGTAGGACTGGAACATCATGTTGACCGGCCGTTTGTAGGGCGGGATGCCGCGCAGATCCTGCCCGTCGAGCAGGATGCGGCCCGCCGACGGCTCCTCGAAGCCGGCGAGCATCCTGAGCAGGGTCGACTTGCCGCAGCCGGACGCGCCGAGCAGGGCGAAGAATTCGCGCTCGAAGATGGTCAGCGACAGATTATTGACGGCGGTGAAGTCACCGAACTTCTTGGTGACCTTGTCGAACTGGATATACGGCTTGGCGTTCGGGTCATTCCATGGCGCGAAATCCCTGCGGATGCTGCCAAGCGATTTCATGGTCCCCACTCCGTTATTTCTTAAAAATTCCCAAAGGAAAGCGACCCCGGCAGTTGGCTGCCGGGGTCGTGTCTCAATGCTTACTGGCCGGTGACGATCTTGGTCCAGGTGCGCGTGATGACGCGCTGTGTCTTGGGATCGTACGGCGCAACGGTATACAGCTTCTTCGTCGTCTCTTCGTCCGGATAGACCGAAGGATCGTCCAGGATCGCCTTGTCGATGAACTGCTGCGAAGCCTTGTTGCCGTTGGCATAGAGCACGTAGTTCGACGACTTGGCGATGACTTCAGGCGTCATCATGTAGTTGATGAACTCGAGCGCGTCGGCGACATGCGGCGCATCCGCGGGGATCGCCATCTGGTCGAACCACATCTGGGCGCCTTCCTTCGGCACCGAATAACCGATCTCGACGCCCTGCTTGGCTTCCTCGGCGCGGTTGCGCGCCTGGAAGACGTCGCCAGACCAGCCGATCGCCATGCAGATGTCGCCGTTGGCCAAGGCGTTGATGTATTCGGACGAATGGAACTTGCGGATATAGGGCCGGACCTTCAGCAACGCTTCCTCCGCCTTTGAAATGTCATCGGGCGAGGTGCTGTTGGGATCGAGCCCGAGATATTTCAGCGCCGCGGGAATGATGTCGGCTGGGGAATCCAGCACATAGACGCCGCAATCCTTCAGCTTGGCCAGCTTGTCCGGATTGAAGAACACGTCCCAGCTGTCGATCTTGTCGGTGCCGAGCGCGGCCGTCACCTTCTTGACGTTATAGCCGAGGCCGACCGTGCCCCACATGTAGTTGACCGAATATTCGTTGCCCGGATCGTATTTGGCGGTGCGCTCGGAGATGACGTCCCACATGTTGGAGATGTTGGGCAGTTTCGACTTGTCGAGCTTCTGGAAGACACCCGCCTGGATCTGGCGCGCCAGGAAGTTGGCGCTCGGCACGACGACGTCATAACCGCTGCCGCCGGCAAGCAGTTTCGTCTCCAGTATCTCGTTGGAATCGAAGGTGTCGTAGACGACCTTGATGCCGGTCTTCTTGGTGAAGTCGTCGATGATCGAGCTGTCGATATAGTCCGACCAGTTGTAGACATTGACGACGCGGTCTTCGGCATGGCCGCTTAAGGTGAAAAGCGTCAGAAATGCCGAGGTCGCCGAAAGCCATAGAGCTTTGCGGATCATGGTGTTCTCCTTTGGTGAGTGTTCCCTCGCCGGCTCGTCGCGGTATGGCGGGGCGGCGTTGGTTTAAGACTATTGAGCTTTCCGGAGAGCGACAAGCGTGAACTGTCGACGCCAGGCTCGGTAGCGACATCAGGGTTCGAGACAGTTTGGCCTTCCCGGCAAGGCACCCGGGCGGCGTCAGCGGCATTGACCGCGGCGTATGCATAGCTATCACGATGCTGTCCGGTCCCGAGCGGGCCGGCGGAGACACTTGGCAAGATACGCCTGTCTTGTTGTTGCCGTAATTGCAGCCTGCCCGCCCGGCAACTGGGTTGTCAATGGGGAAGGCTGCCTATCGTCAATTGGGCGACGGCAGGCCGGTGACGCCGGGACGCGCCGGCCGCGTCTGGCGCTTGAACTCCAGGCCGATATGGACGAGCAGCGCCGTGACCACGACCGCGCCGCCGATGATGGTGCGCGCCGACGGCACTTCGGAATGGACGAGCCAGACCCAGATCGGCCCAAGGATCGGCTCGAAGGTGCCGAGCAGCGCCGCGATCGCCGCCGGCACCAGCCGCGCGCCCATGGCGAAAAAGGCGAGGCCGACGCCAAGGTTGATGACGCCGAAGGCGAAGAGAAAGCCCATATCCCGCTCCGAAACCGCGAACGCCGAGGCCTGGGAAGCGGCGAAAGCGCCAGCGAAAAGCGCCGCGAGACAATTGGCCGGCACCATGCGCACATGGGCAAAGCGCCGGGTGATCACGGTCGCCACCGAAAACATGACCGCGATCAGCAGCGCCAGGCCGTCGCCGATCGGCGAGACGGCGCCGCCCAGGGATTCGGAGACCATGATGGCGACGCCGGCGATGACGGCGGCAATCGCGATCCAGGTCGCCGGGCTTACCCGTTCGCGAAACAGGAGCCAGGCAAGAAGCGCCGCCAGCAGCGGCACGCCGGCCTGCATCAAGAGGATGTTGGCGACGGTCGTGTAGGCAAGTGCCACCACGAAGCTGGTCGAGGCGGTGGCGAAGCAGAAGGCGACGCCGAGGCCGGGCAGGCCCATATGCCGGAAGAGGTTCAGGGTACCGCGCCAACCGTCGCGGAACAGCATGAAGGCGATGAGAAAGGCCACGGCCCACAGCGAACGCCAGAACACCACGGTCCAGCTGTCGCCGACATGGATGAAACGGGCGATGGTGCCGCCGAAGCTCCACATAAGCGCCGAAAGAAAGACCAGGAGCATGCCGATCCGCTCCTCGCGCGGCGAGACGGCTGGCAAAGCGACTGGCGACGGGGCGACAGGCGACGGGACGACGGGGGACGGGGCGGTATCGGTCATGGACATGACTTGTCAGCGAGTTGCGTTCGACACGATGCACCAAGGACAACAGGGATTCTGTGTCTCAAACGACGGGACTGTGTCTCAATCGCGTAGCGCAAAGTACAAAGCCATGCGTGATCCAGCATTCGCTCAAATGTAGGACAACCTCTCCGCGGTTTACTTCGACACAGTCAGACCCCAGACCGATGCGCAGGCTCGGGCGACATATCATCCCTGAAAATCGAAGGCGCTGAGGCCCGTCACCATCTCGTCGAGGCCGAGCGGGCGCGTCACCGGCGGCTCGGCGCGCGCAAGGCAGCCTACGCGCTCGCAAAGCCGGCAGGCGGGGCCTACCGGCGTGGCGAAGCCTTGCCCGGACTTGCCGGCGGCTCCGGCCGGCAGCGCCGCGCCGTAGACGATCTCGTCTCGGAAGCCGATATCGCAGCCGAGCAAGAGCGCGGTGCGACGCGGCCGTTCGGAGAAGGCGCCTTGTGGACCTTCCAGCGTGCGGGCGATGCACAGGAACTCGGCGCCATCGGGCATTTCCAGCGCCTCGACCAGGATCTGGCCCGGCTGCGAGAAGGCCGCATGGACCGGAAGCTTGGGGCAGCCGCCGCCGAAGCGGCTCTGCGGGTAGCCCTGGCTGCCGGCCTTGCGGAAGCGGTTCCCTGCATTGTCGACTTCCAGCATGAAGAACGGCACGCCCGATGCGCCCTGCCGCTGCAGCATGGTCAGTCGGTTGGCCGCCTGTTCGAAAGAGACGCCGAAGCGGGAACGCAAGACGTCGATGTCGTAGCGCGCGCGAACGGCCGCCGCATGGAAAGCCTGATAGGGCATCATCAGCGCATGCGCGGCATAGCGGCCGAGCTCGAAGCGGGCGAGCCGCCGGGCCTCGTCGGTGCCGAGCTTCAGCGCCTGGAGCTCGCCCGCGATGGCCACCGACATGCGCATCAGGCTCGCCTCCATGGCGATTTCGCGCAGCTGGTCGAAAGGCGACAGCCGCTCGGAGAGGAACAGGCGCTGCGAATGGCGGTCGTAACGGCGGCGCCAGTTGGGCATGGTGGCGACCGGCAGCACCTTGACGACGATGCCATGCTCGCGCCTCAGCCAGGCCTTGAGCGCGCCGGACAGGTCGTCGCCGGGTTCGAGCACCGATGTGAAAGCTTCCGCCTCCTCCTCCAACGAAGCGAAGTGGTTCGGCCGGCGCTCGAACACTTCGTGGACTTCATCGGCAGGCAGGCGCGTGCCGGACAGCGCGGTTGCCCTGCCCTCCTTGGCCAGAAGCTGGTTGAGGTCGGACAGGCGCTCAGCCTGTTCGCGGTAGGCGCGAAACAGTTTTACCATCGCCGCCGAGGCGTTCGGCGCGGTCTCGGCGAGATCGATCAGTTCCTGATCGCCAGGCAGTTCGCCGGCAAGAAGCGGATCGCTGAACGCTTCGCGCAACGCCGCGATCGAGCCTTGCGTCTCTCCTTGCAATTCATGCGGATCGACCTTGTAGACGGAGGCCAGCTTGAGAATGAGCTGCACCGTCAGCGGGCGCTGGTTGCGCTCGATCAGGTTGAGGTAGGACGGCGAGATGCCCAGTCCCTCGGCCATCGCCGTCTGGGTCAGGCCTCTGGCGTTGCGCAGCCGGCGCAGCCGCGGACCGGCGAAGATCTTCTGGTCGGCCATCCATGCCATCCTTGACAAGAATTTACAAAGATATCGAGTCCGGCGTCCATTACGCCTTTTTACAATCGTGACAAATTTACAGAGATAGCCTGTCAATGACAACACAGCTTTTCCTTTATTTTCAGTGCCGAGCGGTGGTTTTTCTGGGCGCTTTTCGCGCTGCAATGTAAACGATGTCACACGTAGACATCGCAAGGCTATAGGATTGCGATGTCGCGCTGAAGCAGTTCCAAACGATCCGGAGTGACCAATGACCGATTTTTACAACCTCGTCCCCTCCGCGCCGGAAGGCCGTTTCGACGGCATCAAGCGTCCCTATTCGCCAGAGGATGTGAAGCGGTTGCGCGGCTCCGTGCAGATTCGCCAGACGCTGGCCGAGATGGGTGCGAACCGGCTCTGGAAGCTCATCCACGAGGAGGACTTCGTCAACGCGCTGGGCGCCATGTCGGGCAACCAGGCCATGCAGCAGGTTCGGGCCGGGCTGAAGGCGATCTATCTCTCGGGCTGGCAGGTGGCCGCCGACGCCAACACCGCGTCGGCGATGTATCCGGACCAGTCGCTTTACCCGGCCAATGCGGCGCCGGAACTGGTCAAGCGCATCAATCGCACCTTGCAGCGCGCCGACCAGATCGAGACGTCCGAAGGCAGGGGGCTATCGGTCGAGACCTGGTTCGCGCCGATCGTGGCCGATGCCGAAGCCGGCTTCGGCGGCCCGCTCAACGCCTTCGAGATCATGAAGGCCTTCATCGAAGCCGGTGCCGCGGGCGTCCACTACGAGGACCAGTTGGCGTCGGAAAAGAAATGCGGCCATCTCGGCGGCAAGGTGTTGATCCCGACGGCGGCGCATATCCGCAACCTTGACGCGGCACGCCTTGCGGCCGACGTCATGGGCACGCCGACGCTGGTCGTGGCGCGCACGGACGCCGAGGCGGCGAAGCTTTTGACCTCCGATATCGACGAGCGCGACCGGCCCTTCGTCGACTACGACGCCGGCCGCACGGTCGAGGGCTTCTACAATGTGCGGAACGGCATCGAGCCTTGCATCGCGCGCGCCGTGGCCTATGCGCCGCATGCCGACCTGATCTGGTGCGAGACCTCGAAGCCCGATCTGGCGCAGGCCAGGAAATTCGCCGAGGGTGTGCACAGGCATCATCCGGGCAAGCTGCTCGCCTACAATTGTTCGCCGTCCTTCAACTGGAAGAAGAACCTCGACGACGCGACGATCGCGAAGTTCCAGAAGGAACTCGGGGCGATGGGCTACAAGTTCCAGTTCATCACGCTGGCCGGCTTCCACCAGTTGAACTTCGGCATGTTCGAGCTGGCGCGCGGCTACAAGGACCGGCAGATGGCCGCCTATTCGGAACTGCAGGAGGCCGAGTTCGCGGCGGAGGCCAACGGCTATACCGCGACCAAGCACCAGCGCGAGGTCGGCACCGGCTATTTCGACGCCGTGTCGATGGCGATCACCGGCGGCCGGTCTTCGACCACCGCCATGCATGAATCGACCGAGCACGCCCAGTTCAGGCCGGCGGCCGAGTAACGGATAGCAACCAGAGGAAATGCCCGCAGGGCATCTACATCGAGGAGAAGAGCAATGGCATCGATAAGCCGTGTCAAGGAAAGGGCAGAAGAACAATCGAGCGCGATGAGCGTCGACCAGCAGGCGACGATCCGCATGCTCGCCAACGATCTGCACCGACTCAACCAGTCGGTCATGAAGGCAGTCGAGGCCGGTGTCTCGGTGGAACTGGTCCGCTCGGCCAGGCACCATGGCGGCGACGGCAACTGGGGAGACCTTTTGATCCCGGTGATCGTTACCCAGCAGAGCCACACTTGACGTAACGTCAACAGTCTCGGCGATAGTCTCCCGCGCGCTATACGTTCGGGAGACTATCGTCTTTTTTCGGTTTGCCTTCACCGTCAAGTGGTACGACTTGCTCTGAATCTCGGATTTCTTGCTATATTTTCGACCTCGATCGTTTCAGCTTGACACCGGCCGCGATCTCACCCAATTGTGCCTCAGGTTTCAACCCTGCATTGAACCAGAGTGTCAGCCCGCCGATGTGTCCCCCCGACCGTGACGACCACTCCGAAAAACGCTCGAAACCGGCAGCCCGGACAGGCGTGATCGCTGCGGATTTTTCCAAAGTGCTCGTCGTCGGAAAATCGTCGATCAATCGCGTCGTGGTGTCGAAAATCGTCGAGAAATCGGGACTGAAGCCGATCTCGGAACCGCCCGAGGCCGCCGAGAAGACGCTGACCGGCCAACTGCCCGGCGCCGTCATCCTGGACGGCGGCCCGGACAATAAGGATTGCGACCGGCTGATGTCGGCCATCGACGCGCTGCGGCGCGCCTCCGGCAAGCCGTTGCCCGCAGTGATCCTGCTTTCAACCCGAAGTGGCACGCCGGAAAGTCTCGGCCTGTCGAGCGTGATCGATGCGGTGGTTGCCAAGCCGATTACGCCCGAGAGGCTGCAACCGGTGGTCGATCGCCTGGTCGGGCGCGGCTAAGGCCCCCCTAAAGCTGGTCAGCCTGCAGCGGCGATGCCTTCGATCAGCGCGGGCAGTTCGCTCAGGTCAGCGATCTGCCGGAAACGCGGCGCCGCGACCGGCGCTTCGGCGTGCTCGGCCGCCCAGGTCAAATCGTGCGGGACATAGATGCCCCAACCGCCCGCGTCGATGGCCGGGATGACGTCCGACTTCAACGAGTTGCCGACCATCATGCTCCTTTGCGGTCCGTCGCCATGGCGGCTGAAGATGCGGGCATAGGTGGCGGCGCTCTTGTCGCTGACGATCTCGACGGCGTCGAAAAGCTCGCCCAGTCCCGATTGCGCAAGCTTGCGCTCCTGATCCATGAGGTCGCCCTTGGTGATCAGCACCAGACGATAGCTGCCGGCGAGCTTCTCCACCGTCTCGCGCGCATGCGGCAGCGGCTCGATCGGGTGGCTGAGCATGTCGCGGCCGGCAGCCAGGATTTCCGCGATCGTCGAGGCCGGAACGCGGCCTTCGGTAACCTCGATCGCCGTCTCGATCATAGACAGCATGAAGCTCTTTATGCCGAAGCCATAGACGCCGAGATTGCGCTTTGCGGCTTCAAGCAGGTTCGCGGAAATCCGGCTTGCATCGCCGTGCTCGGCAAGCATGGCGATGAAGCGCTGTTCGGTCATGCGGAAGAACTGCTCGTTCTGCCACAACGTGTCGTCGGCATCGAAACCGATTGTGGTAAGAGCGGACATTGTCACGTCATCCTCCTCACGAACGCGTGGTGTAGACGCGTTTGCCGGGCACTGCTAGCTCTAGCTGGGGTGCATGCTGAATTCGTGGAAAGGCGAGCTGGAGCGTATCCTGGAAAGCTCCCAGGACAGCGATCCGATCCAGCTCGTCATGGCGCTTCGAGAACTCGCGTAAACCGCCTCCCCTTCCCTTTCCCCGTAGCGCCCGGCTATAGTTCGAAATCCGCAACACAATCTGGTGAATGATGCCGCCTGAAAAAAAGGAAGTCCGTCCGTCAAGCCGGGGGGGACGCGCCCGCACGCCTGCATTCCTGAAAAACCAGCGTGGTGTGAAGAACTGGAAGGAAGCCAGCGCCTGGCTCGAATGGCGCGGCATCGAGGACATCGAGTGCATCACGCCCGATCAGGCGGGCGTCGCCCGCGGCAAGATGATGCCGTCCAAGAAATTCACTTCCAACACCTCGCTGGCGCTGCCTTCGGCCGTGTTCATGACGACGATCTCCGGCGGCTATCCCGAGGACGGCAACGGCTTCCATTATCCCGAGGACGACGGCGACCTGAAGCTGCTGCCCGATCTTTCGACGCTGACCGTCGTGCCTTGGGAAGAGGATCCGACGGCCGCGGTCATCTGCGATCTCGTTCACCAGGACGGCCGCTCGGTCGAGTTCACGCCCCGCAACGTGCTGAAGCGCGTGCTGGCCGCCTATGACGAGCGCGGGTTGAGACCGGTGGTGGCGCCCGAGATCGAATTCTACCTGGTGCGCAAGAACCCCGATCCGGACTACCCGCTGACGCCGCCGGTCGGACGTTCGGGACGGCCGATCGGCGGCGGCGCCGGCTATTCGATCGCCGGCGTCAACGAATTCGACGAACTGATCGACGACATCTACCATTTCTCGGAACGGCAAGGCCTGGAGATCGACACGCTGATCCATGAGGAAGGCGCCGGCCAGCTCGAGATCAATCTGCGCCACGGCAATCCGATCGAGCTCGCCGACCAGGTCTTCATGTTCAAGCGCACCATCCGCGAGGCGGCGCTGAAGCACGAGATCTATGCCACCTTCATGGCAAAGCCGATCCAGGGGCAGCCGGGCTCGGCCATGCATATCCACCAGTCGGTCGTCGACAAGAAGACCGGCAGGAACATCTTTTCGGCCGAGGACGGCTCGGAGACCGATGCGTTCTTCCACTTCATCGGCGGCATGCAGAAGCATGTGCCGAACGCGCTGGTGATGTTCGCGCCTTACGTCAATTCCTATCGCCGGCTGACGCAGCAGGCTTCGGCGCCGGTCAACAACAAATGGGGCTACGACAACCGCACCACCGCCTTCCGCGTGCCGCGCTCGGATCCGGCGGCGCGACGCGTTGAAAACCGCATCCCGTCCTCCGACGCCAACCCCTATCTGGCGCTGGCGGCCTCGCTTGCATGCGGGCTGGTCGGCATGAGCAACAAGATCAAGGCGGAACCGCCGGTGCTGACGACCGCCAACGCGGATGAAATCGACCTGCCGCGTGGCCTTCTGGAGGCCGTCGGCCTGTTCGAGGACGATAAGGAGCTCGGCGCCATCCTGGGCAAATCCTTCGCCGCCACCTACACCGCGATAAAGCGCGCCGAGTTCGAGACCTTCATGGAAGTGATCAGCCCGTGGGAGCGGGAGTATCTGCTGCTGAATGTGTAAAGGCAGTAGGGGAGTAAGGCAGTAGGGCAGTAGGGCAGTAGGGGACGATGGCGAAGATCGAATCGTATAGAGATTTGGTCGTCTGGCAGCAGGCTATGGACCTCGCAGTTTCAATCTATGAAACGACACAAGCCTGGCCGAAGGAAGAGCTCTATGGATTGACAACCCAGCTACGCAGGGCAGCCGCTTCCGTGCCCGCCAACATCGCCGAGGGCTATGGACGAGAAAGCCGAGCTTCCTACCAACAGTTTCTTAGAATTGCACAGGGATCGCTTAAAGAGTTGGAAACTCACTTATTGATCGCGCAGCGCGTCGAAATCACCTCCAACGAAGCAGCCCAACAATTGATGACGCGCAGTGAGAGCGTTGGGATACTCTTGAGGCTTCTGATCCGTAAATTGTCGCCCGAGTAGCGCCCTACTGCCCTACTGCCCTACTGCCCTACTGCCGAGAATCATGTCCTACCAATCCCCCATCTCTCCTGGCCGCTCGTGGTACGAGGATACGGCCGGGCCTCGGCCCGAATACCCTTCGCTAGATGGTGATCGCCAATGTGACGTCGTCATTATTGGCGGCGGCTTCACTGGCCTCTCGGCAGCCGCGCATCTCGCCAAAGCCGGCGCGAATGTCGTGCTGATCGAGGCCTATCGCTTCGGCGACGGCGCGTCGGGGCGCAATGGCGGCCAGCTCGGCACCGGCCAGCGCGCCTGGGCGGAGGAGTTGGAGGCCGAATACGGTCTCTCGCGCGCCAGGGCGCTGTTCGACATGGCGGAAGAAGCCAAAGCACATCTTCTGGACTTCGCTGCCGCCAACGCCATCGACATCGACTATATGCCGGGTCAGCTTTCGGTGGCGCACAAGCGGCGCTATGTCGACGACTACAAGCGCCACGCCGAGATCATGGCGAACCGCTTCGGCTACCCGCATGTCAGCTTCATGGACGCGGCGGAGACAGCGGAGCGGCTCGGCTCGACACGCTACTTCGGCGGCGCCCGCGACATCGGCACCGGACACATCCATCCGCTGAAGCTGGTGATCGGCACGGCGAGAGTGGCTGCGGCCGCCGGCGCGCATCTCTTCGAGCAGACGCCGTCCACCGGCATCGCTTCCAATGGCGGCAAGGTGACGGTCGCGACGCCCAGGGGCACGATCGCAGCCGACAGATGCCTGATCGGGGTCAATGCCTATGGCGGCAACCTGGAGCCGGTGAGCGCAGCTCACATCATGCCGATCGGCTCCTTCATCGGCGCGACCGTGCCGCTCGGCGCCGCTTCCAAGGTACTGCCGGGCGGCGAGTCGGTCGACGATTCCCGCTTCGTGGTGCGCTATTTCCGCAAGTCGAAGGACGGACGGCTCCTGTTCGGCGGCCGCGAGGTCTATGCCGTCAACGATCCGAAGGACATCCATATCCACATCCGCAGGCAGATCGCCGAGCTCTACCCGGACCTCAAGGATGTCGAGATCACACATGGCTGGGGCGGCTATGTCGGTATCACGGTGCCGAGAAAGCCGTTCGTACGCGAGGTGATGCCGAAGGTGATTTCGATGGGCGGCTATTCCGGCCACGGCGTCATGCTGTCGAACTTCTTCGGCAAGCTCTATGCCGAGACCGTTGCCGGCAATCGCGACCGCTTGAAATTGATCGAGGATCTGAAAATTCCCGCCTTCCCGGGCGGTCGGCGTTTGCGGGCGCCGCTCTTGTTCCTGGCGCTGAACTGGTTCGCGCTACGCGACAGGATTTGAAGCCGGCAGGCCAGCCGAAGCCACCGATTCGAGGCTGGCGGCCTCCACGCGGCAGGTTGTGGAAGCCTTAACAGGCGCGCAGAATTTCGCAAATTGGCTCACTCATGCCATAATCAGCAGTAAAAGATGCAATTATGGGCGAAAATCCGGGGATTTCGCGGGCCTGCCCGCAAAGATTTCGGGACCGATGCCGATCGAAGCCAATCGTTACGGCAATGATCGAAAGAACGTCGGCCCGCTTGTTGGAGGTGGTTTGAGTGAACGAGCCCTTCAGTTTCGGCGCGCCGGAACGGCAGCGCTTTACAATGCAGTTCGGCTATAACGTACGGCCATCCTTCTGGCAGAAGGTACAGTCGAACGCGCATCTGGTCATTGCAGCGGTCGGCACCGCCGCGCTGCTCGGCGTGGCCGCGGTGGCGCTGTGGCTGTGCGTTCCGGGCAGTGACCGGCAAGTGACTGCGGCAAATGCCGCGCAGATCGTTCCGACAATTCCGGTGAAGACCACGAAAGTCGCTCCGGCGGCAGCGGCGGTCACTGTGGCGACGGCGCCGCAGGCCGCGCGCAAGGGGGATGCGGTAACGCCCACGACGGCGGCCCGCGAAGCCAACATTCCGGCCTTGGCATCAAACAACCCTCGCTGGACGGCTTCCGATGCCAAGACGCCACCTGCCCCGGCCGAGAACCAGCCAGCTCCATTCAAGCAGGCCGCCGACACGGCCCCCGCGCAATCGACCGATACGGCCTTTGCCGAGGCCGATGCCGAGAACGACGCTTCGGACGCGCTGTCGCAGGTCGCCGGTTCCGCCAGCGATACAGCAGCGGCAGCGAAGAAGCCGGGCGACACGATGGACGGCGCCCAAACCGCCGCCATTCCCGAAGCCAAGCCGCAGGTTCCAGATCCGCAGCCGGCAGCGACGGACAGCTCGGCACAGCCTGAGCCGAAAGCTCAAAGAGCCAGCGCGGCCGCAAACGGGCGCGTCTTGAGGGCTGTGACCATGCGCTCAGGCCCGAAGAAAGGTGCCGCCGCAATCGCCACGGTGCCGGCCAAGGCATCGGTGCAGGTGATGAATTGTAAGAAATGGTGCGAGATCGTCTATAACGGCAAGCACGGCTGGGTCTACAAAAGCTACATCAAGACCGGCGCATAAGGCCCAATCCGCCAAGCAGCCGCCCGAGCCGACCTTTCCTGCGCTCAAGCCTGAGATCCGCGATGAAGGACTTGTGGTCTTCGAACGGCACTTCGTAGAGGCCGCAAGTCTGGCAGGCCTCTTTCTTGCCGCACGCCGGAATCCAGCACCTGATGTCGTGCGTCCAGGCCAGCGCGATCCTCTCCAGATGAAGATTGGATGAGCTCTTCAGCAGGATCAGTTCTCCGGGGACGGCGGTCTGCTTGATGTGATCGGAGACTTCCTTCGGGGTGCGAAGCTCCACGAAACGGCCGCTGTCGCGGTCGGCCTGGCTGGCGCGTGAGCGGTGGGCATTGTCGCCGGTATAGATGACCTCGTCGGCGACGTCGCGCGCGATACCGTAAGCAGTGCCATACTTTCTCGACGAACCGGTGTAGTCGGAAATCTGTCCGACGACGATCCGTTTACGAACGGCCGTCGCTTTGGCCATCATCTCGAACGCAATGTTCAGCGAATGCCAGGGCGCTTTGGCAGTATCGACGATGAACTGTGGACCCCGATCGGTCACCAGCACCGTGCAGCGGTTGGCCAGAGGTTCGAAGGATGCGGTCCTTGCGGCGATTTTCTCCGGTGGAGCACCAAGTTCCAGCGCCGTGACGACGGCGGCGGCTGCCGGCAGCCAGAAGTGCTCGCCGGGGAATGGTGTCTGCATGTGTATGTCGCCACCGTGCCATCGAAGCGAAAATCCGAGCAGGTCCGGATAGGCGGCATGGATGTCTGTTACACGATAGTCCGCGGCCTCGGACTGACCGAAAGTCGCGACGCGGCACCTTGCGCCCGAAGCCATGTCAAGCACATGCGGGTCGTCGGCGTTCAAGATCGCGAGTCCGCCGGGCTCCAACGCATCGACCAGCGCCCGTTTTTCCCGCGCAACAGCTTCCAGCGTCCTGAACTTGCCGACATGCTCCAGCCGGATCATCGTCACGAGCGCGACGTCCGGCTTCAGCATTTGCGCCATGCCTCGGATCGAACCGGGCTCATACGCGCCGGCTTCGAAGACGACGTAGTCGACTTCGCCCGCGCGTTTCATGCGCTTGTAGAGCGTGCGGACCAGTGCGTTGAGCGTGTTGGCCAGAACTTGCGTATGGACCGTGCCGTGACCGGCCAGGATATGCCCAAGCAAACTGGTTGCCGTCGATTTGCCGGAACTGCCGGTTATCCCGATGAAGACAGCCTTGCTTTGGGCACGCGCACGGTTTGCCCGATAGCGACGCAATCGCCAGCCCAGATCTTTGCGAATTTCACGCAGCCTGACCTTAACCACGCGCCAATTCCCCTACCCCGATCCGTTATCGTTTTGACGGACCATGAAGTCAAATGGGACTCGGCTTGACCGCGCATAAAGCTGGCATGCGCCACCTGAAGCGGCTCAGATGCAGCGGCCGCCGTCGACCTCCAGCGCCACGCCGGTGATGAAGGCGGCTTCATCCGAGGCGAGCCACAGCGCCGCGTTGGCGATATCGAGCGGCGTCGAAAGCCGGCCGAGCGGGATCGAGGCGCGGAATTTCTCGCGGATCTCCGGCGTGTCGGCGCCCATGAACTTCTCCAGCATGCCGGTCTCGCCGGCGACCGGGCAGAGGCAGTTGACGCGGATGTTCTTCGGCGCCAGTTCGACCGCCATCGACTTGGTGGCGGTGATCGCCCAGCCCTTGGAGGCGTTGTACCAGGTCAGGCCTGGCCTCGGCCGAAGCCCGGCCGTCGAGGCCGTGGTCAGGATGACGCCGCCTCCCTGCCGGTCCATGATCGGCACGACGGCAAGTGCCGCGTGATAGATCGCCTTCATGTTGACCGCGGTGATCAGGTCGAAGGTTTCCTCATCGACGCGAAGCATGTCGCCGTTGCGATGGGTGAAGCCCGCATTGTTGACCATGATGTCGATGCGGCCGAAAGCGCTCTTGGCGGCATAGATCATCTCGTCGAATTCGGAGCGCAGGGAAACGTCGGTCTGAGTCCAGATCGCGCTCTCGCCGATCTCTTCGGCCACCCGCTCGGCGCCCCTGGCGTTGAGGTCGGCGACGACCACGCGCGCGCCCTCTTCGGCGAAGCGCTTGGCCATGCCTTCGCCGAAGCCCGACGCGGCACCGGTGATGACGGCGACCTTGTTTTCCAGACGCATGCTTTTCCCGCTCATTGGATTCCGCAGCTTGACGTGACTTTTCCACCTGCCGCCCGGCCCACCGCGAGCCAGGCTACATCTCCCTTAGCTTTCGTCACATTCGCGTTCTATGCTGCAGCCGCGAACGCTTCCGGAAGCCATGGCTTGCCCGACGGGCCTGCCGGTGGCGTGAGTGTCGGGAAACATGTGGGCCGATGCAAGTGCAAGCGATTGGTCCTCGCATGTGACACCATGGCACTGGAAAATTTAAATCGATTAGAATATACCAACAACGCTGCCGGCGCCCGGCATCAAATCGGACTGACCATGACCAGCCAGATCATCCCTGTCGATCCCTTCGACTTCATCATCTTCGGCGGCACCGGCGACCTGTCGGAACGCAAGCTCCTGCCATCGCTCTACTATCGCCAGTGCGGCCATCAGTTCTCCGAGCCGACGCGCATCATCGGCACCTCGCGCGCCAAAATGACCGATGCTGAATTCCAAGCCTTCGCCAAGAAGGCGATATCGCAGCATGTGAAGCCGTCCGATATTGACGCCAAGGAGTTGGAGAGCTTCTTGGCCAGGCTTTCCTATGTCTCGGCGGACGCGACGACCGGCACCGGCTTCGACAAACTAAAGAAGGCAATCGGCGACAGCGATCGCATCCGCGCCTTCTACCTCGCCGTGGCGCCGGCGCTGTTCGGCGACATTTCGCACCAGCTCAAGGAGCACAAGCTGATCACGCCGAGCTCGCGCATCGTGCTGGAGAAGCCGATCGGCCGCGACCTCACCTCGGCGCGGGCGCTCAATGATGCGGTCGGTGACGATTTCCACGAAAGCCAGATCTTCCGCATCGATCACTATCTCGGCAAGGAAACGGTCCAGAACCTGATGGCGCTGCGCTTTGCCAATGCGCTTTACGAGCCGTTATGGAACTCGGCCCAGATCGACCATGTCCAGATCACGGTCGCCGAAACAGTGGGGCTCGAGGATCGCGTCACCTACTACGACAAGGCAGGTGCGCTGCGCGACATGGTGCAGAACCATATGCTTCAGTTGCTCTGCCTGGTCGCGATGGAGACGCCGTCGTCGATGGACGCCGACGCCGTCCGCGACGAGAAGCTGAAGGTGCTGAGGGCGCTGAAGCGCATCAACGGCAATGAGGCGCCCAAGCACACGGTGCGCGGCCAGTATCGCGCCGGCGCCTCGGCGGGCGGTCCGGTCAAGGGCTACGTCGAGGAGCTCGGCAAGGACAGCAACACCGAGACCTTCGTCGCCATCAAGGCCGAGATCGGCAACTGGCGCTGGGCCGGGGTTCCGTTCTACCTGAGGACTGGCAAGCGGCTCGCCACCCGCGTCTCGGAAATCGTCATTGAGTTCAAGCCGATCCCCTATTCGATCTTCGGCGAGAGCGCCGGGCCGATCTTCGCCAACCAACTGGTGATCCGGCTGCAGCCGGACGAAGGCGTCAAGCAGTACATCATGATCAAGGACCCGGGACCGGGCGGCATGCGGCTGCGCCAAATCTCGCTCGACATGAGCTTCGCGCAGTCCTTTCAGGGACGCGCGCCGGACGCGTATGAGCGACTGATCATGGATGTGGTGCGCGGCAACCAGACCCTGTTCATGCGCCGCGACGAGGTCGAAGCGGCCTGGAAGTGGATCGACCCGATCCAGAACGCCTGGGAAAGCGCCAGGCAGGAAGCTCAGGGCTACACGGCCGGAACCTGGGGGCCGTCGGCCTCGATTGCCTTGATCGAACGTGACGGACGGACATGGCACGAGAGCAATTGAGCGAAGTCCGTTACAGCTGGAACGGCTTTGCCGATCGCCAGGACCTGGCGACGGCGCTTGCGGGGCAGATTGCCGACCGGCTGAGCGGCGCCATCTCGGAACGCGGCACCGCGCTGCTCGCGGTGTCCGGCGGCACCACGCCGGCGAAGCTCTTCGCCGCGCTGTCGACCGCGCCGATCGCCTGGGACAAGGTCATCGTGACGCTGGTCGACGAGCGCTTCGTGCCGCCGTCCTCGCCGCGCTCGAATGCCGGGCTGGTGGCGGCGAACCTGCTCCAGAACAAGGCGGCCGCAGCACGCTTCGTGCCGCTCTACCATGAGGCGGCAAGCATCGAGGACGCAGCCGCGGCGGACAGCGAAGCACTGCAGGCGCTGCCCTGGCCGCTCGACGTGGTGGTCCTCGGCATGGGCGGCGACGGCCATACCGCCTCGTTCTTTCCCGATGCCGGCAACCTCGAGGAATTGCTCGACCCTGCCTCGCGGCGGATCGTGCTGCCGGTGCACGCGGCGAGCGGCGGCGAGCCGCGGCTGACGCTGTCGATGGCGCGCATCGTCGCCGCCGGCTTCGTCGCGCTCCATATCGAAGGCGGGGACAAGCGCGCCGCGTTCAACGGCGCGATGGGTCCTGGCGCCGAGAAGCCCATCCGCAGAGTGCTCGAGGCGGCGCCGAGACCAATAGAGGTGTTCTGGGCACCCTGATTGCAACATGACGGCCCGACGGCGCTGGGAGGACGTTGCCGGGCTCGAAAGGACGGACCATGACAGCCAGACGCGATATCGAAGCCATCACGGAACGCATCCGCCAACGTTCGAAAGCCGGCCGCGAAACCTATCTCGGCCGCATCGCGGAGGCTTCCAGCCGTACCGCCAACCGCGCGGTGCTGGGCTGCGGCAACCTCGCCCACGGCTTTGCCGTGTGCAGCCCGTCCGAAAAGATCGCGCTGGGCGGCGACCGCGTGCCGAATCTCGGCATCATTACCTCCTACAATGACATGCTGTCGGCGCATCAGCCCTTCGAGACGTTCCCGGCGCTGATCAAGGAAGCCGCGCGGGAAGCGGGCGGCATTGCTCAAGTCGCCGGCGGCGTGCCGGCGATGTGCGACGGCGTCACGCAAGGCCAGCCCGGCATGGAGCTGTCGCTGTTCTCGCGCGACGTGATCGCCATGGCTGCGGCGATCGGCCTGTCGCACAACATGTTCGACGCGGCCGTCTTCCTCGGCGTCTGCGACAAGATCGTGCCGGGGCTGGTGATCGCGGCGCTCACCTTCGGCCATCTGCCTGCCGTCTTCGTCCCCGCCGGGCCGATGACGACGGGCCTCGCGAATGACGAGAAGGCCAAGATCCGCCAGCTTTATGCCGAAGGCAAGGTCGGCCGCGCCGAACTGCTCGAGGCCGAGTCCAAATCCTATCACGGGCCGGGCACCTGCACCTTCTACGGCACAGCCAATTCCAACCAGATGCTGATGGAGATCATGGGCCTGCACACGCCGGGCGCCTCCTTCGTCAATCCCGGCACGCCGCTGCGCGATGCGCTGACGAGGGAAGCGGCGAAGCGGGCGCTGGCGATCACCGCGCTCGGCAACGCCTATACGCCGGTCGGTCGGATGATCGACGAGCGCTCGATCGTCAACGGCGTCGTCGGCCTGCATGCCACCGGCGGCTCGACCAACCACACGATCCATCTGATCGCGATGGCCGCCGCCGCGGGCATCGCGCTGACCTGGCAGGACATTTCCGACCTGTCGGAGGCGGCGCCGCTCTTGGCGCGCGTCTATCCGAACGGGCTTGCCGACGTGAACCATTTCCATGCCGCTGGCGGGCTCGGCTTCCTGATCCGCGAACTGCTCGACGAAGGCTTGTTGCACGAAGACGTGCAGACGGTGTGGGGCGAAGGCCTGCGGCCCTACGCCGTCGAGGCGCGGCTTGGCGACGACGGCAGTGTCGTGCGCGAGGCAGCACCTTCGCAGAGCGGCGACGAGAAGGTGCTGGCACCGTTCAAGAAGGCGTTCCAACCGACGGGCGGCCTGAAAGTGCTGGGCGGCAATCTCGGTCACGCCGTGATCAAGACCTCTGCCGTGAAACCGGAACGCCGTGTCATCGAGGCGCCGGCAAAGGTGTTCGACAGCCAGCAGGCGCTGAACGACGCCTTCAAGGCCGGTACGCTGACCGGCGATTTCATCGCCGTCATCCGTTTCCAGGGCCCTAAGGCCAACGGCATGCCGGAACTGCACAAGCTGACCACTGTGCTCGGCATCCTGCAGGATCGCGGCCAGCGCGTGGCGCTGGTCACCGACGGGCGCATGTCGGGCGCCTCCGGCAAGGTGCCGGCGGCGATCCACGTGACGCCGGAAGCGGTCGAGGACGGACCGATCGCCAGGATCCATGACGGCGACGTCATCCGGCTCGACGCCGATGCAGGCACGCTGGAAGTGCTGGTGCCGGGGACGGAATTCGCGCTGCGCCGCACGGCCGAAGCCGATCTCATCGGCAACGAGTTCGGCTTCGGCCGTGAGTTGTTCGCCGGCTTCCGGCAACTGGTCGGCCGCGCCGACCATGGCGCCGCCGCTTTCGGCAACGCCTGATCTTCTCGACTTCAATAAAAAAGGGCGGCTTGAGGCCGCCCTTTGTTTGTCCTGATCGCAGTGCCTACTGGACGGTGAGTTCGTTGCGCTCGCCGGCCTTGATGGTGAAAGGCGTCTCCTTGTCGGCCTTGTCGGTGGTGAAGTTGGTCACCAGCACGTAGTCGCCCGCGGCAAGCGTGGTCTGCATCTTCTCGCCGTAGGCGTAGGTCGCCTGCTTGCGCTCGCCCTGGATGTTCTTCTTGGCCTCGAAGATCTTGAAGCCGTCCGCGCCGGGCGCGTCGACTGCCACGACACCGGCATTCAGCGTCACGTTGACATCGGTCATCTGTCCGACCGTCACGCTGAAAGGCTGCTCGGTGGACACGGCCTGCACGTCGACGCCCATCACGTAGTCGCCGGGCGGCAGGTCGAACTGGCTGTCGGGACCATAGGCGTAGGTCACCTGATCGCGGGTGCCGTCGAGCTTCTTGGCCGCCTTGTAGACCTTCCAGGACACGTCCGCCCCGGCCTTTTCGCCGCCCTGAGTGTAGAAGGCGTTGGCCTTGGCCTTGCCGACGCCGACGATCATGTCCTTCTCGATCGTCTGCCCGGCCGCGAGCCGAATGGTTTCGGTGATCGTGCCGCTGCCGATCGTCACCGTGACCTTCTCCTCGCCGGCCGGGAGGATGACCTTGGTATCGCCGTATGTCGTCGTGTGGTCGCCCGGATAGGCGAATTCCAGTATAGCGCCGCCGGCGATGTCTGCCCCCGGGCTCGGCCGCGGATGAAGGATCAGCTTGCCGGCATTCAAGATGAAGAGCGGCTGGTAGGCCTGGCCTGCCTCGATCTTGATCTTCTGCTCCGCCTTGGCCTGTCCATCGGTCGCGACCACGACATAATCGCCCGGCTCCAGATTGCCCTTGTAGGCGCCGTATTCGGTGGTGACGGATTCGCCGCGCGTGCCGTCGGGCTTGGCCTTGTAGACCTCCCAGACGTTGCCGTCGGTGATCGGATCATCGCCCTCGGCGAGCACTACGCTCGGCATGAAATTGAACTCCGGCTTTGCCGGCTCAGGCGCCGGGGCCGGAGCCGGTTCAGGCGTGGGAGCCGGAGCCGCGACGGTCTCGACGAGAGCTTCCTGCAGCGCTTTCTCGTCGGAGGCCTGGATGTATTTGCCGCCGGTGTTTTCGGCGAGGCAGGCGATCTGCTTGCCCTCGTCGGCGGTCAGGCCGAAGCCGACGACATCGGCGGTGAAGTCGACGCCGCTTTCCTTCAGCTCCTTGCCGAGCGCGCAAGGATCGCCGCCGCAGGTCTCCAAACCGTCGGTGATCAGCACCACCGTCGCCTTGTCCTCGGTGTATTTCAAAGCCTCGGCGGCCTGCTTGACAGCGGCCGTGAGCGGCGTCTTGCCGAGGAATTTCATACTGTCGGCCGCCGACGAGATGGCGCTGGCGGAACCGGCTTGCGGCGGCACGATCAGCTCGATGTCGTCGCAGCTGCCTTTGGTGCGATGGCCATAGGCCATGAAGCCTATCTCGTCGTCGGCCGGAACCGACTGCAGCACCGTTCGCAGCGATTCACGCGCGATCTCCAGCTTCGGCTTGCCGTCGATCTGGGCCCACATCGAGCCTGATGCATCGAGGATGATGATGACCTTGTTGGCGGCAAAGCCGAAACTGGTCATCGACAAAAGCAGGAGCGCCGCAGCGACGCTCCGTATCAGTCCCGCCATGAATGTCTCCTGAGAGTAGCCCTCGCCTGCGTTGCGAAAGCTATTTGACGCGGCATTCGGAGACAAGTCCGATGGCCGGCGAAGTCACTCAATAAGTGGTGCGCCGCTCTTCCGATGGCGGACGGCCGAACTGCAGCCGGTAGCTCTGCGCGAAATAGGAATGCGAGGTGAAGCCGGTGGCGATCGCCACGTCGAGGATCGGCATGTTGGTCTGGCGCAGCAATTCGCGCGCGCGTTCGAGCCGCAGCCGCATATAGTAGCGGCCAGGCGTCACGCTCAAATGGCGCAGGAACAGGCGCTCGACCTGGCGCACCGACAGCCCCGCCGACTTGGCAAGCTGCACCGCCGACAGCGGCTCGTCGAGATGGTCGGCCATCAATTCGACGATGCGCCTGAGCTTTTCCGACTTTCCGGTGAGGTCGCGCTCCGGTCCGACGCGCTGGCGGTCGCCGGCCGAGCGGATGCGCTCGTGCTGGAACTGGTTGGCGACGCCGTTGGCGAGGTTGGAGCCGAAATCGCCGCGCACGATCTCCAGCATCAGGTCGATCGAGGTGGTGCCGCCGGCGCAGGTGTAGCGCTTGCGGTCGATCTCGAAGACATTGCCGGTGCAGTTGATGTCGGGGAAGCGCTCCATGAAGCCGGCGCGGTTCTCCCAATGGATCGTGCAGCGATAGCCATCGAGCTGTCCGGCCTCGGCCAAGAGATAGGAGCCGACCGAAAGCGCGCCCAGCGCGTTGCCGCGCCGGCCCCAGCTGCGCAGCGCCGCCAGCACCTTGCTCTTGCCGGGGAATTCGGTGGTGAGCCCGACCGAGACGAACAGGATGTCGACCGGCGGCATGTCGGCGACCGAATAGTCGATCTTCAGCGGCAGGCCGTTCGAGGCCATCACCGCGTCGCCATCGGCCGAAATCGTCGTCCAGCCATAGAAATCGCGGCCGAGCAGGCGGTTCGCCGAACGGAAGCAGTCGATAGCCGCCGCCAGCGAGAACATCGAGAATTTATCGACCAGCAGAAAACCGAACTGACGGCCGCCCTGAACGGGATCGTTCGTGATCGGCCGTTCAACGGGAGCAATCAGGTTCGGCAATGCAAAGGCTTTCTCAAAATCAGAAGGACGGCCGCTTCAGCCCGGCCGCGAGGTAGGCGGAAGCTACAGTGTTCGCCATCAGCATGGCAATGGTCATCGGCCCGACGCCACCGGGGACCGGGGTGATGGCGCCCGCGACCTTGGCCGCCTCGGCATAGGCGACGTCGCCGACCAGGCGGCTCTTGCCCTCGCCCTTTTCGGGCGCCGGGATGCGATTGATCCCGACGTCGATCACGGTGGCGCCGGGCTTCACCCAATCGCCCTTGACCATCTCCGGACGGCCGACGGCGGCGACCAGGATGTCGGCGGTGCGGGCCAGCGCCGGCAGGTCTTTGGTCCGGCTGTGGGCAATGGTGACCGTGCAGTTGGCGGCGAGCAGCAGATTGGCCATCGGCTTGCCGACGATGTTGGAGCGGCCGACGACGACGGCGTTGAGACCGGACAGGTCCTTGCCGCGCACACGTTCGATCAGAAGCATCGAGCCTGCCGGCGTGCAGGGCACGAAGGCCGTCTCGAGCTCGCCGGTGCCGAGCTTGCCGACATTGATGAAGTGGAAGCCGTCGACATCCTTTTCCGGCGCAATCGTCTGGATCACCTTGCCGGCGTCGATATGGCCGGGAAGCGGCAGCTGCACGAGGATGCCGTGGATCGACTTGTCGGCATTGAGGTCGCCGATGATCTTCAGCAATTGTTCCTCGGTGGAATCGGCCGGCAACGTATGCTGGAGCGAATGGAAGCCGCATTCCTTGGCGGTGCGCGATTTCGAAGCGACATAGACCTGGCTTGCCGGGTCTTCACCGACGATCACCACGGCAAGGCCGGGCTTGGTGACTCCCTTGGCCGACAGCTCCGCGGTCAGAGCCTTGACCTTCGAAACCACGTCCTCGGCAACGCTCTTTCCATCAATCACTTCGGCCATCACCAACCCTCAGCTTCGCTTCGAGGCCGCATCGATGCATGGCCCCATTTCCTCGATCGGCATTGTCGATCCACCAAAGCGAGACGCTTGCGGCCGAAATGCAGCGCGGCATTTTCACCAAAATTCGACAAGGCAATCCCGTCAAAGCGTCGTCGGATGCCGTAAACCCGAAACCGGCCGCTTTTATCGAACCACGAGTCGTTTAGAAACACGGGCGCCTTAGAAATAGCGGCGGCGCGTGCGGCTTTCGGTCAGCTCGCGCACAGCCTCGCGGAATTCGCGCAGGCTGGCGCGGATATCGTCGATCTCGCCCTGCTGGTCGGTGGGGGGCTGGCCGGCGGGGGGCTGGTCGGCCTCGCCGGCGGCCGGCGACCGCGGATCATAAGGTGCCGCCGATGCCGAATAACGATCCTCATAGGGATCGGTCCGGCCATGGTCCGGCCGGTACGAATAGGAATAGCCCTGCTCGTATGGCGGCCGGAAATTCTCCCGGGCCGATGGTTGAGCCCCAGAATAGCGCTCTTCCCGGCTGGGCGCGCGCCAGGCGCTTTCGGGCGGAACAGAGTCCATATCCACCGTTTCGGCCGGCTCGCGCCGCACGAAATAGCGAACCGCCGAAGCAAGCGAGCCGAAAAGCCCCGGACGGCCGGCATCGTTGGCCGGTTCCGGCGGTGGCGCGACGGGCTGGACTGGAGCCGGCGCGGCTGCCGTCATCGGAGGCGGCACTGGAGGTGAGGCGGGCGGCGGTGTGTAGGATGCAGCTGCCGGCGGCGTGTAAGATGCGGCTGGGGGCGGCGTGAATGACGGAGCCGGCGGCGGTGTGAAAGACGCGGCCGGAGGCGGCGGCGTGAATGACCGAGCCGAAGGCGGGGCGACAGGTGGGGCCGGCGGCGTGACGAGCGGTGGCGGCGGCGGAGCGGCCCTGTTGGAACTGTTCTCCATCATTGGAGCGCGCTCATCGCCTCTGCGGCGCGAGCGGTTATCGGCCGTCTCGCGCAGGCTCGCATAGATGCCGCGCAGCGCGCCCAGGCCGATGCCGGCGAACAGGCCGGCGAACAGGCCGGCCAAGGCCATCACCGCACGCGACGGCCCCTTGGCCTGCAGCGGCGCATAGGCGTCCGAGATGACGCTTATGTTGGCGGTGTTGATGTCCTTCTGCTCGCCGGTTTCCTTGGCGCGCAGCAGGAACTGCTCGTAGACGGAGCGCTTGGCGGCGGCCTCGCGCTCCAGCTCGCGCAGCGAGACCAGATTGTTGTTGACGTCGCCGCTCTGCACCTTGGCCTGCGCCAGGCGCGACGACAGATCCTGCTCGAGCTGGACGGAGCGCTTCAGGTCGACCTGCAGGGAGGATGCGATGCGCTGCAGCTCGGCGCTGATGCGCTCGCGCGCGCCGGCGAGTTGGGCGTTGAGCGCCTCGATCTCCGGATGGCGGGGCCCGAGCCTGACCTCGGCGCGATCGGCTTCCTGCTTCAGCGCCGCATATTGCGAGCGCAGCTCGCTCATCATGTTGGAGTTGATTTCCTCGGGCAAGGTGCCGCTAAGGACCGAATTGACGTTCAGCGAGCGGGCCGAGGCGGCGCGGGCATTGAGCTCGAGCGTGCGGGCGCGGGCGACGGAAAGCTGCTCGTTGAGCTTCAACATCTGGTCGTCGCTGATCAGGTGGCCCTGCGCGTCGACGAGGTCGTGCGTCGCCCTGAAATCCTCGACCTGGCGTTCGGCCGTCTCGACGCCCTTGCGCAATTCGCCGAGCCTGGCGGTGAGCTCGTCGTTGGCGCGGCCCGCCGTGCTGGACTGGATCTCGCTGGAGATCTGCCTGAAGGCCTTGACCATGGTGTTGGCGATCAGCGCGGATTTCTCCGCGTTCTGCGTGGTGGCGCTGACCGAGACCACGAAGGTCTTGCCGCCGCGCTCGACATCGAGGCTGTCATACAGACTGCCGACCGCCAGCGCACGCTTGCGCGCTTCGTCCGCCGCGCCGGCATCCTGCCGCGACAGGATCGAGCGCAGCGTCGACATCAGACCGATGCCGCCCTTGCCCTGGCCGTTGAATTCGGGGTCGTTGGTAAGGTTGAGATCCGTGACGACCTTGTTGAGAACGGTGCCCGAAGTCAGGATGCGAACCTGGTTCTCGACGATGGCGAGGGTCGCATCCGAGGCGACCACGTTCTGCGTCAGGTCGCGATCGGTGAGCTTGAGGTCGCGCGGGTCGACAATGACGTCGGTCGTGGCCTCATACTTCTTCGGCGTCGACAAGGCGATGGCGACACCGAGCGCCGCGCCCAGGATGGTTGTCGACAGGATCAACGCCTTGGATCGCGTGACGCCGTGAACGACCTGCATCGGGTCGATCAGCGGTTTCCATTCCTCAGAATTGCCGCCGGCAGACGGCCGGCCTGCATGGCGAGGTTCGGGAGCGGCCTGCGGCTGGCGGCCTTCCGCAGTGGCCTCGTAGCGCTGCCCGAACGAAGCGGGCCGATTTCTTCCCGCCCGGTCGTCCCCGATTTCGGCCGGATCCGAATCCGGTTCCGCCTGATCGTGGTCAAATCCGCTGGTCTCGGCGGGACGCGGGTTCAACTTTTCTTCGCGC
Source organism: Mesorhizobium sp. B2-8-5 (assembly GCF_006440675.2). Taxonomy (NCBI): domain Bacteria; kingdom Pseudomonadati; phylum Pseudomonadota; class Alphaproteobacteria; order Hyphomicrobiales; family Phyllobacteriaceae; genus Mesorhizobium; species Mesorhizobium sp. B2-8-5. The sequence goes on from NZ_CP083951.1 coordinate 6,131,516, forward strand.
TCGGAACGCGCGGCGCGATGGCGCGCGGCTGCGTCCTCGCGCCAGGAAGAATTGGCCCGGTCGCCGATCGAGACCGTCTTGTCGTCGCCACGCATGGCTTGTCCGAGCGCGAGCAGAGAACGCTCGCGCCTCCAGTCATCACGGTTATCCCTGTCGACCATTGTCCTGGAACTTACTCTCTGGCGGCTTGGGCGCGCGGATCGGCCAATCGTTAAGCCACGCTAAACAGGCATAGGAAACAAACGGTTAATTTTGCGCCTCGGCGGGCAGAGTTTTTCGCCTTGCTCACGGCATTTCAGCGTCGCCGGGATGGGCGCCAGAACGCCGCGTTAAACTTTCCAGCCTATGTATCGCCCCCGACATGACCCAGGCCAGCGACATGCCGCAAAGGCGAAGCTTCGCGCGGACCGGCCACTTCGTGGCCACCCGCCGGAAACTGGTGTCCGACTATTTTTCGGCGATCAGCGGCGCCGGCGGTCGGCTGGTGTTCTCGCTGGCCTATTTCGTGGCTTTGGCCAACACGCTTTCGATCGCCGAGTTCGGCATGTTCGCGACCGCGTCGGCCGCCGGCATCATGCTGTCGCGCATCCTCGCCTTCGGATTCATTTCGGCGCTCTACCGCACCGCCACCATCCGCCCCAACCTGATCGGCACCTTCACCGCCGGTTTCCTGCTTCTCGGCGTCTTGTCGCTGCCGTTCCTCGCCGCCGCATCCTACATCGTCTACCTGATCTTCTTCGCCGGCGCCGTGCCGCTGTCGGCTTTCGCCGCGGTCGTCTTCGCGGAAGCGCTTCTGTGGCGACCGGTCGAAGTGGCGCTGATCGTCAACAACGGGCTCGGCAAATTCGGGCGGGCGGCCGTGCTCGCCATCCTGGCGACGGCGCTCAGGGCAGTCGGCGCGATCCTGTTCATGCTTGGCGCGCAGCACAGCATCGGCGTCTGGTCGCTGTTCTACATCGGCGCCAATGCCGCCTCACTCATCGTCGCCTTCGTCTTCTTCTATCCGCGCCAGCGGCTGAGGCTGCGCGCCGAGCTTTATTTCAGGCGGCTCGCCGATTCCATCTATGTCGCCGGATCCGAAGTGCTGTTCTATCTGCAGATGGAATTCGACAAGCTCCTGGTGCTGTCGATCGGCGGGCCGCATCTGGCCGGCATCTACGCCATCATCATGCGGCTGGTCGATCTCACCGCAATCCCGATCCGCACCTTCTCGATGATGCTGGTGCAGCGCATGATGCGGGCGCCGGAGCTGCTGTCGCGGCTGGCGGTCAAGAGCGGCATCGAGGGCGGCGTGTTCCTGGTCTCGACGCTCGCGCTCGTGTCGCTCGGCATCGTGCTGCACTTCTTCCCCAACGCGCTCGGCAAGAATGTCGCCGAGGCAGCGCCGCTGGTGGCGCTGGCGGTCTGCGTGCCCGGCCTGCGCAACCTCGTCGAATACCAGGCCGAGCTTCTCTTCGCGCGCGGCCAGACGGCAGTGCGGGCGATCAATCTCGGCCTGCTTGCCGGCCTGAAGGCGGTTTTGCTCACCTATGTGCTGACAACGATCCCCGACACGGCCAATCTGGTGCTGTCGCTCAACATCGTCTTCCTGCTGCTCTATCTCGCCTCGATGCTGCTGACCTATTCGGCCATGCGCCGCCCGGCGAAGGCGATCTGATTCAGGTGAGGCCGGCCTGCAAACAGCGGCTCCCTGCGCTTCCGGTGCTCACGTACTTTAGTACGCTCCGCTCCGGTTCTCGGAAGCCACTGTTTTCGACTCGGCCTGACCTGAATCCCGCGCAGGCTAATCGAGCTCGATCAGGCGGCGGATGCGGCCGATATCGGTGCCGATGAAGGACTGCATGCCGATCGCCACCTGTTCCGGCGCCATGGTCTCGACGAAGCGGCGGAATTCCTCATCCGACAGCGGCTCGCCGTTCCAATGGACGCGGCAGAATTCCTGCGAACCATGGAAATGGCCGACGCCTTCAAGCACGTCGTCGACATAGCGGCCATAGATCATGCATTCGGAGAACTGGCGCGCCGAACCGACGACGCCGACCCAGTCGCGGCCATGCACCTTCTCGATGCGCTCGCACATCGCGTTGACCGTCTCGCGGCGCCAGGCGATCAGCGTCGAGATGTAGTCGTGGCTCGATTGATTGGCAGAATCGATGCCGAGCGCGGCACCGGCATTGCGCGACCAGATGCGATGCTCGTCATGTCCATCGTTCGACAGCACGCCGTCGCGCCGGAACAGCCGCACCTTGCCGTCGCGCCAGAAAGCGCCGGTATCGAAGGGTTTCAGGAAGGCGACGTCGGAATCGCAGAAGACCAGCACGTCTTCCTTTGCCTTCCCGGCAATGGCGATACGGCGCAGCTGCTGCACATGCCAGCCGCGCAGCGGCTGCGTTTTGAGGCTCAGCCAGACACGGCGGCGGAAGCCGCTCAGCGGATCGTCGAACACGCGCAGCCAGCGCGGCAACAGGTCCCGCTCGTCGACGATGCTGCGACGGCTGCCTTCCAGCTGGCGAAACAGCGCGACGTCGCGATGCTCGGTGAGGATGTAATGATGCGCCACGCCGGTGACATGGCGGTCGATGGTTTCGCACAGAAGCCGGCAGCGCTCGAAATCGGGAGCGTAGCTCGCCGTGACGATCGCAGCCAGGGGCATGCGCGGCAGCGGTTCGATGGCGGTGGAGGTGCCCGGCACGAAGCGGCTGTTCACCGGCGCGCGTCCGCTGGCCGCGGCCCGAGCGACAGCTTCTGCCTGACGACGCGCCACAGGAAGACCGGATTGCCGACGATGTAGCGGCGCCACAGGCGGCCGGGCTCGATCCACAGGCGAAACAGCCATTCAAGCCGCAGCCGGCGCAGCCATAGCGGCGCGCGCGGCACAGAGCCGCTCATGAAATCGAGCAGCGCGCCAACCGCGACCGGCAGGGTGCAATGGCGGCTGTCGATGTGGCGTTCGATCCACAATTCCTGGCGCGGAACGCCCATCGCGACGAGGAGCACGTCGGGCCGCAGCCTGGCGATGCGCTCGAGGACCGCCGGCTCCTCGGCGGCGGAGAAGAAGCCGTCATGGATGACGACGAATTGGTGCTGCATGGCGAGCGTCGAAAGCTTCGCACACGCGGCTTCGGCATTGGCGCGCGTCGTGCCGAGCAGCGCCACCGTCAGCGGGTGCGACGAGGCCTGCAGGAAGGCCGGAATGAAATCGGTGCCGTTGAGGTTGCTGGGGAAAGGCGCGCCGTAAAGCAGCTTTGCCGCCATGTCGACGCCGACGCCGTCGGGCAGGATGAGGAAGTTTTCCAGCGCCTCGGCAAAGACGGGATCGGTGCAGGCAAGGTTGGCATTGTGGGCGTTGAGGAAGCTCACCTTGGTGAAGCGACGCTCGTCGATCAGCCTGGTGAGCAAGGTGATGGCCTCGTCCCAGCGTATGGCAAGCACGGGAATGCCCAAAATGGTCTTGAGCGTGTCGAAGCCGAAGGCGGCGCGCGCGGTGTGCATGTTCATGCGGCGACCTCCTGCCTGACGGCGCCGAGCTTCTCCAGGCCAAGCCCGATCGCGGCATCGAGCGCCTTGAGCTGGCGGCGATGGAAGGCGCTGCCGTCGTCGTCGCGGACATTGGCCGCGGCCGCCTGGAGAGCAGCGGCGAAGGCAATCGGATCGTCGGTCACCACGCAATTGTCGGGACGATAGCCGATGCCGCGCAGCGAGCGGCTGGTGGCGACGGACGGTAGGCCGAGCTCGAAGGTCTCGATGGTCTTCAGCTGCACCCCGCTGCCTGCGGTGCTGATCAAGGGAATGACGGCGGCGCCACGCACGAAGGCCTGCGCGTCAGGAACCCTGCCGACGAAGGAAACGCCGGGATGCGGCGAGCTGACGCCGGCAGGCATGTGGCCTGCGATCCTGACGCGGAAATCCGGCTTCAGATGCGGCACGACCTTGCTCAGGAACCAATCGAGCCCGATGCGGTTCGGCTGCCAGGTCCAGGTGCCGATCAGCGCGGCGTCGCAATCGACATGGCGCTTCGCCTTGCTTGCGGGCTCCTGCGCGCGGGTCACCAGCGGCAGCACCGCCGAGCGTCGGTCGGAGGCGACGCCAAGTGCGGCGCGGTCTTCCTCGGCCAGCGTGAAGACAAAGCGCGCGGCGCCGCAGAGGCGCTCCTCCATGACCTTGAGGAGCCTGGCCTCGCGACGGAACATCCAGCGCTGCAGCGCGCTGCCGGCCGCGGCGGCATTTTCCTCGGCCGAGCGATGCTCGACATTGTGCGCGACAAAGACGAATGGACGATCGGCGAGAACCTTCTCAAAGGCACCGGCGAACTGCACCGAGTTCAGGACGTAGCCATCGAAGGGACCGGCGCGCTCGATGGCGGCGCGGACTTCGCCGTCCGAAACGACGCGCAGCTTGACCGAGGAAAAGGTAAGGCCTGAGAGAATCGCCTTGCCCAGCCAGGCAAGCTTGCGCAGCGGCGAAGCGCTTTCGGTGCGGACCTCGACGGCGTCGAGCACGATGGTGTTCTGGGGATCGGACGGGGCCTTTCCCGGCCAGATGAAGCCTATCACCGTCACGCGCACGCCGGCCCGCCGCAGCGCGTCGATGATCGCGGCGTTGGCAATCTCGTAACCCGAGGCGAGAGCGCCATCAGGCACGATCGATGTGGCGAACAGCAGATGCATTTCACCTATCCTTGGCTGCAGCCGGTAGCAAAACGCGGTGAAGCCTTGATTAAATGGCACTGTCAAAGGCCGAAGACCCGACTTTTCCGACAGGCGGACGACAAGGTGATTAACGAAGCGTTATCACCGCGATGCTATCGAGGGCGCGGAACCCACGCTGCTGGAAACGGATGATCCCTTTGCCGTCCGACGCTTCTGTATCGATCGCGGGGCGGTCGCCGGGGCTTGCCGCCGAGACCGTCGAGGTGGTCGTGACGTTGCCGACCTTCAAGCGGCCGAAGCAGGTGCTGGAAACCCTGGCTTCGCTCAAGGCGCAGCGGACCGACAGGCGCTTTGCCGTCATCGTCATGGAAAACGAGGCCGAGGCGCGCGAGGGCGCGGGCGCGGTGCTGCCGCTGTTCGAAAGCGGCGAGATACCAGGCATCGTGATCATCGCGCATGAGCGTGGCAATTGCAGCGCCTACAATGCCGGCTGGCAGACGGCGATCCAGCAGTTTCCCAATTTCAAGCACCTCTTGGTCATCGACGATGACGAGATCGCCGAGCCAGACTGGCTGGAGCGCATGTGCAACGCCGCCGAGAGCCTCGGCGCCGACATCGTCGGCGGCCCGCAAGTGCCGGTCTTTGCCGATCCGAGCCACGCCAGATGGGCCGGACATCCGGTCTTTGCACCACCCTATCGTGAAACGGGCCGCGTGCCGGCGCTTTATTCATCCGGCAACCTGCTGGTGGGGCGCAACGTGCTTCAGGCGATGGGACCGCCCTTCCTCGATCTGCGGTTCAATTTCATGGGCGGCGGCGATTCCGACTTCCTCAGCCGTTCCGCGCAGAAAGGCTTCTTGCTCGGCTGGTGCGCCGAGGCAAAAGTCAACGAGACCGTTCCGGCCCGGCGCGTCGAGGCCGACTGGATCCGCGCCCGCAGCCTGCGCAATGGCGTGATCTCTACGCTGGTCGAAAAGAAGAAGCGGGCCGGCACGCCGCTTGCCGGCCTCAAGGTTTTCCTGAAGAGCCTGGCGCTGCTTGCGGCCTCGCCGTTGCGCGGCGCCGTCCGGCTGGCGCGCACCGGCTCGCTGACGAGCGGCCTCTACCCGGTCTATGTCGCGCTCGGCCGGGTGCTTGCCGAATTCGGATATGCCAATGAGCAATACCGGCAGCCTGAGAAGAATTGAGCGCGCCCCGCTCAGCGCCGCCTTCACCAGGGAAGGTCTGGCGACGGCTATCGCCGCGCTGTTGTTCACCGTCATCATCGTCTCGTTCCGGCCCTTCCAGCCGGCAGGCGCGGAACTGACCGGCGACGGCGGCGACATCGTCAACCAGCTCGGCTTCGGCTCGCTCGGCGCGGTCTCCATCTTCTCGTTGCTCGCCTTCGCCGATCCGCGTGTGGTGCGCTCGCTGGTGAGCCCGTCCTGGGCGCTGATGCTGGGCTTCTTCTTCCTGTCGGTGGTGCTCGCCACTGATCCGCCCGCGGCGATGCGCGCCGCCTCCTTCACCATGATCGGCATCATCACAATGGCGACGATCCTGGTGCTGCCGCGCGACGCCGACTCCTTCGCCAGGGTGGTGATCTTCACCGCCGTCGTGGTGATCGGCCTTTCCTATATCGGACTGATCGTCTTCCCGCATGAGGCGCTGCATACCGCCGACTCGCAGGAGCCCGAGCATGCCGGCCTGTGGCGCGGCGTCTTCACGCACAAGAACATCGCCGGTCCGGTGATGGCCTGTTTCAGCTTCGCCGGGCTCTATCTGTTCCGGCGCGGCCAGCGCTGGTGGGGCGCCGGCATCTTCTGCGCGGCGATGATCTTCATGCTGCACACCGGCTCCAAGACGACCGCCGGGCTGATCCCGTTCTCGATCATGATCGTGGTGCTGCCCAGCCTCATCGGCATGCGGCTGGGCACGCCGATCCTGTTCGCGCTGGCGATCGTGGCCACGGCCGTCGGTACGCTCGGCATCGTCTTCATCCCACCGGTGAAGCATCTGGCGGCGATCTATTTCCCGAACCTGACCTATACGGGACGCACGACGCTTTGGGAGTTCGCCGGCGAGATGCTGGCGAAGAAGCCATGGACCGGCTACGGCTATGAAAGCTTCTGGGGCATGCCGCTGCTGCTCAACCAGGATCAGCCCTTCGACCGGCCCTGGGATATCCGCACCATCGTTCATGGCCATGACGGCTATCTCGACATCGCCGTGCTGATGGGCATCCCGGCGCTCTGCGTCGCCGTCTACACCTTCCTGATCGCCCCCTTGCGCGACTACATGCGCATCCCGGCGCGCAAGGAAAACATCTTCCTCGGCGATTTCTTCATGATGGTGGTGCTGTTCACGGCGCTGAACGGTTTCCTGGAGAGCTTCTTCTTCCACCGCGGCGATCCCGTCTGGCTGTTCTTCGTGCTGGGCGTGCTTGGCTTGAGACAAGTCTCGCTGCGGCCGATCCCGGTTCGCCCTTCAAACTAGTTGGTTACGCAATTCCGGACGGAAAACCGCTGGACACTTTTCCTGGAATTGCTTCGACCTGGCCGATCGATCTCCTGCCGACTGCCCTTTTCCGTTGCGGCGCAACCGTCTAAGGAGGGCCTTCTTACGGAGGTTTTCATGACGATCAGGCTGGTTCTCGCCGGTTGCGGCAATATGGGTTACGCCATGCTCTCGGGCTGGCTGAAATCCGCCAAGCTCGAGCCGCAAGCGGTGTTCGTGGTCGAGCCCAACGCGGAACTGCGCCAGCGCGCCGAACATCTGGGCTGCCGTGCCGCCGCCGACGCCGCCGGCATTCCGGCCGATGCCGTGCCCGATCTTGTCGTCATCGCTGTAAAGCCGCAGGTGATCCGCGAGGTGACGGCGCACTACAAGCGCTTCGGCGACGGCAGGACCAGCTTTCTCTCCATCGCCGCCGGCACGCCGGTCGCCACCTTCGAGGAAATTCTGGGCGAGCTCGCGCCGGTGATCCGCTGCATGCCGAACACCCCGGCGGCGATCGGCAAGGGCATGATGGTGGTGTTTTCCAACCCGCTGGTCTCGGACGACGTCCGCCGTTTCGTTGCCGAACTGCTTTCGGCGAGCGGCGTCGTGACGACGATCGACGACGAAGGCCTCATGGACGCCGTGACCGCCGTCTCCGGCTCCGGCCCGGCCTATATCTTCCACTTCATCGAGGCGCTGACGGTTGCGGCCGAGAAGGCCGGCCTGCCCGCCGCGACCGCCAAGCTGCTTGCCATGCAGACCGTCTTCGGCGCCGCCTCGCTTGCCGCCGAAAGCGACGAGGAGCCGGGCGCGCTGCGCCAGCAGGTGACCAGCCCCAACGGCACGACCGCCGCCGCGCTTGCCGTGCTGATGGGCGGCGACCGGCTGACGAAGCTCGTCACCGAAGCCGTGGAAGCGGCGCGGCTCAGGTCGATAGAGCTGGGCAAGTAGCACCCTAACACGATCCGGGAAACAGCCCAGCCTGGCATGCGCCAAGCCGGCCAGGCCGGATCGACGATTGCTATACCGGCTAACCGGTTCCCCAAACAATCGGTGGGTTTCCCTTTGGCCCAAGGATTGCCGATTGACTTTGGCATAGGCCACCCAGATAAAACTTTCGTTCGCTGACAGAAGCAAATGTTCATTCGCTCGACTGAACATGCCGGCCTCGTCGGCGAGTGGGGAGTGCCTCGGCCGGGAGGGCCGAGGCGTCATTGAGTTGCGGGCATCATTCATGCTTCGAGCCGAAGCCGATGCCCCTGGGGAGGTAGAATGGACACCATACTTGCAGGCTTAAAAGGAGCCATCGACACGCTCGGCGCGACAGTGCTCTTGCCGATCGTCATTTTCATCATCGCCGTGGTCCTTGGAGCCAAGGTCAGCAAGGCCTTCCGCGCCGCCATCACGATCGGCGTCGCGTTCATCGGCATCAACCTCGTGCTCGGCCTGATGTTCACCTCGATCGGCGACGTCGCCAAGGCGATCGTCACCAACACCGGCATCCATCGAGACATCATCGATGTCGGCTGGCCATCCGCCGCCGCGATTGCTTTCGGTTCGTCGGTCGGCCTCTGGGTCATTCCGGTCGGCATCCTGGTCAACATCGTGCTTCTGCTCACGCGCATGACACGCACGCTCAATGTCGACGTCTGGAATTTCTGGCACTTCGCCTTCGTCGGCTCGCTGGTCGTCGCCGCCACCAACAATCTGGCATACGGCATCATCATTGCGGCGCTTGTCGCGGCGCTTGCGCTGCTCTTCGCCGACTGGTCGGCGCGCGCGGTGCAGCAGTTCTACGGCGTGCCCGGCATTTCCGTGCCGCATCTCGCCTCGGCGCAGATCCTGCCGATCGCCATCGTCCTCAACTGGATCATGGACCGTATCCCCGGGATCAACCGCATCAACATCAGCACCGAGACCATCGAGCGCCGCTTCGGCGTCTTCGGCGAGCCGGTGATACTCGGGCTCATCATCGGCCTGGTGCTCGGCCTGATCGCCTTCTACAACGCCGGCGATCTCGGCACCGTGCTGGCCAAGGTGCTCGGCACCGGCATGACGCTGGCGGCGGTGATGCTGCTTCTGCCGCGCATGGTGAAGATCCTGATGGAAGGCCTGCTCCCGGTTTCGGACGCCGCGCAGGAATTCGTGCGCAAGCGCACCGGCGACCGCGAGTTGCTGGTCGGGCTCGACTCCGCCATTCTGATCGGCCATCCGGCGGCGATCTCGTCGTCGCTGATCCTGGTGCCGATCGCAATCATCCTGTCGATCATCCTGCCCGGCAACCGCGTCATCCTGTTCGCCGACCTCGCCGTCATTCCGTTCATCGTCGCGATGACCGCGCCGCTGGTCAGGGGCAACGTCTTTCGCATGGTCGTCATCGGCACCGTGACGCTGGCCGTCGGCTTCTACGTCGCCAACGCGCTGGCGCCGCTGTTCACAAGTGCTGCCGTCGCGTCGGGCTTCAAGCTGCCGGCGGATGCGCTGCAGATCACCTCCGTGGTCGACGGGTTCCTTTGGGTTCCTTATGTGATCATCGAAGCGATCCAGGGGCTCGGTATCATCGGTATCGTCATCATCGCGGTGGTCATCGCGGCGCTGTTCCTGTTCTACCGCCGCAACCCGCTCGGCTGGGAACGCGCCGCCGGCGCCGAGGACGAGCCGGCCGACGGCACTGCCTGAACCGGTTTAGATCGTGATGGCGTTTCGTTGAATCGCCGTCACGATCCAACTCTTTGTTGGAGCATGATCTTTCTCCGAAAACCGGTTCCCACTTTTCGGGATCATGCTCTAGCCTGAAACTGAAACGATCGTGCGCCCCGAAGCCTATACGGCGGGGCGCACGGTTCGCATCAAATGGAGTAGCCCTTGTCCAATGGCCTGATCCAACTGCTGGACCCAGAGGCGGTGGTCCTCGGCTCCGACGCTTCGACCAATGAGGAGATCATCCGCATCCTGGCCTCCAGGCTGGAAGCGCTGGGCTACGTCAAGAGCAGCTATGCCGACGCCGTCGTGCGGCGCGAGATGACGATCCCGACAGGCTTGCCGCTGGAGCGCGCCGACAATGTCGCGGTTCCGCACACCGACCCCGAACATGTGCTTAAACCGGGGGTGGCGATGGGCACGCTCAAGCGACCCGTCACCTTCGCCAATATGGAAGATCCCGACGAGAAGCTGCCGGTGGGCTTCGTGTTCCTGCTTGCCATCAATGACAAGGACAAGCAGATTGACACGCTGCAGACCGTCATGGCCACCATCCAGAATCCCGCGGTGCTGGATGGCTTGAGGACGGCCAGGACCTTCGATGACGTCCGCGCCATTCTCAGCTGACAAGAGGAAAGAACATGTCCAGACAGAAAACCATTCTTTTTGCCTGCGGCACGGGCGTCGCGACCTCGACGGCGGTCAATGCCGCGGTGACCGAGGCGATGAAGAAGCGCGGCCTCACCTTTCACGCGCAGCAGGCCAAGGCCACGGAAGTGCCCGGACTGGCCGATAGCGTCGACTTTATCGTCGCCACCACGCCCATCTCGGCATCCGTGACCAAGCCGGTGATCAAAGGGCTCCCCTTCCTCACCGGCATCGGCAAGGACAAGGCGCTTGACGACATCGAGACGGAACTGCGCAAATAGCAGCGGCTCAGCCCGACAGGGCTGGTGAAGCAACCTTCGCTCCGTAGAGCATGTCATCCTGCAGCCGGCGCAGGGCGTAGAGCCTCGTCGTCCGGTCCGGCGCAGCATTGTCCTCGGTCAACAACGCACCCTTCCTGACAGACTTCAGCACCTTGCCGCCTTCGAGCAGACCGACCGGCACGGCACGACTGGCGCGCGCATCGGCAATCGTCATGGTCCAGGAGCGGTAGCAGGTCTCGCCGATGGCATCGAAGGTCTCGCCCGCGGCAAGGTCGCGCTTGGCGACCGCGCAGACTTCGGCCACCGGCCTCGGCAGAGGCACCATGTCGGGCTTGCCGTGGAGCATGATGCGGGCGGCGGTGAGCGGCACCTCCAGCGAAGTCAGGTGAAAGGGCCGGAACAAGCCGTAATAGGGGCCGTGGCCGACATGGAGATCGTCCAAGCGCTCGACAATGCGCGGATGCATCGCCTCGACGATGACGAAGACGCCGGGCGCCACGCCCTTGCCGATCGTATAGTCGACGACGCCCTTCCTCGACAGGAGGCCGCCGTCCTCCCGTGGGATCAAAACCTTGGCCAGTTGATCGCGATCGGCCTTGGGGCCGTGCATGCCGGGGACATCCGGGACCAGGCCGGTGGCATTGGCGATGGCGCACATCTCGACCATGGTTTTCGAGCCATCGACGAACTCGACCAGCATGCGCGGGTTCATGTTGCGCCGCGCCGCCTCTTCCCGATAATCGTCCGGAACGGCGTCATGGTTGAGCGGATTGTTCTTGCCCTTGCCGGCCGCGACGATGCCTAGCCCAAGCGCCGAGGCGAACTCGATCAGTTCCATGCAGCTCGACGGCTCGTCGCCCGCGCCGACCGAATAGACGACACCCAACCGGTCGGCCTGATGCTTCAGGTAGCAGCCGATGGTCACGTCGGCCTCGACATTCATCATCACCAGATGCTTGCCATGCTGCATGGCCATCAGGTCGAAATCGGCAGCGACGCCGGGTTTGCCGGTGGCGTCGATGACGACGTCGATCAGCGGGTTGGTGACCAGCATCTCGTTCGAGGTGATGGCGATCCTGCCGCTCTCGATCGCCCGGGTGACCCCGGAGCCGGTCTCGGTCTCGGCCGCCATCGCCTCGTCGCCATAGGCGATGCGGATCGCCTCGCGGGCGGTGTGCGGGCGCCGCGTGGAAATGGCCGCGATCGAAATGCCCGGCATCAGCATGCCCTGCGTCACCAGATCGGTACCCATCTCGCCGGACCCGATGACGCCGATGCGCACCGGCCTGCCCTCGGCGGCGCGCCGGGCAAGATCGCGGGCAAGCCCGGTCAAGGCGACATTGGTCATGCAAGAAAATCCACGGCTTTTTTGCTTCGGCCCGCAATACAGGGAACGATCCGCTTTTGCCAATCAAACCAGGCTGAAACGGCGATTTCTTGCGCATGCTTTGCAAGGCCGCAGCAGATTTTGCGGGAGCTTGTGCATGGCCGCCGCACGATTCGCCGTTTCTTTCAGGCCATTAACCATTGCAGCGCGCTTTGAACGGGAAAAGTCCGACGGCCGCCCCCGGTTTCTGTGCCATTTTTGCTACAGGCTTTGGCCCTAATGCCCGGAACCGTGCTTTTGAGAGGTGTCTAATCCATTATATGCTCACAACCTCGAAAAATCTGATAGATACTGGCCGAAAGCTCCGGTGGCAGGCTTGGGCAAATAAGCGCCAATAAAAAAATAACGGCGCGGGGATAGCACGGGGTAGAAATGACCAGGACGGGTAAAATTACCGTCGGCTGGCGGATAGCGCTTGCCATTACGGTGTCTATGCTGGCTTGTGGTAGCGCCAGCGCACTCACACTCAAAGAAGCCGTTGCCGTCGCTGTGGAATCCAATCCGGAGATTGGACAGGCGATCGAAAACCGCGAAGCGATCGAATTCGAGCTGCGGCAGGCCAAAGGCCTTTATCTTCCCAGCGTCGATCTGGAAGCATCGACCGGCGTTCGCCGCCTGGACAACGATACACGGCGAGCGCTCGACCAGGATCATGAAGCGCTTTATCCGAACGAGGCCGATCTCACGGTCTCGCAGACGCTTTATGACAGTGGCGCAAGGCGGGCCGAACTGAACCGCCAGGCCTCGCGGGTCGACGGCGCTTCCTTCAGGGTTCTGGAACGGTCCGAGTTCATCGGGCTCGCAGTCGTCCAGGACTATCTGGAATACATGCTGCAGGCTTCGATCGTGGCCGAAGCCAAGAAGAACCTTGGCTTCCATCAGTCCATCCTCGGCGACATCAAGCAAGGCATCGCGGGCGGCGCGCTCAACGACGCCGACCGGCAGCAGGCCGAGGAACGCCTTTATGCCGCCAAGGCGCGGATGCAGGAAGCGACCGAAGAACTCGAGGCAGCCAAGATCCGCTTCTTCAAGAATGTCGGCAAGCCGCTGACCAACGCGTCACGGCCGGCCGATGTCGCAGCTGCCCTGCCGCGGTCGCTGGACGATGCGATCGGGCTCGCCAGGCAGAACAATCCACGCGTCCATATGGCCAACAGCGACATCGATGCCGCCGCTTCGCTGGTCGACGCGGCGCGGGCGAAATACGGCCCGACAATCACCGCCGAAGGCGTCGCCCGGGGCGGGTATGACATCGACGGCGACAATGGCGACGCGAGCGACCTGCAGGCCCGGGTGGTGCTGCGCTGGAACCTCTATCGCGGCGGCATCGACAAGGCCAACGAACAGGAACAGATCCGCCGCACCAGCGAGCAGCGGCTTGCGATGCACCAGGTGCTGCGCGAGATCGAGGAAGCCGTGCGCACCTCGTGGGACCGCCGCTTCCGCCAGGCGGAACTGGCAAAGACGCTGCGGCAGCAGGCAGCCACCAATGAAAAGCTGGTCGCCTCCTATCGCGAGCAGTTCAAGGTCGGGCAGCGCTCGCTGCTCGATGTGCTCGATGCCCAGAACACGCGCTTCAACACCGCGACACTGGCCGACACGTCGTCCTACGCGTCGCTGTTTGCCCAGTACCGGCTGCTGGCCGCGACCGGCGAATTGCTGAAGACACTCAACATCCAGCCGGCCAAGCAGGCCGCGGCCTACGCCCGTGAGGAATTCGGTGTGCCGGCTACGGCCGATACCGAGACCTATGCGCGGACGCCGTCGGAGCAGAAGAACGATCTGCCGTTCGACATCCTCGCGCCGGTCAGGAAAAAGTAGCCGATGTAGCGTCGATCTTCGGTCCTTCGGGGCGGATCGTGAACCAGCAACCCAATATCCTGTCGCCCAAGGAGGCTTTCAAAGCCTGCTTCTGCGCTGTCGCTGCCTATCTCGGCAGGCCGAGCGCGGAAACCGTGCTGTTCGCCGGCGTGCCGATTTCGGAGACGCGCATCGAGCCCGACGAAATCCGCCACTTGGCCGAGCGCATCGGCCTGGAGGTCCAGGATTTCAGCCATCACGATTTCCTGCGTGGCCGCTTCGATCTTCCGGCCATCATCTTCCGCGTCAGCCAATTGCCGGTCGCCCTCCTGGCGGAAATGGAGGGCGGGCAATATCTGACGGCGCCGCAGGAAAACGGCCGCACCACGATCGCCAGGTCGGAACTCGCCGAAAGCTACATCAGCGGCGGCACATCCTTCTCGATCACCTATGCCAACCAGGCCGAGGAGATGACGGTCGGCACCGCGGCCCGGATCGAAAGGCGCCACTGGCTGACCGGCACCATGGGGTCGTTCTGGCGCACCTATTCAAAAGTGGTGCTGTCAGCGGTGTTCATCAACCTGCTGGCGATCGCCTCGCCGATCTTCACCATGAACGTCTACGACCGGATCCTGCCCAACAAGGCGATCTCGACGCTGTGGGTGCTGGCGCTCGGCATCGGCGCGGCGATCCTATTCGACCTGCTTCTGAAAACGGCCAGGGCGTCGCTGATCGACTATGCCGGCCGCAAGGCGGACCTGCGTATCTCCTATCTGCTGTTCGAGAAAGTGCTGAATTCCTCGCTTTCGGCGCGGCCCGGGTCGACGGGCGAATATGCAAACCGCGTCACCCAATACGAATTCGTGCGCGAGTTCTTCACCTCGAACACGGTCAGCGTCTTCATCGATACGATCTTCGTCTTCGTCTTCTTGGCTGTCATTTACGCCATCGGCGGCTGGCTGGTGATCATACCGGCGTTGGCCTTCGTCATCTCCGTCATCGTCGGGCTGATCACGCAGCGGCGAATCGGCAAGCGGGTCGCGGCCTCGATGAACGAGGCCTCGCAACGCCAGGCGCTGCTGGTCGAATCCATTTCGACGCTGGAAACGATCAAGTCGCTGCGCGCCGAAGCCTATCTGCTGCGCAAATGGGGCGAGCACTCGAAGAACGCGGCCAACACGTCGGAGAAGATCAAGGAGCTCTCGGCGGCGGCGGGCAACATCACCGGCGCCATTCAGCAATTCGTGACGGTCGCCCTGGTGGTTGGCGGCGCCTATGCGTTCTCGGAAGGCCATGTCTCGACAGGCGCCATCATCGGCACCGTCATGCTGGCCGGCCGCGCCGTGGCGCCGCTTGGCCAGATCGCCATCACGCTTGCCCGGTTCCGCCAGGCCATGCTGTCGCTCAGGATCATCAACACGATCATGTCGCAGCCAGAGGACCGCCCCGATACGGTCGGTTTCGTCAATCGGCCGATCCGCAGCGGGGCGCTGGTCTTCAAGAATGTCGGCTTTGCCTATCCGGGCACGGAAAACGAGGTTCTGAGCGGGCTCAACATCGCGGTCAGGCCCGGCGAGCGGGTCGGCATCATCGGCCGCATCGGTTCCGGCAAGACCACGATGGGCCGGCTGATCGGCCGGCTTTTCCTGCCGACGTCGGGGGAATTGCTGCTCGACGGCATCGACATCCGCCAATACCACCCCTCGGAGGTCCGCGCCGCGGTCGGCATCGTCGCTCAGGCCGGCGACCTGTTTTCGGGAACCATCAAGGAGAACCTCTTGATGGCGGCGCCGGAAGCCACCGACGAGGAGATCATCGATGCGGCGAAGGCCGCCGGCGTCGACGACTTCGTCTCGCGGCATCCGCGCGGCTACGACATGAATGTCGGCGAGCGGGGCACCAGTCTCTCGGGCGGACAAAGGCAGGCGGTGGCAATCGCGCGACTGCTTTTGACCAAGCCGAAGATCGTCTTCCTCGACGAGCCATCGGGTTCGATGGATCTCGCTTCCGAACGGCAGTTGATCAAGCAGCTCAAGGTGGCGTTCGACCGCAGCACGACGCTGATCGTGTCGACCCATCGCTACAGCATGCTGGAACTTGCCGACCGCCTCATCGTCATCGACCAGGGCCGCGTCGTCGCCGACGGGCCGAAGGAACAAGTCATCCAGGCATTGCAGAAGGCAAATGCCTGACCGGAACGCATGGACATGCTAGCAAGGGAAGACCGGCCACCCCTATTCGCCTCGGCGTCCGTCTACATCGTCGGAGCGCTGTTCGTGTGTTTCACGGCCTGGGCGTCATTCGCCGAGGTGGATGAGATCGCACGCGGCGACGGCAAGGTGATACCCGCTTCGAAGACGCAGATCATTCAGGCCAGCGAAGCCGGCGTCGTGCAGGAGATCGCCGTCCAGATCGGCCAGACCGTCAAGAAGAACGACCTCATCATCCGTCTCGACAATTCGGGCAACACGTCGAGCCTTGGCGAAGAGAAGGCCAAGGCGCGGGCGCTGCAGGCGCGCATCGCCAGGCTGCAGTTCGAGCAGAGCGGCAGTGTCGAAGGGTCGTTTCCCTGCCCTGTGGAAATCCAGAAGGTCGCGCCGGAGATCTGCGACAACGAGCAAAAGCTGCTCGTCGCGCGCCGCGACAATTTCGAGGTCAAGCTGTCGGTTCTCAAATCGCGCCTCGACCAGCGCGAGAAGGAACTCGACGAGGCCACCGCCAACGCCGACCGCCTATCCAAGAGCCTTGCCGTCACTGACCAGGAAGCGGCGCTGGTCGAACCCATGGTCAAGAAAGGCCTGATGGCCAAGACCGAACAGATCCGCGTCGAGCGGGAACAGACCGACCTTCACGGGCAGTTGACCCTGGCCGGCGAGACCATCAAGAAGACCAAGTCGGCTATCACCGAGGCGCAGCTTCAGGTGAACGAATTGGGCCTGCAATTGCAGCAGGAGGCGTTGAGCGACCTGACGCAGGCGCTCGCCGATCTTTCCGTGGTCGACGAAACCATCCGCGGCGCCACCGACAAGGTGGCGCGCACCGACATCCGCTCACCGGTCGACGGCATCGTCAACACGCTCGACGTCAACACGCTCGGCGCCTTCGTGCAGCCAGGCGCGGTCGTGGCCGGCATCGTGCCGACATCCGAAACGCTGCTGGTCGAGGCCAGGGTTTCGCCGCGTGACGTCGCCTTCATCCAGCCGAATCAGGAGGCGCTGATCAAGGTCACGGCCTATGATTTCTCGATCTTCGGCGGCATCGAGGGCAAGGTCTCCAACATCACTGCCGACAGCCTCGTCGACCAGAAGACGGGCGAGCCCTACTACCAGGTGCGGGTCGCCACCGAGAAGTCGACGCTGACAAGGAACGGCAAGACCTATTCGATCATCCCCGGTATGATCTGCTCGGTCGACATCAAGACCGGACGCAAGACGATCCTCAACTATCTTTTGAAGCCCATCAACAAGGCGCGTCAGGAGGCAATGAGTGAGCGATAGCGCCATCCATCCGGACACTTCGCGCGAACGGCTGCTGCCGGCGCTCGCGGCCGAGGATTTCGGCCCGGAATTCCGCGTCGTGGCGCGCGGCGGCGTGCGTCGCGGCATCCGGCTGGAGCGCGCCTTCTGGGTGTCGCTGAAGCAGATGGCCGAAAGCCGAAAATGCACGATCGGCATGCTGGTCGAGGAGATCGCCGAACACCATCCCGACCAGGGCAATCTCACCTCGGCGATCCGTGTCGCCTGCATGCGCGGCCTCGCCGAGGAAAGCATGGAATTGCGCAAGCTCGCTTCGATCCGCACGATCAACGCAATCCTGATCGC
Source organism: Mesorhizobium sp. B2-8-5 (assembly GCF_006440675.2). NCBI lineage: Bacteria > Pseudomonadati > Pseudomonadota > Alphaproteobacteria > Hyphomicrobiales > Phyllobacteriaceae > Mesorhizobium > Mesorhizobium sp. B2-8-5. The sequence goes on from NZ_CP083951.1 coordinate 6,149,280, forward strand.
CTGCCCCTCGCCCGCCTTCGCGCTGTCTTCGTCGAAGAAGATCCTGGCCTTCAACACGCCGTTCCAGCAACTGGTCAGGCGTCAGTTGCCGAGCGCGCCCGGCGAGGACGGGCGCCAGGACCTGAAGCTGGCGCTCGACCTCAACGTTCCCGACATCTTCGCCCGCCTCGACGCCAATGGCGAAACGCCGGTCACCAGCGGCTTCGTCATCGGCGCGGGCGAGCGCCGCTATCGCGGCCAGCTCAGCGCCGTGCGCGCGCCTGTCACCGAGCCGGAACTGCTGATGGCTTTCGTCTACAACGGGTAGGACAATTCCAGGAACAAAGGCGCGTCGCGGCTTCCCTGGCGGGATCGAGCGGTTCTGCGTCCTGGTGGAACGTCGACCGCTACAGTCTACTGCCTCAGGCTCGAAGCCGCCGATGGTTCCGGCGAGCCTTCACCGGGCGCCACCGTCGCGAAGCCGCCTGCGATGTCGGCGATCTGCGCGCCGGACTTCGACCCGTGGATCCAGGCGCGATCCGTGCTGAACGAATAGAGCGGAACATAATCGGGCAGATCGCTGTCACGAAGAACGGCGTTGCCGAGGCTGTCGAGGATGAAGGCGCCGCTTCCCGTGCTTACCGACAGGACGGCGTGGAAGAACTTGCGGCGGCGATCCTGGAGCACCACGAGCGACATGCTCTGCGCCGGGATGCCGGCCCTGAGCAGCGCCGCCATCTTGAGTATGGCGAAATCCTCGCAATCGCCGGCGCCATGTTCGAGGATTTCCGAAGGCTTCGCCCAATAGTCGAGCTTGCCGTAGACGACGCTGTCCTTGCGATAGGCGATCAGGCGGTTGATGCTGCTGTTGACGAAAGCGAGCTTCTCGCGAAAACCCTTGTCGGCGGCAATGTTGATGATCTCGGCGAAAGCCGGGCTCTCGCGGTCGCAGACGCTGCCGGCGGTGCAATCGACGATGGCCTTGTAGACGGGAGTCCAGCGCGCCGCGACCGGAAAGTTGCGCATCGACAAAGCGACGGAGCCGAAGACGCCGGGGATGATCGCGGCGGTCTGGATCGGGTCGATGCCGGGATCGGCCTCGGCGCTCGAGCGCGCTTCAACCGCGTAAGCCGCTGCCGGCGCGTAGCCTGCCGAAACCTCCGCGATCCGGTAAGCGGTGGCCGCCCGCCAAGGCAGCGGCCGGGCCAGCGAAACACCGCCGAGGCTCGCCGGCGCAAGCACCTTTTGCAGGACCGGATCCGGGCCCGGATTCGCGCCGGCGGACGATGGATTTGCCAAACCGGCAAGGCCGATCGCCAGCAAGAGAACCTTGATCCCCGTCGGGGCTGCTTTTTGTATTTTCATAACGCCCACCTTTGACTGTGGACGCTACCAATCTTGTCTCAAATTATCGGAAAGGAAGGTAGGTAAATTTCCGCGAATCACTCTATTCTGTTTTGCGTCAAATTTTATTCAAATTTATACTTTCATTTACCAAGACGGAGGCGCGCGGCGCGGTCAATCCCGCCTTCCTTAAGATCATGCATATCCAGATATATCATCGCGATTTACCAAGTGTAAAAAATGCGATTCTCTACATATTCGAGTATATGAAATAGATTGAATGTCTGTTGCAAAGTCCAGGCCTGACATGTCTCTTTCCGGGAAATGCCGGAGGGGCTTTAGCTATGACAACCAATATCGAATTCGACGCCGTTTCAAATTCCTGGGACGAGCACACGAGTGCTGGTGAAAATCATATTTCCACGGGTGTCCAGGTCGCGCAGGCGACCACCGGCCAGGCTGCAAGCGAGCCGGTACCGGTCGATGTCGGCAGCGGCGCGCCGGCGCAGGGCACGGCCAATACGCCAGCCGCGAACCAGCCGGCAGCCGATGCCAAGGCCCCTGCTTCCAACGCTCCCGCAACGGCGGCAAATGCAGCGGCAGGGAATATCCCGCATGAATATCACGTCGAGGCCGGCAACATCGTAAAGCTTCCGGCCAGCGTGTCGATCGACAACATCAAAGTCGACGGACATGATCTCGTCCTCACGCAGCCCGACGGATCCGAGATCGTCATCAAGGACGCCGCACTGAACGTGCCGACCTTCATCCTCGGCGACGTCGAGGTGCCGCGCGTGGCCCTGATCGCCGCGCTCGAGGCAAGCCATGTCGATGTCGCCTTCGGCGCCGACGGCTCGATCTCGGCTGGCGGCAACGGCTCGCCGGGCAGCGCGGGCGGAAATTTCGAACATCCCGCAGGTGGGATCGGCGACGGCTTCGGCCTGACGTCGCTGCTGCCGCCGACGGACCTGGCGTTCGGCCAGCCTGAACATCGCGAGCTGTTCCCGGGATTGCTGCCGGACTCGACGCCGGCGATCCTCGACCTGACGCCATCGACCAGCGGCGGCGACACCACCGTCAACGAGAAGGGCCTGCCGGCAAGCTCAGGGTCGGAAGGCTCGGGCGAGGCGCAGGATCCCGCCGCCAACACCGACCAGTCCGAGATCAACAGCGGCAACTTCACAATCACCTCGCCCGACGGCATCGGCTCGGTGAACATCAACGGCACGAATATCTCAGGCGCCGAGCTTGCCAACAGCGCGTCGACGCCGATCAACATCACCACGCCGCTCGGCAAGCTGACCATCAACGGCTACGACGCCGCCACCGGCCAAGTGAGCTACACCTACACGCTGGAGCATAGCGCGCAGCATCCGGACGGCGCCGGTACCAATTCCACCTTCGACAACTTTACGGTGACAGTCACCGACAGTGACGGTGACGTCTCGCTCCCCGGCACGCTTTCGGTGCAGATCGTCGATGACGTGCCGACTGCCCATAATGATGTGGCTACGCAGGCAGCCGAGAACGCACCGGTGACGGTGGACGTGTTCGCCAACGACGTGCCCGGCGCGGACGGCGTCAACATCGCCGACCCGACGAAGGTGAGCCTGGTGGCGAACTCGCTGACGGGCTCCGGCACGGTCACCTATCACAATGACGGCACCTTCACCTACACGCCGGCCGCCGGCGAACAGGGCACGGTGACGTTCCAGTACCAGATCGTCGATGGCGACGGCGACCCGTCGGTGGCGACGGTGACGATCAATCTGAAGCCGGATTCGACGCCCACCATCGATGTGACGCCGCAGAATCCCGATGCGAACGGCCACAGCGCGGCGAGCGAGGCCGGCCTTCCGCCGCATGATGGCCTGCCTGCGGGTTCGGGCGAAATCGCCGACAACGACGCCAACAACAACAGCGACACCAGCGAGACCACGACCGGCGCGCTGGCTATCACCACCGGCGGCGACACGATCGGCCACCTCTACGTGACCGACAAGGACAACACCCAGATCGAGGTGACCAACGCAGCCGGTGGCATTCTGGTGCACGGCCAGTATGGCGACCTGACCATCACCGGCACGCCGGCGACCGGCTACACCTATTCCTACACGCTGCTGGATAGCACCCCGGGCAACGGCACGCATGACGACTTTGCCGTCAAGGTGGTCGATTCCGACGGCGACCCCGCTTCCACGACGCTCACCATCGACATCGTCAATGACGTGCCGACGGCCAAGGCCGACACGGACGCGGCGCAGTCGGGCGAGACGGTGACCGGCAATGTCGAGACAGGGACAAGCACCCATGGTCTCGGCGCGGCCGACACGGCGGGCGCGGACGGCATCGCGTCGATCACCTGGACGAACGCGGTGACCAATGCCGGCGTGACGACGGTGACGGGCACCCATGGCGTGCTGACGGTCTTCGCCAATGGCGAATACAGCTATCAGGCCAACCCGAACACGCCCACCGGCACTGACGTCTTCAACTACACGATTACCGACGGCGACGGCGATACCTCGCCGGCGACGCTGACGATCGAGGTGACCGGCAGCCAGCCGCGTGTGGTGGCGGAGGTTGCGGCGGTCAACGAGGCGGGCATCGATACGACGCCGCCGGTCGGCGACCTCGGCCCCGGGACGGTGGACGGCTCGCATGCCGGCGACGGCTCGGAGACCACCACCGGTACGCTGACCTTCTCGGATCCCGACGGGGCGACCGTGACCGGTGTTCAGGCCGGCGATGTGGGCAGCGATGTGACCGGCAATGTCGGTACGAACATCAATGGCACGTACGGCATCCTGCACGTCAACGCGGATGGCACCTACACCTATACGTTGACGTCGCCGGAAGCGAATGTCCCGACGGGTAACGACGGCGCCAATGTGCAGCCCGGACAGGACGTGTTCACGTTCACGGTAACCGATGGGCTTGGCAACACGTCCACGTCGACCATCACGATCAATATCACGGACGACGTTCCCACGATCTCGAACGCGGTGGTCGGCAGCTCGGTGACGCTCGACGAGACCAGCAACGGCCCGACGACGGACGGCGTGCTGAACCCGGCGATCATGACGGCCACGAGCGCTGCGGCGATCGTGACGCTGACCTCGAACTACGGCGCCGACGGCGCCGGCTCGACGGGCTATGCGCTGTCGGTGACGAACGCGACCTCCGGACTTGCAACGGCGCAGGGCGACCATCCCATCACGCTGGTGCAGGTCGGCAACACGATCGAGGGCCAGTACAACGATGGCGGCACGCACACCGCCTTCACGGTGTCGATCGGCGCGGATGGCAAGCTGACGGTGGTGCAGAACGTCGCGCTCGAACACCTGATCGATGGCGGCCCGGCCGCCTACAACGACGCACTCAACCTTGACGGCAAGATCGCCGTGACGGCGACGGTGACGGACGCCGATGGCGACACCGCCTCCACCGGCGCCATCAACATCGGCGGCGCCGTCACCTTCCTCGACGACGGCCCCACGATCTCGAACGCGGTGGTCGGCAGCTCGGTGACGCTCGACGAGACCAGCAACGGCCCGACGACGGACGGCGTGCTGAACCCGGCGATCATGACGGCCACGAGCGCTGCGGCGATCGTGACGCTGACCTCGAACTACGGCGCCGACGGCGCCGGCTCGACGGGCTATGCGCTGTCGGTGACGAACGCGACCTCCGGACTTGCAACGGCGCAGGGCGACCATCCCATCACGCTGGTGCAGGTCGGCAACACGATCGAGGGCCAGTACAACGATGGCGGCACGCACACCGCCTTCACGGTGTCGATCGGCGCGGATGGCAAGCTGACGGTGGTGCAGAACGTCGCGCTCGAACACCTGATCGATGGCGGCCCGGCCGCCTACAACGACGCACTCAACCTTGACGGCAAGATCGCCGTGACGGCGACGGTGACGGACGCCGATGGCGACACCGCCTCCACCGGCGCCATCAACATCGGCGGCGCCGTCACCTTCCTCGACGACGGCCCCACGATCTCGAACGCGGTGGTCGGCAGCTCGGTGACGCTCGACGAGACCAGCAACGGCCCGACGACGGACGGCGTGCTGAACCCGGCGATCATGACGGCCACGAGCGCTGCGGCGATCGTGACGCTGACCTCGAACTACGGCGCCGACGGCGCCGGCTCGACGGGCTATGCGCTGTCGGTGACGAACGCGACCTCCGGACTTGCAACGGCGCAGGGCGACCATCCCATCACGCTGGTGCAGGTCGGCAACACGATCGAGGGCCAGTACAACGATGGCGGCACGCACACCGCCTTCACGGTGTCGATCGGCGCGGATGGCAAGCTGACGGTGGTGCAGAACGTCGCGCTCGAACACCTGATCGATGGCGGCCCGGCCGCCTACAACGACGCACTCAACCTTGACGGCAAGATCGCCGTGACGGCGACGGTGACGGACGCCGATGGCGACACCGCCTCCACCGGCGCCATCAACATCGGCGGCGCCGTCACCTTCCTCGACGACGGCCCCACGATCTCGAACGCGGTGGTCGGCAGCTCGGTGACGCTCGACGAGACCAGCAACGGCCCGACGACGGACGGCGTGCTGAACCCGGCGATCATGACGGCCACGAGCGCTGCGGCGATCGTGACGCTGACCTCGAACTACGGCGCCGACGGCGCCGGCTCGACGGGCTATGCGCTGTCGGTGACGAACGCGACCTCCGGACTTGCAACGGCGCAGGGCGACCATCCCATCACGCTGGTGCAGGTCGGCAACACGATCGAGGGCCAGTACAACGATGGCGGCACGCACACCGCCTTCACGGTGTCGATCGGCGCGGATGGCAAGCTGACGGTGGTGCAGAACGTCGCGCTCGAACACCTGATCGATGGCGGCCCGGCCGCCTACAACGACGCACTCAACCTTGACGGCAAGATCGCCGTGACGGCGACGGTGACGGACGCCGATGGCGACACCGCCTCCACCGGCGCCATCAACATCGGCGGCGCCGTCACCTTCCTCGACGACGGCCCCACGATCTCGAACGCGGTGGTCGGCAGCTCGGTGACGCTCGACGAGACCAGCAACGGCCCGACGACGGACGGCGTGCTGAACCCGGCGATCATGACGGCCACGAGCGCTGCGGCGATCGTGACGCTGACCTCGAACTACGGCGCCGACGGCGCCGGCTCGACGGGCTATGCGCTGTCGGTGACGAACGCGACCTCCGGACTTGCAACGGCGCAGGGCGACCATCCCATCACGCTGGTGCAGGTCGGCAACACGATCGAGGGCCAGTACAACGATGGCGGCACGCACACCGCCTTCACGGTGTCGATCGGCGCGGATGGCAAGCTGACGGTGGTGCAGAACGTCGCGCTCGAACACCTGATCGATGGCGGCCCGGCCGCCTACAACGACGCACTCAACCTTGACGGCAAGATCGCCGTGACGGCGACGGTGACGGACGCCGATGGCGACACCGCCTCCACCGGCGCCATCAACATCGGCGGCGCCGTCACCTTCCTCGACGACGGCCCCACGATCTCGAACGCGGTGGTCGGCAGCTCGGTGACGCTCGACGAGACCAGCAACGGCCCGACGACGGACGGCGTGCTGAACCCGGCGATCATGACGGCCACGAGCGCTGCGGCGATCGTGACGCTGACCTCGAACTACGGCGCCGACGGCGCCGGCTCGACGGGCTATGCGCTGTCGGTGACGAACGCGACCTCCGGACTTGCAACGGCGCAGGGCGACCATCCCATCACGCTGGTGCAGGTCGGCAACACGATCGAGGGCCAGTACAACGATGGCGGCACGCACACCGCCTTCACGGTGTCGATCGGCGCGGATGGCAAGCTGACGGTGGTGCAGAACGTCGCGCTCGAACACCTGATCGATGGCGGCCCGGCCGCCTACAACGACGCACTCAACCTTGACGGCAAGATCGCCGTGACGGCGACGGTGACGGACGCCGATGGCGACACCGCCTCCACCGGCGCCATCAACATCGGCGGCGCCGTCACCTTCCTCGACGACGGCCCCACGATCTCGAACGCGGTGGTCGGCAGCTCGGTGACGCTCGACGAGACCAGCAACGGCCCGACGACGGACGGCGTGCTGAACCCGGCGATCATGACGGCCACGAGCGCTGCGGCGATCGTGACGCTGACCTCGAACTACGGCGCCGACGGCGCCGGCTCGACGGGCTATGCGCTGTCGGTGACGAACGCGACCTCCGGACTTGCAACGGCGCAGGGCGACCATCCCATCACGCTGGTGCAGGTCGGCAACACGATCGAGGGCCAGTACAACGATGGCGGCACGCACACCGCCTTCACGGTGTCGATCGGCGCGGATGGCAAGCTGACGGTGGTGCAGAACGTCGCGCTCGAACACCTGATCGATGGCGGCCCGGCCGCCTACAACGACGCACTCAACCTTGACGGCAAGATCGCCGTGACGGCGACGGTGACGGACGCCGATGGCGACACCGCCTCCACCGGCGCCATCAACATCGGCGGCGCCGTCACCTTCCTCGACGACGGCCCCACGATCTCGAACGCGGTGGTCGGCAGCTCGGTGACGCTCGACGAGACCAGCAACGGCCCGACGACGGACGGCGTGCTGAACCCGGCGATCATGACGGCCACGAGCGCTGCGGCGATCGTGACGCTGACCTCGAACTACGGCGCCGACGGCGCCGGCTCGACGGGCTATGCGCTGTCGGTGACGAACGCGACCTCCGGACTTGCAACGGCGCAGGGCGACCATCCCATCACGCTGGTGCAGGTCGGCAACACGATCGAGGGCCAGTACAACGATGGCGGCACGCACACCGCCTTCACGGTGTCGATCGGCGCGGATGGCAAGCTGACGGTGGTGCAGAACGTCGCGCTCGAACACCTGATCGATGGCGGCCCGGCCGCCTACAACGACGCACTCAACCTTGACGGCAAGATCGCCGTGACGGCGACGGTGACGGACGCCGATGGCGACACCGCCTCCACCGGCGCCATCAACATCGGCGGCGCCGTCACCTTCCTCGACGACGGCCCGACAGCAGTCGCGCCTGACTATGCCGTGTTGGCGAACGGTGCAGGTCATTCGGCCACGTTTGCCCTCGACGCAGACCACATGCTGACCAACAACTACGGGGCGGACGGCGCCGGCACGGCGATTTTCGCGGCGTCTCTCGATGGCGCGGACAGCGGCCTGACTTCGGGCGGCGCCCACATCATCTACGACGTGTCCGCGGACGGTCATACCCTGTATGGAAATGCCAACGGGGTGGCGGTGTTCACGGTCTCGCTCGACGCCCAGAACGCCAACTATACTGTGGCCATGAACGGAACGGTCGACAGCCTGACGCAGGTGACTTTCTCCAACGGCTCGTATGATTTCGACGGCGGCAACGGCGCCTGGGCCGGCTTCGTACCCACCGGTCAGAAGAACTCCGGCACCCCGGTCGACGATAATTCGCAGGACGTGCTTTTCACGCCTTTCGGCACCGGCACGACCATCAACGGCAACGCGAACTCCTTCGGTGTCGGCGGTGGCGCCGGCGGGCAGAACATCGGCGCGGGCGAAGGCATCCGGGTCGACTTCGTCCAGGATTTGACCGGCAACACGATGGGATCCGGCGGCTATGGCGTCGTCGCCAACCGCGACCACGTGTTCGACAATCACTATACCGCCAACGGCGCCACCTTCACCTTTGGCGACGGAAACACCAACACCGTGCTTCAAATCACGGCCAAGGACGACAACGCCACGACGGGTACCGACAACAACAAGGTCGTTGGGGACGGTGCACTCGATTCGGTCACGTCGGTCGCGATCGCGTATGACGGGCAGACGCAGATCGTCGATTTCGCGACCATCGGCACCAACGCAACGACATACACGGTTGGCAGTCCGGGTGGGCTGACGGACAGAACCTACACGGTTCACTTCGTCGATGTGGATCCCACCGCCGCAGTTCATTATGCCGCTCAGATAACAGGTATAATGGACGACCATGTTTCCGTCTCAACGTTCACGGCCGACGGCTACAACAGCCTGGAATTGTTGAACACGAGCGGCGACGACTTCGCCATCACCGGGTTCGGCGCAGCCGTTCAGAGCACCAACCCCGTCAACTTCAATCTGCCGATCCAGATCGTGGACGCGGACGGTGACCTGGCGACAAGTCTGATCGGCGTGACGCTGAGCGGGAACCCGATTGCGGATCACTCGGCGGACGCCGCCGGCGCTTCGCATATCTACACGTCGACGGCGGCGGCGCCCGATATCATCGGGTCTGCTTTCGACGACACCATCACCGGCAACGATGTCGGGAACATGCTGTATGGCGGAGGCGGAGTCGACAATTTGAGTGGAGCGGGCGGCAACGACACGCTAGTCGGCGGCGCCGGCAACGATACGCTCAATGGCGGGGCCGGCAACGACCTGCTCGTCGGCGGTGCTGGGCAGGACACGCTGACGGGCGGCACCGGCGCCGACACGTTCAGGCTCGACCACCTCGACATCAAGGATCTCATCACCGACTACAAGGGTGCCGAAGGCGACAAGATCGACCTATCGTCGCTGTTCGAGACCGCGCCGGGAGGCAACATCGCCGACTACGTGCACTATGACGCCGGCACGAAGACGCTGAGCGTCGACACCAACGGCGCGGCCGGCGGCGCAACTTTCGTGGACGTGGCGCAACTGACGAACACGCCTGCCGCCGGCACGATCAACATTCTCTATGACGACTCGAACCATCAACAGCATACGGCCACGATTTAGCACTTATGCGTGGCCACGCTTCCATGCTAAGCATTAGCAACGCTTGAATTCGCAATTCGAAGAGGGGCTTACATGAGACATTCCGTAAGATTTCTGGCTTCGGCCGCGGCGCTGCTGCTGGCTGGGTCGACGGGGTTCACCGCCGACATCATCGGCGAGCCGGCGGTGAATTATTGCCGCACCGTCGGCACATCGGACCTGGTGCTGACCGACAACATGGTCGAGCTCAAGGACCATGTGGTGAAGCTGATGGACGAATCGGTCGCCGTCGCCAAGAGCCCGGAATGGATCAACTCGTCGCGTCCCGCCTTCGTCTGGGCTTCGGAAGCCAAGGTCGCCTGCGGCATGGCCTATGGCTACCTCAAGACGAACTACAAGGACGAAGACACGCTCAACAAATGCGAGTGCTTCCACGACCGCATGGTCGAATACATGCATTGAGCTGACGGGCAAGCGGACGCCGGCTGGCTGCGATGGCGGCTGACGGAAAGCCCGTCAAGGCGATCGCGCTGGATCGTTTCATCGTTTCACGGAAACGGCGAAACGATCTATCTCCTTGTTTTGACGCAATTCCGAACGGAAAACCGCTACGCACTTTTCCTGGAATTGCTTTAGCGGTCGCCTTGCTTGGTCTCGGTCAAACATCTGTCCACGCCAACTGGCTGGAACGGCCGCAGCCGCCGGGGGCGCGGCCGGCGCACTGCGCTGCGCCGCCGGAGCGGACCCGCGAGACATTCAAGGCATTCGCGACCTGCCAGGCGTCGCTCTACGGCCTCGAGCCGGTGCTGGCGCATGCGGTGATGGAGATCGAAAGCGGCTTCGATCCTGGTGTGCGCGGCGCCGATGGCGAAGTCGGCCTGATGCAGGTCATGCCGGCAACGGCGCGGATGCTCGGCTTTCGCGGTTCGCTCGACGAGCTTGGCGAGCCCGCCACCAACATCGCGCTCGGCGTCAGATATCTGGCGCAGGCAAACAGGCTCTCCGCGGGCGATCTTTGCACCACCGTGATGAAATACCGGGCCGGACACGGGGAAACCCGCTTCTCGGTCCGCTCGGTCAACTACTGCCGGCGCGCACGCGCGATCCTGGCGCGGGAAGGCCTCGATGTGGCCGGGCCGCTGCCGGTGGCGACGATCGGATTCTCCGACGTCTCGACGATCGGCTTCTCCGACGCTTCCATGGACGGCGCGGTCACCGGCCAGGAGAAACGCGTCTGCGTGCGCCGATCGTTCGTGCCCGGGCCGCGCTACATGAGATGCGCCGAATATCGCAGCCCGGCGCAAGCAAGGGCGATACAGGCGCTGAGAGCGCGGCTCTTCGATGGCTAAACCATGACGCAAGAATCACGGGACGGCCAAGCAAGCAAGACGGTAAGGTCGGTTGAAGACAGACCGGGGCAAATACCTGGCGGCACATGGATGGAAGCATCATGAAACTTGAGCGGCACGATCCGGACCTGAAGCGCGCCGCGCCGAAGCGGATCGTTGCGGCGCGCTTCAGGTCTTTGTCAGATGCATGTCGTCTCCCCAAAACCGGGACCACTTTTGGGCGACATGCATTGGGGGCGATCGCTCTCGGGCTCGTCGCGGCGCTGTGCGGATGCCAGTCCAAGAGCGGCGCGTCGGATGTGCTCGATCCAGCGGCGATTGCGGCACCCGCGGGCCAGGCTGGCACTCCGGCGGCGCCCGCCCAGCAGGCAAGCGGTCAAACCTTGGCCAGCGCGACCTCGGGCGGTCCGACCTCGGCGGCCGCCGCCAAGGCCCAGCTGACGCTCGGCGCGGGACCGACCAAGGTGGCCATGCTGCTGCCGCTTTCGGCCCCCGGCAGCACGGGCGAGAACGGCCGGAAAATGTATGACGGCGCGCGGCTGGCGATGGCCGATCTCGGCGACAAGCTTTTGACGCTGACGATCGAGGATACCCGCGGCGACAGCGGCTACGCCAAGGACCTCGCGGTGAAGGCGATCACGTCGGGCACGGCGAAGGTCGTCATCGGACCGTCCGAGCTCGCGGCGGCGCAGCACCTTGCCAAGCTCTCCGGCTCGAAGCGGCCGCCGGTGCTGGCGTTGGCCGACAATTTCGCCGGCGGCCCCGGCGTCTATTCGGTAAGGCTCAGCGAAGCCGACAGCGCCGCCGCGGGCGCGGCGGCGATCGCCGGCAAGGGCGCCAGGAAATTCGTGCTGATGGTGCCTTCGGGCGCGGATTCGAGCCCCATCGAATCCCGTGTCGCCAACGCGCTCAGCATCTATGGCGCCACGCTTGCGGTGACGTTGCCCTATTCGGCGACGGATGGCGGCGCCAAGGTGGTGTCCGACATGGGCTCGCTGGTCGAGGCGCCCGACGCCGTGGTCGTCGCCTGTGGCGACGGCAGCCCTATCGCCGTGCTCGCCGCGCTGAAGGCAAAAGGCATTCCCGGCAAGGCGGTGACGCTCGTCGGCACCGACCGCTGGCTCGAGCGACCGATGGATCCGCTCTATGAGGGCGCCTATATCGCGACGCTCGACGAGGGCGAGACCGGGCCGATCGCCGACCGCTTCAAGGCGACCTACAAGTACCAGCCGGACGTCAACGTGGCCTATGCCTACGACATGGTGGCGCTGAGCGCGGGCATAGCAAGCTCGGCCGGCCCGGACGGCTTCAGCAAGCAGGTGCTGGAGAACACGACCGGCTTCCGCGGCTCGACCGGCCTGTTCCGCTTCCGCAGCGACGGCTCGAGCCAAAGGTCGATGCCGTTTTTCAGGGTGGAGAAGGGCCAGCTGAAGCTGGTGGAGAAATCGACGGCGGGGTTTTGAGGGGGATACTGCGGCAATCTAACTTACAGCAGTTGCTGCGACAGGCCACCGGCGCAAGCCGGACAGCCATCCAGCGAATATCCAGATGACTGGTGTCGCCAACATGGAAGCGTAGCCATCAACGGCATAGTGCCAAGCCAAATGCACAGACCCCAGCTCAATTGCGATCAAAAAGGCGACGCTGAGCCAACGCAGCAAGGAACTGAACCGCCAAAGATAAATCGCGTTCAGCATGGCCACGGCGACATGTATTGACGGAAACGCCGAGATACCGCTGCCCGGGCGTGGGCCATCGAGGGCGGCATATGCGAGAAGCATTCTTTGCGTGTCCACGGCCCAGACGGGATAGACGGCGTTTGTCGCTTGAAGATAATTCATCAGTGGGAAGAACGTATCATTACCATAGAAGGGCATCACGAAGGCCGGTCCGACCGATGCAAAAACGGTGGCTGCTGCGTTCCCCAAAAGCACGCAGGTCAGGACAAACGCCACAAGATACCGCGAACGAAGGCGCTCATCACCTGTCGAGAAGGTGACACAAAAAAGCACAACGAACATCACCGCGAACCAAACATTGTAGAGAAAGTTCAAGGCAAAAGTCAGCGGTCCAGCACCAAGCACAGGGTGCAGTACCCTCCAGGCGTCCTGGCCGCCATGGATCGCCCTATCGAGGGCGACAATTGTCGTATCGGCATAGAAGGGTACTATCCTGCTAAGGCCGTTCTTCATACTGGTAAAAAGGGAAAAGAAGACGGGCAAGGTCAAGGCGACCGGTACACCGACGATAAGTCGGTTGACGACATCATATCCCCTCAGACGACGACCTAGGGTGGGAAATAGCCGCGCCGGCCGTTCAAGCATGACGCGCGTGGCAATGACGACGAAGAGTATGACCGTAACACCGAATCCGAACAACAAGAACGGCCTGCTGTAGATTCGAAGGTTGAGTGGAATGTCCCAATGGCTCGCAGCAAAGACTACCGCTAGCGCGTAGGCCGCCACTGTCAGGAAGAATATCCGGTTGGCGTGCCAGGTTGCCGAACAGCCATTTGCAAGTCCGATCATCCGCATAACTCTGTACCATTAAATGGCATGGCTGACGCTAACTCGACACGAGGCGTTGTCTGACTTCGGCCACCGGCCCGGCGCTTACGGCGCGCATGGCGGTAATGGAAACCAAAGCGATCGCCGCTCCGGCGAGCACATCCGCAAAATGGTGGCCGCCTTCCGGGACCGTGGCGAGGATCATAATCACATTGACCGCGGCCACCGGCAAAAACAGGATCGAGCGCCGCAAATTGTAGGCGATGATGATGCCGAGCGCGGTGTGAAAGGAAGGAAAGCTGGTAAGCCCTATCGTGTTGCCAATCGCAAATGTGAATGGCGTCGAACCACGCAGTTGCGCGAGGGTCGAAAGATGAGCGAGACCTCCGACGCCGGTAAAATGGCTGAAAATACCGCGATCGGGTGCATGGAAGGAATATGCGCCCGCGGCGGGCACAGCCAGCATCAGAGCGCCTGTCATGAGGCCCGAAACCGCAATCAGGGCCACCAATTCCAGCATCCGCTCACGCCCACCCCCGATCGAATGCACCAGGAAGGCTATTGGAACCTGGTAGGTAAGGGCGGCGTAGCAGAAGACCATTACGGCCGCCACCGATGGCACCATGTTGGCAAGCTCGACAGCTCGGATCCAGTTGAAGCCGACCGCGGCATCAAACGAAGCCAGGTAGGCGTCCATCAGCGGACGCGTTGTGTTCGCCGCGAGATACATAAACAGGAAACTCGCCACTGAAAGCGGGATGAAGAGCATAAGAAAGGTACCCGTGGTCTCCATGGAGCCGACAGTGCGCACCAAAAAGGTTTGCATGGCGCGCGGGAACTTGGGCCGCCGCATTTCCACGATCCGCGCGGCCGCAAAGAAGAACGCCACCAGAGGCACGGCTTTCAACAGATAGAGCCAGTTGGACGGGCTGAATGTCACATCTGATCGTGGAAGCATGACGAGATCGGCTGCCACAAAGATCGCCGTCACGAAAACAATGACTGCCACGTAGCGATGGGACACTGACTGTTTCATCCCGATTCACCGTTTGGCTCATGCAGCGAACTTAAGCAGCGTTAATTGAGCTGCTCCAAAATCCCGGAACTGCTTGCCACCACAATAGCGTGGTACATTTTCAGGGCTAACGTGCAGATGGCAGCTGCGGATATCGGCACGCCAAACGGCACGACACCCTTGCGGTCCATATGCTGCACATAATGGCGGAACATGCCGGCCGGCATCAGGAAAGGATTCTTGACCAAAGCGGTCGTGCCGATCGCGAAAACCAGCAGCAACACGGCAAACACGAAGAGGTTGCTTCCGCCAATCAGAAGCGGCGCAACGCTCATCAGCTTGACGTCGCCGGCGCCGACCTTGCGCAAAAGCCAGAACGGAAAAAGCGCAAGGAACAGCGCAGCGCCGCCGAACGCGCTGATTCCCATTTCCAGCCATGAGTGAGTTTGCAATGCCTGGAACTGCAGGGCGCCAAGTCCTAGGCAGAGCAGCAGCAGCACGTCACGGTTGGATATCCTCTGCGTGCTGAAGTCGGTCCAAGCGATTCTACCGAGCAGCAGGATAGCCAGCCCCTTGAACACGAGCGAAGCGGCCAGCAAAACGGTCATGACCGCTCTATATTTCGCACGCTGGAGGACAGCAGCTTCAGATTGTTGGCAACCGTCGGGTCGTTAGGCGCCAGTTCATAGGCCTTGAGGAAGTTGCTGCGCGCTTCCTGCAGTTTGCCGCGCAGCAGATAGGAATAGCCGAGATTGTTGTAGTACTCCGGCGTCGCGCCGAGCAGCCGGTAGGCCCGGCCGTAGGCCATGTCGGCCAGATCGAAGCGCCGGATGCGGTCACAGGATGCGGCAAGACCCAGCCAGGCGACGCCGTCATTCGGTGCGAGCCTGGTCGCCTTGTAGAACAAAGCGCCGGCATTGCCGTAATTTTCGGACCGGAACTGCGTCTTGGCCTCGGCAACTGCCTGGTCCGATGCGTAGTAGTCGACATCGCTGATCGTTTTCAGCCCATCGAAAGTATCGCCAAAGGCCGTGTAGTCGCCTTTGGCCGGCTCGTTGGTGCGCACGACGCCGCCCGTGGAGTCGTGCGTCTGGCAACCTGCTAAGAAGATCAGCAGCAGGCTGGCCGCGACTGCGAGGCGCTTTGTCATTGTGTGTCCCACGAGTCCCCGACTCTGTTTAGAACCTAATCATACGACAACTTAGAAGAAAATGCCTCTCATGCGAATGATGACCGGCAACATGATCACCAACATCACCACTGGAAAGATGCAGAGCCCCAGCGGGATCATCATCTTGACGGGCAAGGAATTGGCACGTTCTTCCGCTTGCAGAATCCGCTGATCGCGCATCTCGGCGCTGTAAACGCGCAGGGCGTCGGTGAGACTGGTGCCCAGCTCTTCCGATTGCCGGAACAGCACAGCCAAGGCCTTCGCTTCGTCCAGTCCGATGCGATCGGCGAGTTCACGCAATGCCTCGCGCAATGGCTTACCGGCCCGCAGTTGCAGATTCATGATCGAGAGTTGGATGCCCAGCCATTTGTGGGTGCCCGCCATTTCCTGGCTGACGCGCTCGACTGCCGCTTCCAGGCTCATGCCGGCATCGGCGCATGTGATCATCATGTCCATGAAATCGGGAAAGGAGCGACGGTAAACCTGCTTCTGTGCGTTCTCGAAGCGGTCGAGCATGATGCTGGGAATGACAATGCAGGCCAGGCCAAACAAGGCTGACCCAGCAAAGGGCAAGAACTCAGGCAGCCGCGATGGCAGCACGCGCGAGAGAAGCGCATACATGGCCAGGAAGCCTATGCCGACGGCGCCGAGCCGGCAAAGCGTATAGATCAGAGGCGCGCTGGATTGATAAAAGCCGGCACGAAAGAGCTTTGCCTCCAGCGCGTTCGGCTCCGTGCGTTCCTTTTCGATCGACTTGAAATAGGCATCGACCGGCATTTGCGCAGCGATCTTGGCAAGCCGGTCCTGTCCCAATATCGAGCGACGGTCGACAACACTGTCGCCTAACAGGCTATCGGTGACCAGCCTCCGCGTCTGCAATGCCGGCAAGAACACCAATGCGGCGAACAGGAATAGGGCCACAGCCGCCGCGAAAACGGCGAGGGAGACCAGAAACGTCAGGTCATTGGTGTTGGAAAGCAGGTTTATAGCTCACTCCTAGAAATCGAAAGTGACCATGCGGTACATGATGAAGTCACCCAGAAGCGCCCAGATCCCGAAGATCAGGAATACGGGCAATATCATCGGATCGCCCCAGACTTTTCCGTAGTATGACGGCGCTATCAGTTGCAGGACCAGGAACATCACAACCGGAAGCAACGAGATGATCCATGCCGAAACGCGACCTTCGGCCGACAGCGCCCTGATCTTCATTCGCAGCTTTTGCCGTTCCCGAAGCACCGATGAGAGATTGGCAAGAATCTCGGTGAGGTTGCCGCCTGTCTTGGCCTGGATCGACAGTGATACCGACAGCAGATGCAGTCCCTCGAAGCCTACACGTTCCGACAGCTTCCTTATCGCCTGCTCGATGCTCAGCCCAAAGGTGATTTCGTCGGCGACGATGCCAAATTCCGTTCCCAGGGGATCCGGCATTTCACGGGCGACCAAGCCTATGGCAACAGAGGCTGGATGACCGGCGCGCAATGAACGGACAATCATGTCGAGAGCGTCGGGCAATTGCTTGGCGAATTTCTGTATTCTCTTCCCGCGGGCTCGCCGCAGAACGAGCAGCGGCAGCGCGAAGGCAACAAGCAGAAAGATGATGAAGGCAGCCGGAGCAGCCAATCGGATGAGGAACGAAAGCAGCAAGGCCAGTGCCAGGCCTGCAAGAAGAAAGCTCGACGCGAAAGTCAGCGGATTTCCGGTAATGCCGGACTGGGTATAAAGCCGGTTCAGCCAGACAAAGCCAGAGATGAAGTCCCCTGAATCGGTCAGGCCGCGTTCGCGCAGCAAATTTTGCAAAGTCTTTTCGGCAGGAGCCTCGTCGGCCAAGCGGCGCAGCCTGTGGTTGATCGCCATGGCGCGTGACCGCCGACCGGCGAACGATAGATAGAAGGCTTCGCCGGCAAGAATGACGGAGCCCGCCGCGACCGCGTAGATGAAGTAAAGCAGCGCCTGTCCCGTCAGCATCACATAGGTACCTGCGGATTGAAGGCGTCCTTGGCGAAGTGAAGGCCCTGCGTGGCGGCCTCAGGGGCAAAGCGCGGGCGCACGCCGGTGGCGCGGAAATCGCCGATGATCGATCCGTCGGCGGCGACGTCGCGCCTGACGAAGTGATAGATTTCCTGCAACTGGACGACATTGCCTTCCATGCCGGTGATTTCCGCGATGGAGACGACGCGCCGGCCGCCGTCCGCAAGCCGCTGCGTCTGCACGATGATGTCGATGGCGGAGGCAATCTGCGCTCGAATGGATTCGTGCGTCATCGGCAACCCGGCCATGCCGACCATCTGTTCCAGCCGCGAAATGGCGTCGCGCGGCGTGTTGGCATGGATTGTGGTCATCGAGCCTTCGTGGCCGGTGTTCATGGCCTGCAGCATGTCGAAGGCTTCCTCGCCGCGCACCTCGCCGACGATGATGCGGTCGGGGCGCATGCGCAGCGCGTTCTTGACCAACTCGCGCTGGCGGATCTCGCCCTTGCCCTCGACATTGGGTGGGCGCGTCTCCAGCCGGCCAACATGCGGCTGCTGCAATTGCAATTCTGCCGCGTCCTCGATGGTGACCAGACGCTCCTTTGCCGGGATGTAGCTCGACAATGCGTTGAGCAGCGTCGTCTTGCCGCTGCCGGTGCCGCCTGAAACCAGGATCGACTTGCGCGCCTGCACCGCGATCCGCAGCATGTCGATCATAGGCTGGCGGATCGAATTGAATGCCATCAGGCGTTCGAGCGAATAAGGGTTCTTCGAGAATTTGCGGATCGACACCAGCGGGCCATCGACCGATACCGGCCGCACGGCGATGTTAACGCGCGAGCCGTCATCGAGGCGCGCATCCGCCATCGGCGAGGATTCATCGACGCGACGGCCGATGTTCGAGACGATCTTGTTGATGATGCGCAGCAGATGCGCCTCGTCGCGAAAACGGATCGAGGTCTGCTCGATCATGCCGCGACGCTCTATGAAGACGCGCTCATGTGTGTTGATCATGATGTCGGTGATCGAGTCGTCCTTGAGCAGAGGTTCGATCGGACCGAGGCCCAGCATCTCGTCGGCAGTGTCGCTGGTCAGCTGATCGAGCTCGCGGGCATTCAAAGGCACGTTGCGGCCGCGAACGAACTCGCGCACGATCGGCCGGATCTCGTTCAGGATTTCATCCTTGGATGCGCTTTCCAGCGCCGTCAGGTTAAAACGATCGATGAGATGGCGATGCAGCTCGACCTTCAAGGTCAGGAAGTCGAGACCTTGCGGCTCGGCATCCGCCGTCATGGGCGGAGCCGATCCATTCTCCGCCGAAACCGTCGACACCGCTTGCGGCGCCCGCTGCTCACCCGGCCCTTTGATGAAGCGACCCAACATGCCGCCCGCCCCTTTTGATATCCCCAAGCCGGAAACTAAGCGTTAACCACGAGGGGCACAAGCGGCGCGAGGCAAAGCACCAGCAATTACTTGCGACATAGTTAAAAAAGTGGCGATGATGCCACATAACTATTTCAGGCCAATCTTTAGCCTCCAGACTAAAGTCCTAGGACCTTTGCCACAGCAAAGGCAACGACGCCTCTAAGCCATTAGATATAAAGAATTATGCAGGAACTCTAACCCATCCGCAAAAAGGCCTAACCGTGGCCGAATTGTGAATGAATGGTTAAGGAGACTTGAAAAATGAGGCGAATCAAGCCTTTGTCTCAAATGAAAATGCCAAAAGCCGAGTATTGAACGGTTAAGTTTCCGTTAATCCGTTTGACACTCCTTTTTCGTGCGACCTAGGATTGAACGTGACGGGGGATGCTTGGGTATGGGGTACATTCCTTGGCTCTGTCTCGTCGGGTTCAAACCTCTCAAGGGAGAAATTGGCATGAAGAAGCTCATGACGATGGCCCGGCAGTTCCGCGACGACGAAAACGGCGCTGCCATGGTCGAATATTCTATTCTGCTAGGTCTCATCGCCGCTGCCACGATCGCCGTTGTGGTCGTGATCGCCGGATGGGTTGGCGATCAGTTCGCTGGTCTCTGCGTCCATCTCAATGGCCATGGCACCAACGCTGCCGGCACTAGCACGGGCACCTGCACCGTTCCGTAATCAAGAATTCCCTGGGCCGGATCGCTCGATCCCGGCCCAGGGTTCGCGCCATGAAAGACTAGCATCGCCCATTGGGCGGTGATTTTGGGGTGGGAAAAATGCGCGCCAATACACTCATCATGATTGTGCTTGCCGGCGTATTCGGCGTACTAGCGGTCGTTCTCGCCAACATCTGGCTGGCAAACCAGCGCACCGCGTTGGCGCAGTCGAGCGGCGTGCAGGCAAGCACTGTCGTGGTCGCGGCGATGCCGTTGAAATTCGGCGACACGCTAAGCGCGGACAAATTGCGCGAGATCGCCTGGCCGGCAGGCGCCATACCGGCGGGCGCGTTCAAGACGGTCAAGGATGCCTTGGCCGACGCTGGCGCGCGGCAGGCTTTGCAGACGATCAGCGCTAACGAACCAATCCTCGCCACCAAGATCACCGGCGCCGGCCAGCGCGCCACGCTTTCGGCCGTGCTTGGCGAAGGCATGAAAGCAGTTTCCATTCGCGTCAACGACGTATTGGGCGTCGCCGGCTTCGTGTTCCCCGGCGACCGCGTCGACGTGCTGTTGACGCGCACGGTTCGCGACGGCGACGGCGCGGACAAAAGTTACGTCGACGTGCTGCTGCAGAGCATGAAGGTGCTCGCCATCGACCAGGTCGCCGACGAAAGCAAGGACAAGGCACAGGTCGTGAAATCGGTGACGCTGGAGGCCAGCACGAAGGATGCGCAGAAGCTGACGCTCGCCGCCGGCGCCGGCCAGTTGTCGCTGGCGCTGCGGCAGGCCGCGTCGAGCCAAGGCGAGACGACGGAGCGCGTCACGCTCGCCGACCTGACCGGCGACACGCCGGCCGATGTCGCCAAACGCCAGGCCGAGCTCGACAGGAAGGCAGCCGAGGAAGCGGCGGCCGCGGAAGAGCGCAAGCGCGCCGAGGAAGACCGCCAGCGGGCCGACGATAAGATCGATGGATTGGCCAAGGCGGTGGAGCGCGTTGGCAGCCAGGTCGACCAGTTGAGCAAAGTTAAGCCCGTGCCTGTCGTGACGTCGGCGCCACAGGTCGCGCAGGAGGTGAAGGAAGTGATCAAATACGTGCAGCCGGAGCCGCCGAAGCTGGCGACGATCGGGGTGTTCCGTGGTATCAAGCTAGAGTCATACGAAGTGCCGCGACAAGACTGACGAGGGTCGGCGCGGTGGAGGCTGCCCTGGGCAGCGAGTGGGGAGACGGGGAATGAAGGGGTTTTGGGTGAGGATAGCGGCGGCCGCGCTATCCGTGTTGGGCGTACCGGCGATCTCCGGCAATCCGGCTGCAGCGGCTGACCGCTTCATCGACGTATCGAGCCCGTCGCTGCATCGCGTGTTCGTGCCAGTTTCCCAATCCGCCACGATCCAGGTGAACGCTACCTTGGGCGACATCGTCGTTGGTGACGAAAAGATCGCCGACGCGCAGCCCATGACCGACAAGACGCTCTATATCATCGGCAAGAGCGTCGGCACCACCACCGTCAATCTGTTTTCCGAGGACAAGCGTTCGCTGGGCGCCATCCAGATCGAGGTCGGCCAGGATGTCAGCGACATGGCGGTGGCCATTCGCCAGGTGGCGCCGAAGGCCCGCATCGAGATCGGCTCGATCAACGGCAAGGTTCGCCTGAGCGGTCACGTCAAGGACGCCGCGACGCTGGCATCCATTGTAGAAGTCACGCAGCAATACGGTCCTGACTCCATCATCAACGCCGTGACGATCGACGACAGCGAACAGGTCAATCTTTCTGTGCGCATCCTCGAGGCCAAGCGCAATGCGGGGCGCGATCTTGGCGTGTCGTTCAAGAGCACGAATAGCCGTGGCACCACCAGGGTGGGAACAGGCATTGGCACGGTAGATAAAGATGGAGCGGAACTAGGCGCGGGCGATCTGGTCACGGGCCTTCTCTCCAATACCAATCCGTTCGCGGCGCTGATCACCCGCATCATCGACAACAACATCAAGGTCGACCTGATCATCGAGGCGCTCGAGGCAAAGGGCGTCGTTCGAACACTCGCCGAACCGAATCTCACCACGGTTTCTGGCGAGACGGCCAGCTTCAATGCCGGCGGCGAAGTGCCGGTGCGCAGCGTCAACAGCCAGGGCGAGGTCGAGATCGTCTTCAAGCAGTTCGGCGTCAATTTGAACTTCACACCGGTGGTGCTGGACGACGGCAAGATCCACATCAAGCTGGCGCCGGAAGTCAGCGACCTGACGGGCTTCACCGCTGCCGGCGACCCGATCTTCACCAATCGCAAACTGTCGACGGCGGTCAACCTGCGCGACGGCCAGAGCTTTGCGGTCGGCGGCCTGCTTTCCAGCAAGAACACCATACAGCAAGATCAGGTGCCATGGCTCGGCCAGGTGCCAATCGTCGGCGCACTTTTCAAGAATTCGAGCACGGCGAAGGAAGAGACCGAGCTAGTCGTCATCGTCACGCCGCATCTGGTGCGGCCGGTGCGGCCCGGCGAACAACTGGCGACCCCCTTCGACAAGACAAGACCCGCGAACGACCCGGAGCTCATGCTGCTCGGCCAGCTCGAAGTCAACAAGGACATGATCCGCATGTACGAGCATGGCGAAGGCGTCACCGGGCCCTATGGCCACATGCTGGACGTGAAATCGAAGGACAAGCTGGTCTATGTCAAGAAGTAAGCTCCTGCTCATCCTTCTCGGCACCAGCATGCTCGCAGGCTGCGCGGCCGACTATCTGAACAATTACGACACGATAACGCTGGCTGCCGGCGACTCGCAGAAGGCCAATCAGTTGCTGCAGACCGTCGATCCGTACAACCCGGCTGCGAACAACACGAAGATCGAGGGCGACGGCGCGCGGTCTGTCGCCGTCGTGCAGAAATACAAATATCCGGCGTCGGCGTCGGCGGCGAGCACGACGGCCAATGCCGGCCCATCGGTTACGACCGGAGCGAACTGAGAAGAAGGATGCTGCGCGTCGGGCGCGCGAGGACGCCCGGCACGAATGGAACAGAGAGTAAGATCATGTTGAGGACCATTCGTGAATTCTGGAACGATCAACGCGGCATAGCGATGATCCTCGTCGCCATAATGCTGCCGGTGCTCGTCGGCTTCGCGTTGCTCGCCATCGACATGAGTCGCGCCAACAGCCTGCATAACGATCTGCAGAAAGGTGCCGATGCTATGGCTCTGGCGGCTGCGGCGGAACTGGACGGCAGATCGGATAGCATCACCAGAGCCAACCAGGCGGTGACAAATCTCCTCACCAACCAAACGAAATTTTCCACCGCAGGCGACCACACACTCGCCTTGGCTGATGTGACGGTGACCTACCTGACCGGCATACCAGCCAGCGACAACATCGCGTTGGGTGCTGACGGCGTCGACGCCAACGGCGTGAACTGGGCAAGCACTGACCCCAAGGCCGTGGCATTCGCGGAAGTGACGGTGAACCCGTCAGGTGTAGCAGACGGCGCGGGCGCGTTCGCGACGATCTTTCCAGCGAGCTTCCTTGGCGGCAACGACACGATGGATATACAGCCACAGGCGGTGGCTGGCTTCACCCAAACCATCTGCGAAACCGTGCCGATCTTCATGTGCAACCCGTTCGAGACCGATACGCCGTTAACAAGCAAGACTATTCAGCAAGCCTTCGCATCGGGGGATACCTACAGCCGCGAATTCCGCGTCCTGAAGACGGACAACAACAGCAGGCCTGGCCCAGGCAATTTCGGCTTGCTCGACAACGACCTGCAGTCGCTGCGCGATGCCATCGCGATGGGAACCGCCGGCACCTGCTACAATCGCAATGCCCTCACCACGAAAACAGGCGTTACATTGGGCCAGGTCAACACGGGCCTCAATGTCCGCTTCGACATCTACAGCGGCAAGATAAAGCAGCATGATAGCGAATGGGCCTATCGACCGGCAAGCAACGTCCGCAAAGGGGACAAGGGCGGAAACTGCAACAAATACACGCCTGACGATCCGACGAAATCCATGCCGCTGCCGCCTGGCAACAACTACAATAAGGGAATGACTGACTCCACCTGGGACAGGAGCACGTACTGGAGTGTCAACCACAAGGCGACTTATCCGTCGATCCCGAGCAAGAGCAACCCGACCGGGAACATGGGTGCTCCTGCGTCTAGGTATGACGTCTACAAATACGAAATCGAGAATGGCTTGGTTCCAGATAAGTCAAAGGGCAACGAAACCGGGGTTCCGCAATGTTTTAACAAGAACAAAAATCCGAGGCCGACTGCTGATCCCGATCGCAGGCTGCTTAACCTGGCCATTGTCGACTGCCTTGCTGACGGGGACAAGGTCATCAATGGTCACACCAAGATAAAACCTGACGGGTATGCCAGCGTTTTCCTGAACGCTCCGATCCAGAAAGTTGATAATACCAAGAACGACGACGACGACACGGCTAACGAAAAGCCCATCAGCCTCGAGATCGTCGATGTCGATGGCCCGCTTGGCGACGGCACGCTCGACAAGGCTTTCCGCAACGAGGCGCAGCTTTACCGGTGAGCCCGATGACCAAGCTTCGCCAAATCATTGCACCATTCCGCGACGACGAGAACGGCACGGCGCTGGTCGAGATGGCAATCGTTACGCCCTTCGTTGTCCTGCTATCGGCCGGCGTGTTCGAGTTCTCCAACATCCTGAACACGCGCCTGCTTCTTGAAGCCGGCGTTGAGGACGCCGCGCGCTATATGGCGCGTTGCAGCAACGATCCGGGGGATCCTGACGACCCTAACGATCCTGTTAGGATAAAGTGGGCTGCTTGCGGCGATGTAGCGAAAAACATCGCGGTCAATGGCGCTTGGACGGGGGGAACCGCAAGAGTTGCGGGATGGACCACGGGTCAAGTTGAGATCGACACGACGTCCACTCCGGCAGTCGATAGCGCTACTCCGCCGAACGAGCTCTACCTAAGCAGTACCAACAACGTATACGTGGTGAACGTTTCCACATCATATACGTACCCGGATTTGGGCTTTTGGTCCTACCTTGGTTTTGGTGCTCTCACCCTCTCGGTGTCCCATCAGGAGCGTGTCGTCGGATGGTGACGCGCAAAAGATTCTGGACCAGTCAGTCTGGAGCGACAATGGTCGAAATGGCCATTGCAATGCCGCTGCTGCTCACCCTCCTGCTCGGTTTTGTCGACTTCGGCTATGCCTTCTACCAGTGGAACGGGGCCAACAAGGCGGTGCAAGCCGGTGCCAGACTGGCGCAAATTTCCACGCCGATCGCCACCGCCTTGTCATCCGAGACTGGGACCCAGGCGGATTTAACTCTCGTTGGCGCGGCGGTGCCGCCAGGCACTTACGACTACGTTTGCACCGCAGATTCCGCAGGAGCGGCATCGTGCACGGGTACCAGCTGTAAATCGGGTGACACATGCGCGGACCAGGCGTCCTTTGACTTCGTTTATGACGGCAGCAGCAACCGTGCCGGCATGCACGATTTCCTTCCTACCCTGGAAAAATCCGAGGTCAGGATCGAATATGTCGCATCCGGCCTCGGCTACTGGACTCGCCCCGGTGGACCCGTGCCGACCGTCACAGTCAGCATCGTCAATCATCCCTTCCAGTTCTTCTTCCTGGGCGGGCTGCTCGGATTCAACGACATCACCATGCCCTCCATGCTGAGCACTGTCACGGGGGAAGACATGAAGAGTACTTGGCCATGAACGCCATCGACACCAGAGTCCTGCCCACCAAGCGAAAGCAGGTCGCGCTGTTTTCTTCGGATCCGAATTTCACCCGCGAGGTGACGACGCGGCTTGACGCGCTGGCGATCTATGACGTCAAGGTCTCGGACGCGGCGGAGTTCCTCAAAGGGCCGCCTGTCGACAGCCGGCCCGGCATTATCATCCTCGATCTCGCCAATGGCGAGCTGCTCGGTAATCCGGCGATCGTCGAGGCGCGCGCGGCCTGGGCCTCGGTGCCGCTGATCGCGATCTCGGACGAGCTCACCTCCGAGCAGACGCGCGTCCTGGTGCGCATGAACGCGTCGGACTGGCTGCACAAGCCGCTCGACGCCAAGGAGCTGCTCAACGCCGTCACCTTCCACGACACCGGCAGCCAGGGCACCAAGAGCCGCATCGTCACCTTCATCGCCGCCAGCGGCGGCGCCGGCGCCACCACGCTGGCGATCTCGGCGGCCGAGCACCTTGCCTCGAAATCGGCCGAGCGCGCGGCTTCGACCTGCCTCGTCGACCTCGACTTCCAGAGCGCCAATTGCGGCGCCTACCTCAACCAGTTCAACCAGTTCGATCTCTCCGGCATCATCGGCCAGCCGGACCGGCTGGACGTCGAGCTCATGGACGTCATCAAATTGCCGCGGCCATCCGGCCTCACGCTCTACTCTTTCGAGCGGCCGCAGCTGCCGTTCGAGCCGCACGGTTCCGACTTCGTCTTCAGGCTGCTCGATCTCGTCGCCTACCGCTTCGACGACATCGTCATCGACCTGCCCAATATCGAGACGCCCTGGCATGATTCGGTGCTGCGCACGAGCGACGAGATCTTCATCGTCTTCGAGCTCAACGTCGCTTCGCTGCGGCAAGGCAAGCGGCTCTACAAGAAGATCCGCGAATTGCGCGGCAACAAGGTCAACATCACGCTGGTCGCCAACAAGCACAAGCGCAAATGGTTCGGCAACCACTTCTCGCGCAGCGAGCTGGAGAAGATCTTCAAGGCGCCGCACATCAAGTCGCTGGCGCTGGACAACGCGCTTCTGGCCGACGCGCTGAACCGCGCCATCCTGCCTTCCGAGGTGGACGGGCGCGCGCGCTTCAACAAGGATTTGAAACGCATGTTCAAGGAACGGCTGGACAATGCCCAGCGCTAGCTCGACGCGGCGGATGACGGCGCGCCTCGCGGCTGCCTGCCTGATCGGCATCGCGTCGATGTCGGCTTGCGGTTTGGCGGAGGCCGGATCGCCGCCGCTGCCGGCCATGGGCCCCAGCCTGCGCAAGGCGGTCGCCTTTGAGACCGGCGAGCAGCCGGGCACGATCGTCATCCGCAAAAACGAGAAGGCGCTCTACCTGGTGACGGGCCAGGGCCAGGCGCTGCGCTACCAGATCAGCGTCGGCCGCGACGGCTTCGGCTGGACCGGAACGGTCAAGGTAGCCTCCAAGACCGAATGGCCGCAATGGCGTCCGCCCAAGGAAATGCGCGCGCGCCAGCCGGAACTGCCGGCGATGGTGCCGGCCGGTCCCTACAATCCGCTCGGCGCCCGGGCGCTTTATCTGTCGCGCGACGGACGCGACACGCTCTATCGCATCCATGGCACCAACGATCCCAAGGGCGTCGGTTTCGACGGCACGTCCGGATGCTTCCGGCTGACGAACACCGATGTGATTGATCTCTTCAAGCGCGTCGCGGTGGGCGCAAAGGTGGTGGTTGAATGACGATGATCAGCGAGCC
This sequence comes from Mesorhizobium sp. B2-8-5, assembly GCF_006440675.2. Classification (NCBI taxonomy): domain Bacteria; kingdom Pseudomonadati; phylum Pseudomonadota; class Alphaproteobacteria; order Hyphomicrobiales; family Phyllobacteriaceae; genus Mesorhizobium; species Mesorhizobium sp. B2-8-5. The sequence goes on from NZ_CP083951.1 coordinate 6,176,896, forward strand.
GGACGCTCCGGCAATCGAACTCGGTCACCGGGAAGCGGCTCCGGGAAAGCCCAGCCGGGCCAGACTGATCGGTGTCCTCGCGGTGGGCGCCGCGCTCGTCACCTTCGTCAACGTGACAGCCGCCGTTTATCTCTGTCGCGGCGTCAACGACCTCAAGACGATGGAGGCGCGGCTGGAACAGCTCGGCCAGTTCGAGCAGCGGATCAGCGCCCGCATCGACACCGTCAACAACGGTTTCCAGAGCCGGTTCGAGACGCTGGACCGTCAGTTGCAGGCGAATTTCGGCCAGATCAACGGCAATATCGCCAAGCTGGAGCAAGGCCAGCCCGTCGCCGCCAGAGAGCCAGCACCTGGCGCGCCGGAGCCAGCCCTACTTGACAACACCACGGTGGCGGATGCTTCCGCGGCCGACGAAAGCGGCGGCGATGCCGCCGACGCGCGGCTCTCGTTCAAGCGGAAGGTCGCGCCTCCGGGGCCCAACCCGGCCTACCAGCGCATCCAGCAGCCCGACGGCAAGGTCTATTACAAGAAGATCAACTGAACGCGCGGGGCTGTCGTTGCTGCTTTGGATTACAGATCGCGCTGCAGGGCCAGCATGCGGACTGCGCGGGCTTCGGCGCGCTGTCTCGCCTCGCGCAGGAAAGCGACGTGGCAATAGGCGCAGGCCGCGAGACCGAGGCACAGCACCAGGCTATTCTTCAAGCTGAAGTCGAGCATAAGCGAAAAGCGCCAGCCGTTCGGCACGGTGAAGGCGGCGATCGTGCTTGCCGTCTCGGCATGGCTGCTAAGCGCCATCATCTTGCCCGCAAAGAGCAGCGCGGCATGATTGGCCAGAAAGAAGCCGGCGGACCTTTTTGCCTGGCAAATCATCCAGCAGGCGCCTGCCGCGAAGACGATAATGGCAGCATCCAGCGCCAACGACCCGCCGAGATAGACATGCGCCTGCTGCCAGAACATGGTCGAGAACGGGCGCAGCTCCAGCCAGGCATGCCACACAGCGGGGCTGGCGGGATAGAAGCCGAGAAGCATTGCTGCCGCTCGCTCCGCCGCCAGCAGAAGCAGCACCAGGGCCGGAAAGGCAAAAAGCAGTATCGGCTTGCGCATCGTGTCATCCCCTCGACATCCGATCACCGATTCTAGGCCGCATTGGTTGCGCGACACTTAACGCAACGCCTTGCTTTTCAAGGATTGTCGCTCATGTCTAATGTATGATCCGGTTCAACGGGGGTGACGCCGTGTCGACAGGAGCTAACGGGTTGGGCTCGGGCGGCATCATCGACAGCCGCCGCGACCTCGCGGCGTTCCGCGCGTGAGCCAGGCGAATCCGCCCGGCCGCCCGTTGCTGGCGTCCGCGCTCGGCGGTCTCGGGCTGCTCGCAGGCATGGCGCTGATCGCCGAGGGCGGGCGCCGGCTGCCGCCCGCTTCGATCGCATCGGCTCAGGGCGCCGGTGACCTGAAGGCGGCCTCCCATGCCCCGATCCATGACGCGCGGCCGGGCCAGCCGGCGCGCAAGATCGCCGAGGATCTCATTGCGCCGCCGCCGCTCGACCCATCCCGGATCGAGCGCATCGAACCGCGTCCTCCGCTTGGCGAACTCGGGCTTGCGCCGCGACCGAAGACGCCGATGCCGCAGGATTGGCGCGAGACCCTGCTTTTCGGTCCGGTCGCGACCTCCGCGGCGGTCTTCGAAGCCATGGGACGCACGGTTGCCATCAGCGGGACGGTCGACATAGATCCGGACAGGACCTGCACGTTCGACGACACCGCCTGGCCCTGCGGCCAGCGGGCGCGGGCCGTCTTCAACGCCTGGCTGCGCGGCCGGGCGCTGAAATGCCTGCTGCCGCCGGACGCCGACCGTTTCGCCATCGCGGCGCCCTGCGCGCTGGGCAAGCAGGATGTCGGCGCCTGGCTGGTTTCAAACGGCTGGGCGATGGCCGCTCCGACCGGCATTTACGGCAAGGCGGAGGTGGTGGCGAGAAACGCCCGGATGGGCATTTTCGGCCCACCGCAATAACGCGACAGCGGGAAAGTCAGTGGCCAGTTCTCCTCGCGGACTTGCGTGAAAGCAGAATGGTCAGAGCGGTTCAGCAATTCTAAAACCTGGGCCGACGACCGGGCCGGTCATCAGCCGCGGGCCGCGGCCGCTGGCGCGCCGGATTCAGCGCTTGCCATGGAGAAGATGCCGACTTGCATCAAATTGTACGCTTTCCTGACACCGAAATCGTAACCGGCCTCCTGTAAACGATGCGTCGAACAGGAGATTGGCCCTTGACCACGAAAACACCGACCGCGCCGGTTCAAACGTGGAAGCACCTCATCTTGCTGGCCGTGCTTGGCACCGCCGCCTGCGTCGCGCTTTCGCTCGGGTTGAACTACCTGCTGCTTTTCAGCGACAGCCTCACACCATTCGGCCGCGGGGCCGTTACGGCAATCGTCGTGCCGATCGTCATCGGTCTGCCGTTGTTTGCCCTCACCGGCTGGCAACAGATCGAGATGCGCCGCTACCGGCAGGAACTCACCAGGTTCGGCACCTATGACCAACTGACCGGCTGCCTGAACGGCAAGGTGTTCACCTCGATGGTCGACAGGAGGGCGGCGAGACCGGTCGGCCCGCGCTCGGGGGCCTTTCTGGTGATCCATCCGCAACATCTGACGTCGATCAACCTGCGTTTCGGCCTCGAATGGGGCGACGAGGCCTTGCGGCTGATCGCGTCGGCCATCCGGTCCGCGGTGCGCAAGGACGATCTGATCGGCCGGATCGGAACCTCGATGTTCGGCGTCTTCCTGCCGGGCGCGAGCGAAGAGGACGCCAAGGACGTGGGCGAGCGCATTCGCGGCACGGTCGGCGAGATCTATTTCGCGCCGAAAGGCGACAAGGACGTGCTTGCGATCAGTGTCGGCGGCGTCATTTTCGAGCGTGAGCTGGATTTCGAGGACATGTTCCGCTTCGCGGAGGAAGGCATGGCCGAGGCCTCGGACGAAGCCGGCCTGCGGCTGTCGCACGTCACCAACTGAGCCGGCGCGATCGCCCGACAGGCTCACTTCGATGTTCTGGAAAGCTGGTGCTGCGAGAGAGGATTGAACTCTCGACCTCTCCCTTACCAAGGGAGTGCTCTACCACTGAGCTACCGCAGCCTGCGATGGCGGCGCTTCTGCCATATCGAACCGGCAAGCGCAAGGCCAAGAAAAACCCAAAGCGTCGCATCTAATTCTTGCCGGCAATTATGCGGGTTTGGGGCGGCATGCGCGGCTGATCCATAGCGTGAAACCGGCTCTCGGCCCGCTTCCATGACATCGGCGCGTTAAAATGCTAGCCATTGCGGAATCGCGGCCGGCTGACCGCCGGCCAGGGATCGGACGATGAACGACAAGGCAAATCCACCGAAAAAAGGCGATGGCGAGCGCAAGGACCGGCTGGCCGAGGCGCTGCGCGCCAATCTGCAGAAGCGCAAGGCCCAGACGCGGTCACGGCGCGCCCGCGACGCTGACAAGCAGCGCGCCCGCGACGCGGATCTAAGGTCCGAAGGATTGCCGGCTGCTGGAAAAATGCACAAGGACTGACCAAATCAGCCATACTGGCCGGTCACAGTTGGTCCGGTTTCAAGAAAATCCTATTTCTTGAACCAAGCCGGCCAATGGTCTAAGCCGGGCGCATCAACCGATTGAAACCGGCCTGTTCTGGCCGAGGGGACGTTTTCTCATGGATCGCATCAGAATTGTCGGCGGCAAGGAGCTTGCCGGTACCATTCCGATCTCGGGCGCCAAGAATGCGGCATTGCCGCTGATGATCGCCTCGCTGCTCACCGACGATACGCTGACGCTCGAAAACGTGCCGCATCTGGCCGATGTCGAGCAGTTGATCCGCATCCTCGGCAATCACGGCGTCGACTACTCGGTCAACGGCCGGCGCGAAAAGCAGCAGGAAGGCTATTCGCGCACGATCAATTTTTCGGCCCGCAACATCGTCGACACCACCGCGCCTTATGAGCTTGTTTCGAAGATGCGCGCTTCCTTCTGGGTGATCGGACCGTTGCTTGCCCGCATGGGCGAGGCCAAGGTGTCGCTGCCCGGCGGCTGCGCCATCGGCACGCGCCCGGTCGACCTGTTCCTCGAGGGCCTGCAGGTTCTCGGCGCGGAGCTCGACGTCGACAATGGCTATGTCATGGCCAAGACCAAGAACGGCCGCCTGATCGGCAATCGCTACGTGTTTCCCAAGGTCTCGGTCGGCGCCACCCACGTGCTGATGATGGCGGCCTCGCTCGCCAAGGGCGAGACAGTGCTGGAGAACGCCGCCTGCGAGCCGGAAATCGTCAATCTCGCCGAATGCCTGATCGCCATGGGCGCCAAGATCCACGGCGCCGGCACCTCGACCATCACCATCCACGGCGTCGAGGCGCTGTCGGGCGCCCGCGTGCGCGTCATCCCCGACCGCATCGAGACCGGCACCTACGCCATGGCCGTCGCCATGACCGGCGGTGACGTGATGCTCCACGGCGCCCGACCCGATCTGTTGCAGACCGCGCTCGACGTTCTTGTCGAGACCGGCGCGGAGATCACGCCGACCAATGAGGGAATCCGCGTCAAGCGCAACGGCGCCGGCATTGCGCCGGTCGACGTCACGACCGCCCCCTTCCCCGCCTTCCCGACCGACCTGCAGGCGCAGTTCATGGGCCTGATGACGATGGCCAAGGGCAAGTCGCGTATCACCGAGACGATCTTCGAGAATCGCTTCATGCATGTGCAGGAGCTCGCCCGGTTGGGCGCCCACATCACGCTTTCCGGCCAGACGGCGATTGTCGACGGCGTCGCCAAGCTCAAGGGCGCGCCCGTGATGGCGACCGACCTGCGCGCCTCGGTGTCGCTGGTGATCGCCGGCCTTGCCGCCGAGGGCGAGACCACGGTCAATCGCGTCTACCACCTCGACCGCGGCTTCGAGCGGCTGGAAGAGAAGCTTTCCGGGTGCGGCGCGGTGATCGAGCGGATTTCGGGCTGACGCTTACCCGCATCTGCCTCGGGCGAGTTGCACCGGCGGGAAAGACCGCATAACAGAGGGCTGAATTATCAACCTTCAGGTGCGCATTCGGCATGGCAGCTCTCAAGCTCATCGCGCTCGACGAACAGGATCTGAGCATCGTCTCGGCGCATGTCCAGGACGCCGTGATAAAGGTCTCCGATCTTGAATATCTGCCGGCGGCCAAGCGCTTCGTGCTGACCATGAACCGCTTCGTCTGGGAAGCGAAATCCGGCCTGTTCCGCCAGCACAATGAACGGCGCCAGAGCGTTCTGCATTTCGATCGCGTACTCGGCGCCAAGACCAGCGGCATTGCGCGCGACAAGCCGGCCGGGGTGCTGTCGCTGCTGGCGATCAGCTTCATCGCCATCAGCAAGCCGGCCGGCATCGTCGAACTGGTGTTTTCGGGCGGCGGCACCATCATGCTCGACGTCGAATGCGTCGAGGCACGGCTTGCCGATGTCGGCGGCTCCTGGGAAGCCACCGCGCGACCCGTGCACAGAGGCTAAAGCGCAATGGCGATTACGCTCCGACACCAGGACGCCGATTTCGAGCAACGCTTTTCGGCCTTCCTCACCACCAAGCGCGAGGTGTCCGCCGACGTTGAGGCCGTGGTGCGCGGCATCATCGAGCGCGTGCGCGCCGAAGGCGACAAGGCGTTGATCGACTACACGCTGAAGTTCGACAAAGCCGATCTCAACGCGCTCGGCATCGCCGTCTCGAAGGACGACATCGCCAAGGCCTATGAGGCGGCCGATCCGGCAACCGTCGAGGCGCTCAAATTCGCGCGTGAGCGTATCCGTTCGCATCACGAGCGGCAGAAGCCCAAGGACGACCGCTATACGGATGCCGCCGGCGTCGAGCTCGGCTCGCGCTGGACGGCTATCGAAGCTGTCGGCCTTTACGTGCCGGGCGGCACGGCGAGCTATCCGAGCTCGGTGCTGATGAACGCGGTGCCGGCCAAGGTCGCCGGCGTCGAGCGCATCGTCATCGCCGTGCCGGCCTCGGGCGGCGTCATCAATCCGCTGGTGCTGGTGGCCGCCGACCTTGCCGGCGTTTCCGAGATCTACCGCGTCGGCGGCGCGCAGGCCGTTGCGGCCCTTGCCTACGGCACCGAAACGATCAGGCCGGTGGCCAAGATCGTCGGTCCGGGCAATGCCTATGTCGCGGCAGCCAAGCGCCAGGTGTTCGGCACCGTCGGCATCGACATGATCGCCGGGCCGTCGGAAGTGCTGGTGGTGGCCGACACCGACAACGATCCGGACTGGATCGCGGCCGACCTTCTGGCGCAGGCCGAGCACGACATATCGGCGCAGTCGATCCTGATCACCGACAACGCCGAATTCGGCAAGGCGGTGGAGCAGGCGGTCGAGCGCCAGCTCAAAGTGCTGCCGCGCGCCGAGACAGCGGCCGCGAGCTGGCGCGACTTCGGAGCGGTGATCCTGGTGCCGACGCTGGAGGCCTCGCTGCCGCTGGTCGACAGGATCGCGGCCGAGCATGTCGAGCTCGCTTTCGACCATGCCGAGGGCTTCTTTTCCAGGATGCGCAACGCGGGCGCCGTGTTCATCGGCCGCCATACGCCGGAGGTCATCGGCGACTATGTCGGCGGCTCCAATCACGTTTTGCCGACGGCACGCTCGGCGCGTTTCTCGTCAGGTCTGTCCGTGCTCGATTTCGTCAAGCGCACCTCGATCCTGAAACTCGGGCCCGATCAGCTCAAGGCGCTGGCGCCCGCCGCGATCGCGCTTGCCAAGGCGGAAGGCCTCGATGCCCATGCCCGCTCCGTCGCGATCAGGTTGAACATGTAGCGATGTCCGGCCACGACCAAATCCGCGACAGGCTGATCGACGTCGAGCTCGACGAATCGATCGGACGTTCGACGCCCGACGTCGAGCACGAGCGGGCCGTGGCGATCTTCGACCTCATCGAGGAGAACAGGTTTCGGCCGATCAATGATGACGGCGCCGGTCCATACAGGCTGAAGCTTTCGCTGGCCGAGTCACGTCTGGTCTTCGCCGTCAGCCGTGAAAACGGCGCCGAGGTGGTCACCCACATCCTGTCGCTGACGCCGCTGAGGCGCATCGTCAAGGACTACTACCTGATCTGCGAAAGCTATTACGAGGCCATCCGCTCCTCGACGCCGAGCCATATCGAGGCGATCGACATGGGCCGGCGTGGCCTGCACAATGAGGGCTCGCAGACGCTGATGGACCGGCTCGCCGGCAAGATCGAGATCGACTTCGACACGGCGCGCCGGCTGTTCACGCTGGTCTGCGTGCTGCACTGGCGAGGCTAGATCAGGATGACGTTTCGTTGAAACACCGTCCTGATCTAACTCTTTGTTGGAGCATGATCTTTTCCGAAAACCGGTTCCCACTTTTCGGGATCATGCTCTTTTGTTGGAGCATGATCTTTTCCGAAAACCGGTTCCCACTTTTCGGGATCATGCTCTTTTGTTGGAGCATGATCTTCTCCAAAAACCGGTTCCCACTTTTTGCGTGCGCTGACCTCCGGTTCGGGATCATGCTCTCTGGTTGGAGCATGATCTTTTCCAAAAACCGGTTCCCACTTTTTGGGACCACGCTCTAGTGGCCGCCCTGCCGCATTCGATCCTGTTCCTGTGCGGCATGAACGCCGTGCGCTCGCCGATCGCGGAGCAGTTGACGCGCCGCATGCTTCCCGCCACCACCTTCGTCGCTTCCGCCGGCGTGCGCGCCGGCGAGCGCGATCCATTCGTCGATGCGGTGCTCGCCGAAGAAGGCCTCTCGCTCGGCGAGCGCCAGCCCAGGACGCTGGAGGAGCTGGAAGACGACTATTTCGACCTGATCGTCACGCTGGCGCCGGAAGCGCATCATGCGGCCCTCGAGCTCACCCGATCGCTCGCCGTCGAGGTCGAGTACTGGCCGATGCCCGACCCGACCGACACCGGCGGCACGCGCGAGCACATCATGGCCGCCTATCGCGACGTGCGCGAGCGACTGAAAACCCGCATAAGTCGACGTTTTGCGGCACCGGGGGCTGAAAGCGCCCCGGATTAAGCTTGTTCACAAGCGGATGATTATCATATAGGTTCCGCGCAAATTCCGGTTGGAGTCGGGTGATTTCAGGTCTGTTCGACCTGAAATCACCCGACTCCAGATCAAGAGTAGAGCATGATGTCGTCCGAAAACCGCTTCACACTTTTCGGCATCGTGCTCTAGGCGCCGGAACGCCCATCCAAGCAAAGGTATCGAATGCCGAAGGAAGAAGTCCTCGAGTTTCCAGGTGTGGTCACCGAACTGCTGCCCAATGCGATGTTCCGCGTGAAGCTCGAAAACGAACACGAAATCATCGCCCACACGGCCGGCCGCATGCGCAAGAACCGCATCCGCGTGCTGACCGGCGACAAGGTCCTGGTCGAGATGACGCCTTACGACCTGACCAAGGGCCGCATCACCTACCGTTTCAAGTAACAGTCCGCGCGAAGCTAGAGCCGGATGATTTCAGGTCTGTTCGACCTGAAATCATCCGGCTCCAAATCAAAGAGTGGAGCATGATGTCGCCCGAAAACCGCTTCACACTTTTCGGCATCATGCTCACATGAGCATCCTGCAGAAGCTCGTGCTTGCCTCGGGTTCGCCGCGCCGCATCGAATTGCTGCAGCAGGCCGGCATCGAGCCGGACCGGGTGCTGCCCGCCGATGTCGACGAGACGCCGCTGCGCGCCGAGCATCCGCGCTCGCTGGCCAAGCGCCTTTGCAAGGACAAGGCCGAGAAGGCGCTGGCCTCGCTGAAGAGCGAGGAGGACTATGCACCCGCCTTCATCCTCGCCGCCGACACGGTGGTGGCGGTCGGGCGGCGCATCCTGCCCAAGGCCGAGACGATCGACGACGCCATCAACTGCCTCGGCCTGCTTTCCGGCCGCTCGCACCGGGTCTATTCCGGCATCTGCCTGATCACGCCCGGCGGCAAGCTGCGCCAGCGGCTGGTGGAGACAAGGGTGCGCTTCAAGCGGCTGCCGCGCGAGGAGGTCGACGCCTATGTCGCCTCGGGCGAATGGCGCGGCAAGGCCGGCGGCTATGCCGTGCAGGGCCTGGCCGGCTCGTTCGTCGTCAAGCTGGTCGGCTCCTACACCAATGTGGTCGGCCTGCCGCTCTACGAGAGCGTGGCGCTGCTTGCGGGCGAAGGCTTCAAGGCGCACCAGAACTGGCATGCTTCGCGCTCATGAGTCTGGACGACAAGGTCACGCCGCTGAGGCCGAAGCGGCCCTGCCCCGAATGCGGCAAACCCTCGGCGCGCGAGCACTACCCGTTCTGCTCGGCGCGCTGCAAGGACATCGACCTCAATCGCTGGCTGAAGGGCGCCTATGTCATCCCCGTCCGCGACGGCGAAGAGGAAGAAGAGGACAGCCCGAAGCCGGGCCCGACGCCCAAGGACGAGCCGTGAGCGCAGCCGGCGACGGGCTGTTTCCCGGCGTTTTTTCTTTCCTGACGAAATCAACACCTAGGCGCTGGACAGGCAGGATTCCCGTGCTATAACCCACGCGCTTTCAAGGGGTGCCGCCGGCGCCTTCGCGAAACCCGGCAGGCGCATTCCGTTAGCCGGCACAGGCCCAGATAGCTCAGTTGGTAGAGCAGCGGACTGAAAATCCGCGTGTCGGTGGTTCGAATCCGCCTCTGGGCACCATTTCACTTTCCCATCGCTTCTCACGACGTCTCACCGACCAATACAAATCAATAACTTAGCCTAGTTTGGCGGTTTATGGTGACCCACCGCGTACCGTTGCAACGCATCGGTTTGTGGGTAACGATTTAGGCGTTACCCACAAACCGATAGGTCCGTTACCCATGTCTCTCTCCGACTTCGCCTGCAAGAACGCTAAGCCCAAAGACAAGCCGTATCGTCTTGCCGATGGCGACGGGCTCTATCTCCTCGTCCGGAACAACGGGTCCAAACTCTGGCAACTGCGGTACCGCTACCTGGAGAAGGAAAATATCCTCTCCTTTGGAAAATACCCGCTGGTGTCACTTCTCGATGCGAGAGGACGGCGCGACGACGCCAAGAGGCTGTTGAGCGCCGGCATCAACCCGTCCACCAAACGCAAAGAGGAGAAGGCTGCCGCCATCACGGAAGCACGCACCACCTTCGCCTTGGTCGCCGAGGAATATGTCACGCGGATGGAGGAACGGGACGCTGCGGCGGCTACCATCACCAAAACCAAATGGCTCCTGGAAGATCTGGCCGGCCCACTCGCCAAGCGCCCCATTAACGAGATCACTCCAGCCGAAATTTTCCTACTCCTCCAGAAGATCGAAAAGAGTGGTCGAAGAGAGACAGCGCGGCGTTTACGCGGCGTGATAGGCAGCGTCTTCCGCTTGGCCATTGTCACGTTACGGGCAGAGTCTGACCCAACCCTACACCTCCGGGGCGCTCTCCAGCCGCCGAAAGTCAACGGTCGTGCCGCTATCACCGATGAAAAGAAGTTCGGCAAGCTCCTGATGACGGTCGACGAATACGACGGCTGGCCAACCATCAAAGCCGCCCTCCAGTTTCTTGCCCTCACCTGTGTCCGTCCCGGCGAAGTACGGGGCGCTACGCGCGACGAGTTCGACCGAAAGAAGGCCGTCTGGCATATTCCGGCCGAGCGCATGAAGATGCGTGCTCCACACGACGTGCCACTGTCCAAACAGGCGCTTTCGGTCTTGGAAGAGGTCTGGCAGCTCTCAGAGGACGGCGGCCTGCTCTTTCCTTCGATCCGCTCCACAAAACGGCCGCTTTCCGAGAACGCCATGAATGCTGCGCTACGACGTATGGGCTACGGAAAGGACGAAGTGACCGCACATGGTTTCCGGGTGACCGCCAGCACCATCCTCAACGCCCGCGACTACGATCCAGACGTGATTGAAGCTGTCCTGGCGCACCAGGACAAGAACGCCATCCGGCGGACCTACAACCGAGCGACCTATTGGGAGCAGCGGGTCACACTAATGCAGGAGTGGGGAGATCTGCTAGACGCGTTGAAGGCGAAGCATTAGTCTTAAACGCATTCCACGATCGGATCGCTGTTTTCCGTGTGGGCGTTGATCGCTGCCCGATATGGGTAGTTGAGCCGTTCACCCGTGCGCCTCCAAGGCCGCGACGAGCTTGGTTGCTTCTTCCCGATGCCGCGCCACATCCGCGCGGGTAGCAGCCCGGTTTAACCCGTGGGCCGGTAGATCGCCAGCAATCGCCTTCAGGTCGCGCAGAACGGACGCGATGTGCGGCCATGGAAAATCCGTCGGGTCGCCAATGTCCCGGTCGGCGCCAACAATCATTTCCAGTTTTGCCACGATACCCACGAGAGACTGGGCCGCGACACTGGGAATCGCATCCTGAAATCGGAGTGCCTCGGTCATCGCAAACACCTCGGCCTCGCGAACCACCGCATATTCCGATCCCTCCTCCGACGCGGCCGCCGAAGTTCCACGCGTTTGCTGATCTCCATCGGTCAATACCGGAATTCCGGGATTGACCATCATCCGCGTCTCCAATCGCTGCTGCACCCGACACAGGACCAGCGACACGTGCCGAGCGCGGTGCCAGTCGGTCCACAGGCTCAAAGCGGGATCATTTGTATTCTGAGTGGCAGCCGCCCGGGTGATGGGCTCAGAGAACGTGGGTGTGGTCCTTGGCAGCATCGAACACCTCCTAACCAATTCCGGCACATTCGACTGTTCCGAAAATACATACTATAGTTGATAAACTTAAAGTGTGTAAACGGCGAATGTGGCGCATGGATATGCGTCAACTGGTCGGAAGGAACTTTGCCCGACTTCGGAGGGAGAAAGGCCTGACGCAGGAGCAGGTGGAAGCCCGGTCGGGCTACAGCCAGCAATACCTAAGCAGTCTGGAACGTGGTCGACGCAATCCTACTGTCATCACCCTTTTCGAGCTCTCCCAGGCGTTGGGTGTAAGCCACATCGAACTAGTAAAACCGGTAGAAGACGGCTAGCGCTGTTTAGCGTGTCGGCCATCAATCGCCTGCGCGCAGCCGCTCGCGAGCACACGCCCAAGCAGCACCGTGGCGAGCGGCACAGCATGCGTCGCTTTCGGCTCATCTTGGTTGGCGCAATAGAGATGTGCGATCCCGAAACCGGCTTGCTTCCTCATTCCGAACAGCGGCTTCGCGCCTTAATTCAGCCTTTGAATCCGGCCGTGTTCCAACTTGAATGCAGACCTGACTACCGTAAATCCAAATACTGATGACCGACCACCGCATCACCTACTCGATGGGCCGGCGTGCAACATCAGCGACAATGCCGTAACCAAGCCTCTTTTCATCACTCAAGACCGAACGACAGTTCGCGAGGTCTATGGGACGGAGATGGCGGCACGGATGTGTTCGATCACGTCGCGCGGCCATACAATACTCGGCGGGGGCACTTGGTGTAGAGCTATCTCGGCCCTTGGAAAATGTTTGTGGATTACTGCTCTTTACCACGCCGATCAAGTTGACAAAGCTTTATTGTGGCTTCCAATATCCTTCGGGCTGGGCAGAACGGGGATGGCTGTGGGGCGTCTAACTCTATTTTTTCTCTGCGTGGCGGTTGCTGGCTGCCACACTACACCAGTGATCGAGAACGTTACGGGTTTTACTGCGACGGATATCCAACGTAAGGCCCGCTGCGAGCTCCGCGATGCTATTGAAGACAAAGTCGCGGCTTGGTTTGCATCGCACTCCCTCAAGGATGACGCGTACGCTCAAAGCCAGGCGCCGCTCTTGAAAGACGACCTGATATCGCTCGCGAACGTAGACTTTAAGAAACTTCTACCCACTACGAGGAGTTACCTTAACTACGTCATGGGCGCGGCTGTTGCTTACGACTTTGACCTCAATATCACTGAGACGAATGATGTCGACTTGTCGATGGACGTGTTGGGAGCCGTAACAGGCAACAAGATCAAATTGGGCATCGGAGCTGGCGTCGATCGGATGCGCCGCCATGAGCAGGCATTTTATCTAGTAGAGACTTTCGACCATCTGACGCGCCAAGTGGATTTTGCTTACTGCGATCCCGAGCAGAAGAGGAAAAAGAATCCCCATTTCTTCAACGAGAGGCCGGATCCGTTGTATCCGATTGCAGGGCTAATAGGCCTAAAGAAGCCACTGGACGAGTTTGTCGACCTGTCGCTATTCAGCCCATTCGGGGCAAACGACAAGACCAAACCGCCGACCCTTGCTTCAACTTTGGAGTTCACTACAAAAGTATACGGGAACTTGACGCCTGGTATTGTCGCTGAGCCAAACCTAACCGACTCGTCGGTTGCGTCCAAGAATAGCCGAGAAGATGTGCATAAGATAACGCTCGGTTTCTCAATTGAAAACCCGCCGTCACTTGATGTGGCAGAGAATACCGGGAAATTCGTTGTCTCTCAAGGAACGAAGGCGGAAAAGGCTGCTGCTGGTGCTGCTAGCAATTTTATTCTGCGAACAGAATTCAACAGACCGACGGTGATAATCGATCGGTGACGCGGAGAGGAAATTTATCATGCCGCAAACAAAAACTGGAAGTGGCAAGGGCAAAATCGCCAAGGCGAAGACAACAAAGGCCGCAACGGCTAAGTCTGCCGAACCGAAGAGGTCGCCGCCAAAAGATTTCGTAGTACCGGTTAGCGGGTTCATTGATGCGGTTTTGGACTCCGCGTATCGCCGCAACGTCGACGAAATCAAGCGCCTGTATCAGGGGGTTAACATAACCGTCAGCGAGCAAATAGGCATCGAGACGCTTGTCCTACTTGGCAAGCTGCCACGTGCGCCTAAGACGATAGCGTTCAGAACCTCGCTCGCTGCGACGCCTTGCGATGACTACGGGTGCACAAGAGCATAGGAGGGTTTGCCTTAACTGAGGGAACGTTAAGGCTAGTTCGTTCTGAACTCAGCTCTACCCCTGATAGGAGACATTGGGCGGCAAGTTCGTATGCCACGTTCGCGCCCACCTAACCCTCTGCCGGCCTCCATGGCTGTTGTCAGCTTTCGCCACGCTTCGGAGGGCTGCAGCCGCTAGCGTCGCGACGGCGGCGAGAAATTCATCACCGTCGGTGCGACTACACTGATTTGTATCTTGCCCGATATGCATCCAGATAATCCGCATCCTGGCAGATACAGCGCTCCAGACGATCCTTTGCTCTGCGCTCCGTAATCACGTCAGAGGGCATTTTGCGGAGCAAGTTAAGCTTCGCGGTTGTCCAGCTGGGAGCATCCCTGAGGGCGGCGCGTTTGACGATTTCTGCGGCGAGCATGATGCCTGCCATCGCCGACTGGAAGGCCATCGGGACCTCTACACGTACCGGTTTACCGCCCCCGGTTAGCTCGAAAACCACCCCTCCACAAATTGCAGCCTGATAGAGGCCTCGCAGCGGCTGGCCAACAAACGGCAGTAGCGGCTCAAGAGGCACCATCAGGCGGCTTGCGATCTCCCGCATCAATTCCACGCTGACGGGGGCGCCACTGTGTAGCATGGGCCGCACGACGTCCATTTTCCGGTCCTCGAGGCTAAGTGCCTGAGCAATGACCTGGTCTTCATCCGGAACGGATCCAGTAGGTAAATAGAGGCACGCGAGGCAGGCCAGTTCGCCATCTAGGTTATGATGCGACACGCCAAGATCCCCCCGTTGCGTCCAGCTGTTGATGGTCCATCGAGGCAGGGCAGCCTGTACCGCGATGCGGTCAGCCGCCGTATCCAGCGCGATCGCGACGTGCTGCAGCGAGTGTGACCCCGCTAGGGACTGCCATTTGTAAGGGTGATCCTGGAGCGACAACCCACGTTGAGACGTCAGGTGACGACGGGCAAGCTTTACCTTGCTGCCGCCGATGTCCTTCTCCAATGCCAACACGTAGCGCTGCAGATTGCTTTGGTCGACCTCCTCGTCGTCGACAAGCCCCAACTGCCCCTGGAGGCCGGATACCCGCGCAAGGGCCCATACAGCGCCATTGCCGATTGCTCCTAATCCCAGCAGGAAGATGGTTTCGAGGACCGTGTTCGTCTCAAGCGGCGGGTTAGCATCGGATCCGGGGGCGTAGTCAAACAATGAGAACGAGACTGCGCTGTCCACCGTCGCCCCGCTGATCTGCTCGTTAAATATCAAGCGGAATAAATTTGATGCTGCGATACACGACGCAGCACCTGCGCCGAAACTGTTGCTACTACAGCCGGAGCCAACCGGCTGTACGGTGGAGAATTTCGCTAGCCAGCCGTCAGACCCCAAGAACATCCGAGAGCAAGCTACATCCGGAGCCGTCGAGCCGACAATGAGGCACTGCGAGAGCGCCGCCAGGCGCGGCCGGACTATATCGATCTGTCCGTTTATGGAGCGCGCCAACGAGCTGAGGCTACGCGCCAACTTCGTCGCCTCGTCGCCCTCCGGCAGAAAGCAGATATTGGGGTAAAGCCGGGCTACCAGCCGGACCAGAAGATCAAGCGACGCCCTGCCCTCGCTGGAGCAGGCCGTTTCGTCAAAGGCAATTCCGATCACCAGCCCGTTGAGTAGCTGCTCGAAATTCTTTGTCTGGAACCCCTGTAGCACTTGCGAGGCCGCGGTTGCGGCACGGCCGAAATAGGTTGCGAGCGCCATGGTAGCTCAATCCACGATTTCAATGAGACGACTAACATCCTCGGCAGGAACGGGGAGCCAGTTCCCGGCGCCGTTAAGCCGATAGACCACAGTCTGGGACAAATCTGCCGGCCCTCTCGCGAAGTCCGGAACGACCAGGGAAAGTGAGCCGGCCGTCGTTGCTAACGCATTATCGTCGTCGGTGTCCGAGTGGTATGCATCCGTGGGGTGGCTGTGAATCTGCGCAAGTATGCGTAGACCATTATCGAAGAGCCAAACGTTGATACGGTGCAACTCAGCCCCGTCGACAAGCACGCCGACACCAGCAGGGCCACGAATGAGCCTCTGCTCGGGAATGAGTGCTCGTTCCACTGTGGCTGTGCCCGCTCGTATGCGACCGACCCAAAGGCCCAGTCCCTCGTATCCGGACCGCCCTACCTCGACTAGATGCGCGTGCACATCATCGAATACAGCCCGGGGGACAATGAATTTCTCGGCAGTGGCAAGGCTGCTCCTTACCTTGGAAAGGCTGCCGGGTTGTGCTGGAACCCCGCGAAGGCGATCTGAATCTGGTAATTGGCCGCTTGGATCGGGTTGATTCCGCTGGCCCAGATTTGCTCGAGAATAAAGTGTAAGGAGCCTTCTCCAGAGCGACGATGCAAAAGCCATGAGTCACCTGTATGGGCCGGGTGGTCGTGATATTCGCGTACCCCGGGCAAGCAAAGGAAAGGGACATCGTCAGGGTCGTGTGCCTGAAGCAAAGATTGAGCCGGCAGGCGTTGTTGCTGCGCTAGAGCGGTTATCGTTTCAGGCGAGGCATTTTCGACGCCGTTCAAACGGAGCATCTGGAAGCCCAAGCTCTTGAATGGCAGTTCCGCGCCGGTACCAGGATCTACGAATTTCACCGACGGGGGGACAAGGTCGTAGTTGGTAAAATCCAATCGCACTGCGCAAACCAGTGCCGGGGGCTTAACTTTAAGGGCGGCGAACAATACGACTACCGTCGGAAAGTCGGCCTCAACAAGGAACCAGCCTCGCCGACGATATATATGGTCAAGCTTTCGGTACTGCGCGACTTCGCGGTCAAACTTACGTCTAGAAACCGACTCGTCAACGAACTGACCTTCGATCAACCTGCTGCCCCGGCCTTGAGGCTCAGAAACAACTTCTGACCCTCAATGATCCCAAGGTCCTCGATTTTCTTGCTTGCATCTAGGACAACTCCTGCCTCGTCCTTCAGCTCCCAGTTCTCCGGCGGCTGGCCGACGTTCCCGGAATCAGCTAGCGCCTTAGCGATAACTGTATGCAACGGCGAATTGACATTGGCTTCCACAGCCACTGGCTCACCATTGACAACGATAGTCAGAGTTATTTTTTGTTTGGGGCCGGCCGTCGGCGCCGCTGTTTCAGGTGAACTTTTCGGAGACTTTGCCATATTCTAACCGTCCATGTTAAGTTTCCTCTACTACTATCACGGTGCCTACTCTGGGCCTACGGTAAACTTTCGTTTCCTCCGTCAATCCACGCTTTGCGTATGTCCGCTTGGGCCAGAAGCTGCTCCGGCGTGAATAGGGTCTGAACGGCCGGGGTCGGACGC
Source organism: Mesorhizobium sp. B2-8-5 (assembly GCF_006440675.2). Lineage (NCBI taxonomy): Bacteria > Pseudomonadati > Pseudomonadota > Alphaproteobacteria > Hyphomicrobiales > Phyllobacteriaceae > Mesorhizobium > Mesorhizobium sp. B2-8-5. The sequence continues at coordinate 6,194,072 of NZ_CP083951.1, forward strand.
TGAACGGCAGCTTTTTGCGGAACAAAGCCGATACCTGACGGTCCGCTGACGGCCCTATTCCTGCCAGTCAGCAAGGCGCCCAATTGCCGCCATTCAGCCCAGTGGCCAGCGACCCCGAAAGCTGTCGCTTGTTCCAATTCAACATTCGGAGACGGTGAGGCGGGATCCCAGTCCGGCCAGAAGACAGAATCAAACTTGCCGTCGACCGCTGAAAAGCCATCGCAATACTCCTCCAAGAAAACTTTTGACCCGAGCTGTTCCATGAGGATCATCCGCAGGTGCGCGTGATGGATGAGCTTGCCGAGCCACGCGCATTCGGCCTCTTGATGGCTTTTGCTGCCGCCAAGGCGGCGGCTGGCATCGTCACACCGCCGCTGCTGCCGCCCCGGCAGGCGTCGATCTGGTTGCGCTTGACCTGCTAGGCTTGGGACGCGCCACGAGCCTGGGCGGCTGCAGGGTGATCGGCGGATCACCGGCCTCCATCCTCATCGTTAGAGATGCTCGCCGATATGCCCGATAAGCGTCCTGCCTTTGAACTCGGCATGCTCCGCACTCGAGAAATAGATACGATGGAAATAATATTCGGTGTCACCGGCACGGGCTGAACAATGAAGTTTGATATGGGGCTCGCACAGGATCCGGATTGTGCCGTCCTTGCCCGCAAACTGAAAGGTCAGCGCTTCCTTGCGGTCCGCGTCCCCCTCCATCGAGGTCTCGTAGCCCGACATCGCGGTGAACGCCTTCATGCACGCCTGCGTGGTCGGCTGCTCCATGCACTTCGGCATGTCGTCGGCAAGCGATACTAGCGCGGACACGATCACCGCGACGAAGTCGTTCAGATCTCCCTTAAAGGTGCCGAGACAGTCGGGGAAACGCTTGCTGAAAATGAAATTCGGGAACGCCAGGCGGCATTCCAGCAAAAAGCCGTCGCGATCGCCTTGATACGCCTTGAGCTGCTCGCGCATCACCGCGATCCATCGGTCGAGGTCGTTGACGCTCCGCGCCCCCTCTTCCGCCCAGGGTCCAAGCTCGCCGACGGCGCCCCGCGCCTCAAGCTCGGCCAATGTTGTCGACACGGTCCTGTCGATTGCGAGCTGGAGGAGCCGCTGCATGTCCCGGCCGATACCTTCGGGGCTTTCGAAGAGGATCTGGTAAAGAGCGATGCCCGGAAGGACCTCTGCATAGTAGAGGCCTTCGTCCTTGTGGATCGCATACCCGGCTTCGCGCAGCTCATCGTCGAGCACGAGCAGCGCCTCGAAACGCCCGATCAACGACTCAAGCGTCGCACCCGATGGCGGCTCATATCGTCCGAGGCTGTGGATGAGGCTCGCCGGCATGCCGATCAGTCACACCTTGGCCTGTGCGGCCAGGGCTCGGCGTGCCTTCATCATCTCGGCCAGGTCGGCACCCTGCTGATCGAAGAAGCCGGGCGGCCAGCTCGTGAGCTCGGCCGCCTTGTCCATCGTGATCGGGTGGAGGATGGGCTGTCCCGGGCCCTCGCCGAGCGACAGGAACAGGAAACTCGCATCATCATGTGGGATGATGTCCCGCAGCACGGCCAGGCGGACACCGTTCAGGACATTCTCGCTATGGGTCTCGACGAGGACCTGTACGCCTGCCGAGGCCACCGAGGCGAGGAAAATCCCGATTGCGGTCTGAGCGCCGGGATGGAGATGGGCCTCCGGGTTTTCGACGATGAGCATCGATCCTGGAGCCGCGAGCAGCCCACTCACCACCACCGGCAAGGCATAGCTGATTCCGAAGCCCGTATTGGCCGGGGGAAGCGCTTTCGCCGTCGCGCCCCGCCGGCCGATCGCCATTTGCACGCGATTGAGATCGGGATGAGGCGTTGTGAAAATCTGTGCTCCCGGCACCAGCCGCCCCATCCAAGCCTCAAGCTGGACTCGGAAGAGCTTGGAATCAGCCTCGATGCACAAGGCTTGCGCCACCATGCGGCTCTCTGCCTCCGCCTGTGAGATCGCGAAGGCCGTGAACTCGCCCGCATAGCCGGTGGAGATGAAGAGCTGGTCGGCCATCGGCTGCAGGTCACGCGGACCGACCCGCTCGGCGACGAGGTAATGGAATTCCTGCTGGAAGATGGGAAACGCGCCCACACGCTCGAGTAGGTCCTCCGGCGCCTCGACGCAGGCGATGCTCGTCGTCGGCTTTTTGGTGCTCGCCTCGAAGCTGCACATGACGCGGTCGGTACCATCGCCGGACACCCCCAGAACAACCATGTCGGATTCGATATCCGCGTTCGTGAGCGTGGCGCTGTTGCCCAGACTTAGCCGATAGTTGTCATTGAGCTTGATGCTAAAAAGCGGATGCCCCCCATCGGTGCGGCTGACCGCCCCCGCCAGTAGACGGGCCTGGTCGCCGGTCTGACGGAGGAGCAGGAGCGCCTGAATCACGCTCGACTTGCCGACACCGTTTCCGCCGCTCAGCACGGTAAGCCGCTTGAGTGGGATTTGCTCTTGCTGGAAGCATTTGAAATTGGTCAGGTGGACGTCGCAGATCATCCCATATGCTCCGCGCAGAGGGTTCGTGCCTTTTCGAATGCGTAGAGCAACCGACGCCGATCGTTGGTGCCGAACGAGACACTGTCATAATAATTGGCGTCCCTGTCGAGTTCGTGAGCAACGATCTCGGCAAAACTCCCGGGCTTGACCGCCTGAACCTCCTTCTCGTCCCGTTCCGCTAGGACCACCGACCAAGTCGTGAACAGCGAGTTGTTCATCAGCCTGCGCCTGGCGCCCGGGAGAAGGTCGTGCGGACCGCATTTCCGGAAGGCGAAGGCGCCGAAGAGGTGTGCGCTGTTGCGCATGCCGCGCTCAAAGGCGGGGACCAGTTGGTCGAACGAACCCGGATTCCGGTTGAGCGTCTCGATCGTCTGGTCAAGGAAGCGCTCCATATTGCCCGCATATGGCGACTGATACTCAAGGTTCGCCAGCCGGAACGCCGCGAAGCGAAGCGCGATCTCCTGGTCCTGCATGCGAACGGTGCCCACGCTCGAGCATGTTGCCTCCAGAAACTCGGGTGACCGGGACAGGCTGTGCAGGAGATGCCGTGTCTCCGGCGACGACATGCAGTTGCGGATTTCCTGGGCGTTGAGCGGCCGGCCGCCCTGGTTGATGCGTTTGAAGATGTCGAACTTCACGTCCACCGGCGTCTGAGCGTCGATGATGTTCATCATGATCTGCGTCTGCATGATCCGCTTGCGGTAACGCTGGTCGATGCAGCGGTTCGGATCGTCATGTCGGAAGACCTTACCCTCCTCGTCCTTAAGATATTCCAGGTCGCGCAAGCGCAGTTTGTTGTCGAGGAATTGCTCGATGACGGTAAGGCGCTGCAGCCCATCGACCACCTGCAGGCGTCCGTCGTAATCCTGGGCGAGGTAGAAGACTGGCAGCGGAATGCGCAGCATTATCGATTCGATGAGCCGCGACCGCGCGCCGACATCAGTCCACACAAATTGGCGCTGGAAATCGGGCGACAGGTTGATGTCGCCGTCCTTGATCATGTCGTAGACTAGGCTGATGTTGAAAGGCTTCGTGTCGACCCGGATGAACTCCGGATCGTAGGGGAAGGGCTCGGGCGAGCCGTCTGCCGATTCCTCAGTGACCTCTATGCCCGCAGCCTCTTGGATCGAACGCTCCGCGAGCGCCTGTATGAAGGCTTCGCTGATCTCGTCCGGGGTCGATCCGATATCTCCGGACATTTCGACGCCCACGATCTGGCCGGCTTCCGTTGTGGTGATTGTAAGTTCATGCGAAACGTCTTCTGCGGTCCAACGGCACAGCCCGTCGGGCTGCGACTGGTCCAGCCGCAGAGCGACAGATGCTCGCTCTCCCGACGCGAGGCGGATGGGGATTTGCAAGGTGCGCTCCAATAATGGTTCCGACAGACATATATCGGCAGCTTCCGAAACAATCTACCGCCCTCCTGGGTAGTGTCTCAGTTTGAAACTTGACGCGCTCTCGGTTTCCCCTTCAATTCAAGATGGAACGCAGCGTTAGATAAATTCCATAGGCGCTTGCGCCAAAGCACGTGGCGGCAAGGATGAGAAAAAGGCTCGTGTCGCGCCGCGAGGTGGATGGCTCCTTACGCGCCAGCAACACCATCTTAGCCGACAAGGCCATAAGTAATACGGCCATAACAAACATCGCGATATAGATGCTCTTCGGATAAATGGGCCGCAGGAGAATGCCTGTTATGGCAACCGACAGGTTGGCCGCAATGAGCGCTTTATAGCGCCCCGGCAGCCGATGATCATTCATTCCGATACCTGCTTTTCTAAGGACCGCGCTTTCCCGGCTTTGGCGCAACGGCGTCCATCTTCTCGCAAAGATGGTCCATCGCTGCGACATGCCAGCGGCCATTGCCGGCGTCATTTTCAGCGTCTTGTGCATTTTGATGAAGTTGTACCAGACAGTGTAGATCGCGACCATGTGGACATGGCTTTCGAACTTCTTTGAGAAAGCATTGGTAAGACGCGTGAAGGCGTCGGTTCGCCATGCGCATCGTGAGATTGGCGCGCTCGATATGCGACGTGCTCGTGCATAGGATCGGGATTGCCTTCAATCCGCGTCTTGGTCGCACCAGTGCAAACGGACGGGCTGAAGCGGCGCTCTGGCGACTTGTTGATCTCCGGCTCGCCATACTGATGAGCATCGCGTAATCGATATCCGCTCCGAAGGCTTCCTCAACCGCATTGAGATAGGCGCGGTGGCAGTCTGTCGTAAGCTGGACGCGGTTTGCAAGCCGATCCTTCACATCGTCCATGAAGGCTAGCGCATATTCGCCATCGCGGCCGCCGACCAGCCAGGAAATGATAAGCTTGCTGTCGCTGTCCAAAGCGGTCCACGTCCACACGTCGCCAGCGCCTTCAACCGGCTGCTTCATGGCCGACACGTTCTTCCCCTTCGCGCCCGACGAATGACCAGATTTCATCGCATTGAACGCGCTTGGAAGCTACATTGCGAACTTCGCGGTCATGCAGATCGGCGCAGAACTTGCCGGCATCGACAAGCAGCTTCGAAACCGTGTTGATCGACACGTCGGCAACGCGCGAGCTCGAGCGCATCGAAGAACCCTCGCAAAGCATGGCGAGGATTTGGACGCGGGTCTGAAGAGGCAGCTGTTCATGCCCCTAATAGGTGAACTTTTATGCTTAGTGCCAAGGATAAAGGTTCAGCTAACGATTCGGAATCGCGGTGTGCTTACGAGGCCGAAAAAGTCTTGGAATGTTTCAGTGGGGAGGCCGGTAAGCGTGGAAAGGTCGTCAAGAGTGTAATTCAGGTGTCCCATATGCGCGCGGACCAGTTGGTAGATCAGTTTCGGACTTTCACGCGCTTCAATGTCGACAGGTTCCTTAGTTCGCCAGCCACGCTTGGACATATTGATCATGTAGTATCGGTGAGCGCTCTCGCTCAGCCGGCCAATGTCCCGCGCCTTCAACATGAGGGCAGCCATTGAGGTCTTCCAGTATTTTTTGAGCGCCATAAATTTCTCAAGAGAGAGGCTGTAGAAGTCCTTGGCGATGTCGGCTGTTGGCATGAGGAATTCACCAGCAAATAGATTAGCCTGCCTCTCCATTTCCGGATTTGGGATTTTATGCATCACCAGATGTCCAAGTTCATGAGCCAGGGAATATCTCAGCCTGTCCTTTGGCTGCCGTGTGTTGATGAACACGACAGGGGGCATTCCTTCAGAAGCACTTTGACAGAAGCCGTCACAGAGTTCCGTCCCGAAGTCGAAGGGGACGACGACAATGCCGGCACTCTCCATGAGTGTTGTTACGTCTTCGACTGGGCCGCGCGGCATCGACCATGCCTGGCGCACGGCGCGGGCAATGTCGTCAACTCTGCCGCCAACTTCATCGGGGTCGATATAAGGAGGGTTCGCTCTGCTCGGCGCCAATTCTACAGAGCGAAGGAAGATGGAAGTGGTAATTCGATAGATTTCAGCTTTGGCATAAATTTTCGCCCAATCGGCCTTGGTGAGCTTCTGCCGTTTTCGATGGTAGGTCGCCGGTTCTGCTCGCCTTAAATGCGGATGGAAAAAGAACTCGCGCTTATAACCGAGCGCCAACGCCAGCGCGTCGATATCCTCGTTGGTCGGCTGGATGAGACCGTTCTCAATCTTCGACAATTTGCCTTGCGACATCGGCTCCGCAAGGCGATCGATCAAATCGCCTTGCGTGAATCCCTTCGACTCTCGCGCCAGTGCGAGCATTTCTGGGTTGAATGTCTTCGCCATTTCAAGTCTCGGAGGTGTCCGGCTTTGCGTCCGGTATAACCCGAATAAGATCGTCGCCATGATCATTTGGCGCAGGACCGCGACCGATTTCGGCATCGGCGGCGGCTGCCGGCGGTTCCAATTCCATCCGCCAATGATAGCCGTCTGCCTTCGGGCAGATCACATAAACGAAAGGTTCGTCGGGAGTGATGGAATTGGGGACGTAGCTCAAATAGAGATTCGTAGTCTCATCCAGCTCCTCGGGGGAAAAAAGCGTCGAAACCCCATTTTCCTGAAAACCCAAAGAAATCTGATTGCGGTTCAACCCCACCGCACCATCCTGATTGGCCATTTTGGCAAGTAAGCGAAATTCACCGATATTGAAATAAGTGGTCTGGTTTCTATCCTTGATAGACACTTCTGGATCGAGCATGAGGTTGGCGCGCAGGTTGTCAACGATGTGATCCCGCACAATACTGCGCCTCGTTGTCTTCCGATGAATGTGGCCAGTCGTCCGATAATCGTTCAGGCCGGCACGGACGCCGTCGCGAGCGGCACTATACAAAACCGGCAAAAACCGTTCCAGCTTTTGGCGACTGTAGGCTTCATCACGCGGCATCGCGGTGTCCCTTGATTCGATGCATGGGACCGTACAGAAAATCCTATCAAAAGAGAAGCAAAATATTCCGAGTTTATTTTTCCTTGGTATTCCAACGGCTTGCAGCCGCCTTCCGCGCGATCTCGGCGCGCCGCTCTGGCGTCATGTTAGCGGCGCGCTTCTGCCACCCTTCGAACCAAGCTCTTTGGCGGCGGCGCTCTTGCCATCGTCGTGCACGTCCTCGGCTTCGTCGCCGGTGGCAATGCGCATGACGCGTACGGAGTTGCCGATCGCGTCGGCGGGGCGCTTCTGGCCTTTAGGTCCGGGAGGCATTCAGACCTCCTGCCATGAATATCCAGTGGTGACGCCAAGGTGGAAGACGCGTCCACTACGAAGGTTTACGTATGCCGCGTTCCCATCACGTGGGTGTAGATATCGCCGGAGAAACTTCCTCATTCGCCTCCAGCCTATCTTTTTGGTGGGCGCAAAGACTATCGTTGTCCGGGGCGTCATCTCTCGATAAACCCCAAGCCTTTGTAGCCGCTTGAGAAGCTTGGTGGAGTCTCGATTGGGAACCGCATTGTCCCATGTGATTAACCATCGCCATTCTCGATCGGCCGACATCATCGCTCCTATGCTTTCCGCTAAGCATATAGGCGTTTTCGCCCATGCGGGTAAACCGAGATAGGCGCTCTCAAACTGAGACACTACCCCCTCCTGCTACCTGTCGTTCGACAGCGGCCTAGCCCGCCTCAAGCGTCTGCTTGGTCAGGCGAAAAGCTCCGTGCGAAAGGCAAGCGCCTGCGCAGACTGCCAATTCAGCGCGCAAGATCGCCCAACGTGCAGAGCGTCGCCCACACCCGACTCGACGAATGGTCGGAATTGATATCTCGCGGCCCAAAGCAGCCGCGCACCAGATCGAACAGTTTGAGCCGGTGTTACATGCGAGAATCGAACATTAATCGGATTTACAGCGTCCGAGAACGGCAAAACGAGCAGGCTACGTCAGAAATTGGGATTTGTCGTCCGGCGGATTTGCTTGAGACAATTTGTAGGTTCAAGCGTCCACCGCCGGTCAAGCCCCGCCTGCTGCGGGTCCTGAGTTCGTTGACCGTCGATCGGCAGCTATTCGGCGTTCGTCGCTGTCAACCGGAGCGTCTTCGGCCGGGAGGCCTTCGAGATGCTGCGACCCAAAATCGACGGTCGGAGGGAAGTGGGCGGCGCACGATATTTGAAGTCTCCGCACTGCCCGCCGCTCGCGGCAAACATCGCTACGCTTGCTGTCCCTTTGGTTCTTCATTCCGCTCAGCCATAAACGCCTCCTTCCCCATTTCGGCCCACAACTCTCGCATCCGTTGATCGTCTTCGCTTCGGAGTTTGTCCGCTATCCAGATGAGCGCGCCGTAGATCGTAGCGCGATCGTCATTGGTGAGCTCGACAATGCCTGCCTTGACGACGAGACCGCCAAGTTCGATCAGATGTCGGGTGCGCTTACGGCGCTCGACCTGCCAGGTGCGCATGTCATTGCGAGCCAGAGCCGCTTGCCGGCGATTGTGAGCTGCCCGGTTGCGCTGGAGTGCCCCGCAGGTTGCGCTGAGATGCCGGAGCAACTCGCCGGGACCCGCTCTCGAAAAACATCACTCCACGCTTGGCCCATGCCTCACGCTTTGCGGTGTCTATCGTCTCAGTGACGGCGACCAATGCGCCGGCCAGTTCGTCGGTGCTCAGTTGATCAGCGCCCGTGGCGATCACCAGCTCGCCAAGCTGCTGCACTTTTCGGGTTTTGAGTTCTCGCGCCTTGTCTTCCAGTGCTTTCAGTTCGGCGTCGAAGTCACGAGGTTTACGCATGTGCTGTCTCCATCGATTGTCGATGTGGCGATGATAGGGGAGCGTCTCTCGGAAGGCTTCAGGGTTGCCGAGACAGCCCGGGACGGGCTGGTCCATCCCGAGATTTTTTCGAGGGAGGGCGCGCTTATACGTCGTGCCGACGTACGCTTTGACGTGCAAATGATCTGGTCGCGATGGCTATCTATCATCTTCACGTCAAGGTCATTGGCCGCAAGGCTGGAAGCAGCGCTGTGGCGTCAGCCGCCTACCGCTCGGCTTCGCGGTTGCGCGACGAGCGGATCGAATGCAGCCATGATTTCTCGGCCAAGCGCGGTGTCGTCCATTCCGAAGTGATGCTGCCGGAGGACGCGCCGGAGGCCTGGAGCGACCGCGAACGGCTGTGGAACGATGTCGAGGCGTTCGAGGTGCGCAGGGATGCGCAGCTGGCCCGTGAGGTGGAGTTTGCCCTGCCGCGCGAACTGAGCCAGGCGCAGGGGATCGAACTGGCGCGCGACTTCGTGCAGGCCGAGTTTGTCAGCCGGGGCATGGTCGCCGATCTCAATGTGCATTGGGACAGGGCAGAGGATGGCAGTCCCAAACCGCATGCCCATGTCATGCTCACCATGCGCTCCGTGGACGAGAACGGTTTTGGTCCGAAGGTGCGCGACTGGAACAGCACCGAGCTGGTCGAGCGCTGGCGCGAGCGATGGGCCGAGCTTGCCAATGAGCGCCTTGCAGAACTCGACATCGACGCCCGCATCGATCATCGCAGTCTGGAAGCGCAGGGCATTGCGCTTGAGCCGCAAACCCAGGTTGGTGCACCGGCGCAACGCATCGAGGGCGGTGGCCTTGACGCTGCCGGCATTGAAGCGGATCGCGCCGAATTGCACCGCGAGATCGCGCGCGACAATGGCGCGCGCATCATTGCGGATCCATCCGTGGCGCTTGATGCCATCACGCATCAGCAATCGACCTTTACCCGAAAAGACATTGCGAAGTTCGCGCATCGGCACAGTGATGGAATGGAGCAGTTCAACGAAGTCATGGGCGCGATCGCCAACGCGCCCGATCTGATCGAACTCGGCAAGGACGGACGCGGCGAAGATCGCTTCACCACGCGGCAGATGATCGAAACCGAACAGCGCCTGCATCGCGCGGCGGAGCGCATGGCCGGGGCGGAGCGTCATGCGGTGAGTGACGTTGTGCGAGAGACGGCTTTGGCGCGGGCTGCGCAACGCGGTCTTGTCCTGTCAGACGAGCAGACCGATGCACTGGATCACATCACCGATGGCCGCGGTCTTGGTGTCGTCGTCGGCTTTGCCGGAACCGGCAAGAGCGCCATGATGGGCGTTGCGCGCCAGGCATTGGCAGCCGCAGGCTATGAAGTTCGAGGCGCGGCACTTTCCGGCATTGCGGCGGAGAATCTGGAAAGCGGATCAGGCATTTCTTCGCGCACCATCGCCAGCATGGAACATAGCTGGGGCCAGGGCCGCGATCTGCTTACCGCACACGATGTCCTGGTGATCGATGAGGCCGGCATGGTCGGCACGCGCCAGTTGGAGCGCGTGCTCTCCCATGCGGCGGAGGTCGGCGCAAAGGTCGTGCTGGTTGGTGACCCGCAGCAGCTGCAGGCGATCGAGGCCGGCGCCGCGTTCCGTTCGATTCACGAGCGCCACGGCGGCGTCGAAATCGGTCAGGTGCGCCGGCAGCGCGAGGACTGGCAGCGTGACGCCACGCGCGACCTGGCAAGCGGCAAGATCGGCGCTGCGATCGGCGCCTACGACGCGCAAGGCATGGTGCATCAGGCTGCAACGCGCGACGAGGCGCGAGCTGAACTCGTCGAACGCTGGGATCGCGACAGGCAGGCGCATCCAGAGGCGAGCCGGATCATTCTCACCCATACAAACGACGAGGTGCGCGCGCTCAACAAGGCGGCGCGCGAGCGGATGCGCGCCGCCGGAGATCTTGGCGACGAGGTTCAGGTGGAAGTGGAACGCGGTGCAAGAAACCTTGCAAGCGGCGACCGCGTCATGTTCCTGCGCAACGAGCGCGGGCTCGGCGTCAAGAACGGCACGCTCGGTGTGATCGAAGAGGTCAGCACACAGAGAATGGCCGTCCGCACCGACGACGGCAGGTCGGTGCGCTTTGACCTCAAAGACTATGCCCACATCGACCACGGCTATGCCGCGACTATTCATAAGGCCCAGGGCATGACCGTCGACCGCACCCACGTGCTGGCAACGCCGGGCATGGATGCACACGGCAGCTACGTCGGCCTGTCCCGGCATCGAGACGGGATGGACTTGCACTACGGCAGCGACGACTTCTCGACACGAGACCGGCTCGTCCGCACGCTGTCACGCGACCGCGCAAAGGATATGGCGTCGGATTACGAGCAGGTCGACCCGGCGCAGGTCTATGCTGAGCGACGCGGCATCACCTTCCGCCAGCGTGTGGTCGAGATCGTTTGCCGGCTTGTTCCGGAGAAGCTGCGCGACAGGATCGGCGGGCTGCTGGACGGGTTCCGCTCGCCCGGAGATGCCGAGCCCGGCCAGGACCGTGGGCTCAGGCCGGGAAGGGAAGATGTTGGCGCGCAAATCGCGGATGCCGGCCACGCGCCTGAAAGAGGGGCTTCCGTCACGGGAACGCAGCGCGAAACGGATGCGCCGGCGGACGCGGAAGCGGCGCTGCGCCGCGCTCGCACGAACGCGCTTGTGCGTCACGCGCGCGCGATAGATGCGATCCTGCGCACCGAAAATGTGGACGGGCAGGTCAGTCCTGAACAGACGCGCGAATTGAGGGACGCTCGCGACGCTTTCGAGAAGGTTCGTCCCTACGGCTGGCGCGATGCCGAAGCGGCCTATGTGAAAAGCCCCGAGCTTGTCCATGAGGCGGGCGCCGGCCGGGTCAACCGTGTCGTGCTTGCTCTCCAGCTTGAAACGGAAATCCGCACCGGACCGGACATCGATCCGGGCCGCCGGGCTGACCGGTTCGTGGAACGTTGGCAAAAGCTCGATCGCACGAGCCAGGGACAATACCAGGCCGGCGACATTTCCGGCTACAGGTCAACGCGCTCGGCCATGTCCGATATGGCCAAGAGCCTCGAACGCGATCCGCAGCTGGAATCCCTCCTTGCCAATCATAAGAAGGCACTTGGCATCCAGGTTGAATCCGGCCGGCGTCTGGGTGTGGAACTCGCGTTCAACCACGGCATCGGTCTGGGACGGGGGCGCGGCATCGGACTCTGACCCATCCGATTTGCCGCCGTTTCCACGTCACGTTACGACGCCGCGAGGATCCCTCTTGCACGCCCGTAGCTGCCTGTTCTGTTGGGCTCATCAGGTATCAGAAGCACCCAGCGGAAAGCAGGCCAGCCATGCCGGAACCCGACCGCATCATCCGCCTCAGAACCGTCCTTACCCGGACCGGGCTCTCCCGCTCAACCATGTATCGCAAGATTGCCGAAGGCACCTTTCCACCCCAAATCAAAATCAGCGTAAACGGTGCAGGATGGCGAGAGTCGGAAATCAATCGATGGGTAGAGAATCCCGCATCTTGGAGTCCGAGGCGAGAAAGTGATGAAATCCGATAAGTCCGGTTGCGAGAGGTGGCGAAATGAGAGTATCTATCGCATCATGAAATGCAATTTTCTGTGGAAAACGGAACCGAACCACCGGTATGATTTTGGATTGGGTAATTTTGCGGGTATCGACCATTACCCACACTGAAGATCTAATAATAAATTCAAATAGATAGTCGGAAGTTCGATTCCGCCTCTGGCACCATCCCCCCTTGGTCCGTTCCGGACACATGGGTTACGGTTTATACCGGAGACATGGGTAACACTTTTGGCCCGAAGGGGTTTTGGAGTGGTTCGAGCCTGCATGTCTCATCATCGAAGTATCCCAAATCATAGTCCATGAAGCTGGTCAGCCAGATATGGTCCTCGACCTGTTTGATGCCGACGGTCTGGCCGGCAAAGACGAGGCTGAGGTTGATCTTCCTGTGATTGTAACAGATGCGGCCGCAGGTGGTGACGGTGACGGCCTTGTCGTGAACCGGATAGTCGAGATCTGGCAGGCCGGCATAGGGCCGCGTTGAAGGTTGATAGCGCTCGGCTGGACAGTCCATGTCGAGCGCCTGATGCGGGCGTTCTGAATTGAACTCATCGATGAAGTCATCGAATCTGGCCTGCTGCTGAAGAAAGTTGGCGCCAGCCGGTTTGGTGGTTTCCTTCTTCAGGGTGAGGTGCATCCGCTCATGGCGCCCGTTCTGCTGCGGGCAGCCCGGTTTGATGCGCTCGATGTCGATGCCCAGGCGTAGCCACCAGACCGACAGCTTGCTGAGGTTGAACAGCGCATTGGGGCTGGCAAAGGGAACGCCATTGTCAGTCCTGATCGCACTGGGCAGGCCGAACTCCTTGAAAACGCTTTCGAACACGGTGAAGGCATAGGCCTCCTTGGTGGTCGACAGCGCCTCGCAGGCGATGAGATAACGGCTGGCGAAGTCGGTGATCGTCAGCGGATAGCAATAGCGCCGATCGGCGAGCATGAACTCGCCCTTGTAGTCGGCACACCAAAGATCGTTGGGGCGATAGCCGTTTGAAAGCGGTGTCCCCGTCGCCCTGTTGCGCCTTCGCTTGCGATGCTCGACCATGCCGTGCCGGTCCAGAACCGCATGCACCGTCGAGATCGCGGGGCGGTGCACATCCGGGTACAGCCTGGCCAACCGCTCGCGTATCTTCGGCGCACCCCATGTCGGCTTGTCCTGCTTCAGACGCACAATCAGCTTCTCGATTTGAAACGGAAGCTGATTGGCATGGCGGTAGGGCCGACGCGACCGATCCGTCAGCCCTTCAAGGCCGCTGTCGTTGTAGCGCGTGAGGATCTTGTAGCCGGTCTTGCGCGAGATATCGAACTCACGGCAAAGCACGGCCATCTTCTCGCCGTCCAGCAGCCGGGCGATGAACTTCAGCCGCTCTTCCATGACGTTACAGTCCTTCCAAGGCACCTTGCTCTCCTCGCAAAGGGCCGAAAGTGTAACCCATCTATCCGGAATGAACTGTCACCCATCTCTCGGGAAGGGCACTTCTCTCGACATTCCCTTTCGCCGAAGCTCCTACGCTTGGGTTTCTGCAACGCACTGAAATTGCTCATCTTTTCGGACGAGAGGGCGCGGGCAGGCGCGTTTCTCGGAATTTCGGCGTATTTGGTCCAACGGAGCACAGGGGTGGTATTTCCGTTGGTATTGGACATCCTGTTGGTATCGAAACAGCCAGAGGGAGGTCTCACGAATGGCCCGTTCTGAGGTTGTGTGCGTCAAGTTCTGCAAAAAGGGACGGCCATGGATACTGGTATTTCGGAGCGTCGGAATTCCTGCCTGGAATCTTCTGCGACGGTGCTGTAGGCCTGCTAATGATAGCGGTTGGCATCGTTCTAATGTTGTCGGGCGCAGTACCTTAGGCGCGGGTGCTAGACTAGGCGGACTTTGTGTACGGTTAGAACCAGCTTTGACGCGACCTTGCGGTTCACACCCTGCGGAAGCACTATCCCAACCGCAATGGTCCCTCAAATAGTGTATGGTCCGGCCTGCGATCCTGTGTCACCATCGGAAAGCAGGCTGGGCTTTCCGAGGTGCGCGAGATGTCAGATATAAGCGCCGAGGCCATTCTTTCCCGTATCGAGGCGGTTCACATGATGCGTAAACGACGCGCGAATTTGCCTTCAATCCAAGCCTATCAATCACTGAGCAATTCGAACATCCTCGCCGCTTGAGCGGGGCGTACAAAGCTCCCATGTGACCCTAGCCTCGAGTTGCGACAGAACCCATTCCGGCACATGAAATCCGGGCGACTAATTCCGTGACCCGATTCGTTGTGGACTGGCCCTCCAGCGACGCCGCCACTTTCGCCGATAGCCTGAAGGATCTGTGATCCTAGCGCCTCTGGTTGAGATTCGTTCCCTTCAGAGGACGGCGGCAACCATTTGGTTGAACTTCAGATTTGAAACTTCCGTCACAAGCTTCATGAAGGCCCCGATTGGACGAAGTTCTTGACGTGCCTTCAGGCACGTTGCGAATGACTCGGTGAATGGCTTGTGATCTGCGATCGACAATGGCGTCAACCGGTCGTCGAGCTGGAACTCGGTCTTTGACACAATGCCGGCACCCAAGCCTGCCGCGACCGCTTCCCGAACACCATCGCGCGGGATCTCCATGACCACGTTTGGTCGGATCCGATGCAATTCCAGCATCTCCTCCAACGCCCGACGGGTCATCGAACCGGGTTCGCGAAAAATCATCCGTTGCCCATCGAGTTCCTCGAGATCGATCTGCTGCCGGCCTGCCCACGGATGATTGCGGTGGACGAAGATGATGACCTCATGGCGGCCAAGCTGAACGAGATCAAGACGCGGGTCGTCGTAGTCCCGGCCGATGATGGCGACATCCACCTCGTAATTCATGAGCTTGTTATAGACGACGTCGGAATTGCCGCTTTCGAGCGAGACCTGCACTAAGGGGTATTGAGCATGGAACGCGGAGAGAAGTTCCATGACGAAGAACGGGCCCACCGTGCCGACGCGCAACTTGCCCGAAATCTGATTGCCTTCGGCACGCAAGATGCCGACGGCCTGCTCCTCCAGCGAGAATATCTGGCGCGCCACTGTCAGAAGAGCTTCTCCCGCGTCCGTCAGTTTCAAGCCGCGCGGCGAGCGCAAGAAGAGCTGAACATCATAAGTCTCTTCAAGCGCTTTGACCTGGGTGGTCACGGTCGGTTGGCCGATGCAGAGCAGATCGGCTGCCTTTGTGAAGCTAAGCTCGCGACCCACCGCGTAGAAGGAACGCAGCTGGCTGAAATTGACGAAATGAAGCTTGTTAGTGCCGCCCACGGCCTGTCTCCCTGCGAAAGGCTTCAGCCATCCGCACGATTTGTTCAGCGATTTCCGAGCGTTCCTCCAACAGATCGCACAATATCGTATAGTGGTTTTTTCCGCGCATCGGAACCAGTTCGGCGTGCTGGCCCGAGCCGCTCCAATAGGAAGAGAACTGCCGCGACTGCTCGCGGAACTCCTGGGTCTCGTCTGTGCCGACGATGGCCGCGAGCCGACAACGCGGCACCGGCCAGCGGATCGGGCTGATCCTTGCGGCCCGCTCGCGATCGAGCCCAAGCGCCGCGTTGAGTGACGTCTCTGCCAGCGGCTCGACATCGAAGATGCCGCTGATCGGAACGCAGCCCGCCAGCGGCGCGCCTGCCGTGAGGCTTCTCATCGCGAGTGTGGCAGCAAGATGACCGCCGGCGGAATGGCCGCTCGCGATCCAGAAAGCCGGGGGCGCTGCAAGGGTTCGCAAAATCGCCTGCACGCAGGCCCCGACGCGTGCAACGATCGCGTCGATACGGGTCTCAGGCGCCAGCGGATAGTTTGGCAGCGCCACGGAGAAGCCGCGGCGAACGAGCGCCGAGGCGACAAAGGAATAACGGTCCTTGTCGAGGCTCTGCCAGTAGCCGCCATGTACGAAAACCACCAGCGGCGCACCCGCGCCAGCCGCAAACAGGTCGAACACTTCACGCGGATGCGCGCCATAGGCGACGTTGCGCCGGCATGTCAGTGAGCTGCGGGCAGCGGCGCTCGTCTCGTCGAAACGTCTATAGACGTCCGTTCTTTCCGGATGACGGTCGCGGAAGACATAGCCATGTTCCTTGTTGGAATTCGCGCCATTCATTCGAAGAGAACGATGCTGCGCACCGACTCTCCCGCTCGCATCAGGTCGAAGCCGCGATTGACCTCACTGAGCGCCAGGTTGTGTGTGATCTGCCGATCCAGATCGAGCCGGCCGTCCATGTAACAATCAATCAGCTTGCTCAGCCCGCTGCGTCCTTTGACGCCACCGAAATAACTGCCGCGGATCGTGCGGCCATAGCGGACGCCAACCGGCGGGAATCCCATTTCGGCGCCGGGCGGCTCGACACCGAGCAACACAGCGGCGCCCCAGGCCGGCTGGGAGCAGTCGAAGGCCTGCCGCATGACCGGCACGATGCCCGTACATTCGAATGCGACATCGACGCCGCCGTCAGTGAGATCGCGAACCGCCTGCACGACTTTGGCGTCCTCGCGTGACGCATCGACAAAGTCGGTCATGCCGTAGGAGCGCGCGAGTTCGGACTTGCTGTGCGTCAGGTCGATGCCGATGATCCTTGCGGCGCCGGCAAGCCGCGCCCCCTGCACAACATTGATGCCAATGCCGCCCAGCCCAAAGACGGCAACAGCGTCGCCCTCGCGGACCTCGGCCAGCGCCGCGCCGACGCCCGTGGTGACGCCGCAGCCGAACAGGCAGACCTTGTCCAGCGGCGCATCCTTGCGGATCTTCGCCAGCGCAATTTCAGGGACGACCGTATAGCGGGAAAGCGTCGAGGTGCCCATGAAATGGTGCACCGGTCGCGATTCGATCGAGAAGCGCGAAGTTCCATCCGGCATGACGCCCTTGTCGCGCGTCGGCTTGATGGTCCAGCAAAGATTGGTCCGCCCGCTCCTGCACATGCGGCAATGCCTGCATTCCGGGCCATAGAGCGGAATGACATGGTCGCCCGGCTTGAGATCGTAGACTCCATCGCCCACCTCGACCACTCGCCCTGCGCCCTCATGTCCGGGAATGAGAGGATAGACGCTGGTCGCGTTGACGCCATCGAGCGCGGTGAGGTCCGTGTGACAAAGGCCCGAGGCGACGATCTCTACGAGCGCTTCGCCGTGACCGGGCGGCGCAACCTGCACTTCTGCTATCGCTAGCGGCTTGTGGATCTCGAAGCAGATCGCGGCGCGTGAACGGATCATGACGCCTGCCTGCCGAGTTCATCGCCGAAGCGCGCAAAGCCCTTGCGAATGAGTTCGGCGTCGTCTGGCCTTGCGCCGGCCTTGATCATCTCGCGCGCGATGCGGATGTCGCGGCCGCATCCGACCCCGACCGCGCCGACCAGCCGGTCGCCCGCCGTAAAATATGCGAGATAGGCACGATCGCCCGGTTTGCCACGTTCATACGCCGGCTCTCCGATGCCTGGCATCCCTGCCACTTGTAAGTTGAGGTCGTATTGATCCGTCCAAAACCAGGGCACCTCGCTGTAAGGGGATGGACTGCCGCACAGATATGACGCAACGACGGCCGCTTGGTCTTCCGCATTCTTCCACGACTCCAACCGCCAGCGCTGACCGAAGAAATGGTTCTCATGAGCCGCGACATCGCCCGCTGCGAATATGTCGGGATCGCTGGTCTGCCCAAATTCATTGACGACAATGCCGTTGTCGACATGCAGGTCTGCTTCGCCGGCAATCCGGTCGTTCGGCGTGCCGCCGATGCCCACAACGACAAGGTCGGCCTCCAGCATCGATCCGTCATCGAGATGGAGGTGCCCTGCGGCGTCCAGCGTCTCGGACGAAACGACTTGCCGATCACAGAGAATGCGTACGCCTGCCCGTTCATGGAGATCGGCGAGCCATTGTGAAAGATAAGGCGGAAGCAGTCGGCTCAACGGGCGCCCGGCGGCTTCCAGAACCGTCACCGCCGCGCCGAGTTTGACCGCGCTTGCGGCGACCTCCAGGCCGATCAGCCCCGCCCCGACAAGCACCAACCGAGCGCCAGCCACGATGCGGCCGCGTAGCGCGAGCGCATCCGAGAACGAGCGAAGATAGAAGGTGCGTGCCGCGACAGGCTCAAGCGATCGGATCCTGCGGGGCGACAATCCCGTGGCCAAAACCAGTTTCCGGTAGGAGAGGCTGCGGCCGTTAGAGAGAGCCACGATCTTCTCTCGCCGGTCGATGCCCATCGCTTCAGCGCCCAGATGGAACCGGACGCCGATCTCGTTCCACCGTGCCGGCGATAGCAGATAGGCATTTGCCGGGACGCCGGCTGACGTCAGCACGCCCTTGGACAAAGGCGGCCGCTCGTAGGGCAGCTCCGTTTCGACCCCGGCCACGTCGATCGGCCCGACAAAGCCGCCGTGCCGCAACCTTTCCGCGACGCGACCGCCGGCGTGTCCTGCGCCGACGATCACAACCCCGGTCGTTCTCCCTGGGCCTGCCACGCCGTTCAGGCCCCCTGCCCGGCAGGCGTGGCGCGGCCACTGCGCAGCACCTCGCGGATGATCTCGCGATGCACCTGGAAGTAGCTCTTGCTGACACATTGAAGATGCGGCGAGACCTCGTCATGAAGCCGGCCCAGCGCATGAAACGGCACAGAGGAAGCGAGGTGGTGCTCCGCATGGAACGGCATGTTCCAGTAGAGCATCCTGAGCAACGGGTTCGCGAGCGTGGTCCTGGTATTGGCAAGCAGGTTCGGACTTTCCTCGGCGCCGGTGTGCTCGGCCATGCGGATGGCGCGCAGCACCGGCTCGCCCATCACCCGGGGCAGCAGCCAATAGGCCAGCGCGATCGTGCTGCCGAAATAGATCGAGACGGCGGCGACGGCGACATAGAAGAGGACGAGCAGCCGAATCTCCAGCATCACCTGCTTCCAGACCGATTCCGGCAGGAACTCACGCTCTTCCTCGGTGAAGCGCCCGGTCGTGCCGCGCCACAGCGTACCGACCAGCTTCGGCCAGAAGGAGAGGCCGACTATCTGCCCGAAATAGTCGCGAAGCGATGTCGGGAACGGCACGATATCCGGATCATGGTCCTCGTGCTGGGTGAACGTATGGTGGGCGGCATGCCTGTATTTGAAGTAGAGAAAGGGACGGAAGGTGAAGGCTGCGACCGCAAAACCGACGGCGTGGTTGATCCATCGCGAATGGAAAGCGGTGCCGTGCGAGCATTCATGCAAGGGCGCGAACAGCAGCACGACGACGATGCCGTAAGCGAGCATCGAAGGTATCAGCAGCCACGGTGTTCCACCCGAGAGGTAGACGGCGAGCACGCCGAGGGCCAGGGCCGTAAGATGGACTGCCAATCTGATCAGCCCCGGTCCATTGGACCGCGTGCGAAGCGTCTTCAGCTTGTCGCGTGAAATGATCTCCGGTCCCGTCAGCGGCCATATCTTGCTGCCGATGCCACCGATCCCAGCATAGCTCGCGGAATTATCGCCTTGCATGCCGATCCTCCTTCAGATTGCGCATTGTCGCGACAGGTCTAACGGGTCGCGACATCGAAGAAAAATTCATTGTTCCTATGGCGTTATCGCTTCGGCGCTAGGCCACGAAGCAATGCGCGATTGCTTCCGCGGAGAAGTCCTTGCGGTGAAAATGTCCGGTCACTCGACCGCGGCTCATGACGAGGATGCGGTCGCAGGCATCCATCATCTCCTGCAGCTCAGTGGTCAGCAGCAGGATTGCCTTGCCCTGTTCTGCCAGGTCCTGGATTGCGCGCCATATCTCGAACTTGGCGCCCACATCGACGCCGCGGGTCGGGTCCTCGGCGATCACGATGTCGCCGCCGCGTGCGATCCATTTGCCGATGACGATCTTCTGCTGGTTCCCGCCAGAGAGTTGCGACGCCAGTTGCGCCAGGCCGTTGGTCTTGATTGCCAATGTGCGCACCAGGCCGTTGGCCGTCGCGTTTCTTTGCCGGCGTTTCATGAAGCCGAGGCGGCCGAGTCGGCGCAGGATCGTCATTGCGATATTGTCGCCGACGCTCATCGGCAGGACGAGGCCCTCACCTTTGCGATCGGCGGGCATGAAGCCGATGCCGAAGGCGATGGCGTCACGCGGAGAGCGCAGTTGCACCTTGCGTCCCTGAACGCGGATCTCGCCGCGATCGATAGACTGGTCGCCGAAGATCGCGCGCACGACGGCCTCGCGCTGGCAGCCCAGCAATCCGGCGATGCCGACGATCTCGCCGGCCCGCACCTGCAGGCAAATATCCTCGAAGACCCCGGCCTTGCCGATCCCCTTCGCCTCCAGCGCGACGTCGCCACAGCGCCTCTCCTTGTAGGCGGACTGACCCGGCTTGTGTTCACGCCCGACCATCAACGTGACAAGAGCAGCCTCGTTCAAGCCGGCTATATCCCGGGTGGCGACGACATGGCCGTCGCGGAGCACGGTGACGCGATCCGAAATCTGCACCACCTCGCTCAACCGGTGCGAGACGTAGACGATGCCGAGACCGTTGGCCTTCAGCTTGCGAATGATGGCAAGCAGATGCACGACCTGGTCATCGTTCAGCGAGGCGGTCGGCTCGTCGAAGACGAGGACGCGCGGACGGCTCGCCAAGGCGCGGCATATCTCGACGATCTGCTGCTCGTTGAGGCTGAGTTCGCCGACCGCCCGCGAAGGATCAAGGTTGACATGAATTTCATCGAGCAGGTCCTTCGCCATGCGGTTGAGCATAGCGCGTGTCTTGCCGAGACGACCGGCCGGTTCACGGCCGAGAAAGATGTTCTCGGCGACGCTCAGGTTCGGACATAGCACCAGTTCCTGGTGGACCAGCGCCAGCCGGTTGGCGAGCGCCACCGTGGGATCGTTGAGGACCACGGGCTGGCCGCCGATCCTGATTTCGCCGCTGTCGGGCGCGACGAGGCCATTCATGACCGACAGCAGCGTCGACTTGCCGGCGCCGTTCTCGCCGACCAGGGCATGAACTTCGCCGGCCTTCAGATCGAAGGTCACGTCGGAGAGTGCAATGACGCCGGGATATGTCTTGCGGATCGATTGGACCTCGAGCAGTGGGGCGCTCATTGCGATCAAGCCGAATGATACTTGTTGAGAAGCGCGCGATGGCGATCCATGTCTCCGCGCAGGTTCTGATAGACCGACGACCATACTTCGAAGAAATCCTGGTAACGCTCGTGCAGTTTCGGATCAGGATCGATCGTCTCCTTGATGCGGACGATGCTTTCAAGAGGCTCGGTTGGCGATTTGTAGATCCCGGCTGCGACGCCGGCCAGGACAGCATCACCGATCGGAGCGGCCTCGCCGATGTCTGGCGTCTTCAACGGCAGGTTCACCACGCTGGCGGTGATCTGGTTCCAGAACCGGCTCTTCGTCGGACCTCCGTTCAGGATCAAACCATCGACCTTGACGCCGGCCGCGTTGGCGGTGCGGACGTTGGAATAAAGGTCGAAGGCGACGCCCTCGATCAGCGCCCGGATGAAATGCGCCCGTGTCGTCGTTGGACGCACGCCGAAGAAGTTGCCGCAGGCATTGCTGTTCCAATTGGGCGACAGCGTGTTGCCGAGGTATGGCAGATAAAGCAGGCCGTCGGAACAAGCCGGCACGCGCTTCGCCTGCTCGGTGAAAAGGTCGAAGACATTGTGGCCCATGCGCTCGGCCAGACGGAATTCGGCATCGCCGAACTGATCGCGGAACCATTTCAACGACGCGCCGGTAAAGGCCATCGGGCCATCGAACATGGTCAGGCCGGGCAGCACGTGCGGCCATTTCAGGATGCGGTATTCCTCGACGTTCTGCCCGGTCGGGATCATGATGCCGAGGTTGGAACCCGTGCCCATGGAGTAGTAGGCCTCACCGGCTTTGGTGACGCCAACGCCAAGGGCTGCCGAACTGATGTCAGTGCCGCCTGCCGCGACTATGGTGCCGGGACGCAGTCCCGTCTCCTCGGCCGCCTGCCTGGTCACCTCGCCCACCACTTCATGGGATTGGTAGAGCCGCGGCAGCTTCTCGAGCGGAATGCCGATCGCCCTTGCGACAGACTCGTTCCAGCGCTCCTCACGATATTCGTAGGCATAGGCGAGCCCGGCGTCACCGGTGTTCATCGTGAAGTTGCCGCACATCCGGTAGGTGCAATAGCCGGAAGGCGACAGGAACTTGTGCGTGGCGTTGAAGATGTGCGGCTCGTGCTTTTTGATCCACAGCGCCTTGGGATCGATGAACCAGGGCGCGATACGGTTGCCGTTGTTCTTGTTGATGGTCGCCTCGCCGACGCTGCGGCGGATGTCTTCGCACTCTTCCTCGGAGCGGGAGTCCATCCAGATCATGGCCTGACGCAACGGCTTACCCTGATCGCTGACGGGCAGCGTTACGCCGACAAGGCCCGAAAGCGCCACGGCCGCGATATCGTCGGCGAAGCGGCCCTGCTCCAGACATTGCCTTACGGACGAGACCACGGCGCCCCAGTAATTCGACGCATCCTGTTCGGCCCAGCCGGGAAACGGGTGAAACAGAGGATGTTCCTGCGAGCCTGATGCCACCACCTTGCCGGTATTGGTGTCCAGAACCGCGGCCTTCACGTTGGTCGTGCCGATATCGATGCCGAGCGTGAGATGTCCGCCCATAAATCGCTCCTCCCAGAGTGCCTATGCTTGTGTTTTCTTGCGGCTCATCTTCGACAAGCCGACCGATAGGATGAGAACAACGCCAATGGCGAGGTTCTGGTACCAGGTCCCGACGCCCCAGATGGCGAGCAGGTTGAGGCCGGCGGCAAACGCAATGCTGCCCAGCAGCGTACGCCAAGGCGATCCGATGCCTCCAGCCAGCGCCGTGCCGCCGATGACAGCAATGGCAATGGCAGTCAATTCATAACCGGCAGCGAGCGGCGCATCGACCGACTTCAGCCGTGCGGTGAAGATGATGCCGGCAAGGGCGGCGCACAATCCGCTGATGGCATAGGCCAGGACCACGTAGCGCTGCGTCTTGACGCCGGCATAGAGCGCGGCTTTTTCGTTGCCGCCTATAGCGTAGAAGCGGCCGCCCCGCATGCTGCCATTTACGAAGCCCATGAGAGCAAGAAGAACGAGAAGGAAGATAACGAAACTGACCGGGATGCCGACTATCTTGCTATCGCCGATCCAGCTGTAGAGCGGTGCCTTGAGATAATAGGGGTGGCCATTGGTGAGTACGTAATTGAAGCCGCGCAAGGCCGTCAGCGACACCAGCGTCATGATGAAGGACGCGACCTTGAAATACGCCACGCCAATGCCGTTGAGCGCGCCGACCGCGATGCCCGTCGTCAGCGCGATCAAAATGACCGGGACGATCGGGCCGGCATAGGTGTTGCCGCGCACCAGCCAACGGCTTCCCAGCATTGGGCCGATCTCGGCCATGACGACCACGCCGACAATGACCGAAAAGATCATCAGCGCCGCGACCGACAGATCGATGCGGCCGGTGAGCAGCACCACCGTCATGCCGAGTGACAACAGGCCGATGACAGCGATGCTGCGCATGAGGTTCTCGATGTTGAGCGCGGTGAGGTAATACTCGGAGGTTAGCGCGCCGACAGCGAAGATCAGCAGGATCAGCCAGATGATGGGATCACGCAGCGCCCCCTGCAGCAAGGGCGCGACGCGCGGGGTGGAGAGTTCCAGGACGCTCATTTCGCGATCCCCCGCTGCCACATGCCAGGTATCACGACGGCGAGGATGACTGCCGCGGTCACGACCTGCTGCAGATAGATGCTGACACCGAGCTGATTGAGAAGATTGTTGACGATGCCGATGATCAGGGCGGCCACAACCGTACCGGTTATCGAGCCCGAGCCGCCGGACAGCGCCGCGCCTCCCAGCACGGTGACCGCCAAAACCGAAAGCTCCATGCCTTCGAAGCCGGCCGGATTGATGTAGGACAGCCTGGCGCTTTCAAGCATGCCGGCAAGCGCAGCACAGATGCCGGAAATCGCGAACACGGCGGTGCGCACGCCGACAACATTGATGCCGGACAAAGCGGCTGCTTTGACGTTGCCGCCGGTCGCGTAAAGTGCGCGTCCGAAGATCGAATATTTGGTGAGCGCGATCGCAGCTGCGCAAAGCACTACGAGCAGCACGATCGGCAGCGGAACGCCGACAAGGTCGCCGCGGCCGAGCCAGAGATAGGCGGCGATCGGTTCGGGATAGAGCGCCTGACCGCCTGAGAAGATGTTGGCGAGCGCGCGGGTGATGCCGAGCATGCCGAGCGTGGTTATCAGCGAAGGAATGCCCAATGCTGCGACGAGAATGCCGTTGACCAGGCCGATGGCCAGCCCCGTCAACAAAGTGGTGCCGATGACGAGCACTGCGGAGCCGGTCGGGATCAGTAGCCCGCCGGCGACGCAGGATAGTATTGCGACCCCGGCGATAGACAAGTCGATCTCTCCGGTGATCACCACTAGTGTCATTCCGTAGGCCATGATGCCGATCGCGGCCACGGCGAGAAGTATGACATGGATGTTGGCGAGGGACAGAAAGGACGGTGTGATCGCCTGCCCCGCAATAAGCAGGGCGATCAACACCGCGACGCGGCTCATCTCGCCAACGCCTAGGTGCCGCAAGGCGTCGGAAGGCCGCGCCTGTGAGGCAACCTCGGTTTCAAGAGTACTCATGGTCATGACGTGCTCGCCTGCCTGTTCGGTCAACGCCTGCCGGTCCTCACCAGAGAATCCGGCAGGCGCATGGGGGCTGGCGATCAGCCCGCGACTGCCGGACCGTAGGCATAAGGCCACTCGTCCGGTGTCAGCGTCTCGATGCCCTCAATGTTCATCTTCTCCTTAGTGATCATCGGCAGGTTGGGCGTCATGATGAGCTTCGGCAGCGCTTCGTTGAGGCCTGCCTTGGCGCCGATATGCATGACAACGGCGCGGATGCCGATGTCGCCGATCAGCGGTGTGTAGGGCGACACCATCTCGATGTTGCCGGCCTTGATTTCCTTCAGCACCTCACGGGCATCGTCATTGGCGAGGATCATCATCTTCTTCCCGCCCGGGGCGCTGTTCAGCCGGTTTGCCTCGCGGATTGCGTCGAGCGCGCCCATGGCTTCCTCGCCGCCGGTGTTGAACGACACCGAGATGTCTTGGAAGGCCTGCAGCGCATCCGCCGTCGACTTGAAGGCCAGCGTGCGCTGGCTGTTGGTGTGATAGTTGGCGAGCACCTTGTAGCCAGGTGTGTTGCCGATCGCCTCCAGGAAGGCGCCGGTGCGGATGGAGTCCGCCGTGCTGCCGAGATCCTTTCGATTGAAGATGATGTTGCCCTCGGGTGCAGCATGCTTGAGATAGAGACCTTGCTGCAGACCGTTGGCATAGAAGTTGCCAAGCACCTCCGAGCTGATCTGCTCGGACGAAGTGCGGCGATCGAGGCTCACCACCGGGATGCCAGCCGCGATGGCGCGATCGACCGGTGGCCCCATCGGTGCTTCGCGGTTAGGCCAAAGCACGATGCCGTCATACTGCTTGGCGATCCAGGTATCGATGACCTGGCCCATCTTGTTGTCGTCGAACTCGGCGTCAATCACCTCGAGCTCGATGTTGGGATGGCGTTTGGCCTCCCAAGCGGCGGTGTCGGCGAGGCTGATCAGCCAAGGGTGGTTGAAGCCGTGAAAGACCAGCCCTATGCGGTACTTCTTGTTGTGATCCAGCACCGGACCTTCCGCAAGCGGCAGATAGTCGGTGAAAGGCGACTTGATTTGAAGCTTGCTGTAGGGGCCGACAAAACTCGCACCCATGCCCGGCTTCCATACGAACCCGCCGGCGAGCTCGCCCACAGGGTAGACGTCGAGGTAGTCGCGAAAGCCATCTTTCTCGAACAGCGCTCTCACGTCACCATTCGACATTCCGGCCTTCGCCTCGCCGGAATACTTTTTGATGAGCGCGTTGATGATGGAATGGACCGACTCCTCAGCGGCCGCCGGAGCGATTGCCAGCGGGGCGGCAGCAAGCACGGTCAGTGTCGCAGCCGTCTTCAAGAGATAACGGCGTGATAGTTTCAGCATTAGGTTTCCTCCCATATTTTGGTTTCAGCTCGGGATATGTCCCGAAGAAGTCAGTGCTAGTCTCCTCCTCCCACCAGGATGTGGACGTAGCCGTCCGCCACCTTGGTTTCGTAAGTTTTCAGTCGCTCGGTGACGGGCGGCGAAAGCGGCATGCCGGTCGGGATATGGAACAGTCCCTGATGCAGCGGGCACTCAATCGTCTGGCCATCGATGTAGCCCTCGGAAAGAAATGCGTGTGCATGAGTGCAGACGCCGGCTGTCGCGTAAAATCTGCCGCCGAGATTGAAGATTGCGATGCACGCCCCGGCGTGCTCTATGCGCGTGGCGTCGCCGACGGGCAGGCTGTCAACGCGGATCGCCTGTATCCATTGCATGTCCTTTGCTGTCGTTTCCGCTGCCATTCATTTCCTCGCAGTCGTCATTCTGTTTCGTTTATTTTCGTTGTCTTTCCATATGCGGCCAATTCATTATAAGAATGCCGGTATTGATGACTCCGATAAGAGTTGCCGGGCGGACCCGCTCGTCGCAGCGACGGCCGGAAGAAGCCCGTAGGTGATCGGCGACTGGATTGCAGCTTCAGCGGATCGCGGCACACGGAGCCGGCGCGAGCCAGACGTTGAAAAAGCCTGCCATCATCGCGTGACGCGAGTCGGCGCTAGCAGCACAGTCGCAGCCAGCTGCGAAATCGACCCCGTTCACAGAGGCGAGCGGCGCATTGGGGGCCGAAAGCCTGACCGCCGCGTCAGGAGGCCGGCTGTTTTGGCGCTGCCACGACACGTAGTAATTGCCGGCAAGAATTGCTTTCAGAAACCTACGAAGTCGATCTCTACGACTGACATTGAGGCGCAAACCGGTCGTCCACGCGTCGGCAGACGTCAGTCGCCGTTGCGTCATGAGTTGACCTTTCCGGCCCGCGATCAGAGCGCGTCTGGTCTACCTACGGCGAAGGAATAGAAGATAAAAAGCGGCAAACACACGAACTATCCCAATATTTACCGCTAGCCGCTCCCAGAATCGACCTCGGAGGACCAGAAAGTCGACACCGACGGTCGCAAAGCAGTCATTCAGAACTTTGTGGTCGACCTGTGCCATGGCATTGGCGACTCGGACTGCTGCAACGACGTATCCCGACCGGCGGCAGTCAAGCTGCGCCGGGCCGGAGTTGCGAGTAATATTCGGGAACCGAACCATCCACTTTGGCGGCGTCCTCTACGTTGCCGATGGAAACCCTAGCCAGCGCCCAAAAAGAAATCGTTCCGCCACCGGCCACCGGCCTCATGCCGAACGGGCGCGCCGTTCCTGTCGATGAACCGCGCCGAGATGACGGCGCTCGGTTGGAACGAATGCGCTTCCTTGAAACGGCGCCGTAGGGGATCGGCCGCCCAGGACGGGCACTCGAGGCGCACCTCTTCCGGCATGCCGGGATGGTCGATTGTGCATCCCTGCAATTTGACCAGCAGCGCGTGCTCATGATCCATCAGGATGGCAGGCGCGAATTTCACCCCATTGAACAAGCGTTTGATCTGATCGGGCGTCCTGCCTTCCTTCGGCGTGAGCCATGCCAGCAGCCGGGTGCGGGGCATATCCTCGCGCCCATGCTTGACCAGCCACCAGCCAAGCCGTCCTTGATGCCGGAGCGCATAGAGCGACTCTAAAATCTGACCACGGTCCTTGTCGCCGATATAGCGTCGGGCGCCAAACCAGGCCGAGACGGCTGCATCCGCGGGACGCGCGACGCTATCGACTTCGTGCATAAGATCGAGGGTGGCCTGCAGACGTGCGGCAGGGATCACGGAACGACGATCAGGCTGAAAACGCCTATAAAGGCGACAGGGCTGCTCCTGACCATTGTTCGCGCGTGTCGGCCTGCCGCCAGCGAGCGACTATCGCGGGGCGACAACCCACATTTGGATCGCGGTCACAACATCTAGGATGTGGCCTGGCCATTTTTTTGCGCCCTGCAGGCTGCTTGCGGCGAGGCATAGAGCTGTGACGGCGCAGCCCAAGCCTCGTCCCCTTCCCTACGTTCGCCGGTGACCAGGGTGCGCATCTGCGATAGATAGGTCTCTATGAAAAAGGCGGTCTGCGACTCCAGCGGCGTATAAGGCCCGGGGCGATAGGCGCGCGAGGCAATCCCTTCGGCGTTGTCTTCCGTGATCTTCTTGTCCTGGACGGTCGTCACGTCCCACATCCAAGAAATCTTGCCGGCGTCCACGGCCGGATCGGCATCCTTGTCGACGAGCCAGGTCAGGATCACGTCGGTTTCGTTGGCGTTGCGCGGAACCATCTGGAACATCGTCAGATAGTCGTTGGGCGCGCTCAGGAACGAAAGCCGGCCGATCCGGAACCCGTTCTCGCCGCCGTCATACTTGCCGCGCCCGCCCATCAGGCACGAGACCGGCTGGCCATCGTCGGAAAGCGTGAGGCGGCCCGAGCCGATCGGCTTGCGATGCATGGCGTAGGGCATCGTGTCCAGGTCGCCTGGCTCCCACACGCCCTTGTGGAACTCGGCGTCGCCGATGACGCTGTGCCAGGCGTCGATCTCCTGCCTCCATTCGGCGGCGTTGTAGTCGTCGCGCATGGCGGTCACCTTCACATGGCCGTTGACGCGGAAATATTCGGGGTGGGCCGGGCGGCAGTGGTAACATTCGAGGAAATTCTCCAGCACCAGCTTCCAGTTCGCCTTGGTCAGGTAATTCTTGCGCGCGACGATGCGCGCGTTGGCGACCCCGTTCTCGCGCAGAAGATCCGTCAGCCCGGCCGCCGCCGGTTCGATGTCAGGCAGGCTGGAGGCATCGAGGCCACATATCACCAGACCACCCATCACCTTCGTCGGCACCTTGTGCAGTCCGAGGCTGTCGCCATCGACGCCTTCGGGCAGGTCGCGCCGGGTCTGCAACTCACCGGTCAGCCGGAAGGACCAGGCATGATAGGGGCAGACCAGCAGCTTGCCGCGGCCATCCTTGACGCACAGGCGCGAGCCGCGATGGGTGCAGACGTTGTAGTAGGCGGCAATATCATCCTCGCCATCGCCATGACGGGCGACGATGATCTCCTCGTCGAACAATTGACGGATGACGTAACTGCCCTTCTCCGGCACTTCGCTCAAATGGGCGACGATGACCCATTGGCGAGGGAACCACAATTCGCGCTCGAGCGCGAAAATGTCCGGGTCGAGGTAGAAGGCCTGCTGCAGCGACCAGTCCTTGCGATGCTCGTCAATCAGCCTGACCACGCGCGCGCGATCGAGGCCGGACAACATCTTGTCGTTTGCATACATGGCAGGCTCCGGGGCTGGCAAATGCCTTTTGATCAGGGTTGCAGCGAATTGCGGCACTCATCAACCATGGATTTGGCAGGCTTCCATCTCGAAAAGTCATGGAATACCCTTATCCTCGATGAAGACGCTCAAAGCCTCGCTTCCCTTGCTCAACGCGATGGTCGCATTCGAAGCGACCGCGCGACGCGGCAACCTGACGGCCGCCGCCGAGGAGCTTGCCATCGCGCAATCGGCCGTGTCGCGCCACATCGCCAATCTGGAAAAGCGGCTCGCGCTGGACCTTTTGGCCCGCAAGGGCAATCGCGTCTCGCTGACCGAAAACGGCGCCGCGCTGGCCGAGGCGATACGAGACGGGCTGGGCACGATCCGCGACGCCGTCGCGCGCCTGCAGGAGGCCGATCGCGATTCCCTCGTCATCGCCAGCGGCTACGACCTCGTCCAGGCTTGGCTGATGCCGCGCTTCGACCTTGTGACCTCGCTCGTCACGCATGGCCGTGTCACGCTGCTGACCTCAAGCAATCCCGACGATTTCGGCCGGCCGGAAGTCGGGATTTCGATACGCTTCGGTCGCCCCGAGCTTTGGCCTGGCCTCGCCGCCCGCAAGCTGTTCGACGGGGAGTGGTTTCCCGTCTGCTCGCCGGGCTTCCTCGAACGGCACCCTGCTCTGGCCTCGGAGGATCCGGCATCCTTCCTCGACGTGCCGCTGCTGCATCTCGCAGCTCCCGAAGATGCGATCGACAATTGGAGATCCTGGATCGGCACTACGCGGAGCCTGCCCGGTCCGACATTCTCCAGCTATCTGTCGATGATGCATGAGGCGATAGCCGGCCGGGGCGCGGCGCTCGCCTGGGCCGGCTTCGTCGAAGAGCAGCTCAGGCTCGGGCAATTGGTGCGGTTGACCAGGACTCCGCGCCGCCATGCCGATGCGTTCTACATCGTCACCCGCAGGAAGACGACGCCGACCGAACAGATGGTGGCGCAAGCCCTGCTCGACAGCGCGACGACCCGCTGACCTGCCGCTGGTCTCATTCGGCGGCGGTGGCGAAACGCCTGGCGCCGTGGCGCGCGCTCCATGCGGGCATCGAGGCCTCGACATCTTCCTCGCTCGGGAAGGCATCGCGCGCGTAGCGGTCGACCCTGAAGCGCGCCGGATCGACCAAGCGAGGCGTGTCCAGCAGGATCTCGGTGGCCAGCCTGCCGAGGCCCGGTCCATGGCTGACGCCGGTCTCGTTGTCGCCACCCGCGACGACGATGTTCGCGTGGCCCGGCACATGCCCGACCATCAAGCCAACGTCCGGCGTGTAGCAGGGGATGCCCTGCGACCAGTTCGCGACCTGCGAGCCGCGGAGCGGCGGGAAGACTTCCTGCAGCTTGCCCATCTGGTGATCGACCATGGACTGCATCAGCTCGCGGTTGTGCGGCTGGCCGGGTTCGAGGTCGTTCTCCTCCAGGCGATGCATCGGCGTGTAGTGGCTGCCCGTGCCCCACATGATCGCGCCAAAGGTTTCGCGCAGCCAAAGCCGCAACTCGCGGCACTGGATGGTCGGCAGCGTCGAGGGCAGGCCTCGATCGTCGGTGACCACGCGCGTGGCCAGCACCCGCAGCAGCGGCAGGTGCCAGTCGAGGCTGGCGAGGACCTCGTTGTTCCAAGCGCCGGCCGCCACGACCACGCCATCGGCCTCGATGCTATCGCGGTCGGTTTCCAGCGTGACCTTGCCGCCGGCGTCCTCGATCTTCAGGACCCTGGTCCTGTCGCGCACGACGCCGCCGAGCTTCTTGATCTCGTTGACCAGCACGCCGAGCGCGAGCTTGGTATCGAGCTGGATGCCATGCGGGTTGTAGGCGCCGGAATGAACCTTCGCCGGATCGACCAGCCCGCCCATCTTCTCGCCGATCTGCGCGGCGTTCAGATCCTGCATCTCCTTCGGCGCATAGGGTGAGCGGAGCACCGGCATGACGAAATCCTCGCGCCCCTGCGGCGTGAGCGCCATGATCAGCGTGCCGTTCGGCCGGTAGCCGATCTCGGTACCCAGTTCATGCAGCATGCGGTAGAAGTCGAGACCGTATTGTTGCAGGCGAAGGCCTTCCTCGCCGGCCGGAATCATGCCGGCGGACCAATGCGAGACGAAGCCGGCGCCGGCGCTGGTCGTTGCCGCGCCCGGCTCGGTTGCCTCCACGAGCGTCACGTTCTTCACACCCGACTTCAGCAGATGGTAGGCGGTGGAGCAGCCGATGATGCCGCCGCCCACGACCACGATATGCTTGCTGTTGCTTGCTGCCGGCATTTTTCTTCCTCCTTACATCTTCGCGGTCGAAGAACCGCCAACATAGGTGTCAAGCCACCAGACGATGCGGGCGGCGGTGTCGATATATTCCGGATAGCCGCGCAGGCTATGGCCGGCGCTCGGATAGGTCGCGAGCGCGCTTGGCGAACCCGAGCGCAAGGCCGCGAAATGGCACTCCAGCGCCTGGCCGGGGGGCGTACTCTTGTCGATGCCGCCGGCCATGACCAGTGTCGGGACCTTGCTGAGCTGCCGGTAAAAGGCGGGGCTGCGGGTAAAATAAGCGCCGCCTTCTTCCCATGGCGAGGATTCCAGCATCAGCGCGTCGAATTCCGGTATCTGCGTCGTGCGATGCTGGCTGTACCAGTCGCCGACGGGCGAGATCGGAATGGCGGCGGCGAAGCGGCCGCTGCGCGTCGGCAGCCATGCGGACATGAAGCCGCCATAGCTGGTGCCGGTGACGGCGACGCGATCCGGGTCGACCAGGCCTTTCTCCACCAGGGCATCGATGCCGCTCAAAATGTCGTCGGCATCGGCGCCGCCCATGTCGCCCTGCACGGCGCGGGCGAAGGCGTCCCCGCGTCCCGTGCTGCCCCTAGGGTTGGGAAAGAAAATCGTCCAGCCGCGCGAGACGAGCAGTGGAGCGGAACGCGTTCGCGCCATCCAGCGGTTGCGATGGGACGAGATCGGCCCGCCATGGATATCGACCAGCAGCGGCGTCGGCCCGGCCGCCGCCAGCGGGCGGACAAGCCAGCCCTGGATTTCGAGTCCGTCGCGGGCACGCCAGGAAAACGGCTCGGCCTTGCCGCGGCCGGCCATCGCGGATTGCGCATCGGACGCCATGAGCGACGCGATCTCGCGCAGTCCGCCATCGGCGACCTCGGCCAGGAATGGAGCCCGGTCATAAGCCTCCGCGATGAAGAGCGAGCCCGCGGCCCCGACCGGCACACTGGAGGGCGCCCACTCGCCGCAGGTCAATTCGGTCGACGACCAGCGTTCGGTCACCCCTGCGGCGGAGACATCGCAATCGGCCAGCACCGTCTCGTGGCCGCGGATGCCCGCCATATGCAAGCTGGCGGCGGAGCGCCATTCGATCGAGGTGACGTCGATCGGATTGGTCGGCACGACTGCAACCTCGCCGCCGAACGGATCTAGGATCGACAGCTGCCCGGCAACAAGGCCGCGATCGCTGCAGAAGGCCTGGATGAAGGCGATACGGGCGCCGTCGGGCGAGCCGCGAGGAACGCCGATCTGGTCGCGCGGCGTGTGAAGAAGGGTGGCCGATCCCGACTTCGCGTCGATCAGCGAAAGCTTCGCCGCATACCAGCTGCCCTCGCCATGGTCATCGCTGGTCACGGCGGCGATCTTGTCGGCGCCGCACCAGCTCGCTTCCCATACATTGACCGGCGCCGATGTGAGCGGCGCGGGTTTGGCCTTCATATCCCAGATCCAAACCCGGCGCCAAAGGTCCTCGCCTTCGCCCCAACCCACTTCGGGCAGCCATGCGGGCGCATCCGTCTTCTGCTTCTGCGCGTAGCCGCCGTGAATTCCAGCCAGATCCGCGCCGACGCCGGCAACGACGAGCAGCAACCTTTGGCCATCGGGCGCCCAGTCCATCAGCTCGATCCGGCCGGGCACATCCGCCACCGCGGTGCCTTCGCCGCCAGACCAGATCTCGATGCGGTCGATGCCCGCCTCTCCACCGGCGTAGGCGACCGCCAAGCTCTCTCCGTCTGGCGCAAGACTGATTTGCCTGGTCTCCGCATCATTGAGCCGTTGAGGCGATTCACCGCCGCGCCGCATTTGGTAGAGACGGCTGACCGGCGCGCCATCGAGGCCGCCCTCGAAGCTCTGGCCGATGAAAAACATCGCATCGCTGGAGGCGTGACCGCAAAGAGAGCGAGCCGCGAAGACGTGCCCGTCCAGCCCGAAGAGAGCGGCATACAAACCCGCTGCCTCGGCGAATTCCGCGGCGGAGCGGAAATCCCCCGACATCCGGCCGGCAATCGGCGCGATCATCGATCCGGAGTTCCGCACGCTGCTCATCTCGACTTCCCAACACCGCGCTCAACCTGGCGCTATCGCCACGGCAAGCTCACGCACCCAACCATAACGACAGTCGGAGCATTGTCTAGACACCGGTGTACATTAGATTGGGCCAGCGGCCTTGACGGCACGATGGGCGGTTGACCCGCCATGATTGGAACGCGCAGATTTCGAAGCGACGTAACAACCGGACAAAGACGCGATGAACCTTGACGACAAAGTCCAGTCGATCCTGAAGAGCGAAGTCATCTGGGATGCGCATTCCGGCTTCATGCCCGACCCAGCCGCGGACCTGAACAATCTGCGGATCTGGCGCGACGCAGGCGTCGACTATCTTTCCATCGATGTCGGCTTCGATCTCCTGCCCTGGGAAAAGACAGTCGCCACACTCTACCATCGCCTCGGCGTGCGACAGATGCTGTTCGCCTACAACCGCAACAATCTCGCCGGCGGCGGGTGCCACGACGAGGACACAGGTCTGACCGCATTCGGCCGGCAGGTGATCGACGAAATGAACCGCCTCGGCATGTTCGTGGACGTGACCCATACGGGCTATCGCACCACGATGGACGTGATGGAATATACGGACCGGCCGGTGATCTTCTCGCACTCCAACCCGAAGGCGCTCTGCGCTCACGGGCGCAACATCACCGATGACCAGATCAAGGCTTGCGCCCGTACCGGCGGCATCATCGGCGTCGTGGGCCTCAACCGCTTCCTCGGCGAGGGCCGCACCGATTCCGAGCGGCTGGCCGACCACGTCGAATATCTGATCGACCTTGCCGGCCCGCGCCATGTCGGCATCGGGCTCGACTATGCTTTCCCGGTCGAGGTCGAAGGCATCGAGGACATCATCTCCAGCAATCCGCATTTCTGGCCGAAGAACGAATATCCCGAAGGCAAGACGACCTATTCGAGCCCGGGCCAGACGAAGGAGCTTATCGAGGTGCTGCTGCGCCGCGGCCATCTGGGGCTGGAAGCCGATGGCTGTGGAGAAGATCGACCAGCTCGACCCACTCACGATCGCCTTCAAGCTGCGCGACAATATCGGCTTCACCGACGGTTTCGGTCAGCTGACCGCAGAGGACGTGAAGTTCTCGATCGAGCGCATCGCCGATCCCGCCAACAAGTCCCCTTATGCGGGCGACTGGGCGACGCTCAAGGAAGTCGAGGTCAAGGACAAGCTTTCGGGCATCATCCATCTGAACAAGGCGTTCGCGCCGTTGTGGACCTCGACCTTGCCGACGCCGTCGAGCACGATCCTGTCCAAGCGCGCCGTGACCGAGGCTGGCGGCAAGCTCGGCGTGAAACCCGTGGCGCAGTCAGGCCCCTATCTGCTCAAGGAATGGACGCCCAAGCAGCGCACCGTGCTCGTGCGCAACCCGGACTGGAAATACGAGCAGGGCGGCTACGACGAGATCCACGTCCATCCGATCGAGGACGAAAAGACCGCCGAGCTTGGCTATGAGGCAGGCGACCTCGACTACACCTGGACGGCCGTGTCCTCGATCAAGCGGCTGAAGGAAACGCCGCCGGCGGACACCGTCGTGGTCGAGAAGCCATCGCTGGCCTTCGTCTGGCTCGGCATGAACCAGATCGCGGCGCCCTTCGACAATCCGGACCTGCGCCGCGCCGTGCAGTATGGCGTCGACCGCAAGGCCGTGGTGGACGCGGCCTATTTCGGCGCCGCCGCCACCTCCACCGGCATCATCGCGCCCGGCCTGGTCGGCCATCGCGAGAAGAACCTCTACGAATACGATCCCGACAAGGCTCGCGAGCTGGTCAACAAGGCCGGCGCCAGCGGCGTCACCGTCACGCTCGACATCCTCAACAAGGCGGAACGCCTGTCGGCGGCGCAGGTCGTGCAGGCGAACCTGCAGGACATCGGCATCAATGTCGAAATCAAGCAGAATGACAGCGGCACGTTCTGGACGCTGGGGTCGAAGCAAAACCCTTATTACAAGAAGCTCCAGATGGTGCTGTCGCGCTTCTCGATGCAGCCTGATCCGAGCTGGGCGACGGAGTGGTACACGACCAGCCAGATCGGTGAGTGGAATTGGGAGCAGTTCAGCAACGCTGAATTCGACAAGCTGGTCACCGAAGGCAAGATCGAGCTCGACCCGGCCAAGCGCGACGTCATGTACAAGAAGATGCAGGACCTGATGGAGGAGAGCGGCTGCTACGTCTTCCTCACCCATGAAGTCACCGGCGTGATGTACCGCAAGAGCGTTGCCGCCGGGCTCAAGCCGAATGGCGAGCCTTGCTTCGCGGACTTCAAACCTGCCTGACGTGATGGACAACGGCACGGCATGGGGCGGATCGGCCGGCTCCTGAGATGCTCCGCTATGCGCTGAAACGGCTGGGCCTGGGCATCATCATCGTGAGCGTCGCGATGGTGATGCTGTTCGCCATGATCTATGTGATCCCGGGCGACCCGGCATCCGTGGCGCTCGGACCGCGCGCCACGCCCGAGATGGTTCAGGCGTTGCGCAGCCGCATGGGGCTGGACCAGCCGATCTGGATCCAGTTCCTCCGGTTCTATTTGTCCGCGTTGCGCGGCGACCTCGGCACCGAGGTGCTGTCCGGGCGGCCGGTGCTGGACGTCGTGTTCGAGCAGTTGCCGTACACACTGGCGCTGATCGCGGGCGCGATCTCATGGTCGGTGCTGCTCGGCATTCCGCTGGGCTGCATCGCGGCGGTGCGGCGCGGCGGCTTCGTCGACCGCGTCATCGGCATCCTGTCGGTCGCGGTCATCGCGGTGCCATCCTTCGTCATCGCGATCTATTCCCTGCTGATCTTTGCCGTCGCCCTGCAGTGGCTGCCGGCCATCGGCGCCGGCG
This sequence comes from Mesorhizobium sp. B2-8-5, assembly GCF_006440675.2. Classification (NCBI taxonomy): domain Bacteria; kingdom Pseudomonadati; phylum Pseudomonadota; class Alphaproteobacteria; order Hyphomicrobiales; family Phyllobacteriaceae; genus Mesorhizobium; species Mesorhizobium sp. B2-8-5. The sequence goes on from NZ_CP083951.1 coordinate 6,230,793, forward strand.
AGCCCGGCAATCTCGCCAGCCAGCTGAAGCATCTTGCCCTGCCCTCGCTCGCAATCGGCGTCGGCTGGGTCGGCTACATCGCGCGCATGGTGCGCGCTTCCATGCTAGAAACGCTGGAAGCCAGCCACATCCGCACCGCGCGCGCTTTCGGCCTGACGGATCGGCGCATCACCTATTCCTATGCCTTGCGTATCGCCATCCTGCCCACCGTCACGCTGCTCGGCGTCGGCATCGGCAATATGGTGTCTTCGGCCGTCTTCGCCGAGATCGTCTTCGCCCGCCCCGGCATCGGCAAGCTGGTCTACGAGGCGATCTCGGTGCGCAACTATCCGGTTGTCACCGGCGCCGTTTTGGTGACGACCGTTTTCTTCGTCGTCGTGAACGCTCTCGCCGACATCCTCATTGGTGCGTTGGACCCTCGTGTCAGAACAAGTCTTAATTGACCGGCCATCACGGCAGCGCGTCGCCAAGATCGGCCGCGTGCTTCGGCGCATCGTTCGCGAGCCGCTCGGCGCGTTCGGTCTCACCCTGGTCGTGATCGTCGTTCTCTCGGCTCTCTTCGCCGACGTGCTCAGCAGCTACCCACCGACGAAACTCGCCCCGGCCGAGCGCTTCGCGCCCGCAAGCCTGCATCACCTGCTCGGCACGGACCATCTGGGGCGCGATCTGTTCTCGCGTGTGCTCCATGGCGGCCGCATCGCGCTGGCCATTGCGCTTGGCGCGACCGGACTGTCGCTCATCGGCGGCATCGCGCTTGGGCTCATCGCAGGCTACGGGCCGCGCTGGCTCGACAATCTGATGCTCCTGCTCTTCGATGCCATCAAGAGCTTCCCGACCGTGATGCTGGCGCTTACGCTGGTCACGCTGACCGGACCTTCGCTGCTTGCGGTGCTGATCGTGGTCGTGCTGGTCAACGTGCCCGGCTATGCCCGCATCATCAGGACACAGACGCTCGTGCTGAAGTCCGCCGAACATGTGATGGCGGCGCGCTCGATGGGCGCAAGCACCGCGCGCATTCTCACCGTCCACATATTGCCCAACGTTATCGGCCCCATCCTCATCCTCGCGTCGATGGACATCCCGGTCGTCGTGGCGATCGAGGCCGGTCTGAGCTTCCTCGGCCTCGGCGTCAGACCGCCTCTGCCAAGCTGGGGCGCGATCCTGAACGACGGCTTCGTCAACATCCGCGATTCATACTGGATCGTGGTCGCGGGCGGCCTGCCGATCATCCTCACAACGCTCGGCTTCACCTTCCTCGGCGAGACCCTGCGCGACGTTTTCGACCCCCGGCTGAAGAGGCGCGGATGACCGTCCTTGACGTCAAGGACCTCAGCGTCGACTTCGCCACCGAAGCCGGCACGTTGCAGGCGCTGCGCAAGGTGAGCCTGGAGGTGCCGACGAACCGGATCGTCGGCGTCGTCGGCGAGTCGGGTTGCGGAAAATCGACATTGATCAATGCCATTCTCGGCCTGCTCGCAGACAACGGCAGGGTCACGTCGGGCCAGATTCTGTTCGAGGGCAAAAGCGATCTCGTCCGTCTCGACGGCACAGGCATGCGGGCGTTGCGCGGCCAGAAGATCGCAACCGTCTTCCAGGACCCGATGGGGGCGCTGAACCCGGTGCTTTCCGTGGGCAAGCAGATGCGCGACATCCAGTACCGCTCCGGACTGTCGCGCAAGGCGAAGGACGCGCTCTCCATCGCGATGCTGCGCAAGGTCCGGATTCCCGATCCTGGGCGCCGGCTGGCGCAGTTTCCGCACGAATTCTCGGGCGGCATGAAGCAGCGCATCGCGATCGCCATGGCGCTGCTGATGCAGCCTTCGCTGCTGATCGCCGATGAGCCGACAACGGCTCTCGACGCCACGCTCGAAGTCGCCATCATCGAGTTGCTCAAGGACTTGCAGAAGCAGATCGGCTGCTCCGTGCTGTTCATCTCGCATCATCTCGGCGTCATCGCGGAACTGTGCGACGAGATGATCGTCATGTATGCCGGCGAAGTGGTCGAACGCGGCTCGACCCGCGACATCTTCCACAACCCGCGACATCCCTACACGAAGAAGCTGCTCGCCTGCGATCCGGCAAGGCTCTCGCGGCGCGAGCCGCGGCTGCCCACCATTCCCGGCACGCTGCCGGACCTGCGTAACCGCCCCAAGGGTTGCGTTTTCCAGGCACGCTGCGAGCTCGCGGACGATGCCTGCTCCGCGATGCCGCCCGATACCGCGCTGAGCGCGTCGCACGTCGCGCGATGCTGGCACACCGATGAAACGGCCGGAACGGCCGCATGACGACAGAACCTCTGCTTTCCGTTTCCGATCTTCGCGTGCGCTTCCGCGTCGGCGGCATGATGAGCGCGTTGGCCGGCCGGCGGACGGAGATCGAGGCCGTCGCCGGTGTCGGCTTCACGCTGGAGCGCGGCCAGACGCTTGCGCTGGTCGGCGAGTCCGGATCGGGCAAGACCACGCTCGCGCGCGCCGTGAACGGCCTGCAGGCGGTGGCTGGCGGTTCGGTCCGCTTCGAGGGCCGAGAGCTGAACGAGCTGACCAAGGCGGAATGGAAGCCGCTGCGCCGCAAGATGTCGATGATGTTCCAGGACCCGGTCGGCTCGCTGTCGCCGCGCCTCAGCGTCCGTTCGCTGCTGACGGAGCCGTTCGCCATCCACGGCCTGTCCGGCCGCAGCCTCGAAGCCGAGGTGGAGCGCCTGCTCGCCCTGGTCGGGCTTCCGCGCGATTTCGCCGAGCGCTATCCGCACCAGCTCTCCGGCGGCCAGGCGCGCCGGGTCGGCGTCGCAAGGGCCGTCGCGCTCGACCCGGTGCTGATCATCGCCGACGAACCGACAGCCGGGCTCGACGTATCGATCCAGGGCGAGGTGCTCAACCTGCTCAACGACCTGCGCGACCGCATGGGCCTGTCGATGCTCATCATCACGCACAATCTGCATGTCGTGCGCCAGATCGCCGACCGGATGGCGGTGATGTATCTCGGGCGCTTTGTCGAGGAAGGCGAGACCGAGGCGATTTTCCGGGCGCCGCATCATCCCTACACGGCCGCGCTGCTGTCCGCGAACCCCGAGCCCGATCCCGACAAGGTGCACAACCGAATCGCGCTGCCGGCCGAAGTACCGTCACTGCTCGACAGGCCTTCGGGCTGTGAGTTCCACACACGCTGCCCGTTCGCGCAAGACATCTGCACAACGCAGGCGCCGACCTCGTCCGCAGTCGGCTCGAGCCGGCTCACCTGTCACTTCCCGCTCAATGCCGGCCCAAGCGCCGTCGAGGCAATCGCCGCAAGTTAAGAGAAGGTCCGTCCGATGAAAGACATCCGCGTGGTCACCGATTTCCCGCGCAAGGTCCGCGAGATCGAAAACCTGTGGATCCCGATGCCGGACGGCGTGAAGCTCGCCGCACGCATCTGGCTCCCGCAGGACGCCGAAGCCGATCCGGTGCCGACCATCCTCGAATACCTGCCCTATCGAAAGCGCGACGGAACGGTGGAGCGCGACGCGCTCACCCATCCCTATTTCGCCGGCCACGGCTATGCCGGCGTGCGTGTCGACATGCGCGGCACCGGCGACAGCGAAGGCGTCTGCAAGGGCGAATATCTGAAGCAGGAACAGGACGATTGTCTCGTCGTCATCGAATGGCTGGCGAAGCAGCCCTGGTGCTCGGGCGCGGTCGGCATGATCGGCATCAGCTGGGGCGGCTTCAACGGACTCCAGGTCGCCGCCCGCCGCCCGCCGGCGCTGAAGGCGGTCATCTCGCTCTGCTCCACCGACGACCGTTACAACGATGACGTCCATTATCTCGGCGGCGCGCAGATGTGCGACAATCTGATATGGGGCACCACGGCCTGGGCGATCGCCATGACGCCTCCCGATCCGCTGATCGTCGGCGACCGCTGGCGTGAGATGTGGGAGGGTCGCCTCGACGGCAACGGCATCTGGATGCAGGACTGGTTCGAGCACCAGCGCCGCGACGACTTCTACAAGCACGGCTCGATCTGCGAGGATTATTCCGACGTCGAAATCCCGGTCTACGCCGTCGGCGGTTGGGCGGACGGCTATCCGAACCCGATCTTCCGCATGCTTGAAAACTTGCCGGGTGTGCGCAAGGGACTGATCGGCCCGTGGGGCCACAAATACCCGCACTTCGCCATGCCGGGCCCGCGCATGGGCTTCCTCCAGGAATGCCTGCGCTGGTGGGACCAGTATCTCAAGGGCATCGACACCGGCATCGCCGACGAACCCATGCTGCGCGCCTGGATGCAGGAGCCGGCGCCGCCGGCCGCTATCTATGAGGAGCGCCCAGGCCGCTGGGTTGCCGAGCCGTCATGGCCGGGACCCGGCATCGGCGAGCGCGCGCTCGCCTTGTCACCCGGCCGTCTTGCCGAGGGCGCGGGCAGCGACGACGTGCTGACGATCCGCTCGCCCTCAACGGCGGGGCTCTCGTCCGGCGCGTGGTGCGGCTACGGCGTCCTGCCGACCTTGCCGGTCGACCAGCGCATGGAAGCCGGCAACGCGCTCGTCTTCGAAACCGATCCTCTTGAGGAAGCCGTGGAGATCCTCGGCTTCCCGGAATTCGAGGTGAAGCTCGCCTCGGACAAGCCGGTCGCGCTGATCTCGGCCACGCTGTCGCTCGTGCTTGAAGACGGCGCGGCCTCGCGCGTCAGCTACGGCATCCTCAACCTCACGCATCGGCATGGCGATCTCGAATTGGCACCGATGACGCCAGGCAAGGCCGAAACGGTGCGCTTCAAATTGCGCTGCTGCGGCCAGCGCTTCGAGAAGGGCCAGCGCATCCGGCTTGCCGTTGCAACGGCGCATTGGCCGATCGTCTTTCCGGGACCGGAGAAGGCGACGCTGTCGATCCATTGCGCCGGCAGCAGGCTATTCCTGCCGGTGCGCAAGCCGCAGCCGCTCGACAAGACACTCCCGGAATTCGAGGGACCGGAAAGCGCCACGCCGATGGCGCAGGAAGCGATCAAGGCGGGCGAGCCTTTCCGGCGCGAGGTGACCACGGACCAGATCACCGGCGAGACGAGCTATACGGTCGTCATCGACGCCGGAACGGTGCGCCATCCACACACCGGCATGACCCTGTCGCAGAGACAGACCGAGATCTTCGTCGTCCATCCGGACGATCCGAACTCGGCGCGCGGGACCGTGACGTGGGACAAGACCTATTCGCGCGGCGACTGGAGCGCCGGCGTTTCGGTCTCCGCCACGGTGCGCGCGCTGCACGATGTCTGGCGCATGGAAACGCATCTCATCGCACGCGCCGGCGACGAGGTCGTGGTCGACCGCGAAGAGGTCAAGGAGTTTCCACGCGATCTGAATTGATGCGATCGTGGATGGCAGGACTGCTCAGCCGGGACGTCTCGGCAGCATCTTTTTGGCGAAGGCATCCACCTCTCCTTCGCGAGGAGCTTCGCCCGTGTGCGTGAGCAGGTAGGCCGGCGTCAGGAAGAGACGGTTGCTTACCGGTTCGACGATCTCGAGCGAGTAATAGCCGATCTGCGTGAAATACAGCACGCGCGCCCGCACGAACGCTTCGGTGGCTTCATAGCCATGCCGCGAAAACATCGCCCGGATGGCTTCGACGCGCGCGTCGTCCTCCTCGTTCACGACCCGGTGCACGTCGGCCGACTGGCGCGACCAGGCGCGCACGGCGAAGTCCAGTCGCGGATTGAAGAGCGTTTCGTCCAGCCAGCACTCGAAGACATTGAGCACGGCTTGCGTGATCGACGCGGCCGGCCGGCCGGCCTGCTCGACGATGAAACGGGTGTTGTTATTGCGCCAGTAATCCAGCAGCTGGTCGAGCAGGTCCTGGCGGCTCTTGAAGTACCAGTAGAAACTGGAACGTGAGACATTGAGCTTCTGCCCGAGCGCCAGCACGCGCACCGCCTCCACGCCCTCGGAGATCAACGTCTCCAGCGCGAGGTTCATCCAGTCCTCGCGCGTCACCTTGGTGTTGCCGATCAGACCGGACCGCCGCACGACTTCATCAGCACTGGAATCGGAGAACATAGCGGACCGGCCAAGTTTGAACGCCGGCTAGATAGACCTTAAACCACCACGCTACAATACTTGCACTTGTCCAAGCCATTCCCAAAGATACGGGGCAAGGCCCCGGTCGACGTGGAGACGCGCCCGATGGGAATTGCCGAACCGGTAGAAGAGAGCGCCGACGCCGGCAAAAAGGATCGATGCCGAGCGGCTTGCCGCCCCTGGATCGAGCGCCGTGCCCCTGGCGATCAGACGATCCAGGTCCGGCCCCTCGATCTCGAAGACATGCAGTCCGGCATCCATGACCGTGACCGCGAAACCGGCCGCGTGCCAGCCGGCCGCAATGGGGAACGGCTGCTCCGCGACCGCAAGAACGCGGTCGCGGGCGATCCGCGCCATGTATCTGTCGCCACTGGCAATTGCGCCGGCGCCGACGCCCTCGCCAGCAAGCCCCGAAGCCTTCGACCAGGCGGCAAGGTCGCCGCTGACCAGAAGCTGGTTCAGCCCGGCAAGCGTCCGCATGCCGACGCCGCCTTTGCTCAGCGTAGCGGCAGCCCAGTCGGGCGCCGCCGGCCATTTTTCGGCAAGGTTACGCATGAAGCCGCCTTCCCTCCGGATCGAAGGCGCAAGGCGCGACGATCCTCGCCTGCCGCACGACACCCAGATGTTGAACGTCGATGGTTTCGCCGTGCCGCGCCGCGCCCCGTTCGATGAGCGCCAGGGCGACAGGGCGTCCCAGGGTTGGGCTCTGATAGCTGGAGGTGACGAAACCGATGCTCCTGAGCCGGCCCTCACGCTTCTCCACGCCATGCGCGCCGGTCGCCAGCGGCGCCTCGCCTTGGCGCAGCGCAAGGCCGACGAGCTGATTGCGGTCCATGCCGTTGCCGGCTTCGGTGAAAAGCGAGCGCCGGCCGACGAACTCACCGGCGCGTTTGGTCCGCGGTCCGGCGACGCCCAGATCGTGCGGCATGGTGGTTCCGTCGGTGTCCTTGCCGATGACGATGTACCCCTTCTCGGCGCGCAGGATCATCAGCGATTCAAGTCCGAGCAGAACGGCGTCGAATGCGCGGCCCTCCTGCTGCATCCTCGCCCACAGCGCCTCCGCCCGGTCGGCGCGGATGGAGATCTCGTAGCTGCGGTCGCCGGTGAAGGAGACCCTGGCGATGCGCACCTCGTCGCCGGCAAAGCGGCCGGCGGCGACGGCCATATGCGGCAGGCTGGCATCGTCAAGTGCTACACCCAGATCGAGCGCCTCCACGACCTGGCGCGCATTCGGACCCGAAACGGTCAAGGTGGCGTAGTGCGCGGTGGCATTGTGGATATAGAGCGCGTCGCGGCCGAAGCGGTCCTGCCGCCATTCCTCGAGGCGCGCGTGGACCGCGGTGACATGCGAGGACGAGCAGGACACGATGAAGCGATGCTCGTCCAGGCGGACCAGGACGCCGTCATCGAAGACGACGCCATTTTCCGACAGCATGAAGCCATAGCGGCAATGGCCCGGCTTCAGGGTCGACATGGTGTTGTAATAGATGAAGTCGACGAACTCGGCCGCGCGCGGGCCGATCACCTCGATCTTGCCCAGCGTCGAACCGTCGAAGAGCGCTACGGATTGCCGGGCTCGCCGCGCCTCCTCCTGGATCGAGGCGCCGGCTTCACCGCCGCCATAATAGGCAGGCCTCAGCCAGCCGCCATATTCCTGGAACACCCCGCCGGCGGCGCGATGGTTTGCCTCCAGCGGCAGACGGCGGACCGGAGCGTGCATGCTGCCCCGGCGCGCTCCCGCAAGGCTGGCGAAGGGGACAGGCGTGAATGGCGGCCGGTAGGTCGTGGTGCCGACTTCCGCGATGCCGCGCCCGGTGATGTCAGCCAGCAGCGCAAGACCGTTCAGGTTCGAGGTCTTGCCCTGGTCAGTCGCCATGCCGAGCGTGGTGTAGCGCTTCAGGTGCTCGACGGAGACGAAGTTCTCCCGCGCCGCGAGCTCGACATCCTTTGCGGTGACGTCGCTCTGATAGTCGATCCAGACGCGACCCTTTGCCTTGGGTTTCGGCCACAGGCCGGCGACGCCGAGCGATGCTTCCGCCCCGGTGCCGCGAGGCGCCGGCGTCGACGAACCGAAGTCGCCGGGAGCCGCGGCGCCGCTGGCCAAGGCATCCGAAAGCGAGACCGTGCCGGCCACGGCGCCGGCGACGCCAATCCCGTCGACGGCTTCGCCAGGGATGAAAGCCGCCAGCTGATCGCTCCAGGCGAGCTTGCCTTTCGCCTGCGAGAACAGGTGCACAGTGGGTGTCCAGCCGCCGGAGACGAGGACGCAGTCGACGCCAAGCGTCGTGCCGTCGTCCAGCAGGACTCCCTGGACGGCGTTGCGCCCGCGCGCCGCCGTGATCGTGCGCCCAGCCACGACTCGAATATCGGCTCGTCCTTGCGCGCCGCCGTCGCGCCGGCAGTCGACCACCGTCACCGAAGCGCCGGCAGCGGCGAGCGCGGAGGCAGGTTCATAGGCGCTGTCGTTGTTGGTCGCGACCACGATTTCCCGGCCGACAAGCACGCCATGCCGGCGCAGATAGCTGAGCGCCGCGTCGGCGGACAGGATTCCGGGAAGGTCGTTGTTGGCGAACGGCACGGGCCGTTCGATCGCGCCCGTCGCCAGCACGATGCGGCGGGGCCGCACGCGCCAAAGCGTGTCCGGCCGGCCGTCGGAGTGGCGTTGGTTGAGCGCGACCAGATTGTGGTCGTAAAGGCCGAAAGCGGTCGTATCGCTGAGCACGAGCTGACCGCCGCCCTTCAGCCTGGCAACCGTCGCCTCGACCCACGCCCTGCCCTCGACGCCATCGACTTCGCCGGCGCGATGACGCAGCGACCCGCCGGGATGCGTCCGGTCGTCGACCAGGACGACCGAGTTCCCAGCTGCCGCCGCGCTGACTGCCGCGGCAAGACCGGCGGGTCCGGCGCCGACCACCAGAACGTCGCAATGATGGTTGACCTGGTCCGAGACCTGACGCGGCTTCCAGTCCGGATCGACGACGCCAAGTCCGGCCATGGCGCGGATGCGCGGCTCGAACAGGTGCCAGTCCGGCCACATGAACGTCTTGTAGTAGAAGGCGGCGGGCAGGAAGCGGGCGAAGCGATCCAGAACGGCGTTGCGGTCGGTCTCGGCCGTCGGCGAAGCGTTGACGCTCTTGACCTTGATGCCGTCGACGGCTTGCACGGTCGTCGCGCGCGCATTCGGCACGCGGCCGACGGCGCTCTCGACATCGACCAATGCGTTGGGCTCCTCGACGCCGGAGCCCCAGATGCCGCGCGGCCTATGGTATTTGAAGCTGCGGCCGACCACGGCCTGGCCGCTCGCGAGCAAGGCGGAGGCGATCGTGTCGCCTACAAAACCCTCGACGCGCCTGCCGTCGAAGGTGAAGCTCAACGGGCGGTCGCGGTCGATGTCCCTGCCGTCGGTGGTGAGACGGGAAGCGCTCATGCGCCGTGCTCCGCTTCGCCGAGCACGGAAGAGCCCGACACCTTGTGATTGACGCTGTCGCGGCTCATAGCGAAGAACTCGCCGCATGTCATATGCACCCAGATCTCTCGCGTCGGCCCCTTCGGATTGTCGCGCATGTGGAGATAACCGGCCCAGCGCTCCGCGGTCACGTCGCTGCCGTCGGGCCGCAGATTGCCGGCCTCGCCGCCATAGTGGAATTCGCTTTCTTCGCGCGGCCCGCAGAACGGACAGGGAAAGAGCTGCATCTTTTCTACACCTTCAATGGGCAATGCCGGAGCCGGCCGCTTCGTCGATCAGGCGGCCGCGGGCGAAGCGGTCGAGATCGAAGGGCCGGCTGATGTCGTGATGCCTGCCGGTGGCAAGCAGATGGGCAAGCAGGGTGCCGCCTGCGGGAATAGCTTTGAAACCCCCCGTGCCCCAGCCGCAATTGAGGAAAAGGCCGGGTAGCGGCGACTCGCCGATGATGGGCGAGGAATCCGGGACCACGTCGACGATGCCGGCCCATTGCCGCATCATCTTCAACTGGCCGAAGATCGGATACATTTCGAGCATGCCGGCGATCACGCTTTCCAGCACCGGCAGATTGCCGCGCTGGCCATAGGACGGGATGCGGTCGAGCGCGCCGCCGATCACCAGTTCGCCCTTGTCCGACTGGCTGACATAGACGCCGGTGTCGGGCGAGATCACCACCGTGTCGATGATCGGCTTGACCGGTTCGGACACGCAGGCCTGCAGCGCATAGGAATTGACCGGCAGCCGGAAGCCCGCCTTCGCCGCCAGCACCGATGAATGGCCGGCCACCGCCATGCCTGTACGCTCGGCCCGGATTGCGCCGCGCGAGGTGACGACGCCGCGGCAGCGCCCGTTCTCGATGATGAAGTCGGAAATCTCGCAATTCTGGATGATGTCGACACCGAGACGGCTCGCCGCGCGGGCGTAGCCCCAGGCGACAGCGTCATGACGGGCGGTGCCGCCGCTTGGCTGCCAGGTGCCGCCATAGACGGGGAAGCGTGTGTCCGGGCTGAAATTGTAGATCGGCACGACGCGACGCACGTCCTCGACCGAGAACAACTCGCAATCGATGCCATTGACCTGAATGGCGTTGACCGACCGCGCGGCGGTTTCCATTGCGGATTCGCTGTGCGCGAGCGTGAGGATGCCGCGCGCGGAAAACATCACATTGTAGTTCAGGTCTGTCGAAAGGCTCTTGTAGAGGCTGTGGGCCAGCCCGTAGATCGCCGCGCTTTCCGGGTAGAAGTAGTTCGAACGCACCACCGTCGTGTTGCGGCCGGTATTGCCGCCTCCGATCCACCCCTTCTCCAAGAGCGCGACGTTGGTGACGCCGTGATTTTTGGCGAGATAGTAGGCGGTGGCGAGGCCGTGCCCGCCGCCGCCGATTATGATCGCGTCGTAGCGCGGTTTCGGATCAGGAGAGCGCCAGGCCTTTTCCCAACCGGTCTGACCGGCGATGCCCTCCTTGAAGAGCGAAAGCGCCGAGTACCGCCTCGTCATGCGCCCAAACCGCCGTCACAGGCCAGTGACGTCGCTCCACCGCAAGGACTTGGTCGCCGGGCCTCCAGCTCGAACATGTGCATCGATCGCCTCTTAAGATACCTGCCGTTGGTGCCAAACACCGCAAAGCAGCGCCAAGCACACACTTAGCGTGAATGTACACCTGTGTCCATTCGAAGCTATGAGCTCGCTTTTCGCGCGTTTCACAGATTTTGGGCATTGGTCCACCGAGACCGATAAGCGCCGAAAGCCTTCGTAAGCAGTGTTCCCTGCAAGCTGGACCGCTTTAACTTGGCGCCCCGACACTCACGGTGCCTTGGATGGTGCGATGCTGCTGGGGAAAAGCGGAGTAGGAAGACTTGCGGTAGAATTCCGCATAATTCTCATACGCTTCCCGCGCGACCTGCAAATCCTCGGCCCTCATGACCGGCCTCCAACGAGCCAAATTCTGCCTCGCAAGTTCGACCTGAAGCGGGTCGGCGTTTCAAGGAAAACTCGCACTGTCCCGCTCACGTTTGTAGCATGAACTTTTCCGGGGATCGCAAGATGCGTTCCTCGGACCGCGCTCTAAGTTTTTGTTTTTATGCATGTCGTTGTCCCAGAACCGCTGCACACTTCTGGGCGACATGCATCAAGGACGCACTTTGCCGGCTCAACGGCTTGGCCCGCTCAGACGAGCGGGTCGGGAGCGGCGCTTTCGCTGCGTCCCTGCTGCAGGATCATCCGTCCGCGATCGGAAGAGGCGCGGCGGAATTTCGACGCCGCCTGATAGTCGGTGTCATTGTACCATTTCTGGGCCGTGGCCTCGTCCGGAAATTCGAGGATGACCATCCGATCGGTGAAAGTCTCACCCTCGCATGTGGTCACCGGATCGCCCCGCGTCAGGAACTTCCCGCCATACTTCTTCAACGTGGCAGGGGTGAGCGCGGTGTACTTCTTGCAGGTTTCGGGGTCGTGGATCCTCATCGTGCAGATCATATAAGCGGCCATGGCCTCCTCCTTATTTTCGATCGAGCTTATCGCTTTATCAAAGCGCATTCACGATAAATTTCGTTTGTCATCGCCAACTTTTCGCGCATAATCACCAAGATTGGCGGAAATTTTAGCTGAAAGCGTCATGATCGAACTGGACGGCATCGACCATCGCATCCTGCGCGAGCTGCGGCAGGACGGCCGCATCTCGACGGTGGAGCTGGCCGAGCGCATCGGCCTTTCGCCCACGCCCTGCGCGCGCCGGCTGAAGAGGCTCGAGGAGACGGGCGTGATCCAGGGATATGCGGCGCGGATCGATCCGGCGGCACTGGGTCTCGGCGTCTGCGTGATGGTTTCCGTGCGCCTGGGGCAGCAAGGCCCGGAAGGAGCCGGCTTGTTTCTCAACGAAGTGGCGAAACACCCGGAGATCACCGAATGCCTGCTCGTGACGGGAAACATCGACTACCTGCTGCGGGTATGGGTGAAGGACATCGCGGCGCTTCGCGAATTCATCAGCAACGTGCTGCAATCGATCCCATCGGTGGCCGAGACGTCGACTATGGTGGTGCTCAACCCCGACGAGACCAATCTCTGATGCATGTCGCCCAAAAATGTGCAGCGGTTCCGGGATAACGACATGCATCGAAACGAAGTCGGGAAATCCCGATGCCGAAAACCCCTTAGGTGGTCTGGGGCTTACGACGAATTTGTCCGGCAATCGGCGAGCGAATTGTCGGACGGGAATGGAGAGATTTGATATGGCGTTCGATATTGTTGGTGCCGCACAAGCGCTGGTGCGCGGCCATCAGGACAACACGCAGTTCGCGACGATCGAGGGATTGTCGGACCTTGTCTCCGCCTACAAGGTGCAGGATGCCTATGTCGGGGCGATCATCGGCGACGACCGCATAGCCGGCTACAAGATCGGCCTGACCTCGCACAGCATGCAGAGCATGTGCGGGATCGACCACCCTGTCGCCGGCGCCGTTTTCGGGCGGCGGGTAATGCATAGCGGAGCAAAGCTCTCGCTGAGAGGCTACGGCCATCTCGGCCTGGAATTCGAGATCTGTGCCCGGCTCGGGCGCGATCTCGCGCCGCGCGCCGCACCCTATACGCGTGACGAGGTCGCCGCGGCGGTCGACGGCGTCTGCCCGGCGGTCGAGGTGGTGGACGATCGCCATGCCGATTATTCTGTGCTGGACGTGCGCTCGCTGGTTGCCGACAATTCGTGGAACGCCGGCGTGGTGCTGGGCAATTTCGTCGCCCCGCCCGCAGCACTGGAGGCCGTCGAAGCGATCGTCTACCAGGATGGCGCCGAGATCGGCAGAGGGGTCGGCGCCGATGCGCTCGGTCACCCCTATGAGCCGCTGGCCTGGCTGGCCGACCATCTGGGCGCTTCCGGCAGGGGCATGAAGGCGGGCGACATCGTCATGACGGGCAGCATCGTGCGCACGCGGTTCCCCGACAAGGCTTTTTCCTATCGGTTCGACATTGCCGGTCTTGGCAGCGTCGAGGTCAGCGGCGCCTGAGGCGCGGCATCATTGGAGAGGACGGATGGATCTTGGATTGAAGGGCAGGAACGCGCTCGTGCTGGGCGCTTCGAAAGGATTAGGCCGCGCCGTGGCCAAGGAATTGCTGGACGAAGGCGCGCGCGTGGCGATCTGCGCCCGCACCGCGGCGGCGCTGGAGCAGACCGCCCGCGAGATCGGCGCGACGGCGCTCGTCTGCGACCTCGCGAAGCCGGGCGCGGCGACGGAACTTGTAGAGCGGGCCAAGGCGACGCTGGGCGCGCCGGACATCGTGGTGGTCAACACCGGCGGCCCGCCCACCGCGCCCTTCGACGAGATCACGATCGAGCAATGGCGCGCCGCCTTCGACAACCTGTTCATGAGCGCGGTGGAGATCGTGCGGGCGGTGCTGCCTTCGATGCGCGAGAAGAAATGGGGCCGCGTGCTGTTCGTGACCTCCATCGCCGCGAAGGAGCCGATCAACCGCTTCGCGCTCTCCAACTCGCTGCGCGCCGGCATCCACGGACTGATCAACACGCTGAGCAAGGAAGAGGGCGCCAACGGCATCACCTTCAACGCGCTGATGCCGGGCTATACGCTGACCGAGAGACTGGCGGACGCGAAGCTCGACCTGGAAAAGGTGAGCCAGGCCATACCCGCCAAGCGCATCGGCCGTCCCGAAGAGTTCGCGGCGCTGGCAGCCTTCCTCGCCTCCGACCGCGCCTCCTACATCACCGGCCAGGCCGTCGCCTGCGACGGCGGCGCGCTCTGGTCCATCTGAGGGCGGCTTCACTCGCCATGAAGGCCTATTCGAACGAGTAGGTAAATCCTTCCGGCGACGCGCCGACGGTGACTTTCGCCATCTTCTTGCCCTCGAGCGAGCGGTTGAGCACGCCGCGGCTGAGTTCCGGCAGCAGCGTGTTGGTGAGGATGGCGTCGATCATGCGCCCGCCGGACTCGATCTCGGTGCAGCGCGCCTTGACCAGGTCCATCACGCCGTCGCCGATGACCAGCTCGGCATCGTTGGTTGCCTTGAGGCGCTTGGCGATCTTGCCGAACTGGTGCCTGGCGATCGCCTCGATCATCGCATCCGAGAGCGGATAGTAGGGAATGGTCACCACCCGGCCGAGGAAGGCGGCCGGGAAGACCTTCAGCAGCGGGGCGCGCAGCGCGGTGTCGAGATCGTCGATGCCGGTGCGCACCGTGCCGTTCCTGGTGCGGTCCATGATGACGTCGGAGCCGACATTCGAGGTCAGCAGGATCAGCGTGTTCTTGAAGTCGATGCGCCGGCCCTCGCTGTCATCCATCATGCCCTTGTCGAAGACCTGGAAGAAGATCTCGTGCACGTCCGGATGCGCCTTCTCGACCTCGTCGAGCAGGATCACCGAATAGGGTTTCCTGCGCACCGCCTCGGTCAGGATGCCGCCCTTGCCGTAGCCGACGTAGCCGGGCGGCGCGCCCTTCAGCGTCGAGACGGTGTGCGCTTCCTGGAATTCGGACATGTTGATCGAGATCAGGTTCTGCTCGCCGCCGTAAAGCGTCTCGGCCAGCGCCAGCGCGGTTTCGGTCTTGCCGACGCCGGAGGGGCCGCAAAGCAGGAACACGCCGACCGGTTTTTCCGGCGCGCCAAGGCCGGCGCGGCTGGTCTGGACGCGCTTGGCGATCATTTCCATAGCGTGGTCCTGGCCAACCACGCGCTCGGACAGGGTCGCTGCGAGCTTCAGCGCCTTCTCGGTCTGGCTGGATAGCATGCGTCCGGTCGGGATGCCGGTCCAATCCTGGACCACGGCGGCAACCGCATTGCGGTCGACCGACGGCAGGATCAGCGGCGTCTCGCCCTGCGCGTCGGCAAGCTCGGCCATCAGTTCGCGCAGCCGCGCGAGATCGGCGGCGGCTTCATCAGCCGGCTCGGCGGAAGCCGTTTCGGCCTTCGCAACCTTGGCTTTCGAGGACTTGGCCTTCTTCGAACCGGCAGCCTTGCCGTCGCCGGCCTTGCTCTCGCCAGCCTTGCTCTCGGGCGCCTTTTGCTCGGGCGCCTTTGCCGCGCCCTCGGCGCTCCCCGTCTCCGCGGCGGCCTCTTCAACCGCAGCCTCGTCGAGCGGCACGCCCTCGCCGCGCAGCTTGGCGCGCAGGTCGAGGATTTCGCTCACCAACGCCTTTTCCCGGTCCCAGCGCGCCTGGGCAGCGGCCAGACTGGTCTCGGTTTCCGCCAGTCCGGCTTCGACACGAGCCTGCCGGTCGGCGACATCGATGCCGATCGCCGCCTCGCGGCCGATGATGCCGCTCTCTACCTCGAGCGCCTGGCGGCGGCGCAGGATGTCCTCGACCTCGGCCGGCGTCGCATGTTGTGAGACCGCGACGCGCGCGCAGGCGGTGTCGAGCAGGCTGACGGCCTTGTCCGGCAGTTGCCTGGCCGGGATATAGCGATGCGAAAGCGAGACGGCCGCCTCGATCGCCTCGTCCAGGATCTGCACCTTGTGGTGCTGCTCCAGGACGCCGGCAACGCCGCGCAGCATCAGCACGGCCACGGCTTCCGAGGGCTCGTCGATCTTGACCACCTGGAAACGGCGGGTCAGCGCCGGGTCCTTCTCGATGTGCTGCTTGTATTCGGCCCAGGTCGTGGCGGCGATGGTACGAAGCTCGCCACGCGCCAATGCCGGCTTCAACAGATTGGCGGCGTCACCGGTGCCGGCCGCGCCGCCGGCGCCGATCAGCGTGTGCGCCTCGTCGATGAACAGGATGATCGGCACCTCGGAGGCCTGGACCTCGTCGATGACCGCCTTCAGCCGCTTTTCGAACTCGCCCTTGACGCTGGCGCCCGCCTGCATCAGCCCGACATCGAGCATGCGCACGCTGACGTTCTGCAATGTCGGTGGCACGTCGCCCTGGGCGATGCGCAATGCAAAACCCTCGACCGCCGCTGTTTTGCCGACGCCCGCCTCGCCGGTCAGGATCGGGTTGTTTTGCCGGCGTCGCATCAGGATATCGACGATCTGCCTGATCTCCGGATCGCGGCCGACGACAGGGTCGATCTTGCCGTCGCGGGCGCGTTGGGTGAGGTCGGTTGCGTATTTCGCCAGCGCCGAATCCCCGCCCGGACCGCGCTTCATCGGCGTCTCGGTAGCGGCCGCGGCGGGCGGTGAGCCGGCTTCGAGAGAGCCTTCGGTGACGTCGGCGAAGCGGGAAACGACACCGTCGGCGTCGATCTTGTCGAATTCGGCGCTGATCTTGGACACCAGGCCTTCCAGCACCGGCGTCTTCAGGCAGGCAAGCAGGATATGGGCGCTGCGCACCTCTTCCACGCCGAACTCCAGCGTCGCCAGGTTCCAGCCTTCCTGGATGGCGTGGAAGATGTGGTCGGAGAATTCCTCCACCGAGGTGGCGCCGTAGGGCAGCTTGTCGATGGCGCGGGTCATGTCGGCCGTCAGCCGGCTGGCATCGATACCGGCGTCGGCGACGATCATCTGCACATCCGAGCGCTCTGACAGCACCAGTTGCTGGATGAAATGGACAAGCTCGACATAAGGATTGCCGCGCAGCTTGGCCGTGTCGGCCGCGGCCTTGAAGGCGCGCACCCCCGTGGCGTTGAGCTTGGCAACCAGTTCCTTACGCTTGAAACTCTGCGATGACCGGCGCTGTTCCATCGAACCTGCTCCCGCAACCTGCCGACCGTACCCTGCCATATAAGCTGCTGCTTGACAAAGCCGCGTGGCGGATAAGGTTTTTGAATCCATCCGGGCGGCACCGCCCGGTTACACAAGCCTTGCAAACTCGCTGCAACAAACACCGGATTGCTGCCCGGGCTATGCGAGCCATTTCACATACCGGGTCCGACAATCGCGCAATGGGTTTGGCCAAAGA
The DNA here is from genome assembly GCF_006440675.2 of Mesorhizobium sp. B2-8-5. Taxonomy (NCBI): domain Bacteria; kingdom Pseudomonadati; phylum Pseudomonadota; class Alphaproteobacteria; order Hyphomicrobiales; family Phyllobacteriaceae; genus Mesorhizobium; species Mesorhizobium sp. B2-8-5. The sequence goes on from NZ_CP083951.1 coordinate 6,248,137, forward strand.
AAGAACGGTCGCGTTTAGCTTCCGTTAGTTTTTGCGCAGGTGCTCAATTGTCGTCGCGTGAGGCCGGTGATAACGTTGCGTCACATAGGGGTCTCAGGGCCGCTGGCTGGGGGTTGGTGTGATTGATCTCGCACTCTGGCTGAATCCTCTGAACGGTGAGAATCCGTCGGGGGAGGACTTGCGCAACGACCCGGCCTTTCATGAGCTGGAGCGCTTGACCGAGCCTCAGCTCAAAGTTGTCCATGACGGCAACAGCAAGCCCGCGTCGCAGTCCAGTCCAGTCGACTGGGCGGCGGTGCTCGAAAGAGCCGAAGAGTTGCGCACCCGCGGCCGGGACCTGCGCCTGCTGGTCATCGTCGCGCGGGCCTTGGCCAACGAGGAAGGGCTGGCCGGCCTCGCCCAAGGGCTGACGTTGATTGCGCGAACCTTCGAGCAGTACTGGGACACGATGCACCCGTCGCTGCGGACGGGCGCGCCACGCGAAGCTGCCTTACGCCGCATCAACGCGCTGCTCGATCTGCAAAACGGCCAAGAAGGCTTGCTGGCGAACCTCAGGCAGGTGGCCTTCTTCTCCCCGCGCGCGATCGGGCCGATCAGCGGCCGGGACCTGGAACAGGCTGCGCTCGACGAACGCGTCATGCTCCAGGAAGCAGCCTCTGGCCTCGGGACCGCCGAAAAGGCGGCGCTGACGAGCGGCCACAACCAGCTGTTGAACCGCGTGCGCACCGGATGCGCGGCGCAAATCGATCAAGCAGCGGATGTGATGACGTCGCTGCTGGCCGACGCGCGTGCCGCGATCGCCGCGCTCGAGGCGGTGGACACCGCACTCAACGCCCGCATCGAAGGCCATGGCGCCACCGTCCCGGAATTGAAGAAGTTCCTGCAGCGTTTGCTGACGACGCTGGAGCGGAATTCCAGTGGCGGCGCCACGGCGAACGGCGCCGCAAAGCCCGCTCCGCAGGCGGCGGCGGAACCAGCGATGCCCGCCCGCAACGGTCATGGAGCCGAGACGATGGCAAGTGTGGCAAGCCCTGTGGACGCGAGCGCCGGTCTGCCGGACCGGATCAACTCGCGCGACGAGGTCGTCAAATGCCTCGACCTCGTGGTCGCCTTCTACGACCGCACCGAACCGTCCAGCCCCATCCCGCATCTCGCCCGGCGCGTGCGCCGGATGGTGCACATGGATTTCGTGGAACTGATGGAAGATCTCGCCCCGTCGGGGCTGAAGGAGTTCCGGCAGCTTGCCGGCGTCCCCGATCCCAAGAAGCCGGCCCAGAAGGATGAAAGGTAGAAAAGCATGCCAGCAGAGAGCAAAGCGAAGGTCATCGAAAGAAACCGCGCGCCGCGCGTGCAGATCGCCTACGATGTTGAAACCTACGGCAGCCCGACGACGATCGAACTGCCGTTCGTCATGGCCGTGATGGCCGACCTTTCGGGCGCTTCGCAGACCAAGGAAGCGTCGAAGTCGGTGCTTGACCGCAACTTCGTCGAAACCGACGCCAACCGCTTCCCGAAATTCATGGAAGCGATGGGGCCGCGGGTGAAGGCGCGGGTGAAGAACACCCTGCCACAGGCCGAGGGCCAGGAGCGGGACGAAGAGCTCATGGTCGATCTCACCTTCTCCAAGATGGGCGACTTCGCGCCGGACAAGGTCGCCGAGCAGGTCCCGCAACTGGCCGAAATCCTGAAGATGCGCCGTCAGCTCGAGGAGTTGCTTGGCTTCATGGACGGCCGCGTCGACGCGGAAAAGCGCATAGCGCAGCTTCTGAACAACGAGCCGCTGCTGAGCAAGATCGCCAGCCAGGCGATGGATGACGGCAAGGGCGAGGAGTAAGTCATGGCCGAACAGCAAAAGACCGCACCCGCCACCGCCGAGGCGGAAGCCATCGATCTTGGCGAATTCAGCGGCCTCCTTGAAAAGGATTTCAAGGTCAAGAAGGACGACAGCGAGAAGCTGCAGCAATTGGTGCGCAACCTGGCGCTTGCCGCGCAATCGCGCTCCGAGAGCACGACCATCTCGTCCAATGCGATCAAGTCGATCAAGTCGCTGATCGCCGGCATCGACAAGATGCTGACGACGCAGGTCAACGAGATCCTGCACGCGCCGGAAGTGCGCGAGATGGAAGGCACGTGGCGCGGCCTCTGGTACCTGATCAACAACACCGAGACGGACACCAAGCTGAAGATCCGGGTGATGAACATCTCCAAGGAGCAGCTGGCCGACACGCTCGAAGATTATGAAGGCCAGATGTGGGACCAGAGCCCGATCTTCAAGAAGGTCTACACGGACGAGTATTCGATGCTGGGCGGCGAGCCGATCGGCTGCATCATCGGCGCCTATGAATTCTCCAACCATCCGCGCGACGTCGGGCTGCTGCGCAACATTTCCGGCGTCTGCGCCTCGGCGCATACGCCGTTCATCGCAGCCGCCTCGCCACGGCTGTTCCGCATGGACAGCTGGCAGGAACTGCCGAACCCGCAGGACCTGCAGATGATCGTGAACAACCCGGCCTATGCCTCATGGCAATCGCTGCGCGAAAGCGAGGACGCACGCTATATCGGCCTTACCATGCCGCGCGTGCTGGCGCGCCTGCCCTACGGCTCCGAGACGGTTCCGGTGAAGGGCTTCACCTTCGAGGAAGAGGTGGGCGGCGACCACAACAAATATGTCTGGATGAATGCCGCCTTCCCGATGGGCGTGAACATCAACCGCAGCCACAAGCTCTATGGCTGGGGAACGCAGATCCGCGGCGTCGAGAACGGCGGCACGGTGCTCAACCTGCCGGTGCACGCCTTCCCAACCGACGACGGGTCGATCGCGATGAAATGCCCGACGGAAGTCGCCATCGACGACCGGCGCGAGGCGGAGCTGGCGAAGCTCGGCCTGATGCCGATCCTGCACCGCAAGAACACCGATCTCGCGGCCTTCATCGGCGCGCATTCGCTGCAGGATGACGAGACGCGCGCCGGGCGTCTGGTCGACCCCGACGCCCAGTCGAACGAACGGCTGAGCGCCAACTTGCCCTACCTCTTCCCGGTCTCGCGCTTCGCGCACTACCTCAAGGCGATCGCGCGCGACAAGATCGGCTCGTTCAAGGAACGCACCGACATGGAGACCTGGTTGACCGAATGGATCAACCGGTACGTGCTGGCCAACCCTGCCTTTGCCGACGACAAGGCGCGCGCCAAGCGCCCGCTTGCCGCGGCCGAGGTCCAGGTCGACAGCGTCGAAGGCCGGCCCGGTTACTACAATGCCCGTTTCTATCTGCGTCCGCACTACCAGCTGGAAGGCATCAACGCCTCGCTCCGTCTGGTGTCGGAATTGCCGTCAGTGAAGGGCTGAAATCGCAGTCATCTTGTTTCGTTTGAAAGCGGTGGAGAAAGACAATGCCTGATAGAGCCGATGCGCCTTCGATGAAGATCGACGGCTTCCTGAAAGTCCCGGATATCAAGGGCCCGAGCAAGCGCGACGGCCATGAGGACGAAATCGAGATCCATGGCGTCGATTACAAGATGATCGCGCCCTACGATCCCAATTCGCTGTCGCGGCGCGGCCGCGTGTCGATGGGAATGATCAAATTCTTCAAGCACTACGACAAGTCGTCGCCCTACTTGAAGAAGGCGCTGTTCGAGAACAAGGCGCTGGACGAAGTGGTGTTTTCGGCCCGCCGCACCATTGACGGCGAGACCAGCGACTATCTGGTCGTGACGCTCACCGACGCCTCCGTCATGGAATACGACATGCGGCAGGCTCACGACGAGGCGGACCTGATCGAGGAAGAAGTCAGCTTCGCCTACAAGAAGATCAAGTTCGTCTACGACAAGGACGACGAGATCGAAATGGACGTCTATGTCGGCAAGTGAGGCCAAGCGGCCTGGCGCGAAAGCGCAGCTTGCCGGCAGCTCGCGGGCAAAGCGCGAGGCGGTCCAGCCCTCCCTCTGGGACCGCCTCGTCAACGACTTGCCCGGGCTGACGTCGGAGATCGACGGGCTGCGCCGTCTGCTGGAAGAAGAACTCGGCGCCGAGCGCGTCGAGGCTCTTCTTGCCGGCAGCGCGCGCGTCATCGATGCCGATGCCGAACTGACATCCGAGCAGAAACGACGACTGCACAGACTGGTCTTCCAGACCGAGCATCGCACCGAGATCGAAAGCCGCGGCGTGGTGGTGTCGGCGCGGGTGCTCAGGGAAGCGGTGCGGCGCGACATCGAGGCCTTGTTCAACACCGAGCGTTTCGAGTCCGTGCCGATGCTCTCCGACGCCGAGCACGAACAGCCTTTGGATGAGCTGCCGCCGCTCGCCGACTTTCCGGAGGTGCGCCGCAGCGTCGTCAACTATGGCGTGCCGTCGTTTTCCGGCCGCTCGTCGCGGGATTTCGACCGCGACACGCTGGCGCGCGAGATCCGCGCGGTGCTCGCCACTTTCGAGCCGCGCCTCAAGGAAAGCGCTACGACCGTCAACGTCACGCTTGGCGACAAGACCGTCGGCCTCAAGATCGAGATCGACGCCGTGCTGATCATGACGCCGACGCCGGAACGCATGCGGCTGCGCACCACGATCAATCTCGACAACGGCCTGGCGCGAACCGAATTCCGGGAGACCTGAGATGGATCGGGTCTTCGTGGAGTATTACGAGGAGGAACTGACCCATATCCGCGCGCTGGCCGCGGAATTCGCCGACATGCATCCGGCGGTCGCCCGCAACCTTTCCCTCGACACCGTTCCCTGCCCCGATCCCTACGTCGAACGGCTGCTCGACGGCGTCGCCTTTCTTGCCGCGCGCACGCGGCTCAAGGTCGACGCCGAGCGCTCGCGCTTTTCGCGCGCCGTGCTCGACGTGCTCTATCCGGACCTGGTGACGCCGGCGCCGGCGACGGCGATGGCCGTGCTGAAACCCGGACAGCAGGTGCAGTCGATGATCGCCGGCCATGCCGTGGCGCGCGGCACGCGGCTGGTTTCCGGCCTGCATCCCGGGCTCTCGACGCGCTCGACCTTCACCACCGCACAAGAGGTCACGCTGTGGCCGATCGCGATCAATTCGGTCAGCTATTTCCAGGACCGCAGCGCGCTGGCCGCCGCCGGCATCGCGCCGGTCGGCGGCGTGCGCGGCGAAGCGGCATTCCGCATCGCGCTTACCCGGACCGGGAAGGGCAAGCTCAGCGAATTGTCGCTCGACCGGCTCGATCTCCACTTCGCCGGGCGCACCAAGGCGCCGCTCATCTTCGACGCGATCTTCGGTGCCTGCTCGGCCGTCGGCGCGCGGGCGGAAGGCAAGACCAATCCGCTCACGGCGCTGCCCGAGCCCGAAATGATCGGCATCCACGACGACGAAGCGCTGATGCCGCGCACGCGCCCGACCTTCGAGGGATACCGGCTGCTGCGCGAATATTTCCTGATCCCCGAGCGCTTCCACTATGTGCGCGTCGCCGGCCTGCAGCCAGTGGTGCGCAAGTGCGATGGGGCAATAGAGATCATCTTCCTGTTCCGGCGTCCGGTGCCGGAACTCGCCGATGTGGCGGTGGCCGATTTCGAGCTGTTCGCAACGCCGATCATCAATCTCTTCGAACGCGAGTGCAATGTCATCGAGATCGACCCGCGCCGGACGCGCCAGGTGCTGCATGCCGACCGCACCCGGGCACGGGACTTCGAGATCTTTCGGGTCACCCGGGTGGAAGACGCCGACGCTGAAGGCAGCGAGGCGATAATTCCGGAATTGTTCAGCCTGGGGCAGAACCGCGGCAGCGGCTGGGTCTATTCGACGGAGCGGCGCCCCCGCCGGGCCACGGAGGACGAGCGGCGCGACGGCCTGACCCGCACCTCTTACACAGGCGACGACGTGTTCCTCGCCGTCTCGCGTCCGGCAGGAAGCCAGCCCAACCGGCCGCTGAAACGGCTCGACGTGATGGCGCTCTGCACCAACCGCGACCTGCCGATCCTGGACGATACGCCGGCGCTGACGCTGGAGACCGCCGATCCGGTGGAAGCGGTACGGCTGCTCGGCGCGCTGCGGCCGCCGCAGCCGGCGATGCCGGCAGCGCTCCCGGCCGGCGCCGAAGGCGAATCCCGCGCCGACAATCTCGCCTGGCGGCTGGTGGCGCAGCTCTCGCTCAATTTCCTCAGCCTCGCCAAGGAAGGTCGCGGCGTCGATCCGCTGCATGCCTTGCTCGACCTCTACGCCGATCGCGGCGATCCGAGCCTTGCCCGCAACGTGCATTCGATCACCCGCATCGACTCGCGGCCGGTGATCGAGCGGCTCAAGATCGACGGGCCGATGTGTTTCGGGCGCGGCACCGAGGTGACGCTGCATGTCGACCAGTCGGTGCTGGCGGGCCAGAGCACGCTGCTGCTTTCGGCCCTGCTTGCGCGGTTGTTCGCCCGCCACGCCGGGATAAATGGTTTCGTGCGGACGCGTACGCGGTTGCTGCAGAAGCAGGAGGATGTGCCATGGCCGATGACGCCCGGCAATCGCTACCTGATCTAGCGCGGCTGGCCCCAACCGAAGCGGAGCCGCTGTCGGAGGGGTACGATTTCTTCGAGCTGCTGCGCCGCCTGGAGCAGCGGCGTGGCTTGTTCGGGCATTCCGGAACCGCGGACCGTGAGCCGGCAAGGATCGGCCAGCATGTGCGCCTGAGCTTCTCGGCGCGGGACGTGATCAAATTCCAGGATGTGGGCGAAAAGGCTCCGGCGCGGGTGACCGTCGCCAATCTCGGCCTGCTCGGGCCGGAAGGGCCGATGCCGCTGCATCTGACACGCTGGGTGCTCGACCGGCTGTCGCAGCGCTGGTTCACCGGCGCCGATGCCGAGCAGACCAGCGACACGACCTTCGTCGACTTCGTCAACATCCTGCAGCATCGCATGATCGCGCTCTACTACCGCGCATGGGCGGACGCGCATCCGGCGGTGCAGGTCGAACGTTCGGTCGGCGGGCGCGTCCGCGCCATGCTGGAAGCCATGGCCGGGATCGGCCTTCCCGGCACGCAGGATCCCGAGCTCGACACGGTGCGGCTGCGCCAGGCCGGATCGCTGGCAAACCAAGTCGACGGTGCGGAGCGGCTGACGCTGTTTCTCGCCACCGCCTTCAAGGTGCCGGTGCGGATCAAGGAATTCGTCGCCGCCTGGATCACCATTCCGGCGGCCCTGCAGAGCCGTATCGGCAAGGCCTATGCGACGCTCGGCGGCGGCGCGACGATCGGGCCGCGCGTCTTCAGCCGGCAGAGCCGGATCGAATTGCGCGTCGGACCACTGAGTCTCGACGACTTCAAGTCCTTCCTGCCCGGAGAACGGCGCCTTGCCCTGTTCAAGAAGGCAGTGCGCGACATGATCGGCGAAGCGCTCGATGTCGATCTGCGCATCGTGCTCGCGCGTGAAGCCGTGCCTTCGCCGAAGATGGGAACCATCCAGCTCGGCCGAACCTCCTGGCTTTCACGGCCCGCCGAAAGGGGGGACGCCGACGATCTCAGGTTGCGCACCATCGTCGGCTGGCGACCGGAAATGGCGGAGGCAGCCGCATGAGCCTGCTGCTGACCCTGGAACAAGGCCCGCGCTCGCAGGCGGTCAGGCAGACTCGGCTGGACGAAGGCGAACTGGTGATCGGCCGCAGCGCCGATGCCGGCTGGCAGATCGACGATCCGGACATGTTCGTTTCACGCGCCCACTGCAAGATCAGCGGCGGCCGCGACGGCTATTACGTCACCGACACGTCGAGCAGCGGATTGTTCATCGACGATTCCGACAGCCCGCTCGGCACCGGCAGGTCGACGCGCCTGCAAAGCGGCATGCGGCTGCGCCTGGGCGACTATGTGCTCCATGTCGAGGTTCAACCCAGCGCTGGCCACACCTCGATCGGTCAGGCGCCGATCTCCAACGCCGCGCCGGCATGGTCGCCGCCGCAATCGCGGACGCCACCCAGCATCGGCGGCGACGACTTCTTCTCGGCCAAGGTCGAAGAAGAGCCGCAGCGGCCGCGCCCGGCCGGACTGCCCGATCCGTTCGAGCAGCCTGTGCCCAGGGCTTACGATCGCGCCTCGAGCCAACGCAGCTCGCCCGCTTTCGACGATCCGTTCAGCCTCGATCCGGTGGCGACGCCGGCCTCGAGCGAAGAACCTGACGCTGCCCGGGCGGACCCCTTCGGCTTCGGCGAGATGCCATCGCGCAACGATATGTCCGAGCCCGAGCCGAAACCGTCCGGCTTCGACGATTTCAGCTTCGGACCAGCCGCGACGCCCGCTTCCGGCAGCAGCGCCGACGCAACCGGTCGCAGCGGGCGGCCCGCCGAGAAGCCGAAGGCCGCCCGTCCATGGGAGATACCGGCGCAGGCGGCCGACCCCTCAGCGCCACCACCTCGCCCTGTTCCCGTGCCCAAGCCATCGCGTCCGGCGCAACCGGCGTCCAGCGACATGGCGTTGCGCGCCGCGTTCCTGCGCGGCATGGGCGTCGAGGAGGCCGATTTTCCCGGGCGCGATGCGATTGCCGAAATGGAAAAGTTCGGGCGGGAATACCGGCTGATGCTCGATGGCCTGATGCAGCTCCTGCGCAAGCGCGCCGAAGAGAAGGGAAGCGCGCGTGTCGCCCAGACCATGGTCGGCGCCTCCGAGGTCAACCCGCTCAAATTCCTGCCGACGGTCGAGGATGTCATCGTCACCATCATCGCGGAACGCAGCCCCGGCTTTCTCTCCGGCGAGGCGGCGATCGGCGACGCGGTCAAGGATCTCGCGCAGCATCACGTGCGCGCCTGGCGCGGCGTGCAGGCGGCGCTGCGGCGCATGATCGACCGTTTCGATCCGGCCGCGATCGAAGAAGAGCTCAAGTCCAATTCCGCGATCGGCAATCTGCTCGCCGGGGGGCGCAATGCCAAGCTGTGGGAACTTTACCAGAAACGCCATCGCGACATCGCACAGAGCGCGGAATCGAGCTTCCTGGGCGAGATCGGCGCAGACTTCAGGGATGCATATGAAGAGGAGTAGGGACATGATCGACAGACGCGAATTCATCATTGCCATCGGCGCCACGGGGCTGCTTTCGGCTTGCCAGAGCGGCCCGCCGAAACCATCGGTCATCTCCGTCAACGTGACCGGCGGCGCCGGCATGAATCCGGGACCGGGCGGCGGCGACCGGCCGGTGACGGTGCTGGTGATGCGGCTTGCCAGCACCGGCAAGTTCAACTCGGCCGACTATTTCGCGCTGCAGGGCGATGCGGGCTCGGCGCTCGGGGCCGACCTCATCGGCTCCGATACGATCTCGGTTGCGCCGGGCAAGACGGCGGCCAAGACCATCACGGTCGAGCCGAACGCCACCGCGCTCGGCTTCGTGGCGCTGATCCGCGAGCCTGGCGGACGCAACTGGCGCACGACCAAGTCGGTGTCGCCGGGCTCGAAATTCACAATCAACGTCAGCCTCGGCAAGGGCGGCATCTCCGCTTAGCAACGTGGCAACCAGGCGGCAGGCAGTGCAGAGAGCAATGGCATGAGCGACGCAAACAGGGTGCTGTGGTCGGAGGGCCTGTTCCTCAGGACCCAGCATTTCCAGCAGCAGGACCGGTTCTTCGAGGGGATGGTGCGCGGCGCCTTGCAGGCCGGCCAGCTCCATACGTTCGGCTTCCAGCAGCTGACGCTCGACCAGTCGCTGCTCGACGCCGGCCAGGTGTCGATCGTGTCCGCCCGGGGCATCTTCCCGGACGGTACGCCCTTCTCCATCCCGGAACTGATGGACGCGCCGAAGCCGCTGCCGGTCACCGCCGACACCGGCGCCGGGCCGGTGCTGGTGGCGTTGCCGCTCGAGCCACCCGGCGGCGTCGGCTTCGATCCGGCGCATTCCGCATCGACGGGCGCGCGCTACCACGGCAAGATCGTTGCGGTGCGCGATGCCGTGCAGGGCGGCGCCGATCCGGAGGAGATCGAGATCGCGCGGCCGCAAGCGGTGCTGCTGGCGCCCGGCAAATCGGTCGGCGGCTATACGGCGCTGCCGGTCGCCGACATCAAAGGCGTGCGCGCCGATGGCGGCGTCTCGCTCGACCAGTCCTTCCTGCCGCCGACGCTGATCACCGGCGCCGTCCACTGGTATCGGCAATTGCTGCAGGAGGTCGTCACCGGCCTCGACCAGATCGCCGAGGCGCATGGCAAGATGGTGATGGGCGGGGCCGGGCGCAGCGTCGAGGACCTTTTGATGCTGCACCTCGCCAACGCCGCGCGGCCACGCCTTGCCCATATGCTGGCCCAGGATGTCTTCCATCCGGCCGAGCTTTATCTTGAGCTTGCCGGCCTCGCCGGCGAGATGGCCACCTACGGCTCGAGCTCCAGGCGGCTCGGCGAACTGCCGGCCTACGATCACATGGCGCCCGGCCCCGCCTATATGGCGCTGGCCGACGCGTTGCGTTCGCTCGTCCTCAGCCTGCGCTACATCGAGCCGAAATCGCGCGCGCTGCCGGTCATGCGGCACGCGACCAATGTCTGGAAGGTGCGCATCGACAACCCGAAGCTTTTGGTCGCCAGCCGCATCGTCATCCGCGTCGGCTCCGAGCTTTCGGAAGACGCGCTGCGCAAGATCTTCGTCAACCAGGCGACGGTCGGATCCGCCGACCAGTTCGAAGGCCTGTGGAAGTCTCGCCTGCCGGGCATTCCGCTGAAACCGCTTCATTCGCAGCCGCGCGAGATCCCTTATGACGGCGACCGGCTGTGCCTGGAGCTCGACCAGAAGAGCGAGCATTGGGCCTCGCTGCTCGACGCCCCCGGCTTCGTCATCGGCGTTTCCGGTGTGCTGCCGAGCGAGCCGCAGGTCGACTGCTATTCGGTGAACAGGTGAGGCCATGAGCCGGGATGATCCTTTCGGACTGTCGGAGGATCGCGAGCGCACCCGCATCCGGCTGACCGGCGCGGCGCCCCGGCCGATGGCGCCGCTGGCGCCGGGCGCGCCGGTCAAACGGGCGCGCTCCCATCCCAATATGCTCATTAACATCTTCGCGCCGCTGCTTGAATTCGCGCCCGAGCTCGAAAGCGCGCTGGCGCCGGAGAACCCGGAAGTCATGCGCACGCGCCTGCTCGACGAGCTGGTGCGGGCCCGCGATGCAACGGTTGCGGCCGGTTCATCGCTGGAGCGCGCCGACCAGGCCGCATGGGCGGTAGCGGCGCTGCTCGACGATCTCGCGCTCAACACGCCATGGGGCGGCGCCAGCGCCTGGCCGCGCCAACCGCTGGTGGTCATGCTGCGCGGCGACGTCGATGCCGGCACACAGTTCTTCACGCGGCTCGACGAGCTGGAGCGCCATCCCAACCGCGACCGGGAAATGCTGGAGCTGCAATATTATTGCCTCGCGCTCGGCTTCCGCGGCAAGTATCGCGTGCCCGGCCGCGCCGGCGACCGTTCGCTCAATGCCGTGCGCGTGGCGGCGGCGCGCTTCCTGCGCAACGCGGACGCGGAGGACGCGCCACTGTCGCCGAACTGGAAAGGCGTGATCGCTTCCGACGAGCCGCAGCGCTTCATCGTTCCGATCTGGGTGATGGCGCTTGCGGCGATCGTCGTCGCCGCGGCCGCCTATATCGGCCTGTCGATGGGCCTGAGCAGCCAGGCGGTCGAGCTCTCGGCGCTGGTGCGCACGCTGCCGCCGGCCTCGCGCGGCGACGTCACCCGCGCCGCGCCACAGCAAGATGCGCCCGAACCGCCGCAGCCCGTCGATTTCGCGCTGCTGCCCGAATTCAAGGCCGAAGCGCCGGACAACCTCAAGGGGGCGCTGAGCGGCACGGAGAGCGTCTCGCTGGCCAAGCTGATCGTCCAGTCCTCCAATCCCGAGCTCTTCCAGTCCTCCCGGCCGACGCTGACGGAAGGGTACGAGCCGCTGATCGCAGCGATCGCCAAGGTGATCCTGGACAACAAGGAGCTGATCGGGAAAATCACCGTCGTCGGCCATACCGACAATGTGCGCCTGCAAAAGTCCAATCCGTTTGCCAGCAATCAGCGTCTGTCGGAAGCGCGCGCCGAAACCATAGCCAAGCTTCTGGTGCAGGCCGGCGTGCCGCAAGAGAGCATCTCTTCCGAGGGTCGCGCCGAAACCGATCCGGTGGCCGACAACTCGACGCGCGAAGGCCGCGCGCTCAACCGCCGCGTCGAGGTTCTGGTCGAGAAGAGGCTCTGAGATGTTCATCCTGCGCTTCCTCTGGGCCGTCATCACCTCGCGATTCCTATGGACGCTGATCGGCATCGCGCTGCTTTCGCTGTTGATCTGGGTGTTCGGCCCGATCGTGCAGGTCGGCCCTTACGCGCCGTTCGAATCCGACAATGTGCGCATCGCCATCATCGCCGGGCTGATCATCCTGTGGCTGATCTGGCTGATCGTCGCGCAACGCCGCGCGATCCGCGCCAACCGCATGTTCGTCGCCGAGATCGCGGCGCCGGTGGCCGAAAAGCAGCTCACACCCGGCGAGGAGAGCGTCGCGGCCGTCGGCGCCAAGTTCGGCGAGGTGATGGCCGAGCTCAAGCGGCGCAAGCTCGGCGGCAGAAAATTCCTGCGCGAGATGCCCTGGTATGTGATCGTCGGGCCGCCGGCGACGGGCAAAACAACGGCATTGCGTCAATCCGGGCTCAATTTCCCGATCGACCTCACCGACGATCTGCAGGGCGTCGGCGGCACGCGCAACTGCGACTGGTTCTTCTCCGAGAACGCGGTGTTGATCGACACGGCGGGCCGCTACGTCCAGCAGGAAAGCCAGCCGGACGTCGACGCGACGGAATGGCTGGGCTTCCTCGACCTCCTGAAGAAGCATCGGGGCCGCCGCGCGCTCAACGGCGTCATCGTCGCGCTGTCGATCGACGCGCTGTCGGAGGGCGACGAGGCGATCAAGGCGCATGGCAGAAAAATCCGCCGCCGGCTGGCGGAGCTCAACGATCGGCTGGAGATTCGCCTGCCCGTCTACCTGATGCTGACCAAGGCCGACCTGATCAAAGGCTTCGAGGCCTTTTTCGGCGGCCTGTCGACAACCGCGCGCGAACAGGTGTGGGGAACCACTTTTCCGCTCGACGCACGTGTCGACCCCGGCACGATCCAGACGGAACTCGCCAGGCTGGCCTCCGAGCTGGAGCGGCGGCTGGTGCCGCGGCTCGAGGACGAGGACAAGCTCGGCCAGCGCGCCGAGATCTTCCGTTTCCCGGCGCAGCTCGCGAGCCTCTCCGAGCCGATCCAGGTGCTGGTCGAGTCGATGTTCGGCGAAAGCCGCTACGAGGAGGCCGCCTGGCTGCGCGGCCTCTATCTGACCTCGGCGACGCAGGAAGGCGCGCCGATCGACCGGCTGACCGCCGCCCTTTCCTCATCCTTCGGACTGCCGCCGCGCCGCGCCATGCCGGCGGCGCGCGTCGAGAAACGCAGCTTCTTCCTCAGGAACCTGCTCACCGAAGTGATTTTCAAGGAAGCCGGCCTCGGCACGTTCGATCCGCTGGCGCAGCGCCGCCGCGCCTGGATCTGGCGCGGAGCCGCCGCCGCCTGCGCGCTCGCCGCCTTGCTCGCCGGCGGACTGTTCACCTGGTCCTATCTCGACAACCGCAATGCGATCACCGAGCAGGCCGGCCAATTCGAGGCGCTGCAGGCGCCGCTCACGGACGTCGCCGCCATGCCGGCCGCGGTCGAGCAGCCGACCATGGACGGCGCGCTGGCGGCGATGGACGCGGTGGCGACGGCCCGCACCGCACCGCCGGACGCGATCCACAACCTGCTCGGCCCGACCGCATCGGCCGAGCTGGTGCGCGCGCAGACCGATACCTACGACCATGCGCTGCGCAACGTGCTGGAGCCGCATATGGTCGCGCTGCTGGAAGCCACGATGTGGCGGCAGATCCGCGATCCGGACTTCATGCTCGGCGCGCTGAAGACCTACCGCATGATGACCGGCCTGTCGCAGATGGACACCGATTTCGTCCAGAACTGGTGGGTGAACAGCCTGCCGCAATTCGCGCCTGCCGCCCCCTTCCCAACCGCCGACGCCGAAGAGCACCAGCTTGCCGCGATCCGCCGCATGGCCGTCGACGACAGCTACATCGCGCCGGACAAGGAACTGGTCGCCGAGGCGCTGAAGACGGTGTGCACGATCTCGCTGCCGGAGCGCGCCTATAAGCAGCTTCTGGCCGACACGGAAGTGGCGGCGGTCAAGGAATGGGTGCCGGCCAATTTTGCCGGGCCGAACGGCGCCAAGGTGTTCGCGCGCCGTTCCGACAAAACGCTGCGTGTGGGTGTGCCGGGCCCCTACACCTATGCCGGCTTCCACGACGCGATCCTCGACCGGGTCGAGGATGTCGCCGGACAGGCGGCGCTCGACCGCGCCGTGTTTGCCGGCGGCTGCTCGGAGAATTCGGAGACGTCGGTCTCGGCGCTGTCGGAAGACATCCTGAAGCTCTATTACGACGACTATATCGCGCAGTGGGATTCGTTCCTGCGCGACATGCGGCTGGCGCCGCTGACCGACCTCAACGTCGCCAGCGAGAACCTCAAGGATCTTTCCAGCGCCGACTCCGCGCTGAAGCGCCTGCTGACCGCGGTGGTGCAGGAGACCGACCTGACCCGTTCGGACGACGCGGCGGCCGACGACAAGAGCGGCGGCGCCGCCAAGACCGGCTCGAAGCTGCTCAGCAAGCTCGGCAAACTGGGCAAGGTGGTGAAGACCGGCGCGAAATTGCTGCCCCGCGCGGGCTCGGCCGACCAGGTCGACATGACCGGCAGCCTGGTGGCCGAGCATTTCAAGCCGCTCAAGGGCACGATCGCCCAGGTCGACGGCCAACCGCCGGCGCTCGATGCCGCCGTCGTGGCGCTGACGGCGCTGTCCAACGTGCTGCAGACCGTGACCGCCAATCCCGACCCGCAGGACGCCATCAAGAAGCAGGGCGGCCTCGCCGAACTGACAGGCGCGGTTGCCAGACAAGCGCAGATCCTTCCTTCGCCGATCAACGACTGGCTGGGCGGGATTGCCGGCGACACAAGCGGCCTGTCGCAGAAAGCCGTCACCAACGAGCTCAACGCCATCTGGCGGGCGGACATCCTGCCCTTCTGCCAGGCCGCGCTCAACAACCGCTATCCGTTCAGTCCGGAGAGCGCGGTCGACGTCAACGTGCGCGACTTCCAGCGCCTGTTCGGGCCGACCGGGCTGATCGACGCCTTCACCAACGACCACCTGATCAACTACGTCGACACCGCCAGCGAACCGTGGAAATGGCGCGCCGATTTCGGCCTGGACCCGGCGGCGCTGGCGGCCTTCGAGCAGGCGCGCCACATCCGCGACGATCTCTTCCCCGGCGGCACCGGCCCTGTGATGAATTTTACGCTGGAGCCGAAGGATCTGTCGCCCAACGTGGCGCGGGTGACGCTCAACCTCGATGGCCAGAACCTCGTCTACTACAACAACGCGACAAGGCCGCAGCCGATGACATGGCCCGGCAAGGACGGCACCGGTGTGATCTCGCTCGCCTTCCAGCCCGTCGACGGCTCGCCTGAGCTAATGCTCAACGAGACCGGCAGCTGGGCGTGGCTGAGAATGCTGCGCGGCGGCCGCTTCAACGCGACCAAGCTCACCGACGTCTACAGCCTGCGGCTCGGCACCAAGGGGATGTGGGCCGATTTCGAGCTCAAGGCGGCCAGCGTCGAGAACCCCTACACGCTCGAAATGTTCAAGAAGTTCACATGTCCGCCACAGATCTGATCCTGCCCGGCTTTTACGGCAAGATGCCCACCGCCGGCGATTTCGTGACGCGGCGGCTGCCGGGCGATTTCGTGCGCGTGTGGGACCGCTGGCTGGCGCAGCACATCGTGCCGCTGTTCGGGGTAGAGACCTGGCCGGCAAGCACGGCGCTGCGCTTCCTTAGCGGCCCCGCTTCGTTCGGCGCCTCGGCTGGCATCGTGCTGCAGAGCGCCGACCGGGTCGGCCGGCAATTTCCATTGAGCGTCGTCGCAAGGCTCCCGGACGCGCCGCTGAAGCTGGCCTATTGCGATGGCTGGTTCGATGGCATCGAGGGCGCAGCCTTTGCCGCGCAGCGCGGGGAGCTGACGCCCGACGAGCTCGACTCGGCCGTGGCCGCCATGCCGGTTCCGCTTGTCGAAGGCGAGAGCGATGTCATCGACAACCTCGTGGCGTGGACGGCGCATACGGATATTTTCGACGTCGATCCGCAGGCGCCGCAATCGACGCTGGAGCAGATCTTCGCCGCTAGTTGGGAGACCAGCTGATGTGGCAGGTCGAGAACGATACGCCGTTCATAGCAAGCGGGCTCTGGACCAGAGGCCGGGACGGAGGCGAGGTCTGGATGGTCGCCGTACGATGCAGCCTGCGCGTCAATCCGGATGGGACAACGGCTGTCGCCGATGAACAGGAGCCTCCGGTCGTGGCCCCCAAATTCGGCATCGGGCCGGGCGCCGGCAGTCTGGTGTACGATTCCGATTTCTACCTGACGAAACCGACGACCGACGTGCTGCTGCGCGGCCATGCCTACGCTGTTGGGGACAAACCCGCGACGTCCGTGGACGTGAGTTTGAGAATAGGTGACCTGCAAAAATCTCTCCGAGTCACCGGGGATCGCGTCTACCAGCACTCAGTGTCCGGTGTCAGTGTCGGATCGCCGCAGCCTTTCATGCGCATGCCGCTGGTCTACGAGCGCGCGTATGGCGGGTGCGAGCCCGATCCGGTCAAGGATCCGGAGCGGCCCCACTTCGATCAATACAACCCAGTCGGGACCGGACTGGTGCCCGTGCCCGGCAAGATCGCTCCGAATATTGAAACCTTGGGCTCTAACGGTGGCAGCAAGGCGGCCGGCTTCGGACCGATCCCCGCGCATTGGCGCCAGCGTGCCCAACACGCCGGCACCTATGATGAAGCGTGGCAGAAAAATCACTTCCCGCTCTATCCGTTCGACCTGGATGACCGCTTCTTTCTTTGCTCTCCCGAGGACCAGCGACCGAAACATTTCTTCCGAGGGGGAGAGCCTGTGGAATTGCTGAACCTGACGCCAGCCGGGCGGATGGCGTTTCTTTTACCTCGCCTCGCCTTCCGGTTTGAGACGGATATCAAGGGCAAGCCACGCATCACGCACCGAGGGACCCTACACACCGTCATAATCGAGCCGGACGTGCCGCGGGTGGTGCTGGTCTGGCGAACGTCGCTGCCGGCGCATGCCAATGTGCAGCGGCTAGACCGGACGCGCGTGAGCCTGTTGTCGGTGACGAACGCACACCCGCGCTCGGTCCCATCCGGGATCGATGAGAGTTGGCGCGATCCTGATGAAGAAGGTGGTTAAGGGCGGTGAGAGTGGCGCTTATCGGATCAGGAGCCCGAACGGCCGTTGGCATGACAGCAGCGGCGACAGCTGCCGCCGTGCGTGCCGGTATTGCCGGTTTCGGCGAACATCCTTTCGTGGTGGACACTGCCGGCAAGAGCATGATCGTGGCCCTGGCGCCATACCTCGACATAGATGTGAGGGGGGCGGCCCGGTTAGCGGAACTGGCGGCGCCCGCCGCAGTAGAGGCCGTCGGACCTTCATCAGCGCCTTGGGCCGGCGAACTTCGGGTTTCCCTATTCGTCGGCTTGCCGTCTGCCCGACCGGGCCGCGAAAGTGACGTGGCCACCATCGTCGTCGACCGGCTGCGCGAGGAACTGGCTCCTCTGTGCCACATCGAAAAAACCATCGTCATCGAATCCGGGCACGCTGCCGGAACGATGGCGATCGAAAGGGCGTGGCAGGCGGTGCGGTCGGGCGCCTGCGAGTTCGCGCTGGCAGGTAGCGTCGATTCCTATCTGGAGCCGGAAACGTTGGAATGGCTGGAAGAAAACGATCAGGTTCACTCGGCCGGGGCGGAGAACAATCCCTATGGTTTCATCCCCGGTGAAGCCGCGGGGTTTGTTTTGCTGACGACCACAGCCGCGGCGCAAACATATCAACTCTCAGCAGCGCTAGAGCTCATGTCGGTTGCCATCGCCCGCGAAACCAACCTGATCAAGACCGATACCGTGTGCACCGGCGAAGGCCTGCTGGCGATGTTTCGAATCCTGGCCGGCGACCCGCCCGCAATCAAGGTAGACCATTTGTATTGCGACATGAATGGCGAGCCTTACCGTGCGGATGAGTTTGGCTTTGCGAGCATCCGCGCGGCCGAGCTGTTCCGCGCGCCCGACGCCTTTACGGCGCCGGCGGATTGCTGGGGCGATGTGGGGGCGGCTTCCGGACCGCTGCTGCTCATGCTGGCCGAGGCGGCCACCAGGAAACGCTACGCCGCAGGACCTGTCCTGGCGGCATTCACGAGTTCGGAATCGGGCGAACGCTGCGGGTTTCTCGTCCACGTCCGCACGGAGGCACAGGCGCGCTGATGTCGGTAACGGTCAAGGTCAACGGCACGATGAACGGAATCGTCCACAAGGGCAGCTCCGACTTCGCGATGAGCACGGCTCCCGACGTGTGCAAGACACCCAGCCCCGGCGGACCAGTGCCTATCCCATACCCCGTCATCATTTCAAACGCCAGCGACCTGGCTAATGGCACCACAACTGTCACGGCGGACGGCAACTCCTGCGCGATCAAGGGCTCTGAACTCAGCCGCTGCTCGGGCGATGAGGCTGGAACCGCGGGCGGCGTCGTGTCGAGCACTTTTATGAAGGAGGCGACGTGGATCACGTATTCCTTCGATGTGAAGATGGACGGGGCAAACGTCTGCCGGTTCAGCGACAAGCTGAAGATGAACCACGGCAACACGATCTGTATGGCAGGCATTATCCCAGACGTATGCAAAGCCGGCAGCAATCCGCTGATTATCAAATGCTCCGACTACAAAGAGGAACGGAACAAAGAGAAGCGTGAATGCGACATAAAATGCATGTGCGCCAAATGCCTGGCAATGAACAAGCAAGGCGATTTTCGGCGTCAGGCTTCGCACGCGCCGCGGTCGGGCGGGCGAAAAAGCTTGCGCAAGCTCGGCAACGCGGGGGCCAACGCCTATCGCAAGGCGCTGACCGACCAGCTCCCCCCCAAAGGCACCGCCAAGCCCGACGACATCAAAGACAACTTCGTCCACAAATGCGCGCATGACAGATGGAAGGATCAGGGAGCCAAACCCAACCTGCCGGGGATGAGCCCCGATCACATGAAGGAAATTCAGGTGGGCGGTGCGACCAAGGACTTCGCGAACCTTAGGATGATGCCGTCAAAACCGAACGAATGGATTGGTTCGAAGATGAGGGCCTTCAAGACCACCGATTTTACCTACGCGAACGGGAAAAAGGTCAAGGCACACACGGGCGTCACGCTCGATTGCTGCAAATAGATGGATGGGAACGATGGCCAAGGATATCCGTGCACGGCTACAGGCTCTGGTCTCGAAACTATATCAGGCCCGGGAAGAGTTCTACCAGGTGGCGTTTGGTCAATCAGCAGATCAAGTCCTCGGGCCACCTGCCTCCGAGCAGCAGCTACAAGCCTTGGAACGCAGCCTCGGTTACGCGCTGCCTCCAAGCTATCGCGAGATGCTGCTGCTGCACGATGGCTGGATAGCCCTGGAGGACGAAGCCGACCTCTTGTCCCTGGCACAGCGCCATGAGGAGGAAATTCGTGACCGCGTCAAAAGCTTCAAGAAAATGATGCGCGAGGGAGAAGACCCTTACAATCCGGATAATCTGCTGATCGTCGGCGGCGCGGATACCACCTTTGTCGTTTACCTCGACATCGACACCCGCCGGGCCGACGGCGAAATGGATGTCGTGGAATACACCTACGAAGAGGGAGAATTGGCCCGACATAAGGACATGGCTGCATATCTCAAGAGCAATTACGACGAGGTGCGCGAGTGGATCAAGGACGAGAAGGGGGCGGACGCCGGTCCGGACCCCAAAGAGTAACCAGGGATTCCAGATGACGTCTCCCGCCCTCCTGACACTGCCTTCCCCCGGAGATCTCGACTCTCCCCTGCTGGAGATCGGGCTCGACCTCACTATCTATGCAGAACGCCTATCGGTACCTGAATGGGAGGCGGTTCTCGATATCTACCGAAAATACGCGCCGGCAGACGTCTGGACGAAGGTTAAGGCCTCTCCCGATATCGGCTTCAGCAGGCTGCCTGCCGGCAACTATATCAACGCTCCGCTTTCGGATGGCGCAACCTTTCCGTTCCTGCACCGGATCCGTCATCGGACCATCCGAGGATGGCGCACGGAATTTCGCATCTGGGACGGCAAGCTCTCGCAAAGCTGGAGCGCCTGCATATACCGCCTCGCGCATCAGGCCAACGAGCCGGAGCACGCCTTCTACCGGTTTCTCTTTCCCTGGGACACGGCACCGGCTCTGGTGGCAAGCCTGGCCAACGAAGTGGGAAAACACATCCAATATCTGTCCGGCCATGCCGGATTTTGTCACCTGTACGATCCCTACTTCAAGGCAGCCGCTTTCGCCCAGATTTTCCCGTGGGCGAAACGCTACTGGGCTGTCGATGTCGAGGATTTGAACGCGGCTTTGCCGTTCATGCACAACGGCATGAAGGCAATTTCCTGGCTCACATTCATCGGCGCCAAGTTCCTGGCCGATCCAAAACTCGCGCGCCAGCGACAGTCGTTGAAGACGATACCCGGTACGGTGCTCAAGCCCTGCGGGTCCGGCGCACTGCTTCAGCTCGGGGAGAAGCCCATCCTGGGTGACCGACACCGCCGGGAACCTGAACTGGCCTCCTATTTCACGGCCGGGTCTCTCCTCGATCCGGTATTGCTGACGGACATCACCGAATTCGAAGGACCGTTCGCCGAGAGGGCCTGCACAGTGGACTGGATCCATCGATTTGCCGCGCCGAGCGCCTGGACGTCCGCATAACCTCGTAACCGTGACCCGGCTCAGTCAGCCAAGCAGGGCAGCCGCTCTTCCCCAGGCCTCCACCTTGTCGGCCACCGGCACATTCGGGCCGAAATCTCCGAAATGGTCCTCGAATGCCTGGCCGATTTCCGCGGGCTCGAGCGTGAAGAGATCCGCGTTGCGCGCCTCCGGAAAAAGCTCGAGCAACGCGCCGCCCGCCGCCACGGCGAGCGCAGGATTGCGCATCTGATGAATAAGCCAGTTCAGGATCGTGCGGTCACCCAGCATGCCGGCCCCGCGCACGGCAAGCGACGCGGTGTCAGGCGACTTCAGCAACCCGCCCATCCAGGCGCGGACATCCTTGTCCGGCCCGATCTTCACAATGGTGCGCAAGGCAATCAGCGCGTCGGGTCCGTTAGCCAGGACCTGTTTGTGCAGTTCGGGCTTTGCCAGAGCGGCGTGACCGAGTTCGTTCAGCGCCAGGGCGCTGGAAAGGCGTACCGCCTCATATTGCGATTCCAGGGCGGCAGCGATCTCGCGCACTAGGTCGGCGCGCCTCGCCTTGCCGGCAAGGCGCAGGCTTGTTGCGCACACGCGCATATCTGGATCGCGGACAAGGCGGACCAGGACGTCCTTGGGATCCACGCCGTGTTCCAGGCATGCGGCAACCGCGAGATAACGCTTGAACCCATCCTCGGACGCGATCCAGTTGCGCACCAGCGGTCCGATCGCCTTGGCGTCATGCCATGCAAGTGCGCCGACCAGCCCGTGCACTTCGTCGTCCCGTGTGCGGCCCAGCTCCACGGCTTCGAGAATACGTCGCCCATCCGTCTGTTCTATTGCCGTCCAGCCATAGACGAACAGTTCGCCCCTCTCGGGAAAGTCATCATAGGCTGCGGTGATGAATGGCCAAGCGGCAGCTCCGGCGACGCGCACGCCGTCCAGATTAGCCTCCAGTCGCCGGTCGATACCCACGATGGCTTTCTCGTCCGGCGGCTTCTGGGCCGCCAGCATGTCGCGCTGCGCCCAGAGGAATGCGGCCTGCTCGACGTGCTGGCGTACGATATCGGGGACGATCTGCTCTTGCGCCGCGATAGGCGGCCGGTTCAATTTCGCCGCGCCCGCCATCTGAGCTTCAATTCAGGCTGATCGACCCGCCGCGCATGCGGTTGGTCGCGCTCGCATGGCTGGCGACATAGGTGCCGCGGATAGTGATGCGGCCGTCCGCCTCCATCAGAATCGTGGCCTTGCCACAGCGCAGTTCAAGCCGCTCCTCGGCATGGATCCGCACACGCTCGCCATCGCGAAAGACCTGAGCTCCTGTTGGCTTTTTGGCAGGCTCCACGATACGGCCGACGATCAGCGGCTTTTGCGGATTGCCGTCTTCGAACAGCAGCGCGACCTCCTGTCCGATCATGTCGGAACTCAAGGAGGCCAAGCTGCGTGCCGGCAACGCGGTTTCCCAGGGATTGCCGGGAAAAACGACCAGCGGCTTGTCGCCGTCAAAGCCAAGAAACTGGCCAATGACGACACCTTCGATGCGATTACGAAGCTTTGCCATGCGCCCTCCTAATTCTCCGCAATCTTCGAGCCCTTCATGGTGATGTCGCCCGATGCTTTAATAACGATCTTACCCGATCCCTTGACCGAGATATCCTTGCCCTCGATCGCGATCGAGCCGTCTTTCTTCATCATGATCTTGGCCGACCCGGTCTGGATAAGGATCTCGTCGCCGGCATTGATCACCAGCTTCTTGCCGACATTGATCGCGCTGTTTTGGCTAATGCCGATCGAACTGTCCTTTGCGACAGTCAGCGAATGGGCGCCACCGACATTCGTCGAGTCGTCGGCGCCGATGCTGGCGCTGCGCGCAGCACCGACATTGAACGACTGGGCGGTGCCTATGGTCACGTTCTGGTCGGCGCCGATGTTAACGGTCTGACCGGCTCCGACGTTCCAGCTGTCGCTGGCCCCGATGTCATGGCTCTGGCTGATCCCCACACTTACCGATCGCGTCGCGCCGATCGTGTTCGTCTGCGAGGCGCCCACGGTTCTCGCTTCGGCGGCTCCCACCGTGTCCACGCGCGCGACACCCACAGTGACCGTCTGGTTCAGCCCCACCGTCTGCGAATGGTTGGCGTCGATGTTCTCCGTCGAGTTGGCGACGACGTGGATCGTCTCGTTTGCCATCACCGTCAGCGAACGGTTGGCGCCCACCGTCTCGGTGTCGTTGCTGCCGATGTTCGTCGTCTGGTCGACGCCGATCTTGACCGTCTTGTTGTTGCCGACGTCCTCGTCGAGGTTGTGGCCGACGGAGTGCTTGGCGTCGTGGTCGATGCGATCGGACTGGTCGTGCTGGACCGTCTTGTTGCGGTCGTGCTTGATCAGCAGATGGTGGTCCTTCTGGGCCTGGAAGTTGACCAGCTCGGAACCCGCCTTGTCCTCGAACATCAGCTCGTTGTAACCGCCGCCGCCTTTCGAGGAATTCGACTTCCAGCCCGATTGCGTGGCGTTGCCCGGCAGGCCATAGGGAGGCATCTGCGAGGCGTTGTAGACGCGGCCGGTGATGATCGGCAGGTCCGGATCGCCTTCGATGAAATCGACGATGACCTCCTGGCCGATGCGCGGGATCTGGATGAAGCCCCAACCGCTGCCTGCCCAGGTTTGCGAGACGCGCACGAAGCATGAGGAGTTCTGGTCCTTCTTGCCGAGCCGGTCCCAGTGAAACTGCACCTTCACGCGCGCATATTTGTCGGTGAAGATTTCCTCGCCCGAAGGGCCGACGACGGTCGCCGTCTGTGGACCGCGCATGATCGGGCGCGGCGTGATGCGCGGTGGGCGATAGGGCAATTTGGTGGGCGCCACGCCGAGCACTACCTTGAAATTCTCGCTGTGGGCCTCGTTCTGGGTCCGGTAGCCCGGATCGAACAGCCGGTATTCGGCGCTGACCACCAGATAGTCCTGGTTCTGGTCGTCGCGCGGAAAGCTCTCCAGCGTGAACTTGCACCCGGAAAAAAGGCCGCGCACCGTGCCAACCGCCGTGCTGTGCTGGTGCACTGCCTGAAGTTCCTCGCGGCGGATCCCCGCTATTTTGTCGCCCCGCCCGACATCGAGATGGGCGCCAGGCTGACGATAGTTTTCGCCCGAGGCCTCCTTATGGGCGAAAGGCTGGGCGGATTTCGCCATCAGATCGGCGCCGGGCTTCTCGAAGTCGTAGTCCGTGTGTGCATAGGCGCCCGGCCGCACCGCGCTGCCAGGTATCCACTCGGTGATGTATTCGACATCGCGCCGCGACGCCTGGCCCTCGAAATTGTAAAGCACCTTCTCGTAACCGGGCGCCGGCTTCAGCTTGCTCATCGCGTCACAGAGAATGAGCGTGTGCTTGCCCTCGTCGTGCTCGAAGAAATAAAAGATGCCTTCGTGTTCGAGCAGCCGCTGCACGAAATCGAGATCGCTCTCGTCGTACTGGACGCAATATTCGCGCTGGGGATAGGATCCCTGCAGCCGCTTCTCGAATTTGGCGATGCCGTATTTCGAGAATATCTTCTCGACGATCTCCACCGCCGTCATGTTCTGGAAGATACGGCAATCGGTGGTGTTGCCGAGGAACCAGAGCCATGGCCTGACGGTCGCCTCGTAAAAGGCCAGCCGGTCCTCGATGCGGGTAAGCTTGAAATCCGACACAAGGCCGCTGAACCAGCGCTTCGGATCGGATTCGCCCTCGACCGAAACGACGCCGCCCAGCATCTTCAGCGGATCGACGTCACGATTCTTCGACACGAAGCCGACCGTATAGGCGAAACAACGGCTGATCTCATCGCGGCCGACGAGATGGGTGAAGGTCAGGTCGGCGCCAGCCGGCGTCTGTACAACCGTGGCACGTTCGTTCGGCATGGGTCGTGCCCCTCCTGGACGCGGCCGCCAGTATGATGGATTGAAGCCCCCGCTATGTTAACCGCATCACGTTCGGGAACTTTTCACGCCCACCGCACCGGACCGCTTTCAGCCTAGCATATGTTTGGCGGCGGCCAAATAACAGCTGTGGCTAAACTGCCCATGCGCCGGTGTGAAACGCTCCTCTCCCGCCGCGCTCGCAAGCTGCTAGAATGCCAAGGCAATTCCAGGAAAGGTGCGTTGGCGTTTCCGCCTGGAATTGCGCGGAAAATAAGCATTTGTTGACCAAGTTGGGCGACGCTTCCGGATGTTCATCTCGCTCCAGATCAGCAATGTCGACAGGCTGCCGGCCGGCACCGCCGCCAGCTACGCCGCCCGCGACCGCAGCTTCGAGATCGGTCGCGAGAATTGCGACTGGACGCTGTCCGATCCGGACAAGTTCATCTCGGGCCGGCATTGCGAGGTCCGCTATCAGGCGGGCTCGTTCTGGCTCTACGATGTCTCGCGCAACGGCACTTTCATCAACGGTTCCAGCCAGCGCATGAGCGGGCCGCACCGGCTGGCCCAGGGCGACCGGCTGCTGATCGGCCGTTATGTCGTCGGCGTTTCGATCGAAGACGAACGAGCCGCGACCGGACATCCTCAGGCCAGTACAGGATCGACGCAGCGCGAGCTGCCGCCCTCGACCGGCGGCCCGCTGGATCCCGGCCATCAGCCGTTCTTCACTCCGGCGGAACAGCGCTCGACCGGGGCAGCGCCCGTCTCGACATCCTCGGCGCTGCAGCCCGGCCCGGCGGTTCCAGCCAACCGGCCCGCGGAGGCGGACGCGATATTGCGGGAGATCGCCAAGGCGGCGGGCATCGCGCCGGAGTTGCTGCAGTCGCGTGATCCGCACGATGTCGCGGCCGAGATCGGCTCCGTGCTGAGGACAACTGTCGAGCAACTGTCCCTGCTGCTCAAGGCGCGCGCGGCGGCAAAGGTGCTCGCCAAGAGTTCGAACCGGACGATGATCGGCGCCGAGGACAACAATCCGTTGAAATTCGTGCCGGGCATCGACGACATATTGGAGATCATGTTCGCCAAGCGCAGGGCCGGCTATCTCGACGCCAGGCATAGTGTCGAAGACGCGTTTCGCGACCTGAAGGCGCACGAAATCGCGACCTACGCCGCCATGCAGGCCGCGCTGTCGCGGTTGCTCGACGACCTGTCGCCGGAGGCGATCGCCAAGAAAATTCCGCCGGCATCCTTCTCGTCCAGGAAAAGCCAGGCCTGGGATGCGCTTGTCGCGACATGGCGGACGATGGAAGACAAGCACGAGAACGGCATGCTGGATGTCTTCCTCGCCTATTTCGCCGAAGCCTACGCCAAGGCCGACAAGCAGAAATAGCCTGGATCGCACGGACCGCGCCGGCTGTATGTGACGGTTCTCATAGAAGAAGCCGCCTCTTCGATCATCCTGCTTTCCGATTTCAATCGGCGGCCCCGTTTCAATTGAATGCCCGGGCGATTAGAATGGGCAGGGATGCTTGCCTGGCGGGCAACGCGGCGTGGCTTGGGGCGTGTGCAGCAATGTCATGTTTCGGCGAGATGTGCCTTTCCATGCGGCCCGCCGAGGCTCAGCCTGAAGCGCGCTTTGCCGGGCAAAGACATGCTCGTTGCAATTCGACGGCGGGTCGTCGCCGATGAGCTCGAAGGACGATCCCTCCAGGCCGCTGGACAAAACCGTCATCCGCGCGCCGCGGCCGAAGCAACGACCGCTCGCGGCTGCCGGGAGTTCCGGTCCGGAAGGCGTTCGGTCCGCTCCATCGCCTTCCCGCGAATCGACGGTGTTCGATCCCGGCGGCGGCCGGCAGATGCCTACGGGCTGGTCGTCTGGAACGGTGCTCTTTCAGGGACCTACCCCGGGAGCAGAGGCCAATGCGGCGCCGGGGGTGCAGCAGGATGCCCTGCTCGACGCCGCCGGCGGCGTGAGATACGCCGCGGCTAATCCGAACCTTGCCGCCGCGGCGCCGCTGCTGATGCTTCTCGGCCAATTGCGGCTGATGCCGGTCGAACGGCAAGCGGCGCCCTTGGCGGAGCATATAGCCGAAGCGATCGACACCTTCGAGCTTGCAATCGCGAAAGCCGGCGTAGCCGAGGAAGACGCGCGAATCGCGAAATTCGCCCTTTGCGGAACCGCCGACGATCTTGTCGGCAATCTGCCATGGCCGAGCAAGGACAGCTGGCTTCAGCACAGCCTTGTGGCGCAGTTCTTCCACACCCAGCCGACGGGCGCCGGCTTCTACGAAGCGCTGAACAACGTCCTCGCCAAGCCGGAAGCGCATTACAACCTGCTCGAACTGATGCATGCATGCCTTTCGTTGGGTTTCGAGGGCCAGTATCGGGGGCTTGCGGGCGAGCGAAACACGCTCGAACGTGTCCGGCGCGACGTCTACGACACGCTGCGTTACTTCAAGCCGCGCGCCGCCGACGACGTCTCGCCCCGCTGGCAGGGCATGGCTGCGGCATTGCCGAAGCCAAGAGCGCGGCTGCCGCTCTGGGCGGTCGCGGCCGCCGCAGCGACGCTGGTGACGGCGGCCTTCTTCGGACTGCGGGTGCTGATCACCGATGAAGGCGATGCGACCGCCCGAGAGTTGCTGGCGCTCAACCCCTCCACGCCCGTCACCATAGAGCGCGCCAGCGTGGCGGCGCCCACTGAGCCGGCGCAAGCCAGCCCGCCGCCGCCCGTGGTTCCGGATGCCACCCAGATCGACCGTATCCGCGCGGCGCTTGCCAAGGAGATCGCCGGCGGCGGACTGAGCGTCGGCGAGAAGGGCGAGTTCATCGTCGTCGAGATCAACAACCAGCTTCTGTTTGCTCCCGGCCAGGCGGAGCTGAAGCCGCAATTCCAGCCGATCGCGGCCGCCATCGCCACGGCGCTCGACGCCGAACCCGGGCCGATCAAGATCGTCGGCCACACCGACAATGTGAAACCAAAGAAGTCGAGCACGTTCAAATCGAATTTCGATCTTTCCGTCGCCCGGGCGAAGGCCGTCCAGGCGCTGGTGGCCACGCAATTGAAGGATCCGTCGCGGCTCAGTGCCGACGGCAAGGGCGAGGACGAGCCGATCGCCGACAATGGCACGGCGGACGGCCGCGCCAAGAACCGCCGCGTCGCCATGATGATCCCGAAACAGGAGACCTTGCAGAACGGCTCCGCGGAGAACGGCAACTGATGCGCTGGACGCCGCGGATCTTCAGCCTGCTTGCGCTTGCCGGTTTCTCGGCGGCGGTCTGGTATGCCGGACCGCTGATCCGCTTCGCCGACACACGCCCGTTTGCGCCTGCGTGGCTCAGGGCCACGATCATCGGCGTCACCATCGTGGTGCTCGCGCTGTTCTACGGGGTCCGCTTCTGGCAGCGGCGCAAGGCGCAAAAGGCGCTCGAAACGGCGATCGTGCGCAGCGACGAGCGCAACGACGAATCCCAGGTGCTCGAAGCGCGCATGAGCGAAGCGATCGCGACGCTGAAGCGGACGAGCGGCAAGCGCAATTTCCTCTATGACATTCCCTGGTACATCGTCATCGGCCCGCCCGGCGCCGGCAAGACGACGGCGCTGGTCAATTCCGGACTGAAGTTTCCGCTTGCCGGCTCCGGCAGCGCGCAGCCGGTGGCCGGCGTCGGCGGCACGCGGTCCTGCGACTGGTGGTTCACCGACGAGGCGGTGCTGATCGACACGGCCGGCCGCTATACGACGCAGGAGACGGACCGCGAGCACGACAAGGCAAGCTGGCTCGCCTTCCTGGGATTGCTCAAGAAACACCGCACCAGGCAACCGATCAACGGCGTGATCCTTGCCATCAGCCTTGCCGACCTGATCGGCTTCGACGACCGGCAGCTCGACGCGCATGTCACCGAGATCCGAATCCGCCTGCGCGAACTGCACGAGACGCTGAAGATCCAATTCCCGGTCTATCTGCTCTTTACCAAGGCCGATCTCATCCGCGGCTTCATGGATTATTTCGGCGATTTCGACGAGGCACGCAGGCGCAAGGTGTGGGGCGCGACATTCCAGACGGCCGACCGCACCAGGAACATGGCCGGCGAGGCGCCCGCAGCCTTCGACGAACTGGCGAAGCGGCTCGCCGAAGAGATCGCCGACCGCCTGCAGGAAGAGGCCGACCCGGTAGCGCGGATCACGCTGTTCGGCTTCCCGGCGCAGTTCGGCGCGCTGAAGGCCCGAATAACACAGTTCGTCGGCAGCCTGTTCGACACCTCGCGCAGTCAGGTCAATGTCAGCCTGCGCGGGCTCTATTTCTCCTCGGGCACCCAGGAAGGGACGCCTTTCGACCAGGTGCTAGGCGCGATCGGCCGCAGTTTCGGCAGTGCTTCGCAAGCGCATCTCTCCGGCGCCGGCAAGAGCTTCTTCCTGCATGATCTGCTGGTCAAGGTGATCTTTCCGGAATCGGGCTGGGTCTCGTTCGACAGGGCCTCCGAGCGGCGCGCCAGGCTCGCGAGGTTCGGCGGCCTCGCCGCGATCGCGCTGGCGGCTTTGGCGGCGCTCGGCATGCTGGGCCTCAGCTTCTTCGCCAACAAGCAGCTGATCGCCTCCACAAGGCAGGCCATGGCGCATTATCGCGACAGCGCCGATACGCTGCTGAACAGCACGACGGTGACCGACGTCGACCTCGAAAACGTCATCGGTCCGCTCGACCAGTTGCGCAACCTGCCGGCCGGCTTCGAAAACGGCGACCAGGCAAAGCCGATCGAGGAGACGTTCGGGCTCAGCCAGCGCGAGAGGCTGTTGTCGGCCTCCAAGACCGCCTACCGGCAAGCGCTGGAGCGAACCTTCCGCTCGCGGCTGCTGGTGCAGGCGGAGCGGACGATCCAGGCTCGGATGGCCGACCCCGTCGCGCTCTACGAGCCTTTAAAGATCTACCTGATGCTGGGCGGCAAGGCGCCGAAGGTCGACGACGAACTGGTTGTCTCCTGGATGAAGCAGGATTGGGAGGAGAACCGCTACCCCGGCGAGAACAACCGCGAGGGCCGCGCGCAGCTCGAAAAGCACCTGCGCGCCATGCTTGCGCTCGACGACGCCTATGATCCCGTCTTCGAGCTCAACCAGCCGCTGGTGGAGGCCGCGCAGCGCTCGCTCGGACGCATGAGCCTCACCGACCGCGCCTGGGCGCAGATCAAGTCGGCGGTCTATGCTGCAAGGCTCAAGGACTTCTCCATCGCCGCGAGAGCCGGTCCGGAAGCGCAGTTGCTGTTCGAGCGCACGGACGGCAGCGAGCTTGCCGATCTTCAGGTCACCGGCCTCTATACGCGCGGCGGGTTCAATAGCTTCTTCCTGCCGCAGCTGTCGCGCATCGCGCAGATGCTCGTGGACGATCAATGGGTGCTTGGCGGCGGCGGCGAACAGGGCGGCATCGACCAGGACCTGCCCAAGCTCGGCCCCGAGCTCATCGACCGCTACGGCAAGGAATTCGCCGCCGCCTGGAACGGCGTTCTCGACCAGCTGAAGCTCAAGACGATGCTGAAGGACAAGCCGCAATATCTGGCGCTCTCGGCCGTCGCCGCGCCAGACTCGCCTCTCGACCAGCTCTTCACCGCGATCGCCGATGAAACCGCATTGACGAAGGACAGCGCCGCCGAGGGCGATACCGGCACGGCGCAGCAGGACCCCGCCAGCATGGCCAAGGGCCTCGCCCGCATCGGCCTCCAGATCGCCGGCGGCAAGTCGCAAAGCCGCGCCGGCGCAAGCTCGGCCGTCGCGCAGAATGCCGGCGCGAGCGTCGAGGCGCAGTTCCGCTCGTTCCAGGCGCTGGTTGGCGGGGCCGCCGGACACCGGCCGCTCGATGCGCTGACGCAGAACTTCCACGACATCTTCCAGAGCCTGAAGCTCGCGGCCGATGTCCCCACACAGACCGAGCGCGTCAACGCCAACCTGCAGCTACAGATCTCGACATTGCGCGCCAATGTCTCGCGCCTGCCG
Organism: Mesorhizobium sp. B2-8-5; assembly: GCF_006440675.2. Taxonomy (NCBI): domain Bacteria; kingdom Pseudomonadati; phylum Pseudomonadota; class Alphaproteobacteria; order Hyphomicrobiales; family Phyllobacteriaceae; genus Mesorhizobium; species Mesorhizobium sp. B2-8-5. The sequence goes on from NZ_CP083951.1 coordinate 6,278,787, forward strand.
AAGCCGCTGGCGCGCATGGTCAACGCAGCGGCGGACGAGTTCGAAGGCAATGTCGCCGAGACCTCCGTTGCCAACCTCAACCAGAACCTCGACCAGACGGTGACGCGCGCCTGCGAGGAGGCGGTCAATGGCCGCTATCCTTTCACCCGCGACGGCACAGACGAGATCTCGATGGCGGATTTCACCAAGCTGTTCGCGCCGGGCGGGCTGATGGACCGTTTCTTCGCGCAGAATCTTGCGCCGCTGATCGACATGACCGGCCAGGAATGGACCTGGAAACAGGACGCTCGCTCCAGCCGCGATCTTGCGAAGTCGACCTTGAAAGCGTTCCAGTCGGCCGCGGAAATCCGTAACACCTTCTTTCCTTCCGGCGGCTCGGTGCCTTCGGTCTCGATCACCATCACCCCCACCTCGGTGAACAGCGAAGTCGACAGCGCTGTGCTCAATGTCGACGGGCAGACGGTCCAGAGCGCCCAGGCCGGCAACGCTCCGAGCATCGTGACATGGCCGAGCGGCGCCGCTTCCGGATCGGCGAGCCTCAGCCTCGTGCCGGAAATGCCCGGCCGCGAGTCCGCGCTCAAATTCGAAGGGCCGTGGGCGTTGAAGCGGCTTTTCGACAAGGCGACCATCACCGGCGACGGCGCCAACACGGAAGCCCGCTTCGTGATCGGCGGACGTGATGTCGCCTACACGATCCAGGTCGGCTCGGGCGCCAATCCCCTGCTGCTGCCTGCCTTGTCCGGCTTCAGCTGTCCGAAGGCGTTCTGACATGGCTGGAGCGAGCCTTCATTTCGGTACTCTAATGTATACGCTTGTGGCAGAGTGGCCTGGGCACGCGGCCCGTGACTGGTCACAGAGGACGCTCGCGAAGCGCTTGGTGGCAAATTGAGCACTGTCGCCCTCCCCATCGAAAGCTTCGGCGTGAGCCACAAGGGCTGCGTGCGCGATCACAACGAGGACAATTACCTCATCGAACCGCAGACCGGGCTCTGGGTGGTGGCCGACGGCATGGGCGGGCATGAGGCGGGTGAAGTCGCCTCGGCCAGCATCGTCGACCATCTGGCAACGATCGGCATTGCGAGCTCCGCGCCGGACCTTCGCGCCCGCTTCGAGGACCGGCTCAGCCGCGCCAATGCCGAGATCCGCGACATATCGCGATCGCGCGGCGTCACCATCGGCTCCACTTTCGCGGCCCTGCTTGCCATGGATGGACGTTTCGCCTGCCTGTGGGCCGGCGACAGCCGCATCTATCTCGTGCGCAACGGCTCGATCTTCCAGGTTTCGAAGGATCACACCGAGGTGCAGGAATTGCTCGACCGCGGCATGATCAGCGCGGAGGAAGCGCGCACCTGGCCGCGCCGCAACGTGATCACGCATGCGGTCGGCGTCAGCGACGAGCTCGAGATCGATTTCCAGCAGGGCGAGCTGATGGCGGGCGACGTTTTCGTCCTGGGCACCGACGGACTGACCGCGCATGTCAGCGACGCCGAAATCGAGGCCGCGGTCAAATCCGCCACGCCGCGGGCGGCCTGCCAGATCCTGCTGGACATGGTGCTGACGCGCGGCGGAACCGACAATGTGACCATTGTACTCGTGAAGATCGGCGGCGGGCGCAACGGCGCGCTCCATCCGGATCGGTCCGCAGTGGAGGGCCAGGCCAGATGAGCGACGACGACAAGACGCGGATTTCGACGAACGTCATCTATACCGGGGTGGGCACGCAGCTCAGCGGCATTTACGAGCTCGACGAGAGGATCGCCTCCGGCGGCATGGGCGAAGTCTATCGCGGCCACAACATCCAGACCGGCGACCACGTGGCGATCAAGATCGTGCTGCCAGAATTCGCGCGCGACCAGACGATCCTGTCGCTGTTCCGCAAGGAGGCGTCGATCCTCAACCATCTGTCGCATGACGCAGTGGTGCGCTACCACGTCTTCACCATCGATACGGGGATCGGCCGTCCCTATCTCGCGATGGAGTTCGTCGACGGCGAGTCACTGTTCGACGTCATGCGGCGCGGACCGATGCAGGGGAACGATGTGCGCCGGCTTTGCCATCGCCTCGCTTCCGGCTTGAGCGCCGTGCATCAGGCGGGCGCCGTGCACCGCGACCTCTCGCCGGACAACATCATCCTGCCCGGCGGCCGGGTGGAGCGCGCCAAGATCATCGATTTCGGCATCGCGCGCTCGGCGACCGTCGGCGGCGAAACGCTGATCGGCGGAAAATTCGCCGGCAAATACAACTATGTTTCGCCCGAGCAGCTCGGTCTCTATGGCGGTGATGTCAGCGAGCAATCCGATATCTACAGCCTTGGGCTGGTGCTGGCCGCGGCACTGCGCGGAAAGCCGCTCGACATGAGCGGGTCGCAATACGAGGTCATCGAGAAGCGCCGGACCGTGCCGGACCTGTCGGATATCGATCCCGATTTCCACGACCTGATCTCGGCCATGCTGCAGCCGGATCCGCGCGACCGGCCGGCCAGCATGAGCGAGATCGCCCGGGCGACGCGCGGCGAGGATCTCGAGGCGACATTGCCGCCGCCGGTGTCGTTTGGAGCACGCGAACGCTCCGGTTTGCCGCGCGCTGGGTGGACGGCGCCGCCGGACTCCAAGCCCCAGCCGCCGACGCCTCCCGGCGAGCCGCGCTTCGTCGAGCATGTGCGCCCTGCATACCTGTCGGAGCAACGGCCCGCCCCGGCTGCCGCTCCGGCGAGCGCACCTGCGACCGCACCGGCTGCGCCGCGAAAGGCTTCACGGATACCCGTCATCGCCGGCGGCGTTGCGGCGCTGGCTGTGCTGGTTGGGAGTGGCCTTTATTTCAGCGGCGTCCTGGCGCCCCCGCCGGTGACGGAAAAATCCACACCGCTGACACCGAAGCCGGTCGCCGAAGCCGCCAAACCAGTGGCCGAAGCGCAGCAGCCGGAAGCGCCGAAACCCCAACCGCAGACGCCGTCCGCGCCTCAGCTGGAATCGCCGAAAACTGACGGCGCCGCCACCGTCGAGAAGCCGACGCCACCTGCCGCTCAGCCGAAGAGCGAGGCAAAAAGCCAGACGCCTCAGGTCGGGACCAAACCCGTGCAACCCCTGGCGCAGCAGTCGCCGGCTCCCGCACCAACGGCCGCCGAAAGCCGGAAGCCGGCGCAGCCGACGAGCGAGCCGGTGGTCAAGACGCCGGAACCGAGCCAGGCGGCTCAGAACAAGCCGGCGCAGGAGGCGAATCCGCCGGCAGCCAAGCCCAGCGTAAAAGACCTCGTTGACATGCTTTCCAAGCTGCCCAAGCCGAACGCTTCCCCGCCCCCCGCTCCGGAGAGTCCGGCGCCGGCGCAGCCGACCACCCCGCCGGCCGAGCCTAAGGCACAGACCCCAACAGCCAACCCGCCGGAAACGCCGACAGCGCCAGCACAGCCGGCCCAGCAACCGCAGCCGCCGGCGACCAAGCAGCCGGACACTGACGTCGCCATCAATGTGCCAAAGCCGGCGCTTCCGTCACTGGAAGAGGACACGGCCAACTGGAACGACCAGCGCTCCTGGGTTCGCGATTTCAGCGGCGGCAGCTGTTTTTACGCGAACGTGACATCGGGACCGGGCGCTTCCCCCGCGATCGAGGGATACGGGACGGCGGTCCAACCCTTCGAACAATTGCTCAGCGATTTCCAGACCAGGTTCCATATCGAGCCGGACATCAGCGTGCGCCTCATCACGCTCTCCCAGTGCGGAGTGCCCACTTTCCTTCGCTTCCTCGACCGGAGCTCGGCCGCGAAGCCGCAGCTTGTCCTGGACCGGACATCGGTCCCGGATGGCTCGCCGGTCAGCGGCGCGCTCTATACGGGCGGCGGGCTCGTCTCGAACATCATGCTGATCGACCATAAGGGCGTGGCGTTCAATCTCGACGACCGCATGGTGCCGCAAACCGACAAGGTGACCTTCAACATCCCGATCGGCCTCGCCGCCGCGGACAAGGCAGCCGGCAAGGCGGTGCCGCAGATCATGCTGGTGATCACCGGGCCCAAGGACATCCAGGCCGCCATGTTCTCCAGGCCGACGCCGGCCTCGGAGCTTTTGCCCAGGATCCTCGAGGAGATCGAGGCCGACGGATCGCAGTTCTCCGCCACGGCCACCTATTTCCGGCTTGGCGGATAGCATGAACGCCGATGGACCTTCGCACCCTGCGCTCTCCGCACCAGCCCCCGCCACGCAAGCAGCGTAACCGGCTCCGATCGCCGTTCCCGGGCCGCATGACGCTTGCCGCGCTGCTTGGCGCGGCGCTGTTCTCGATCCTTTCGCCCGGCAAGGCGCATGCCGAATTCACCGTCTGCAACCAGACGCTCGACGTCGTCAATCTGGCCGTCGGACAGAAGGTCGACAATGCCGACCAGACGGACGGCTGGTGGACGATCGGCGCCAACCAGTGCGTCAACGTCATCCGCGAGGAACTGACCAACCGCTATATCTATCTCTACGCGACGGACGTCTTCGGCCACGCGATCCTCAACGGCTCGACCGAGATGTGCATCGACCGGCGGCGCTTCTCGATCCGCGGCATCGACGAGTGCTGGCAGCGCGGCCATATCGCGGCGCGCTTCGTCGAGGTCGACACGCTCGAGCAGGTGCGCTGGACCTATTTCCTGACCGGAAACAGCCCGTGACGCACTCGATCGACACGAGCTTCAGACAGAAGAAGCAGGCGCGCCTGGCCGCGCAACGGCGCAAGCTTTGGCGGCGGGCCCTTGCCGGCCTTGCCACGCTCGCCGTCGTCGCGTTAGCCACCGGCTTCTACCTGACCAGGGACTACTGGTCGTTCGGCGATGAGGACGAAGAGTTGCATCCGGTCGAGGGCATGGAAGACGTGCCGCCCGACGCCTCGGTCTATGTGCCGGCGATCATCGATCTCGCCGGCGATCCGATGTGGATCACGCTGGCGCCCGATGCCGACACCGCGACAAAGGGCAAGACCGTAGCGCGTCCAGCCGAACTCGACAGTTCCGGGGCTTCGCCGCAGATCGAAATCCTGTCCGACGTGATGCTGAGCGCCAGCGAAAAGTTCATGACGACGATCCCGTCGACGCAGGAGGATTTCGCCTTCTTCCAGGCACAGCGGCAGGCTGCTCCGAAGCCTTCGGCAACGGAGCCGGAAGATGAGCAACCGGCCCCGCCCGCTCCGGCCGCGGCGCCGGACGATCAACAGGGCGATCCGCAAGGCGACCTGCAGAATGATCTCCAGGTGGCGCCGGACGAAAGCGATGCCGGCTCGGCGCCCAAGGCAGACGCCGACGACCCCGAGGCCGGCTGGGGCGAGACCATCGACCAGGGGGAGGCAGCACTCCCGGCTTTCACGAAAACCGCGATCGAGAACAACACGACCGTTGCGACCGTCGCCAGCGAATACCAGCGCTTCGAGGCGACCGAGGACACCTTCGTGAAGATCCTCAACGACCGCAGCCTGGACAGCGTCGCGCTCGACGCGCATTTCTCCGCCGACGACGCGAAGCTTGCGGGCGAAGCGCTGAAGACGCTGTTCAACCGCGACGGGCTGGAGTCCGGCTTTGTCGTGGCCATGCGCGGGTTCCGGTCGAATCGCGAGACGACGACCATGTCGCTGATGCAGGTCTCCATCTACGCGAGGAACGTCTATGTCGGCACGCTGACGCGCAACGCAGCCGGCGCCTTCGTGTCGGGCGTCGACCCCTGGGTGCGCGAGGACCTCTTCAACTATTCCGGCGCTTCCGATCAGGGCGGGCCCAAGCGGCAGTACCGCCTGCTCGACGCGATCTACTCGACCGCGGCGCGCAACAAGGTGCCGACCAGCGTCATCGGCGAGGCGATCATGTATCTGTCGCGGGGACAGGACCTCGACGCCTTCGCCAGCGAGGACCAGCGCCTGGTGCTGATCTATTCGCAGACGCCGCGCGGCCAGGGCGAGATCTCCGGGCGGGTGCTCTATGTCGGTGTCCAGGGCACGGACAAGAGCCTCGACTGTTTCGTCTTCCAGCAGAGCGACGGCCAGTATGCCTGTGTGACCGGCGACGACCAGGTCCGCTCGCTGACCGTCACCAACGGCATGGTCACGCCGGTCGCCGGAGTGATGACCTCGACCTTCGGCCCGCGCAAGCATCCGATCCTGGGCACGGTTCGAATCCACAAGGGCGTCGACTGGGCGGCGCCGGTCGGCACGCCGATCATGGCCGCCTTCGACGGCGAGATCTCGTTCCAGGGCGATGGCGGCAGCTATGGCAATCTGGTGAAGATCACGCATGCCAACGGCCGCGAGACGCGCTACGCGCATATGCAGAAATTCGCGATCGCCAGCGGCGTCGGCACCAAGGTGAAGGCCGGCGACGTCATCGGCTATATCGGCACTACGGGGCTTTCGACCGGCCCGCATTTGCATTTCGAGCTCTACCAGAACGGCGAGGCGATCGACCCGCTGGGGACGGTCACCTCGGTCGCCACCGCCGTGTCCGTCAGTTCGGGCGGCTCCGGCGATGCCGCGGTCGAGACGCTGACCGACCGGATCGTGCATGTCGAAAGCGGCGGCAGCGCGCGAGCCAAGAATCCGCTTTCCTCGGCAACCGGCGCCGGCCAGTTCATCTCCAAGACCTGGATCCGGATGATGAACACCTATCGGCCCGACCTCGCCCGCTCGCTGTCGACCGCCGATCTGCTTGCGCTTCGCTACGACGCCACGCTGTCGCGTGAAATGGTGCGCAACTTGGCGCGCGAAGGGGAAGCCTATCTGCGCGCGCGCGGCCACCAGATCACCGCCGGACGCCTCTATCTTTGCCATTTCCTCGGCATGGAAGGGGCGCATCAGGTGCTGGCGGCGCCGGGTTCGTCGCAGTTGACTGCGGTTCTCGGATCCGCCGTCATCCAGGCCAACCCGTTCCTCACCGGCAAGACCGCCAGTTATGTCGTGGACTGGGCCGAGCGGAAAATGGGGCAGAAAGCGCCGCGCGTGGTCACCGACCAGGGCCAGCCGACGACAACCACGACCGAGGTCCGGCAGACATCGCCGGAGTTCGAGAAATACAAGCAGGCGATCGCCGCGTTGATAGGTTCGATCCAGAATACGCTGGAGCCCGGCTAGTTCTCGGTTCACCAGCAACAGCGTTTTTCGACGCGGGGTGACTAGTTTGACGAACTGCGCATGGACGGAACCGCGCTGCCCGCCATCGCCGCACCATCCACAAAACCTCCATTAGGATTCACTCATGTTATGGTGATCCGCAGAGCAACAATATCGTTAACGGTTCGGGCAAGTGGCGAGGCTCGCATCTGAGGCTGGAACATTTCAGCGAATTCGACGTTGCCCGCCATGGTCAAAAAGCAATCCAACGACAACGGTTCATACTTCGAATTCGACGTCATGCGCGAAGCGTTCAAGCGCTGGGTCGACGAAGACAAGGTTCCTGAAGATCAATGGCGGCCGCGCGCAACGAAGCTGGTCCGTATCGTGACCGGAGACGATTATGTCGACCCCAACATAGTCGAATGGATCATGCGTAAAAAGCCCCAGCGCTGAAGGATCGGCGCTAATGCATGTCGCGCAAAATGACCTCCGTTTTGCGACAACGACATGCATCAAGTAACGACCTAAAGCGCGTCGCGTGAATCCGTTTCGACGCGACGCGCTTTAGGGCTTTGGGCATGTACGCTGTACCAGCATGACCGAATATCAGGTTGCGCTAATATCGTGAATGAGTGGTAAATCGCTGCACGGTCCAATGCCGCGGAGGCTTCGGCTGTGCAAGACCGCCCGGCTATTGCGGTGGGCGGTGCACTCAAGAACCGATCGAAGATGAGAGCTAGCCTGTCGGCAGCGCCCGCATCGGCAATTCGCTATGAGCTGACTGGCCTGGGCCGGCCGCCCTATTGCGTCCTGATCCGCATTTCCACCCGGCGGTTGACCGGATCGTAGGGATTGGCGACGCGCGGATGCGACTTGCCCAGGCCGATCGGCTCGAGCCGGGTAGATTGAACGCCGTTCGCCGCCAGGAAGGCCGCCACCGATTGCGCCCTTCGCTGCGACAGGTCCTGGTTGTAGCGATCCGTACCGGTCGCGTCGGTGTGACCTTCGACGACGAAGCTGAACGTGCTCAGCCGGTTGTCCTTCAGCGCCTTGGCGAACTCGTCCAGTTCCGTGCGCGCGGTCTGGTCGAGCTGGGCCGAATCCAGGGCAAAATTGATCATCATGTCGAGACCGGCCTTTTGAGGCGGCGCCTCGTTCTTCTCGGCCTTGCTCTTGCACTCTTCCTCGGTGCCGACGCAGATGCCGCGTGACGCGCCAAGATTACCCTGGCCGGCGAAGTATTTTACGATGTCTTCCGATTTCTGAAGCGGATCGGCGTAAACGTGCGTTGAAAAAAGCACGGTCGCCAATGCCAAGGCTGAGCTGCCCCACCGCATGACCGTCTCTCCTGTTTGAGCGGGTTTCGCTGGCGCGGACCATATCAAATCTTGAAACGATTGTCTGTGACCAAGCGCACGTTGCCAACGGCCGCCACCTGCTAGAAGCTAAGGCTTGACCGGCTCTCGCCTAAAGGCTTGAGTGCTTGTCAGCTGGCTCTCGGGGTGTGGCAGCCATGGCCAACGAACTCGGATACAGAACCGCAAGGGATCTGTTTCTTGCCTGTCCCGCGATCGCCCGGGACATGAAATTGCCTGCCGCCAACCAACCCCCGCTGGAATTCTGCCGCGCCCTGCTCGCCGGACGCGTGCCGGAGGAGGCCGTCACGTTCTGCGCCTATCTCCTGCCCGATCGCGCCGCGGTCTGGTGGGGGCATGAATGCCTGAGCCATCTCTCAGAACTCCTTGCCGATAGGGACCTCGAATTGCTGGCGCTCGTCAACGATTGGGTCGGCGAGCCCGGCAATCCCCGCCATCGAGCGGCGCTCAGCAGTGCCGTCGATCCGTCGCCAGCGACGCCGGCTGCATGGATCGCGCTGTCGGCGGCATGGCGTGACCCGGCCTTCGACATGCTATCGACCGGATTTCCCGCCGCCCACGCCGTCAACGCTGGGATCCTGGCGGGGCTGGCGCGCGTCTCGACCGCGGACCGCTTTGGCGTGCTTTCCGCCTTCGTCGAAATGGGCATCCAGATGGTGGAGATGGAGGCCCAGCGGCAATCTGTCGACGCGTATTAGGGGGTTTCCGGGCTCACTGGCAGCCGCCTTGCGCCCACCTGGCCAAAGCGACCTTGAAGCGGGTACCAAGCGGATGTTGCAGGCGCAGGACGGAGACGTCGTTGGCGGCGAAATTCTTCGCCTGCTCGCACAGGCGGGTCTCGTTCCACTCGTGGCAGCCGTCGCAGTGCTTGCCTTGCCAGACCGACTTGTCGAGGCCTTCGACCGGACTGAAAAGCGGTTTCCCCTTGATTAATTGGGCTATGCTCTTGCCGTCGATCGCGGGGTCGCCGAACTTGACCGGGCGATCGAAAAGGATCGGGCCGTCCGTCGCCAGCTTCGGAATCTTTTCGCGCAGCGCATTGAGCGCAAGCTGGTCGTCGGTCTGGCCGGTGCCGGTGTTGCGCGTCTCGGAGCCCGCTTCGGCCTGCGGCGCGCTTGCCTCGCCGACGATCAGCGGCGCATTGAGATCGACCCTGTGCAGGACGACCTCGGTGGTCAGCGAGACGTTGATCCAGGGGCGCTGCTTGCCGGCGGTGGCCTTGAAGACGTCGCTGGTCACCCTGTTCATCGCTTCGGTGATGGAGACGTTGGATTCGCCGACATGCTGGAGCAGCGCCGTGGTGAAGGGCGAGTGGTCGCCCGACCCGTCATAGGCAAGCTGGTTCGGGCTGGCGGCGAAGGCGACCAGCGTGCCGGCGCCGCCATTCTCGATCGGGATTTCGGCAAGGCCGCTGCTTGCGCCTTTGATGCCGGCGGTCTTCGCCAGCACCTCGGCGAGCGGGTTGTCCCGGCATGCGTCTAGGAAAACCAGTCTTATGCTCGTCTCGCGCGACATCTGGCGCAAGATGAAATCGACCGAGACGGCCTCGAAATCGAGCGAGGTCTCGTCCTCGAGCGCGGCATCGACGGGAAGCAAATAATTCTTGCCGGACACCTGCAGGCCATGGCCGGCATAGAAGAAAAGCGCGATGTCGGCGCCCCGCACCTGCTTGGCGAACTGCGCGACCGTAGCCTGTGTCTGTTGCTTGGTGAGGTCGAAGCCGGAGACCACCTCGAAGCCGAGGTCCTTGAGCCGCTCGGCCATGGCCTGCGCATCCCGCGCCGGATTGAGGAGCGGCGCCGCGTGCTGGTACTGCGAGTTGCCGAGCACCAGCGCAATCCGCCGCTCGGCGTTCGCGGCCGTCAACGTCAGGAGCAAGGCCAGCACCGCAAGTCCAGCGGCGCGAAGCAGACCACCGCAAAAGGCGATCGGAGCGGAGCTCACCGCCACCTCAATTGGCGAGCTTGCTTGCGGAGAATTCGATCCGCCGGTTGAGCGCCTTGTTCTTGGGCGTGTCGTTGGCGGCGACAGGCTTGTCCTCGCCATAGCCGGCCGAGCTGAGCTGGTTGCGCGGGACGCCGTCCGCAACCAAAGCATCGGCGACCGCCTGGGCGCGCCGTTCGGAGAGCGCCTTGTTCGCCTCGGGCGATCCGTCGGAATCGGTGTAGCCGGACACCTCGACCTTGAGGGCAGGGCATTTGCCGACGACACCTTCCACCTCAGCCAGCAGCGGGCGGCTCTTCGCGTCGAGCCTTGCGCTCGCCTGACGGAAATAGATGGCGCCGGTGCGCGAGAGCACGGCAAACCGGTTGAGGCACTCCTCGTCGCTGAAATTGGCTTTCGCGGCATCGGTGGCGACGGGGCCGACCTCGGCGGTGCTGGCCGCGACGGTCTGCACGGCGGCCGGCTTGCCGCCGTCGGCGGTGAAGACGAAATCGAAGGATACCGAAGCGGTCGGCACGATGTTGGTCACGTTGGCGGCCTGCTGCAATTTGTCGATGTTGGGCAAGAGCCCGAAATCCTCGACATGGACCGCGACGGGCGCCTCCGAAGCGACGGAAACCTGGGTATCGCTGATCATGGTGACGACGACGCTTGCCTCTAGATCCTTGTCGACGCCATGCAGGCTGAGGCGGAACGGCAATGTCGTCTTCACCCGGCGCTTGGTCGGCAGATCGGCGAACACCGCCAGGTCCACCTTCGCTGTCACCTCGGCCGTCGGATAGGTGAAGGTCTCGAAAAACAGGAAGCGCATGCGGACATTGCGCAGGTCGACGCCCGTGTCGACGGAATTGAGGTCGAAGCTGATCTTGGCATCGCCGGCGGAACTCAGCGTGCCGGTGATGTTCCTGATCTTGTTGGTCTCGACGATCGTGTTCTTCTTGACCGACTGGTAGGTGAGCACCGAAGCGGACGGATCGAGCGTCCAGTTGGGCGCGGCGCTCGCAGCCTGCGATCCGAAGACCAGCAGCGCGGCAACGATCAAGCCAAAAGCCGCAGCCTTGGTTAGCATTTTTCGCCAGAATGCGACGACTTCGAACATGGAACGCCCCCGCCAGGACAACCCGATCTCGATACCGGCACGTGACCGGAGCATAGAGCACTTGCCCTTGCTTGGCGAGCGGTTACGGCGGGCCTGGTAAATGGCCGGCCGCGGCTATCGAATGCTCATCCCCAACCGCCTCCTCCGCCGCCACCGCTGCCCCCGCTGCCCCCGTTACCCCCGCTGCCGCCTCCTCCGCCCAACGGTGCAATGACAGGCGCGGTTTCCGTCTGAACGGGCTTGATCAGTTTCTTGGCGGTGACCTTCTTGCGCTCGACGACTTTTGGCGCGGTCGTCGTGCGAACGACCTTCGTCCTGTGCTTCGCCGCCGGAGCCGGCTCGACCCTGGGCGTCACGGTCGTGCAGCCTGCGACCGCGAGAGCACCGGATAGGATTGTTGCGACGATTGCGTGTTTCGATGCCCAGCCCACGACAGTGCCTCCTGTTGATCAGAACAAGTCTCGGCGCGGATTGGCTTGTTCCCAGACCGCCCTGGCCGTCTTGACCAGTTGATCGTCCAATGAGCCGTCCGCCGAAATCTTCGATTTGAGTTCCCCACGCATCTGTTTCAGAGCCGCTGTCTTCGCCTTCGCCCCGAATTTCGTCAGCGTGGTCCTTGCGTCCGGAATTTCGTTGCGAAGATCGAGCGCGGCCGCGAAAGCAAGATAGCGCGCGGCCACCGCCTGGTCGGCTTTGTCGCCCCTTTGCATCTCCAGCGCCGCGCGATCATACGCGGCCGACTGATCGCCGCGGTCGGTCGCCAGCTCGAACAGCCTTTGCGCTTCAGCCAAATCCTGCTGCACGCCGACGCCGTCCCTGTACATGCGTGCAAGGCTGCCAGGGGCATAGGGCTGGCCGAGATCCATCGATTTCTGAAACAGCGAGAGCGCGGTCTTGGGATCCTTCTCGACCCCCGTGCCGGCGAGATAATTGCGGCCGAGCAGGTTCATCGAATACATATCCTGCCGCTCCACGCCGGCCCTGAGAAAGGCCACGGCGCGCGCCGGATCGGCCGGCACGCCGTTGCGGCCTTCGGTGAAGATCGCGGCAAGATCGTTCATCGCATAGGTATGGCCCATGGCCGCCGCCCTGAGCAGCAGGTCAAGCCCCTTGCCGGTATCGCGGTCGACGCCGTAGCCGTTGAACAAGGCGCGGCCCCATGAGGTCATGCCATAGGGGTCGCCCTTGTCGGACGCCGCCGCGTAGAAGGTGTTGGCCTGCTTGCGGTTGGCGGGCATACCCGCCCCGGTCGCGTTGAGGTAGCCAAGCTCGAACACCGCGCGGACATGTCCCTTGTCGGCGGCCTCCTCGATCGCCTTCTTCGCCTCGTCGACCTTGCCGGCGGCGAGCAGAGCGCGCCCTAGCTCGTAATGGAAGCGCGCGACATCGGGATAAGCCTTCACCGCCGCCTGGCAGGCCTCCACGGCTCCCGCGCCGATCTCGTTCGGCAACAGGCCGGGGACGACGCCCTGCAGGTCCAAAGGTTCGCCGGCCCGCGTGTCGCAAGGATCGACGCTCGGCGACAGCTTCATCGTCGCCGGCTTTGACGGTGTGTTGTCGGCTATGATGTCGAAGCCGACGATCAACGGTTTTGCGGCGCCTATCTGCGGTTCGTAGCGCAGTTTATCGACTTCATCGGCCATCAGGCTCGATTGCGGCGACAAGGTGCGATCCGGCAGGGACAGCGTTCCGGTTGCCGGATAGCTCGCGAGCTTCAGGCTGACGCCGGGATCCTTGGTCGGGACATCCAGTTTCAGGGGCACAGGGCCGACGCCGACAGGTATCTTGACGTCGCGGTTGTCGATCGCTTCGGCGGCGCCGGCGATGTGGATGCCCCGCTCCACCACCTCCTGCTTCTGCTCGGACTCCAGCGAGGCCACAAGCTGCTTGCCCGCGGCGCCATCGCCATTCTTGACCCGGAACACCAGGATGCCCTGCGATCCGCCGCCCCATTCGTCGTGCGTCGCATAGGCCAGCATATCGACCTGATCCTCGGCGTCGGCGCCCTTCGGCACATCCATCTGAAGCCGCGGCAGATCCTTGCCCTCTATCGGCTCGCCCGTTGCGACCGGCTTGCCGTCCAGGATCAGGCGCCCCAGGGCCGGCGGCCTTTCGATGCTGATGCTGACGGCGCCGCCGTCGACATCGACCGGCACCGGCAGGTCGAGCGCGACCGGTCCGACGCCGGACGGCACGGTCTTCTCCAGCACCGGCGGCAAAGCCGGCCGATTGGCGCGGCGCATCAGCACCACCTCGTCGATCAGCGAGGAGTTCTCCCAAGGAACCTGCGCGCCCTTGGTGGCTTCGACCACATCGCGGCGGACGGCCGCCATCACCGAGCGTATCTCCTGGTTCGGCGCCAGGGCGCGGCGGGAGAAGGCGGATGAAAACGGACTGAGCTCGCCGGAGCCGTCATAGGCGACCGCGCCGGGCTCGGTGGCGAAGGCTATCAGCGTGTTCAGCGAACTTTTCACCTGCGCAAGGCCGGTGCCGCCGGCCGCGATCAACTGGTCGCGCAGCCAGTAATCCTTGCGCGGGAACGGGTTGTTGCGGCAGGCATCGAGGATGATCACCTGGATCTTCGATTTGGTGCGCAATTGCTGCAGGACATCGTCGAGCTTGACCGCCTGGACCTCGATGTCGGCCGCAGCCTTGAGCGACGCATCGACCGGGATCAGGAAATTCTCGCCGCCAATCTGAAAGCCGTGTCCCGAATAATAGACGACCGCAAGATCGGCGCCGTCCGCCGCCGCGAGATAATTGCGGAATTCCTTCTCGAACTGGAGCTTGGTCAGATCCTTGGCGACGAACACATCGAAGCCGGCCAGCCGGAACGTGTTCGACACGTCTTCCGCATCCTTGTCGGGATTCTTGAGGGCCGGGATCTCGCGGTATTCGGAATTGCCGATGACAAGCGCAACCCTTCGATCGGCATGCGCCTGCACCGTCGTGAGGCCCACGAGGATCAAGGCTGCAATCAGCGCGCAGCGTCGCAGCATGGCAAAATCCTTAACCGCTATGACCTGTCGGCCACAAGAATGCAGCTTGCGACGCGGAGGTCTGTTAAAGAGTTCACAATCCGCCCAGGCAGGATGGAACCCTTGCACTAACGACAGGATGCATGCGTATCGTCCAATCCGCCTGAGATTACCGCATGGGCTTCGGCACCGCAACGACAGAACGGATTCGCAACAACGAACCGGATCGCGATCATCGACGTGCTCCCAGCCCGACCATTGCCTCCGCGCCGCACCGCGCGTTTATTAAAAGCGCCGAAAGCAGCAACCGAGAACCAGATGCTGATAGAGACGAAGCTCCAGCCGCCTCATTTGCGCGACGCCCTGGTCCGGAGGCCGCGGCTGCTGCGCACGCTGGACGCCGCGACGGCGGGTAAGCTGACGGTGGTGACGTCGCCTGCCGGTTTCGGCAAATCGACCCTGCTCTCGCAATGGGCGGCCGGCATATCCGGCGGCATCGCCGAGGTCGCCTGGCTGTCGATCGACCGGCTGGACAATGATCTCGCCCGCTTCCTCAAATATCTTGCCGCCGCCTTCCACCGCGTCGACCCCGATATTGCCGGCAACGCGGAATCGCTGATCGACTCCAGCCCGGTGACGCCGGTCGATTCCATCCTCACCGCCATCATCAACCAATTGTCGCGCCGGGCCGCGCCGATCTACCTCGTTCTCGACGACGCTCATCTGCTCGTCTCCGGCGAGATCGCCGCCTGCATCAACATGCTGGTCGCCTATGCGCCCCCGGCCTTGCGCATCGTGCTCGCAACCCGAGGCGAGCTGCCGCTCGAGCTCGCCCATATGAAGATGAAGGGACATGTCGTCAGCCTCGGCGACAGCGACCTGCGCTTTTCGCTCGAGGAGACCGAGGACTATCTTGCCAATGTCTGCGGCCTCGACCTCGCCGTCTCGGCCGTGGTGGCGCTCCACCACAAGACCGAAGGCTGGCCGGCCGGCCTGCAGCTGGCCGCATTGGCGCTGGCGCATGAGGGCTCACGAGAAGCCTTCATTGCCGAATTTTCCGGCAGCCAGCGCGACGTGGCGATGTTCCTGACCCACGACGTGCTCGCCCGGCAGGCGCCCGAAATCCAGGATTTCCTGCTCAGGACCTCGATCCTCGACCGCTTCTGCCTGGGCCTTGTCGAGGCGGTCTGTCCCGGACGGGACTGCGCCGCCGCACTGGCGACCATCGAGCACTCGAACCTTTTCCTGATCGCGCTCGATTCCACGGGACAATGGTTCCGCTATCACCACCTGTTCTCCGAATTCCTGCGCGACAGGCTGGATGCCTGGGCGCCGGAGGCACGCAGGGACCTGCATCGCGCCGCCGCTGCCTGGCTGGCGGCCCGGGGCCATATCTCCGACGCGGTCGACCACGCGCTTGCCAGCGGCGATGCCGACCATGCGGCGCGCCTGGTTGAGGAATGCGCCATGCCGCTCACCATGCAGGGCCACATCCCCAAGCTGACCGAGTGGCTGAACCAGCTTCCCCCGGACCTCATCGCCGCCCGCCCTCGCCTGCTGCTTGCACGTGTCTGGGCGCAGTTCCACATGAGCCGGCCGCGCCAGGCGGTCCGCATCCTCAAACAGGCCAAAATCCTGGTCGGGCAGCTTTCCGAGCGCGGCGAGATCGACCGCGCGACCACCCGCTCGCTCAAGGCCGAATTGCAGACGCTGACGGCCGGCGTCATCAGCGCCACCGACCGCTCCCGCACCGCGATCCGCGTCGCCTCGCGCTGGCTGGCGGACTTCCCCGAAGACGAGCCTTTCGCGCGCGGCACGCTCGCCAATATCTGCGCCTTCAGCCACTATTCGCTCGGCGAGCTGGACGCCGCGCGGCTGCGCAGCCTCGCGGCGCGCGACCATCACGCGGCCGCCAATTCCGTCTTCGGCATCGTCTATTGCGACCTGTTGCTGGGGTTGGTCGAGATCTCCGCCGGCAACCTTGCCGAGGCCCACCAGCTGCTCGACCGCGCATGCCGGCTGGCCCGCGAGCGCCTCGGGTCCGGTTCCTACACGGAGGCGATGACGGCGATCTTCCATGTCGAGCTCGCCTATGAATGGAACGACCTGCAGGGTGCCGAGCGCATCCTGCACCAGCACCGGCAGGTCATCGAGGAATGCGGGCTCGTCGTGCACGAGATGGCGTGCAAGCTGCATCTGGCGCGGCTCTCCGCCGCGCATGGGCGGCATGACGAGGCCATCGTCTTCCTCGAACGCGCCGAACGGCTGGGCATCGAAAAGCGCTACCGCCGGCTGACGGCCGCCGCGCTGAACGAGCGGGTGCGGCTGCTGTTGTCGCGCGGCGACGTCCGCGCCGCGCGACTGGCGCTGCGCTCGCGCGGCATCGAGCCTTCGGCCGAAAGCCGGCCCGCGCCAATCCATCCGCTCGACGAATATGCCCATATCGGCGCCGCGCGCGTGCTGATCGCCGAGGGCCACCCGGCGAAGGCCATCGCCGTGCTCGACCGTATCGCCGAACGCATGCGGCGCGATGGCCGCCTGCGCGGCTTCATGCAGGTGCGGGCACTTGTCGCGATCGCCGCGCACAGCGCGGGCGAAACGCTGCTGGCGCTGGCGGCGGCGGTCGACGTCGTCACCCTGGCGCTGCCACAGAACGCATTGCGCTCGCTGATCGATGAGGGCTTGCCGATGCGCGAGGTGCTCGAATTCGCCCGGGCACGAATTCCGGCCTGGTCGCGCAATTCCAGCACTGCCACCTTTGTCGACACGCTTCTGCGCGAGCTGGGCAAGACCGCGCCCGAACGCGCGCGCCCGATTGCAATCGCCGGCAGGAAGCAGATGCTGAGCAGCAAGGAAACCGATGTCGCCGCCCTGCTTCTGCGTGCCTACACAAACCGCCAGTTGGCCGAGACGCTGTCCATGGCGCCCGACACCGTGAAATGGCATCTGAAGAACATATTCGGCAAGCTCGGCGTCTCAAGCCGCACGGAAGCCGTCCTCAAGCTGAAGGAAATCGGGCTCGACGCCGCCACGGAGCGGCAATTGGCGGGCTAGAGCGGTTCACCGTTTCACGGAAACGGTGAACCGCTCTATCTCTTTAATTTTACGCAATTCCGTACGGAAAACCGTCCACTTTTCCTGGAATTGCTCTAACCACCCGAAAGGGTGGGCTCAAAAAGACCACCCATTACCCGAAGGTGTCGGGACAGCGCTCATGTAGCGGGCCATCATCCGGTCGAAATACGCTGGGTGGGAGCCGCATGGCGACGGGTTTCGTTTTTCACGAACTTTATCTTTGGCACAACACCTGGAACTGGAACCAGGTCTTTCCGCCGAGCCTGACGGTTCAGCCCGGCACCCATGCCGAAAATCCCGAGACCAAGCGTCGCCTGCGCAACCTGTTGGAAGTGAGCGGCATCCTCGATCATCTGGTCGCCATCAAGCCGCGGCGCGCCACTGTCGAGGAACTGTCGCGGGTCCACACGCCGGCGCATATCGCTAGGATCAGGGAGATCAGCGACCGTGGTTATGGCGACGCCAGCTCGCTGACGCCGCTCGGCGCCGGCAGCTATGAAATCGCACTCCTGGCAGCCGGCGGCGCCATCAAGGCGATGGAGGCCGTCATCACGGGCCAGGTGGACAACGCCTATGCGCTGATCCGTCCGCCAGGCCATCACGCCACCGCCGATGTCGGCATGGGCTTCTGCCTGTTCTCGAATGCGGCGATCGCCATCCGCCATGCGCAGCAGCTGCACGGCCTCACCCGCATCGCGACCGTCGACTGGGACGTGCATCACGGCAACGGCACGCAGGCGATCTTCTACGACGATCCGAGCGTGCTTTCGATCTCGCTGCATCAGGACAATCTGTTCCCGGCCAATTCCGGCGCGATCGCCGAAAATGGCGAGGGCAAGGGCAAGGGCTTCAACATCAACGTGCCGCTGCCCCCGGGGTCTGGTCCCGGCGCTTACGCCGCGGCGTTCGAGCGGGTGGTGATCCCGGCGCTGACGCGCTTCAAGCCGGAGCTGATCGTGGTGCCCTCGGGCTTCGACGCTTCCGGCGTCGATCCGATGGGGCGCATGCTGATGAATTCCAGCGGCTACCGCAGGCTGGCGCGCATGCTGCTCGACGCGGCGCGCGAGCTGTGCGGCGGGCGCCTGGTTATGACGCATGAGGGCGGCTACTCCGAAATGTACGTGCCCTACTGCGGCCTGGCCGTGATCGAGGAGCTTTGCGGGCACCGCACGGGCGTCGAGGACCCGTGGGATCAGCTGATGGGACAATGGGGTGGAATGTCGGCGCAGCCGCATCAGACGGCGATCATCGACCAGGCGGCCGAACTGGTCAAAAACATAAACTGACAAAAACCTATAAGGGGAATCGAGATGAAGCGCAGTTCGAAACTCACCACGCCGAATGTGATTGCCGGCTCTCGCCGCAACTTCCTGATCAAGGGCGGACTTGCGACCGCCGCGACGCTGACCGGCATGCCGGCCATGCTGCTTGCGATGAACAACGAGGCGCGCGCCGAAGGCGACCCGATCCCGGTCGGCCAGTGCGGGCCGACCACCGACTTCGCCGCGCCCGACGGGATCGAGTTCAAGAACGGCCTGACGCTCGCTTGCGAGGAGATCAACGCGCTGGGCGGCATCCTCGGCCGGCCGCTCGAACCGTCCTTCGAGGACACCGGGCAGATGGGCGACGCCACCAACGTGCAGGCGGCGCAGCGCCTCGTCGACCGGCATGGCGTGCACGCCATCCTCAACGGCTACAATATCGGCTCGGGCGCCGCGATCCAGGAGGTCGCCGCCGACAACGGCATCATCTACGTCCACTACGACACCACGATCGGCCACAACAATCTGGTGAAGTCCAACCCGGACCGCTACTGGGGCTCGTTCCAGGGCGATCCGGCCGAATACTGGTACGGTCCCGGCTTCCTGAAGTTCCTGCAGGGACTGGAGGAGAACGGCGAGTGGAAGCGCAAGAACAACAAGATGGCGGTGATCCTGTCGGCCGGCGTCTATGCCTCCAACATCGCCAACGCCGTCAAGGAACAGGCCAAGAGCTATGGTTGGGACATAAGCCTGTTCGAGACCGTCAGCGTGCCCGCTTCGGAATGGGGACCGACGCTGGCCAAGATCCGCCAGGATCCGCCAGCGGTGATCTGCATCACCCACTTCCTGCCTGCCGATCTCGGGCAGTTCGCGCTGCAGTTCGCCTCCAACCCGACGCCGAGCCTGGTCTATATGCAATACGGCCCGTCGATCCCGGCCTTCCGCGATATCGCCAAGCAGGCGGCCAACGGCATCATCTACGCGACCGTCGTCGGCGCACTGCAGGACGAGATCGGCACCGCCTTCGAGAAGCGCTACAAGGAAAAGTTCGGCCCGAACGCAGGCCACAATTCCGGCGCGCAGCCCTATGACGGCGCCTATGTCTGGGCGACTGCCGCGGCGCTTGCCGGCGGCACGGGCGAACCCGGCAACAACGACCAGAACCGCAAGGTCGCGGCCCGGATGAGCACGATGATATGGCGCGGCGTCACCGGCACGACCCGTTTCATGCCGCTCGAAAACGCCGCCTACACCTATCCGACCCAGGTCAACGATTCATCGCTCGGCATGCCGCATCAATTCCTGCAGATCCAGGACTACACCAAGGGTCCCGGCCTGATCGCGCCGGCGCCTTACGGCACGGCCAAGTTCATGATGCCGCCATGGATCAAGGCCTAGCCGGATGACGGGAGACGCCGCCGCGACGCCATTGCTGTCGTGCAGGCATGTCGGCAAGTCCTTCGGCGCGCTGGCGGCGGTCCGCGATCTGTCCTTCGATGTCGGGGCTGGAGAAATCCTCGGCATCGGCGGACCGAACGGCGCCGGCAAGACGACGCTGTTCGAGGTGATATCGGGGCTGAACCCGGCCACCACCGGCGCGATCGTGCTCGACGGCCAGGACATCACCGGGCATGCGCCCGAGCAGATCTGCCATGCCGGCGTTGCCCGAACCTTCCAGCTCAATGCCGGCTTCGACAGCATGACCGCGCGCGAGAACGTGCTGGTCGGCGCCTATTTCGGCCGCAGCAACCGGGCCGTGCCGACGCTGCGCGCCGGCCGCGCGGCGCATGAGGCCGCCGATGCCGCGCTTGAAATACTGGGCATCGCCGACTGCGCCGACAAGGTCACCGGCAAGCTGCCGGTGCTTGACCGCAAGCTCTTGATGATGGCGAGCGCCATGGCGACGAAGCCGAAACTGCTTCTCATGGACGAGCCCGTCGGCGGCCTGACCGCACGCGAGGTCGACCGTGTGATGGACGCAGTGCGCGCCATCAAGGCGGCGGGCGTCACCATCATCCTCATCGAGCATGTGATGCGCTTCCTGGTACGCCTCTCCGACCGCATCATGATCATGCATCACGGCGAAAAGATTTTCGAAGGCCTGCCGACAAAGCTTCTCGACGACCGCACCGTCGTCGACGTCTATCTCGGCCAGGGCGCCTCCGAGCGGCTGCGCTCCTTCATGGAAACCACGCATGGCTGAGGCGGCGCTCGAGATCGTCGACGCCAGCGCCGGCTATGCCGGCCGCATCGTGCTCGACGCCATCAAATTGTCGGCAAGGAAGGGCGAGCTCACCGCCATTGTCGGCCCCAACGGCCATGGCAAGAGCACCCTGCTCAAGGCGATTTCCGGACTGGTGCCGGTGACGTCGGGCGAGATCCGCCTCGACGGCCTGCGCATCGACCGCCTGCGCCCCGATCAGATCGTCGAACGCGGCGTCATCCAGGTTCCGCAGGGCGACCTGCTCTTTCCGGCGATGACCGTGCACGAGAACCTGCTGATGGGCGCCTACGCCAACAGCGGCGGACTGGCCGAGCGGCTCGACTTCGTCTTTGCGCTGCTGCCCAAGCTGAAGGAGCGTCGCAACCAGACCGCCGGCACGCTTTCAGGCGGGGAGCGGCGCATGTGCGGCATCGGCCGCGGCTTGATGGCGGGCGGCGAGGTGCTGATGCTTGACGAGCCCTCGCTGGGACTGGCGCCGATCGTCATCGAGCAGATCTACGAGGTCATCTTCAACCTAAGACGCGAGGGCCGCACCATTCTTCTGGTCGAGGAGAACGCCGAGCGGATCGCCGAGCATGCCGACATGATCCACCTGCTCGACAATGGCCGCATCGCCTGGTCGGGCCTGGGCGCGGAACTGATGGCGCGCCCGGAAATCGTCGAAACCTATCTCGGAGTGTGAGCGATGGACGTCCTGATCCAGATCGTCGCTTCCGGCCTGACGCTCGGCGCCATGTACGCGGTCGCCACCATCGGCCTGTCGCTGGTCTACGGCTCGCTCAACATGCTCAACATGGCGCACGGTGCCATCCTGACGCTCGGCGGCTATATCTGCTACGCGGCCATCGTCCATGCCGGCCTGCATCCGGTGCTCGCGCTTCTTGCCGCAGCATTCGTCTGCGCGCTGGTCGGGCTGCTGATCTATTTCAGCGCGGCGCTGCCGTTGCTCAGGGCCGAGAATTTCGAGACCAACATCTTCATCGCCACGATCGGCATCGGCAGCGTCATCGAGAACCTGATGCTGAAGGGTTTTGGACCCTATCCGATCCCGCAGCCGCTCGCGGTTGGCGGCCAGGTCGTCATCGGCAATGTGCACATACCGCTGCAGAACGTCTTCATCCTCGGCGTCGCCATCGTGCTGATGGTGGCGGTGGCAATCCTCCTGCAGCGCACCAGCGCCGGCCGCGCCATCCGCGCCACCTCGATGAACCGCGAAGCGGCGCAGCTTATGGGCGTCAGGGTCGGCCGCGTCTATGCGCAGGTGCTGGCGCTCTCCGGCGCGCTCGCCGCCGTTTCCGGCATCTTGATCAGTTCGATCGCCACGCTGACGCCGGTGATGGGCGGCGACCCGATGCTGAAAGCCTTCATCGTCTGCGTGGTCGCGGGGTTGGGCAATGTCTACGGCGCCGTGATCGCGGCGATCGCGCTTGGGCTGCTCGAGGCCGCCACCCAATATGTGCTCGGCGTGCGCTGGAGCTTCGCCACCTTGCTGCTTCTCGTCATCCTCGTGCTCATCTGGCGGCCCTACGGCCTGTTCGGCAAACAGCAGGTGGTGCGCCTATGACATCGATCCGCCGCGACATCCTGATCGGTATTATCTGCCTGGCTTTCGCCATCGCGCTGCCGCTCGCCATGCCCGGGCGCTACGTCATCACCCAGTCGACGCTGTTCTTCATCTGGGCGATCGTCGTGGTGCAGTGGAACCTCGTGCTCGGCATAGGCGGCATCTTCTCGCTGGCGCAGATGGCGCTGTTCGCCACCGGCGCCTACGCCACGGCGATGCTGGGCTTTTACTGGAAGGTGCCCATGCTTGCCGCCATCCCGATGGCGGGTGTCATTACCGTCGCGATGGGCCTGCTGATCGGCCTCGCCTGCCTGCGCCTGCGCGGCCCCTACGTGGCGCTGTTGACGCTGGCGATCGCGCAGGTCATGTATGTGCTCATCGTCAACGACACCGACTGCTTCACCACCGTCGGCGGCTGCATGCCGCTGTTCGGCGGCGTGCGCGGCATCGGCCAGTTCGGCGATATCGGCCTGCGCGCGCTGTTCCCGTCGAAATGGTACATCGCCCACTATTATGTCGGGCTCGCGCTGCTGGCGGTCGCGGTGACGATTTCGATCGTCGTCATCCGGGGACCGCTCGGCCTGGCATTCCGGGCCTTACGCGACAATCCGGGCTACGCCATGTCGCGCGGCATCAGCCGTTTCAAATACCAGCTGTGGATCTTCGCGGTCTCCGCCTTCTTCACCGGCATCGCCGGCGGCTTCTACGCCATCCATTTCCGCGTCGTCGGCCCGACGGTCTTTTCCTTCTCGACGCTGCTGTTCCTGATCGCGATGATCGTCATCGGCGGCCTCGGCTCGATATGGGGCCCCCTGCTCGGCGCCGCCGTGCTGATGCTGGCCGACGAAGGCATGCGGGAGTTGTCCGACTACCGCAACATCGGCCTTGGGCTGCTGCTGGCGGTCTTCGTCATCGCATGGCCGAACGGGTTGAACGGCTGGCTGCAGCGAAGCCGAACCAGCCGCAATTGACGACGGTTTTCATCGCCGCCATCGGCATTCGCGACGGCAAGTGCGCGTGATCCCGATGATAACACCCGGTCTGGACCGGGCATCCTCTGTCACGCTCACCCGCCTGGGCGGCATTTATTTCTCGGCGTAAGTCGGCTTGCCGTCCGCGCCCTTCTTCCATTCGTAGATGACATAGTCGGGGCGCGTGATATCGCCCTTCTCGTCATAGCCGATGTCGCCGATCGCCGTCTTCCACGGGCCGCCTGCCTTGATGGTCGCGGCGACCTTTTGCGCGTCGTCGGCCGAGCCCGCCTTGTCGATCGCGGCGGCGACGATCTGGACCGCCGCGTAGGAGTAGAGCGTGTAGGCTTCCGGCTCGAAACCCGAGGCACGGAACTTTTCGACGATGTCCTTGGCGGCGGGGTTTTTCCGCGGGTCCGGCGAGAAGGTGTTCAAGGTGCCGATAACCGAATCGCCGGCGATCGAGGCAAGCTCGTTCGAGACCATTCCGTCGCCCGAGAACAGCGTCGCCTTCAGACCCTGATCCGCCGACTGGCGCATGATCAGGCCGGCCTCGGTGTGGAGACCGCCGAAATAGATCAGCGTGACGCCGGCCGCCTTCATCTTGGCGATGAGCGCGGAGAAATCCTTGTCGCCGACATTGATGCCTTCATACATCACCTCGGTGATGCCATCGGCGTTCAGATCCTTCTTGGCGACATCGACGAGGCCCTGGCCATAAGGCGTCTTGTCGTGGACGATGGCGATCTTGGCGTCCTTGAAATTCGCGGCGATATAGTCGCCCGCGACCTTGCCCTGCTGGTCGTCGCGGCCGCAGGTGCGGAAGGTGTTCCAAAGGCCGCGCTCGGTATATTGCGGATTGGTCGATGCCGGCGATACCTCGAGCACGCCGTTTTCGGCATAGACTTCCGAGGCGGGGATCGACACGCCCGAGTTGAAGTGGCCGACCACATATTTCACGCCGTCCGCGACGAATTTGTTGGCGACCGAAATGCCCTGCTTCGGATCGGAGACATCGTCGCCGATCTCGATCTTGATTTTCTGGCCGAGCACGCCGCCGGCCGCGTTGATGTCGGCGGCCGCCTGTTCCGCACCTTTCTGGAACTGCGCGCCGAAAGCCGCGTTCGGACCGGTGATCGGCCCGGCGACGCCGATGACGATGTCCGCCCAGGCGTTGCCCGCGAAGGCGACAAGCGCGGCCACTGCTACCGCCGACAAAAGATATTTTTTCATATGAGGCTCCCATTTTCGTGGTGGGCACTGGTTGCGGCTTCGATGCGATGCCCACGTCCGACGCATCGAGCTGACTTGAATTGGGCGGGCCGGTTTTTGCCGTTGGGCAAGGTCAGGCCCAGGCGAGCGGGTCAGGACATGAGGCCGGAGCAGGCCCCGTCACCAGAGATGTCTTGCCTTCAATCCGCACCCAAAATGCCCCGTCTTCAGGGCATATTGGCTGCAAGCGAAGTGGCATACGATGACCGTAAGACCCAGATTTTGTGATCGATTTTGCAATGTTTCGGGAATGCGTCGCTCGCCTGCTAATTCGCGGACGCATTGTCGCGCGGATCGGCGTCGGACGAGGCCTCGCGGCGGAACAAGGCCGGGCTCTTGCCGGTCCATTTGTGGAACGCGCGGTGGAATGCGCTCGGCTCGGAAAAGCCGATATCGGCGGCGAGATCGGCGACGCTGCGGCTGCCGTTGAGCAGGGCCTCCATCGCCAGGGCCCTGCGCATCTCGTCCTTGATCGAGCGATAGTTCTGGCCCTCGGACTGAAGCCTGCGACGCAAGGTCGGCGCCTGCATGCGCATGCCGGCGGCAAGCCGCTCGAAGCTCGGCCACGCCGCCGGCGCAGTGGCGTGCAGGCGTCCGCGTATGGCCGCCGAGAGCCCCTCGTCATGACGGTAGCGCACCAGAATGTTGGCCGGCGCCCTGCGCAGGAATTCGCGCAGCGCGCAGGCGTCGCGGATGACCGGCAGCTTCAGGAATTCGGCGTCGAAGACGAGGCGGCTTTCGGGCTGGTCGAAGCGCACCGGCGCGCCGAAGAACAGCCGGTAGTCGCTCCCCGTCGGCGGGATATCGCATTTGAAATCCACCCAGCGGATCGGGAGACGCCGGCCCACCAACCAGCAGTTCACGCCGTGGACGATGATCCAGAAGGTGCGATAGGCGAAGGCCGAGCGCAGCGGCCCGGAATCGCTCAGTCTGATTTCGGCGAGCCCGTTGCCGACGGTCAGCTCGCCATGCGGATCGTCGAGCACGGCGCGCAAGAAGCGCAGGCCCCTGCGCAAGGCATGCTCGAGCGTCTCGGTGGTGAGCAGCGCCTGGCAAAGCAACGCGAAACTGCCGGCCCGCATCGGCCGGGCGCCTTCGCCGAAGAACTCGTCATCCATCTCCTGCGCGACGGCATGCCAGAGCGCGCCATATTGTTCGGCCGAGATCGGCTCGGAAATCACCGGCGGCAACCCGACGCGAGCCAGCAGAGGCTCCACCTCGACATTGTGGCGGCGAAGGCATTCGAGCGTGTCGTCCATGAAACAGGGGGCGATCATCCGGCGCTGCATCGCGTAGGGCTCCGTCCTCCTTCTGCCTGCGTTCGACCTGGCTAGCGCTCGCCCCGATCGAATGTGGCGGCGCCGACACCCTGTTGGCGCAGCGCGGTCCTGGCGATCTTTTCCGTCGGCGTTCGCGGAAGTGGCGTGTCGGTGATCTCGATATAACGCGGCACCATGTGGCGCGGCGCCATCGCCCTGAAATGCGCCAGCAGTTCGGCCGCCCCCAGCGTGGAGCCAGGCCGCCGCTGGGCAACGACCATGATGTCTTCCTCGGTGAACTCTGACGGGATCCCGAACGCGGCGCTTTCGACGATGTCGGGGTGCTTTTCGGCGACGGTCTCGACCTCGTAGGCGGAGATGTTCTCGCCGCGCCGCCTGATCGCCTCGTTCAGCCGGTGCTTGAAATAGAGCCAGCCATCCTCGTCCAGGCAACCGGCGTCGCCGGAGTGATACCAGAGGTTCCGGAGCGTCTGCACCGTCTTGGCGTCCGCCCGGTAGTAGCCGGAAAACATGCTCCAGTTCTTGCGCGGGCGCGATACGATCTCGCCGACGGACCCATGCGGCAGGGGCCGGTCCCGCTCATCGACGATCGCCACCTCCCAATCGGGATGCGGGCGGCCGCAGGAACCCGCTTTCGTATCCCCCACCGCGTCGAGGGTGACGAAACCTGTCTCCGTCTGCCCATAGCCGGTGACGAGCCGCATGCCGAAGCGCCGCTCGAACGCTTCCTTGTCCGGCACCATGGGAATGCACTGGCATATGCGCACCGGGTTGGCGCCGTCGCCATCGGACGGCGGCTGGCGCGACAGGATGACCGCCATGGCGCCGAGCAGGTTCGTCGCCGAGGCGCCGCCTTCGCGTACCTGGTCCCAGAACCGCGATGCGCTGAAGCCGTCGACCAATGTCGTGCGGGTGCCGTAGATCAACGGCAGGTAGACGCCGAACATCTGCGCGTCGGTGTGGAACAGAGGCAATGCCGAGAAATAGCTGTCGGCGGTCGTGTAGCCGAGATTGAGAGCCATGGCCGCGGCCCAGGAATAGCAGTGATGATGGGACATCAATGCGCCCTTGGCCGGACCGGTGGTGCCTGAGGTGTAGAGGATCGCCATCGGGTCGGAATAATGGATGTCGGCGAGGTCGAAATCCGGCTGCCCGGCCATGCATTCCTCGAAGCCGACGATGCGGCCGATCCGGATGCCGGCCGCCCGGGCTTCGCTCGGATCGACGCCGACCAGGATGAGGGTGCGCAGGTCCGGCAGGCGGTCCTGGACCCTGGCGAGCTCGTCAAGCGCGTTGGCCTCGGCGACCAGGACTTCGGCGCCGCAATTGTTCAGGTTGTGGCAAAGCAAGTCGCCTTTCAGGCCCGGATTGCTGGGCACCTCTATGGCGCCCAGGCTCGATACCGCGAACCACGTCGCGACCAGCTCGAAACAATTGGGCAACAGCATCGCCACACGATCGGACTTGCCGATGCCAAGGGCGCGAAGACCTCGCGCCAGCCGCCCTGAAGCGACCTGCATCTCCTCGAAGCCGGCGGAGCGTCCGCAAATGTCGATGAACGGGCTGTCGCCCAGGCGCTCGGCCTGCATGCGCAGGATCTTGGGCAGCACCCGGTTCTCCAGATCGTCGTCATGCTGGCCGGGGATGTAGAAAGAAGGGGCGCGTTCGAGCATGGTCATGGATCAAAAATTCTTTGCCCGCGCCTGCGCATCGGGGGAAAGGAAACCGCTCACCGTGGCCCTGGTCTCGAGCGCCATCGCATCGGCCAGGGAAGAGTGGAAGCCGTTGTTGATGGCATGCTTGATGTCCGCCACCGCGCTTTCCGGACGCTCCGCTATCGCCAAAGCGAGTTTTTCCGCCTCGTCCAGCAATTGCGCCTCGGGAAAAAGCTTCCACGCGATGCCCACCTCCAGCGCTTTCCTGGCATCGTGCTTCTCGCCCAGGATCATCAGTTCCTTGGCGACCTGCGGCCCGGTCTGCTTGGTCAACAGGGCGGTGACGCCACCGGTGACGAACAGCCCGTAGCTGACTTCGGGGAAGAACCAGCGCGCATTGTCGGCGAACAGCGTGAAGTCGCAATTCACCGCCCATTCGAGCGCACCGCCGACGCACCAGCCATGCACCGCGGCGATCACGATCTTGCGCGACTGCATGATCTGCAAAGTGATGTTCTGGATGGCGTCCACCCAGGCCTGTGTCGTGGCCTCGGAAGTGGTCTGGGAGTCGAGATCCTTGAGGTCGTCGCCGGAGCAGAAGGCGCGTCCTTCGCCGTGCAGGATGACGGCACGGATCGACGGGTCCGCTTCGGCTCGCGCCAGCGCCTCGGACAGGTCGTCGACGAGTTGCCTGTTCATGGCGTTGAGCCGTTCGGGACGGTTGAGCTTGACCCAGGCGATTGCGCCGTCGTGCCTGGAAATGACTGCGCCCATCTTGGCATCGCCCATCTTGGCGTCCTCCTCAAACGATCATCGGTTCGGCGTAAGCGCCCCAGACCTCGCGCAGCGCGGCGCAGATCTCGCCAAGCGTCGCCTTCGCCTTCACGGCCTCGATGGTCTTCGGCAAAAGATTGACGTCGTCGGATCTCGCCTGCTCGGCGAGTTCCTTCAGCAGTTGCCGGACACGGGCGTTGTCACGGTCCGCCCGCGCCGCTTGGAGGCGGTCGATCTGCAACTGCGTGCACTCTTCGTCATAAGGATGGATGTGCACTTCGGCCGATCGGCTGGTCTCGTCGACGTACCGGTTGACGCCGACCGAGATCTTTTCGCCGGCATCGATCTTCTGGAACGTGGCGTAAGCCGAGTCCGCGAGCTTCTGCTGGAACCAGCCTTCCTCGACCAGTTTCACGGCGCCGCCGCGCTCGTCGACTTCGTCCAGCAGCTTCCAGATTTCTGTCTCCATGTCGCGGGTGAGGCGCTCGATGAAATAGGAGCCGCCGAGAGGATCGATCACTGAGGTCACGTTGATCTCGTCGCGGATGATCTGCTGGGTGCGGATGGCCAGCTTCATGGCCTCTTCGGTCGGGATGGCGAAGGCCTCGTCGAGGCCGTTGGTATGCATGCTCTGGCAGCCGCCCAGCACGGCGCCGAGCGCCTGGATGGCCGTGCGCATGAGATTGTTATGGTGCTCGACCTTGGTCAGGCTCATCGCCGCGGTCTGCACATGCACCCGCAGCCGCATGGACTCCGGCTTCCTGGCCTTGAAGCGTTGCGCCATGATCTTGGCGTAGACCCGCCTTGCCGCCCTGAACTTGCAGATCTGCTCGAAGAAGTCCTGGTGGCTGATGAAGAAGAAGGACAACCGGGGCGCGAAGTCGTCGATGTCCATGCCGGCGCCGGTGACCTCCTCGCAATAGGCGATGGTGAAAGCCATGATAAAGGCGATCTCCTGCAGCGCGTTGCCGCCGACATCCGAGAGATGATAGCCGCTGAGGCTGATGGGATTGATCTTCGGCGTCGCCCTGGCGCTGTACATGATCAAGTCGCGCAGCAGCCTCACCGCGGGACGCACCGGATAGATCCACTCCTTCTGCGCCACATACTCCTTCAGCGGGTCCGCCTGCAGCGTGCCCGCCAGCTTATGGAGGTCACAGCCGCGCCGTTCAGCGACGGCGACATACATGGCGTAGACCACCCAGGCCGACGGATTGATGGTGAGCGAGACCGAGATCTTTTCGAGGTCTATTCCGTCGAACAGCCGATCGACATCGTCGACGGTGTCGATGGCGACGCCGACGCGCCCGACTTCGCCGAAGGCCCTCGGATCGTCCGAGTCCAGGCCGAGCAGCGTCGGCAGGTCGAAATCGGTGGAGAGCCCGGTCTGACCGGTCTGGATCATGTATTTGTAGCGCTGGTTGGTGGCCTCGGGATTGCCGAAGCCGGCGACCTGCCGGATGGTCCAAGGCCGGCCGCGATACATCGTCGGATAGGCTCCGCGGGTGAAGGGATAGGCGCCGGGAAAACCCAACTCGTCGGCGGGAATGTCGGCGATGTCGGCGGCTGTGTAGACGCGCTTCAGCGGAATGCCGCATTCGGTCGCGTAGGCCGGCTTTTCCTCGGGCCTGCCGCCGAGCGCGGCGGCGAGTTCCTTTTCCTCCCACGCGGCCTGCTTTTCGCGGATGTCCTCGATCGCGGTTTGCGAGAACAGGTTCATGTCGCTTGCCCCTCGTTCGTCCAGCCGAGCAGAAGGCGGGCCGCGCCGGCGGGGTCCATGTCCCTGTTCACGACGGCCTGGATGTGCTCTCCGACCTCGCCGGCCCGCTCATCGAACTTGCGCTGGAAAAGATATTTGGCCGCGCCGAGAATCCGCGTCCGGCAAATGCCCCGCTGCCGCTCGGCCAGCTCGCCGCTGTCGCGCAGATGCGACCAGTGCCTGGAGATGGCGTCCTTCAGCTCGCCGATCCGCTCGCCCGAGACCGCGCTGACCGGCAGGACCGGCGGCGTCCATTTCGACCCCGTCCGTTCGGTACCGAGGGTCATCATGCCGCGCAGGGCCGAAACGGTCGCCGCCGCTTCCGGCTTGTCGGCCTTGCTGACGACATGGATATCCGCGATTTCGAGAACGCCGGCCTTGATCGCCTGTATGTCGTCGCCAAGGCCAGGCGCCGAAAGAACGACGATGCTGTGCGCCGCCGTCACGACTTCCACCTCGTCCTGGCCGACGCCGACGGTCTCGATGATGATGGGCGAGTAGCCGGCGGCGTCGAGGACATCGACTGCCTGCAGCGTCGAACGGGCAAGGCCGCCCAGATGGCCGCGCGTCGCCATGCTGCGGACGAAGGCCTGCGAGGACGAGGCCGCCTCGCTCATGCGCACCCTGTCACCGAGGATCGCGCCGCCGGAGAACGGGCTGCTCGGATCGACGGCGACGACGCCGACCTTGCGCCCCTCCGACGCGAATGCCCGGATAAGGGAAGACACAAGCGTGGATTTGCCGGCTCCCGGAACGCCGGTGATGCCGACGACATGCGCCTTGCCGGTATGCCTGTAGATCTCCGCCAGCGCGGGCGCTGCTTCCGGATAGCCGGCCTCGGCGCGCGTGATCATGCGGGCGATGGCCGCAACGTTGCCCGCGAGGATTTCGGGCACGAGCTCGATCGAGGGCTTGTATGCCGCGCGCCTCACGGGTCTCGAGGGCGTGAAGACGGTCATACCCGGCCACGAGCGGCGATCAGGTTCCTGATCGTCGTCACGATCAGTTCGGCCCGCGCCTCCTGCGGCACGATCGCGTCGACGCCGCTGTCCCACAAAGCGGCATAGTCCTGCTCGGGGATGACCCCGCCGGCGACGACGAAGATGTGATCGGCCTTCTGCTCGCGCAGGCAGCGCCCCAATTCACGAAAGAGCGGAACATGGGAACCGGAAAGGAGGCTGACGCCGATGACGTCCACGTCCTCCTGGACCGCAGCCGCCACGACCTCGTCCGGAGACTTGTAGAGGCCGGTGTAGACGACCTCCATGCCGGCATCGCGCAGGATCCGCGCGACCACCTTGGCGCCCCGGTCGTGCCCATCCAGCCCGAGCTTGGCGACAAGCACGCGGATGGTGCCGGTCATCGCGTCCCGGTCCGGCGCATCGCCCGGCGCCTGTTCGGTCATGTTCGCTTCGTTCATCGGTCGCTGCCCGTCACTCCGCGGCCATGCGGCCGCCGCTCGCGGACAGCACCGCTTCGATGGCGTCGCGGATCGTGCGCAATCCGAGGTCGAGCTCTTCTTCCGAAATCGTCAGCGGCGGGGCAATGCGGAACACGCCGCCCATGCCCGGGAGCTTGACGATGTTCATGCTCAGTCCGCGCTTGAATGCTTCCGCGGCAATTTTCGCGCCGAGCTCGTGATCGGGCTCGCGGCTCTCTCCGTTCTTGACGATCTCGACCCCCAGCATCAGGCCGCGGCCGCGCACGTCGCCGACGCACTCGAAGCGCTGCTTCAGGTCGGACAGGCCGTCGAAAAGCCTTCTTCCGAGATGGCGCGCGCGTTCGACAAGGCGCTCCTCTTCCACGACATCGAGCACGGTCACGCCAACGGCGGCCGGCAGCGGATCGGACACATGGGTGGTGTAGAACAGGAAGCCCCGCTCATGCGCCGTTTCCTCGATCTCGGCCGTCGTCATGACCGCCGCCAGCGGAAGGCCGGCGCCGATGGTCTTCGACAGAGTGAGGATGTCCGGCGTGATGCCGTCGCGCTGGAAGGCGAACATGTCGCCGGTGCGGCCGACGCCGGTTTGCGCTTCGTCGAGGATGAGCAGCATGCCGCGTTCGCGGCATTTCTGCTTCAGCGCCGCGAGATAGCCCTGCGGCAGCTCCAGCATGCCGCCGCTCGACAGGATCGGCTCGGCGATGAAGGCCGCCAGGCTGCCGGTCGACTGGCTGTCGACCAGGGCGAAGGCGTCATCGAGCTCGGCCGCCCAGTCGAGCGAGCCGTCGGCTTTCTTGAAGCGCGGGCGAAAGCTGTTCGGCGGGGGAATCGCGATCGAGCCGACCGCCGCGGGACCGTAGCCCTTGCGCCCGGCGCTATAGGTGGCGGAAGCCGCAACGCCGGTCATGCCGTGCCAGCTTTTGGAGAACGCGACGATCTCGTGCTTGCCGGTCACCAGCTTCGCCATGCGGATGGCCGCCTCGTTCGACTCCGCGCCCGTCGAAAGCAGGAGCGCCCTGTCGAGGCCGGGCGCCAGCGCGGCGAGGCGCTCGGCAAGCTCGACAACCGGGCGGGACAGCATGCCGCTGAAGAGATGCGCGACCGTTTCGACCTGGCGGCGCACCGTCGCGACGATCCTCGGATGCGCATGCCCGAGCAGCGCGCTCATCTGGCCGGAGGTGAAGTCGAGTATGGGCCGGGCATCGGCGTCGTAGACGAACGAGCCTTCGGCCCGCTCGATGATGGCGGGCTCGAAGGCGCCGCCATATCGGATGAGGTGCTTTCGCGCCGCCGACCAGAAGGCATTATCCAGATTTCTCGACATCTCGCAGCCTCGCCAAAACGCAGGCCCGTAGATTAGCGTCTGGCGCTACAGCAGTAAAATTGATAGATGTCGGACTCTGATATCAATGGAATTGATATGCCCGCACCCCTCGATCTCAGATTGCTGTCGACCTTCGTCCGCGCGGCGCATTCGGGAACGCTCAGCGCCACCGCCGTGCAGGTCGGGCGCACGCAATCGGCGGTGACGATGCAGATACAGCGGCTCGAAGACGCGCTCGGCGGCCAGAGCTTATTTCATCGAAGCGGCAGCGGCGTTCGCCTTACCGGCAGCGGCGAGCGCTTCCTTGCCTATGCCGAGCGCATCCTCAAAATCCACGATGAGGCGGTTTCGGCTTTCTCCGGCAAGGGCCTGCAGGGATCGATCATTTTCGGCAGCCCGGAAGACTATTTGAGCGCCTTCTTTCCCACGCTCTTGAGAAGCTTCGGGAGCCTTTATCCGGACATCGAGATCAAGGTCGTGTCGGCGCCGACTGTCGAACTGCACAATCTGCTGCATGCGCGCCAGGTCGATCTGGCGCTTGTCTCCATTCCGGACGCGAGCGCCTCCAGGGAGGTCGTGCGCACGGAAGCGATGGTCTGGGTCGGCAGCAAGCCGACATTGGAGCTGCACGAGTTCGGCGAGACCGTGCCGTTGGCGCTGCCGGCATCGAACGCGATGGACCACAAGGCTGCCTGCGATGCCATGTCCCGCGCCGGACTGCGCTACAAGATATCCTATGCCAGCAACAGCCTCACCGGCCTGATAGCGGTGGCGCGGTCCGGCCTTGCGATAAGCGTGATGACGCAGAGGGCCGTCCCGTCGGATCTCTTCATCCTCAACGCGCCGCTTCCGAGATTGTCCCGGCTCGGCGTTCTGATCGCCTTCGCCGAGACCACGAGGTCGCCGGCCGTCGAGGCGTTTGCCAGCCACATCCGGGGTGTCCTGCCGTCGCTGTAATCGCCTTGCCCCCGCCAAAATGGGGCGAGCAATGCTCCAACCATCGATTGGCTCTCCCAGAGATAACCAATCCCCGCTAGATAGCGGCCGCATCGGACGAGTTATCGGGAGCAAAAATGATCTTACTGACGAGAGCTGTGGTTCAGCCCTGGAATTGCGACATGATGGGCCACATGACGACGCGGTTCTACGTCGCCTTTTTCGACGACGCCATCAACATCCTGCTCGGCCAGGCGACCGGCTGGGCGCCGACGACGCCCGAATGGGCAGACAGGGGATGGGCGGACGTCCGGCACGAGATCGACTTCGTCGGCGAAGTGCCATCGGGGGTCATCGTGGAAATCTACGGCACGGTCCGCACTATCGGCCGCACCTCCATCCAGACGGACTACGAGATGCGCAGGCTGCATGGCGGCGAGCTCGCGGCGAAGCTCACCGCCAAGACGGTCTTCTTCAATCTTGCGGAGCGGAAATCCACCCCGCTGACGGAGCCTATGCTTGAACGCCTGAAATCCTGGATGCCGACCACTGCTGTGCCTGGTCGCAACGGCGCCTGACGCCGGCGGCGGCTCGACTGGCGGGGCGACCGCGCCGGCCTCCTTCCTGGATCAGGCGCCGCTCCACATCGCATCCGGCACCACCACCAGCTTGCCGACGAAGTCCTTGGCGATGAAATCCGCCTGGGCCCGGTGGAAATCGGAGAGCTTATAGACGCCGCCGACCAGCGGCCGGATTCTCTTCTCCTCGATGTAGCGGACGATGCGGCGGAAGTCGGCCCGCGTGCCCTGGCTCGAACCGTGGAGCTGCAGCTGCTTCAGATACATGGTGCGCAGATCGAGCTGCACCACCGGTCCGGCGATCGCTCCGGCCGTGGTGTAGCGGCCTTCCGGGCGCAGGATTCGCAGCAAATCGTTGAAGATGGCGCCGCCGACCAGATCAGCGACCACGTCGATCGGCTGGCCGCTAGTCGCTTCGTTGACGACGGCCGGCAGATCGGCCACGCCGCGCGTGATCACCTTCTCGGCGCCGATGTCGAGCACGGCCTGCTCCTTGCCCTTGCCGGCCACCGCGTAGGGGATGGCGCCGCGTGCCCGAGCCAGTTGCACGATGCCGGAACCGACACCGCCGGAGGCACCGGTGACCAGCACACGCTCGCCGGCTTTCAGCGCGGCGCGTTCCAGCATCTGCTCGCCAGTGAGATAGGCGCAGCAGAAGGTGGCAAGCTCGACATCGCTCAGATTGGTGTCGACGACATGCGCGTTCTCAGCCGGCAGCGCCTGGTATTCGGCGTAACCGCCGTCGCGCCCATGGCCCATATAGTCGATGTCGGCCAGCGAATCGTCGTCGCGATTGTAGATCGAGAAGTCGACCATGACACGCTCGCCGATGCGGTCGGCAGGCACGCCGTCGCCGACTGCGACGATGGCGCCGACCGTGTCAGTGCCCTGGATGCGCGGGAAGGTGAGCGTGTTGCCCTGCCGGCGCCAGGTCGACACGGCAGCCGCGTCCTCCTCCGTGCCATAGGCGCCCTGACGCACCCAGACATCGGTGTTGTTCATGCCGCAGGCGCTGACCTTGACCAGGACCTCGCCGGCGGCCGGCGCGGGCACCTTCACATCGGTGCGGTAGACGAGTTTCTCCAGGCCGCCATGGGCCGTAAGCTGCACGGCGGCCATCGTGGAGGGAACGGTTCTGGTCATGGCATTCATGTCACTTCTCAGATGTCGCTTCTCAGATACTGGCAAACACGCTGTTCACCGCGTCGGTGGTTTTTGCAACGATGATGTCGGCCTCCTCGCGCGTCAGGCAGAGCGGCGGGGCGAAGCCGAGGATGTCGCCCTGCGGCATGGCGCGGCCGATGACGCCGCTTGCCGCGAGCGCCGTGGCGATCTGCGGTCCGACCTTCAGCGCCGGATCGAAGAAGACACGGTCGTCGCGGTCCTTCACGAACTCGATCGCCGCCAGCATGCCGTCGCCGCGGACCTCGCCGACATTTTTGTGGCCACCGACGGCCTTGGCGAGCTCGGCGCGGAAGTAAGCGCCCGTCTCGCCGGCATTCCGCACCAGGTCCATCTCGTCGATCAGTTCGAGATTGGCGACACCGGCGGCAACGCAGATCGGATGCGCCGAATAGGTCCAGCCATGGCCCAGCGAACCGAGCTTGTCGGAGCCTTGCACCAGCACCTGCCACATCTTGTCGGCGACGATGACGCCCGACAGCGGCGCATAGGCCGAGGTCAGGCCCTTGGCGATGGTGATCAGGTCCGGCTTGATGCCGTAATGGTCGGAGCCGAACATGGTGCCAAGGCGACCGAAGCCGGTCACCACCTCGTCGGCGACGAGCAGCACGTCGTATTTGTTCAGCACGGCCTGGATCTTCTCCCAATAACCGGCCGGCGGTGGCACGATGCCGCCGGTGCCGAGGATCGGCTCGCCGATGAAGGCCGCGACCGTGTCCGGGCCTTCGGCGAGGATCATCTCCTCCAGTTTGTCGGCGCAATGTTGCGAGAACTGCTCCTCGCTCATCGAGCGGTCGGCGCGGCGGAAATAATAGGGCGCTTCGGTGTGCAGGATCGGCGCGCGCGGCAGGTCGAAGGCGTTGTGGAACAGCTCGAGCCCGGTCAGCGATCCGGTCATCACGCCCGAGCCGTGGTAGCCGCGCCAGCGCGAGATGATCTTCTTCTTCTCGGGCCGACCCAGCACATTGTTGTAGTACCAGATCAGCTTGATGTTGGTCTCATTGGCATCTGAGCCTGAGAGGCCGAAATAGACTCGGTTCATGCCCTTCGGCGCGCGGTCGATGATCATCTTGGCCAACGTGATCGAGGCTTCGGTGCCGTGCCCGACATACGCGTGATAGTAGGCGAGGTTCTTGGCCTGCTCGGCGATGGCATCGGCGATCTTCTGGCGGCCGTAGCCGACATTGACGCAATAGAGGCCGGCGAAGGCATCGATGCTCTTCTTGCCGGTGTTGTCCCAGACGGTGACGCCTTCGCCGCCGGCCATGATGCGGGCCGGCGATTCACCGCGCGCATGCGTGCCCATATGCGTCGAGGGGTGGAAGAAGTGGTCGCGGTCCCAGGCGGAGAGTTCGTTGGACTGTTCGAGCATTTTTTGACTCCTTGTTCGGATCCTGCCGGCGCGCTCAGGCAACGTCCAGGCAAAGGTATTTCAGATCGGTGAAGGCTTCGAGCCCGTGGCGCGAGCCCTCGCGGCCGATGCCGGATTGCTTGACGCCGCCGAAGGGGATCGGCGCGCCGGTGATCTTGACCCGGTTGATCGCGACCATGCCGTACTCCAGGGCGCGGCCCATGCGCGCCTGGCGACCACCGTTTTCGGTGACGACATAGGCGACCAGGCCATATTCGGTGGCATTGGCGCGGGCGATAATTTCGGCCTCATCGTCGAACGGAGTCACCGCGGCGACCGGGCCAAAGGTCTCTTCGCGCATGATCAGCGCCTCGTCCGGCACGTCGACGAGCAGCGTCGGCTGGTAGAACAGCGGCCCGGCAGCGTGGCGCTTGCCGCCGGTCAGGCAGCGCGCGCCGTGGGTGAGCGCATCGGCGACTTGCTCCTCCACTTTCTTGACGGCACGTTCGTGCATCAGAGGCCCGATATCGGCATCCGCGGATAGACCGTTACCTACATGGAGTTGCTCGACGCGGCGGGCAAAAGCGGCGCAGAAGCGATCATAGATCGGCCGCTGGACATAGATGCGGTTGGCGGCAAGGCAATCCTGGCCGGACGTTGCAAATTTGGCATCCAGCGCAATCGTGACGGCCCTGTCGATATCGGCGTCGTCGAACACGATCAGCGGCGCATGGCCGCCGAGTTCCATCACCAGCCGTTTCATGGTCGCGGCACTTTGCGCGGCGATCAGCCGGCCGACCTCGGTCGATCCGGTGAAGCTCATGGCGCGAACGCGGGCGTCGGCGCACATCGCCGCGACGATCGTGCGCGCATCGCCGGTGACGACGTTGAAGACGCCTGCCGGCAGCCCGGCGCGTTCACCGAGCTCGGCCAGCGCCAAAGCCGACAGCGGCGTTTCCGAGGACGGGTGCGCCACGATGGTGCAGCCGGCGGCAAGCGCTGCGGCGGCCTTACGGGTGAGCATGGCCGACGGAAAATTCCACGGCGTCACGACGCCGACCACACCGAGCGGCTCGCGGCGCACCGACATCTCGGCATTCGGCAGATGGCTGGTTACACTTTCGGCGCTGAGGCGCTTCGCTTCCTCGGCATACCATTCGACGAAGGAGGCGGCGTAGCCGATCTCGCCGAGCGATTCCTTCAGCGGCTTGCCCTGTTCGAGCGTCATCAGCAACGCGAGGTCGTCCTTGGCGGCGATGATCAGATCGAACCATTTCCGCAAGATCTTCGAGCGCTCCTGCGGCAGTGCCGAGCGCCAGGCCGGCAAGGCGCGGGATGCGGCGTTGATTGCCTTTGTCGTCTGATCGGCATCGAGCGCGGCCACGAAGGCGACGGTAGCGCCGGTGGCCGGATCGGTAACCTCAAAACTTGCCGCCGCTTCGCTCGCCGTCCAGTGGCCGTCGACATAGGCGAGCGCGCGCAGCAGCCGGCGATCGTCGAGCCGATCGAGCGCGTCATGGTGGTTGGTACGGGCAAAATGCGCGGACATCGGCGTCTCCATTCGATGCCGAAGCATCGGCCGTGTCGGGCAAAGAATGGGACTGTTTCAGCGGCTGTTGGTAGAGAGATTGTCTCTATTGGCGCGCGGAAGCAGACGAACTCTCTAGCTGGCCGGCCAGCAGGCGGCGCCGAACCGTGAAAATTGGCCGAGCCTCCTCAAAGTCGTCATCCACGGGCGAAGCAAGGAGCGAAGCGACGCGGCGTAGACCCGAGGATCCATTCCGTGACGTTGAGGCGTTGCGACGATGCAGAATTCTGCTCCGCAGCACCCTACGTGAAAGTCACGGAATGGATCCTCGGGTCTGCGCTCCGCTTCGCGTCGCTCCGCCCGTGGATGACGATGGCGCTTTCATTGATCGGGCAGCAGGTCGGCCACAGGCAGCACGGTCTCGTCCTTGACCGTTTTGGTGACGATGTAGGTGAAGTAGCGGTCGATGCCGATCTCACGTTCGAGCAGGCTGTCGACCAGCCGCTGGTAGGCATCGATGTCGCGCGCCATCACCTTCAGGACATAATCGACGCCGCCGCCCACCGACCAGCAGGCGACGATCTCCGGAACATCGCGCACGACCCGCTCGAACCGATCGAAGTCCGCCTGGCGGTGGTTGGCCAGGGTCACCTCCATCAGCACCGTCGCCACCGGCGCGATAGCGCGCATGGCGATCGCGGCGTGGTAGCCGGACACGATGCCGGCTTTCTCCAGCTTGCGCAGCCGCATCCAGCACGGCGTCGGCGACAGGCCGACCTTCTCGGCCAACGCCAGCTTGGTGATGCGCCCGTCGCGCTGGATCGCGTCGAGAATCCTGAAGTCGATCGGGTCGAGTTTCATTGCCGCCATGCGGGATTCGCCTTTCGTCGCGGACACCATGACGACGCATTATTTCGATTGTCAATTGCACTGATTTGGCTCTCTAATAAGTCATGACATTGTGGCAGCCAGATCCTGCTCTCATCCGCCGCCCGGCCTATCTCTCGCTGGCCGACCAGTTCGCGCGCGCCATTCATGACGGGCGGCTCGCCAACGGGACGCGGCTGCCGACGCACCGCCGCCTCGCGGACGATCTGAAACTTTCGGTGCAGACCGTCAGCCGCGCCTATGAGGAACTGATCCGGCGCGGCCTTATCTCCGGCGAGGTCGGTCGCGGCAGCTTCGTGCAGACGCAGCGCCGGGAACCGGAGCCGCCCTATATTCCGGAACGGCTGGGCGAAGTCATCGACCTCTCGATCCTGAAGCCGGTCTGCGAACCGATGCATTTGGAGAAATTGAAACAGGCGCTGGGGTGGCTCGCCGAGAACCTGCCTTCGAGCTCGGCGCTGTCTTTCCGGCCGAACATGGTGTTTCCGCGCCACCGCGCCGTTGCGGTCGAATGGCTGAGGCTCTGCGGGCTGGAGGCATCGCCACAGAATGTCAGCCTCACCAATGGCGCCACCGCCGGCATGACCGTGGCGCTGATGAGCGTGGCGCCGCCCGGCTCGACCGTCGCCACGGAGGCGATCGGTCACCACACGCTGATCCCGCTCGCCCGCTATCTCGGCTTCAACCTCGAAGGCCTGCCCATCGACGGCAACGGGCTGATCCCCGAAGCGCTCGACGAGGCCTGCCGCCTGTCAGACATTCGCGCAGTCTTCGTCCAGCCATCGGTGATCAACCCGACGGCGACCTTGATGGACGCCACCCGTCGCGAGCAGATTGCGGCGGTTGCCCGCAAGCACGACATCGCCATCATCGAGAACGACGTGCTCGGCCCGCTGGTCGAAGGCCGGCCGCCGGCGGTTGCCGCCTTTGCGCCGGAGCGGACGCTCTACGTCACCTCCTTCACCAAGATCGTCGTGCCCGGCCTGCGCATCGGCTACCTCGCGGTGCCGGACCGCTATGCCGCCGCCGTCGCCAACCGCCACCTCGTCTCGAACTGGATGGCGACGCCGATGGTGGCCGAGATCGCGACGCGTTGGGTGAGCGATGGCACGGCGATGGAACTGGTCAACTGGCAGCGCCAGGCGTTGAAGCGGCGCCAGGAGATTGCCGCCGAAATGCTGGCAGGCGTCGACTATCGCGTCCACCGCGACGGGCTGCATCTGTGGCTCGAACTGCCGGGCGACCGCGCCGAGGAGAGCTTTGTTTCGCAGGCACGCCTGCGCGGGGTGGCGATCGCGCCGGGCACCTCGTTCCGCATCGCCGACACGCCCTGGCATCCGGCCGTGCGTATCTCGCTCGGATCGACCACCGAAGGGGAACTGCGGGCCGGCCTGAGCGTTGTCGCCAAGCTGTTGCTCGGCGATCCGGAGCATCTCCTGCTCGCCATCTGATGCACAAATGGAGCTCAGATTGCCCTGAAATTGTGCCGCGCTGGAAATATTGTCATGATATTATTTTCCCAATTGACATGATTTAGCACGTTTCGCATCGTTAAGGGCATAGGCTTCTCCAGACGAGGACATGGATTGCCCGCGCCCATCATCAAGGTCGATGCGATTTCCAAGAGCTTCGGCGCCTTCAAGGTGCTGGACCGCCTGTCGATGCAGGTCATGCCGGGCGAGAAGCTGGCGCTGATCGGTCCGTCCGGCTCAGGCAAGACGACGATCCTGCGCATCCTGATGACGCTGGAGAAGATCGACGGCGGCCATATCCAGGTCGATG
The DNA here is from genome assembly GCF_006440675.2 of Mesorhizobium sp. B2-8-5. NCBI lineage: Bacteria > Pseudomonadati > Pseudomonadota > Alphaproteobacteria > Hyphomicrobiales > Phyllobacteriaceae > Mesorhizobium > Mesorhizobium sp. B2-8-5. Next base: position 6,320,095 of record NZ_CP083951.1, read on the forward strand.
GCGAGCAGCTCTACCACATGGAGCGCAACGGCCAGCTGCTGCCGGCCGACGAGCGGCATCTGGCCAGGATGCGTCAGAAGATCGGCATGGTCTTCCAGCTCTTCAATCTGTTTCCGCACAAATGCGTCATGGACAATGTGACCCTGGCGCCGATGCTGACCAAGCGCGTCGCGCGCGCCGCCGCCGAGAAGCGGGCGATGGAACTGCTCGACATGGTCGGACTCGCCGACAAGGCGAAGGCGATGCCGGCGCAACTCTCCGGCGGCCAGAAGCAGCGCGTGGCGATCGCAAGGGCGCTGGCGCTGTCGCCCAAGATCATGCTGTTCGACGAGATCACCTCGGCGCTCGACCCGGAGCTCGTCGAGGAAGTGCTCAACGTCATGCGCAAGCTCGCCGCCGAGACCGACATGACGATGCTGCTCGTCACCCATGAGATGGGCTTCGCCCACGACTTCGCCGACCGCGTGCTGTTCTTCGACCGCGGCAGGATCGTCGAGGAAGGCAAGCCCGATGAGATTTTCCGCCATCCCAAACAGGAAAGAACGCAAAGCTTCCTGAAGAAGATCATCGCGGCCGGACATCGCGTCTGACCGCAATGCAAACGGGCGGCGTAAGCCGTCCACGGGCGGCCAACGGCCGTCCCGAACCAGGCAAACCAAGAAGACAAACAAGGAGTTGGGAACAATGAAGAAACTTGGCATTCTGGCTGGCGTCGCCGGCCTCGCGCTGACCTCCATGCTCGCCGCCACCAGCGCGGGTTCGGCCGACGACAGCAAGCTCGAGCAGTTGAAGGCGCAGGGCTTCGCCCGCCTCGCCATCGCCAACGAGCCGCCCTATACGGCGGTGGCCGCCGATGGCAAGGTTTCGGGCGCGGCTCCGGATGTTGCGCGCGAGATCTTCAAGCGGCTCGGCGTCGCGGATGTCGTGGCCTCCATCTCCGAATATGGCGCCATGATCCCCGGCCTGCAGGCGGGCCGCTTCGACGTCGTCACCGCGGGCCTGTTCATGAAGCCGGAGCGCTGCGCGGCGGTCGCCTATTCCGAGCCGGTGCTTTGCGATGCCGAGGCGCTCCTGGTGAAGAAGGGCAACCCGAAGGGCTTCAAGAGCTATGAGGACATCGCCAAGGATACGTCGGCAACCGTCGGCGCGCCTGGCGGCGGCACCGAGGAGAAGCTGGCGCTGAATGCCGGCGTGCCGCGCGACCGCGTCATCGTCGTGCCGGACGGCCAGAGCGGTCTGAAGATGGTGCAGGACGGCCGCATTGACGCCTATTCGCTGCCGGTGCTCTCGATCAACGACCTGGTCAAGAAGGCCAACGACCCGAACCTCGACGTCATCGCCCCGGTGGTCGGCGCGCCGGTCTATTGCGACGGCGCCGCCTTCAAGAAGGGCGACGAGGCGCTGCGCGACGCCTATGACGTCGAGCTCGCCAAGATGAAGAAGTCCGGCGAGTTCGCCAAGATCATCGAGCCTTACGGCTTCTCGGCCGCGGCCGCGATGTCGACGACGCGCGAGAAGCTCTGCTCGGCGAAGTAAACGCTCTTTTGCCTTCTCCTCGCCTACGGGAGAAGGTGGCTCGAAGAGCCGGATGAGGGGCGGCGCAGCATTTCAAGGTTCGCGCTGCCCCTCATCTGCCTACCCGTCCTACGCAGCAGCTGCGCTGAAGACGGAGGGTAAACCGGCATCTTCTCCCCGTTAACGGGGAGAGGGAAGCTAACCGCAAACGTTGGAACCCCATGACCCAGTGGTCCGGCTATCTCGGCCTGATATTGCAAGGAGCGCTTGTCACCATCGAGCTGACGCTGATGGGGTCGGTGCTTGCGCTGATCATGGCCTTCCTTGCCGGCATGGGGCGCGTGTCGCGCTTCTTCATCGTGCGCGCGATCGCCACGGTCTACATCGAATTCTTCCGCGGCACCTCGATCTTCGTGCAGTTGTTCTGGGCCTATTTCGTGCTGCCTTTCGCCGGCGTGTCGCTGACGCCGCTGCAGGCGGGCGTGCTGGCGCTGGGCTTGAATGTCGGCGCCTACGCGGCGGAAGTGGTGCGCGGCGCCATTCTGTCGGTCGGCCGCGAGCAATATGAGGCCTGCACGGCGCTCAATCTCGGCCGCTGGCAAGGCATGCGCCACGTAATCCTACCGCAGGCGCTGCTGGTCATGCTGCCGACCTTCGGCAACAACGCGATCGAGCTGCTCAAGGCGACGTCGGTCGTCTCGCTGATCTCGCTCGCCGACCTGACCTTCCAGGCGCAGGTGGTGCGCTCGCAGACCGGCAGCACGCTGATGCCCTTCGTCTCCGTGCTGGTCATCTATTTCGCCCTCGCGCTGATCGTCTCCTGGGGCGTTCGCACGCTGGAACGCCGCATGGCGCGCGGCCTTGATGGGGTGCGTGTCTGATGGACTGGGATTGGAACTTCGTCTGGGAGATCATGCCTACCCTGATCCAGGGGGTGAAGATCACCATCCTGGCGACGGTGCTCGGCTCGATCCTGGCCGCGATCGTGGGGCTTGGGATCGCGCTGGCGCGACGCTCGGAGAACCGGATCGTCGCACGCGGCGTCGGCTGGTTCGCCGAGTTCATCCGCGGCACGCCGCTCCTAGTGCAGCTCTATTTCATCTTCTACGTGCTGCCCGATATCGGCATCCTGTTGCCGCCGCTGGTGGCGGGCGTCATCGGCCTTGGCCTGCATTACGGCACCTACACGGCCGAAGTCTATCGCGCCGGCATCGACAATGTGCCGCGCGGCCAGTGGGAAGCGGCCAAGGCCTGCAATCTCAATGGCCGCCACACCTGGACGCATATCATTCTGCCGCAGGCGATCCCGCCGATGATCCCCGCCTTGGCCAACTATTTTATCGCCATGTTCAAGGAGACGCCGCTGCTTTCGGCGATCACGGTGCTGGAGCTGATGAACCAGGCCAAGAGCGTCGCCAACACCTATTACCGCTACATCGAACCGATGACGCTGGTCGGCGCCTTCTTCCTCGTCATCAGCCTCTGCTCCGTCGTGCTCTTGCGCTGGCTGGAGCATCGCTACGGCAGGATCGAAAGATGAAAGTCATGAACGCATTGCCCGACATCCGCCTCGAAACGGCGCACCCCGCGCTGGACGCGCGTCCGCTGCAAAAGCGCGTCGGGCTGATCGCCCTGGCCACCGATCACACCAGCGAGGTGGATTTCCGCCGCATGGTGGCGAGCGAGCGCGTCGGCGTCTATGTCGCGCGCATCCCCTATGCCAACCCGACCACGCCGGAAAATCTGCGCAAGATGCAGCCGTCGCTTTCGGCGGGCGCGGCACTCATCCTGCCGGACGAGCCGCTCGATGCGATCTGCTACTCCTGCACCTCCGCCTCCGTGGTGATCGGCGATGCCGAGATCGAAGCTGCCATCCAGGCGGCCAAGCCAGGCGTTCCCGTCGTCACCCCGCCGATGGCCGGCATACGCGGCCTGAACGCCTTCGGCGTGAAGCGCATCAGCATCCTCACGCCCTACACCGTCGAGACCAGCCGGCCGATGGCAGCCTATTTCGCGTCACACGGCTTCGACATCCAGAGCTTCTCTTGCCTCGGCTTCGAGGACGACCGCGAGATGGCGCGGATCACGCCGGTGTCCCTCGTCGAGATGGCGCGCAAAATCATGCACCCCCAGGCCGATGCGCTGTTCGTCTCCTGCACCGCGCTGCGCGCCGCGCTCGCCGTTCCCGGCATGGAAGAGGCGATCGGGCGTCCGGTCGTCACCAGCAACCAGGCCAGCGCCTGGAACTGCCTGCGGCTGTGCGGCGACGACAAGCCGCGACCGGAGTTCGGCCGGCTGTGGACCAAGCCTCTGGCGCAGTGATCGAAATGCCAGTTACGCTTCAGCATATTCGCGCAGCGCGCGAACGCATTGCCGGCAAGGTCGAGCGGACACCCTGCGTGCTGTCGCAAAGCCTGTCGGAGCGCACCGGCAGCCCGGTTCATCTCAAGCTGGAACACCACCAGACCACCGGCGCGTTCAAGCTGCGCGGCGCCTCCAACGCCATCGCCGCGTTGAGCGCAAAAGAAAGATCGCGCGGCGTCGTCGCCGCCTCGACCGGCAATCACGGCCGCGCGCTGGCGCATGCGGCGAAGCTTGAAGGCATCCGCGCGGTGATCTGCATGTCGAAGCTGGTGCCGCAAAACAAGCTCGACGCCATCCGCCGCCTCGGCGCGGATGTCCGCATCGTTGGCAACAGCCAGGACGATGCCCAGCAGGAGGTCGACCGCTTGGTGGCCGAGGAAGGGCTGGTCATGCTGCCGCCCTTCGACCATCCCGGCATCATAGCCGGCCAAGGCACGCTTGGCCTGGAGATCATGGAGCAGGTTCCAGATACCGCGGCGGTGCTGGTGCCGCTCTCCGGCGGCGGGCTGGCGTCCGGCGTCGCGGCGGCGGTCAAGGGGGTGAGCCCAGGCACCAAAGTCATCGGCATCTCGATGGCGCTGGGTGCCGCGATGAAAGCCAGCCTCGATGCCGGCCGCCCGGTGCAGGTCGAGGAACTGCCGACATTGGCGGATTCGCTCGGTGGCGGCATCGGCCTCGACAATCGGCTGACCTTCGCCATGTGCCGGGACCTGCTCGACGACGTCGTCCTGCTTGCCGAGGACGAGATCGCCGCTGGCATCCGCCATGCCTATGAGCAGGAGCGCGAGATCGTCGAGGGCGCGGGCGCCGTCGGCATGGGCGCGCTGCTTGCCGGCAAGGCCAAAGTGAGCGGCCCAACTGTTCTGATCCTCTCCGGTCGCAATATCGATATGGGCCTGCATCGACGCATTGTCTGCGGCGACCCTGCACTGACGGAGCGCGTTGCATGAGCCGCATGACCATCCTCACCGAGGCGGAATTGCGCAAGATCGTGACACTCGATCTCGAAGCGGTCGCCTGTATCGAGAACGCCTTTCGCGCCCTGGCTACGCTGCCGGTGGCGATGCCGCCGATTCTGCGGCTCGACATTCATGAGCATCGCGGCGAGGTCGACGTGAAGTCCGCCTATGTGCCCGGCATAGACGGTTTCGCCGTCAAGATAAGCTCCGGCTTCTTCGACAATCCGACGCTGGGCCTGCCGAGCGGCGGCGGCATGATGGTGCTGCTTTCGGCCAAGACCGGTGTGGTCGAGGCGCTGCTGCTCGACAATGGCTATCTGACCGATATCCGCACCGCCGCCGCTGGTGCGGTCGCGGCCAAGCATCTGTCGCGCGAAGACTCCAAGGTCGCGGCGATCTTCGGCGCCGGTTTGCAAGCCGGCCTGCAATTGGAAGCGCTGCGGCTCGTGCGGCCGATCGAGGAAGCGCGCATCTGGGCGCGCGACGCCGCCAAGGCGGAGGCGACCGCCGCGCGCTTGCGCAAGAAACTGGGCATTGCCGTTCGGGCCGAACCGGATGCAGCGAACGCGGCAGCCGAAGCCGACATCATCATCACCACGACGCCTGCGACCGAACCGCTGATCAAGCCCGGCTTCGTCTCCGCCGGCCAGCACATCACCGCCATGGGTTCGGACGCCGAGCACAAGAACGAGATCGCGCCGGCGATCCTGCGCATGGCCGACCTCTATGTCGCCGACAGCGCCAAGCAGACGCGACGCCTGGGCGAGCTTCACCACGCTATCGAGGCGGGCGTGATGACAGCCGACGCCGAGGTCACCGAACTCGGCCAGATCATTGCCGGCGAGAAAGCCGGCCGGCGCTCGGCAAGCGACATCACCATCGCCGACCTCACCGGCACCGGCGTGCAGGACACCGCGATCGCCACTTTGGCTCGCGACCGTGCGCGCGCCACCAATGCCGGGCTCAATTTCGAAAGTTGATGCTGGCCGCCAGGCCCAACAAACGAGGACAACAAAATGCAGCCAAACCTGAAATTCTCGCGGAGCGAATTTGCCGATCGCCTCGCCAAGACGCGAAAAGCCATGGAGGCTAAAGGCGTTGATCTGCTGATCGTCAGCGATCCGTCCAACATGGCCTGGCTGACAGGCTATGACGGCTGGTCATTCTATGTGCATCAGGCGGTGGTGGTGCCGCCTTCGGGCGAGCCGGTCTGGTACGGCCGCGGCCAGGACGCCAACGGCGCAAAGCGCACCGCCTATCTCGCCCATGACAACATCGTCGGCTACGCCGACCACTACGTGCAGTCGACTGAGCGGCACCCGATGGACTACCTCGCCAGCGTGCTGGCCAAGCGTGGCTGGGACAAGCTCACGATCGGCGTCGAGATGGACAATTACTGGTTCTCGGCCGCCGCTTTCGCGGCGCTGCAGAAGCATTTGCCCAATGCTCGTTTCGCCGACGCCACCGCGCTGGTCAACTGGCAGCGGGCGGTGAAGAGCCCGACCGAGATCGAGTACATGCGCAACGCCGCCCGGATCGTCGAGGCGATGCACCAGCGCATCGTCGAAAAAGTAGAAGTCGGCATGCGCAAATGCGATCTGGTCGCCGAGATATACGATGCTGGCACGCGCGGCGTCGCCGGCATCGGCGGCGACTATCCGGCGATCGTGCCGCTCTTACCGTCGGGCGCCGATGCCTCGGCGCCGCATCTCACCTGGGACGACAAGCCGATGAAAGTGAACGAAGGCACGTTCTTCGAGATCGCCGGCTGCTACAACCGCTACCATTGTCCGCTGTCGCGCACCGTCTTCCTCGGCAAGCCGACGCAGGCCTTCCTCGATGCCGAGAAGGCGACGCTGGAAGGCATGGAGGCAGGCCTTGCCGCGGCAAAGCCGGGGAACGCTTGCGAAGACATCGCCAACGCCTTCTTCGCGGTGCTGAAGAAGTACGGCATCGTCAAGGACAACCGCACCGGTTACTCGATCGGTCTGTCCTATCCCCCGGACTGGGGCGAGCGCACCATGAGCCTGCGCCCCGGCGACCGGACTGAGCTCAGGCCTGGCATGACCTTCCACTTCATGACGGGTCTCTGGCTGGAGACGATGGGGCTGGAGATCACCGAGTCGATCCTGATCACCGACACCGGCGTCGAGTGCCTGGCCAATGTGCCGCGCAAGCTCTTCGTGAAGGACTGAGCCGATGTCCGCTTTGCGTCCGTCGCCGATCACACCGACCGTCGACTTCGAGCGCGACGGCGTCCAGCATGGCTTCCTGCGCCTGCCCTACAGCCGCGACGATTCCGCCTGGGGCTCGGTGATGATCCCGGTCTGTGTCCTGCGCAACGGCAAGGGCTCGACGGCGCTACTGACCGGCGGCAATCACGGCGACGAATACGAGGGGCCGTTGGCGCTCTACGAACTCGCGCGTACCCTCGACCCGAAAAATGTCTCAGGCACGGTCATCATCGTGCCGGCGATGAACTATCCGGCGTTCCGCGCCGGCACGCGCACCTCGCCGATCGACAAGGGCAATATGAACCGCTCCTTCCCCGGCCGCCCGGACGGCACGGTGACGGAGAAGATCGCCGACTATTTCCAGCGCGAGCTGTTGCCGCGCGCGGACATCGTCTTCGACTTCCATTCCGGCGGCAAGACGCTGGATTTCGTGCCCTTCTGCGCCGCACACACGCTACCGGACAAGGCGCAGGAGAAGAAGGCCTTCGCCGCGGTCGAGGCTTTCTCGGCGCCATTCTCGATGCGCATGACCGAGATCGACGCGGTCGGCATGTACGACACGGCCGCCGAGGAGATGGGCAAGGTCTTCGTCACCACCGAGCTCGGCGGCGGCGGAACGTCTCGCGCCGAGACGGTGCGGATTGCCAGGCGCGGCATCCTCAACGTGCTGCGCCATGCCGGCATCGTCGATGGTGCGGTCGAGAAGAGCAGAACCCAGTGGTTGGACATGCCTTCCGGCGATTGCTTCGCCTTCGCCGAGGAGGACGGCATGATCGAGACGATGGTCGATCTCGGCGAGCCCGTGGAGGACGGCCAGGTTGTGGCGCGCATCCATCCAGTCGGGCGCACCGGACAGGCGCCGCGGGAGATCAGGGCCAGGATGTCGGGGCTGCTCGCCGCGCGTCACTTCCCGGGCCTGGTCAAGGCGGGCGACTGCGTCTCGGTGCTGGGCGCGGCCGTTCGGGGATAATCTTGGCGCGGCGTCGGACGGGCGCCGTGCAGCGGATAGGCCGGCCCGGTTTAACCGGGCCGGCCGCGTGATCAGAATGCCGGTTCGACCGAGCCGACATTGTCCTTGGTGACGACCGTCAGCGGGATCGGCAGCCGGTCCTTGACCTCCTTGCCGTCGATGATCTCGGCCATGGTGTTGATCGCGAGGCGGCCGTCCTCGACCGGCGACTGCACGATGGTCGAGTACATCTCGCCGCTCTTGATCGACTCGAACGCATCCTTCTGACCGTTGATGCCGACGATCGGCGGCGTCGGCTTGGACGGATTGGCTTCCTTCCAGGCGTCGATGAAGCCGCGCGCCATGGTGTCGTCATTGGCGTAGACGCCGGTGATCTGGTCGCCGAAGCGGGTGATCAGGTCGCGGCTGACGACCAGCGCCTTCTGCTGGTCGAAGTCGGCGTTGACCGTATCGAGCACCTTGATGTCGGCGTTGGTTTCCTTGAGGCGGTCGGTGAAACCGTTGACGCGGCCGATGGTGGTGCCGTTGCCGGCCTGGCCGGCGATGATGACCACCGAGCCCTTGCCGCCCAGCGCCTTGCTCAGCGAATCCGCCGCCAGCTTGCCTTCCTCATAGACGTCCGGTCCGGTGAAGGACTTGATGAACGGCTTGGCATCGTCGCTCATCGGCGAGTTGATGAGGATCGCCGGGATGTTCGCCTGCTGCGCGCGGGCAAGGCCCGGGATGTAGGCCTGCGGGTCGAGCGGCCACAGGATGATGCCGTCGACCTTGCGCGCCACGCAGGTGTTGAGCTGCTCGGTGCCCTTCTGTACGTCGAAGTCCTGGCTGAGGCTGAGGATCTCGACGCCAAGCTCCTTGGCGCGGGCCTCGAGCGCCTTGTTGGCCGGCGTCGCGTAGGCATGCGAATCCGCCGCCGTGACGTAGCAGACGGTCTTGGCGCTGGCCCATCCGGTCGAGGACAAGAGCGCCACGGCGGCGATCTTGAGCATGCTTTTCTTGCCAATCATAGGTTTCCTCCCAATCATACGTTTCCTCCCGATCATACGTTTCCTCCTTGAGTGATTGGTTTGTCGCGAACGAGCGCAGGGCGCGTGCCCGGAGCCCTGCCCTTGGTGGTAACGGCCCGATCGAGCACGACGAGCAGGATCAGAATCAGCCCGGACACGACCTGCTGGACGTATGCGGGTATGGACTGGAACTCCATCGCGATGGTCAGCGAGCCGATCGTCAGCACGCCGCCCAGCGTGCCGAGCGCGGATCCCCTGCCGCCTTCGAGGCGGGTTCCGCCGACGACGACGGCGGCAATAACGGCGACCGTCAGTTCCGAGCCGAAGACGGGCGAACCGGTGTTGGTGACGAGGCTCTGGAGGACGCCCGCGAGGCCGGCCAGCGTGCCGGCGAAGACGAAGCCGAGAAAGACGATGCGGTCCGAGGCGATGCCGCTTTCCTTGGCGGCCGCAGGATTGGAGCCGACGGCAAAGACGTTGCGGCCCGGGATGGTGCGCGTCAGCCAGACATGCAGCAACACGATCAGGACGATGAACAGCGCGCTGCGGATGGTGAATATCTCAAGATAGATCTTGGCCAGCGCCAGCGACAGCATGATGTCGGTGCCGGTCACCGGCTGGCTGTTGGTGACCCAATGCGCGAGCGAGCGGAAGATCAGCATCGTGGCCAGGGTCAGCACCAGCGAATTGACCTTCAGCCCGACGACCAAGGCGCCGTTGATCGCGCCGGCGACGGCGCCGACAAGGATGCCGACGAGCGCCGCGGGCAGAATGCCGATCTCGCGCTGCAGGATGACCGAGACGATGCCGGCCAGCGCGAACACCGCGCCGCCGGAGAGATCGATCTGACCCGCGATCAGAAGCAAGGTCAGGCCGATGGCGATCAGGCCGATGGTCGCGGCCCGGTCGAGGCCGAGGCCGAGCGTCGAAGGCGCCAGATAACCCGGCACGACCAGCGCCGAGACGACAAGCGTCAGACCGAGGATGATGAGAACGCGATATTGCGAGGCAAGGACCAGGAGGCGCATCATGCCACTCCCCGCTTGCGCAGCGCGGCGTCCATGCCGACCGCGCCGACGATCAGGGTGCCCAGCACAAAACCCTGGATCGGCGTGCGCACGCCCTGCAGCACCATGACATTGGTGAGGAGTTGCACGAAGACGAGCCCGGCGATGGCCCTCGGCACCGAGCCGAAGCCGCCGATGATCGAGACGCCGCCGACGACAACCGCCGTGATGGCGCTGAATTCGTAGCCGGAGCCGATCAGCGGCCGCGCGCTCTGCAGGGTCAGGCCAAGCAGGCCGCCGCTGATGCCGGACGCGAGCGCGGTGATCACGAAGGCGCCGGCCTTAACCGCCTTGACGGGCACGGCGCTGGCCTCGGCGGCGCTGTAATTGCCGCCGGTCGCCAGCGTCCAGCGTCCCCAGAAGGACCTGGAAAGCGCGAAATGGCCGATCAGCGCGACGGCCAGGAAGATCAGCACCACGACCGGGATGCCGAGCAGCCGGCCCTTGGCGAATTCGGCGGAGGCGGTGTTCGAGCCGTAGACGATGACGCCGCCGACCGCGGCCTGGACGATGCCGAGGCCGATGGTTCCCACGCCAAGCGTGGCGATGATCGGATTGATGCCGACATAGCCGACGAGAACGCCGTTGAGCAGGCCGATCAGCCCGGCCAGCGCCACGGCAAGGACGAAGGCCGGCACGGGGCCGATCAGCGGCTGCAGCCCCAGCGAAAGGATCGCGCCGCAAGCGATGGTGGCGGGCACCGACAGGTCCGCCAGGCCGCCGACCACCAGCACGAAGGTCATGCCGACCACGACGATGCCGACGATCGACATCGACGTCAGCACGTTGAGCATATTGCCGGCGGTGAAGAAGGCCGGGCTGGCGAACGAGCCGTAGAGGATGACCGCGAGGATGGCCAGCACAAGGCCGGCCTTCGACAGCAGATCGACGAGCCTGCTGCCGCGCGTAAAACGGTCGTTGCGGTTCACGCCGCTGATCTCCATGGCCGCGTCCGTCACGCCGCTTCCTCGCCGGTCGCGAGCGCCATGATGCGCTCCTCGCTGAGCTCGGCGCGGGTCAGCGGCGACGATGCGCGGCCGTCCCGCATCACCACCACGCGATCGCACACGCCGAGGATTTCAGGCAGTTCCGAAGAGATCATCACCACCGCCATGCCGTCGGCGACGAGCTGGCCGATGATGTGATGTATCTCCGCCTTGGCGCCGACGTCGACGCCGCGCGTCGGCTCGTCGAGGATCAGCACGGCGGGCTTTGCCGCGAGCCATTTGGCGATGACCGCCTTCTGCTGGTTGCCGCCCGACAGAAGATTGATGCGCCGCTCGCCATCCGGCGGCGAGATGGAGAATTGCTTGACGTAAAGGGCCGACAAGGAACGGTCGGCGCTGCCCCTGATGCGCCCGAAGCTGGTCAGGCGGCGCAGGATAGGCAGGCTTATGTTCTCGCGCACCGACATGCCGGGCACGATGCCGTCGCCCTTGCGGTCCTCCGGAACGTAGGCGATGCCGGCCCGCACCGCCTCGGACGGCGAGCTGATGACGACCTTGCGGCCATTGACGCTGACGCTTCCCTCGGCCAGACGCGACAGGCCGAAGATGGCGCGCGCGACTTCGCTGCGGCCGGCGCCGACGAGGCCGGTCAAGCCGAGGATCTCGCCTGCCCGCACGTCGAAGCTGATATCGCGGAAGCTCGCGCCGTCGCCGATGCGTTCGACACGCAGCACCGATGTGCCGATCTTGGCCGGGCTCTTGGGAAAGACGTTGCTCACCTCGCGGCCGACCATCAGCCGGATCATCTCGGCCGCGGTGATCCCCTCGATGGGACGCGTCTCGATCATCGAGCCGTCACGCAGCACGGTGACCTCGTCGGCGATCTCGAGCACCTCCTTCAGCCGGTGGCTGATGTAGACGATGGCGATGCCTTCGCCGCGCATCTTGCGCAGGATGCGGAAGAGCGCCGCCGTCTCATGCTCGCTTAGCGACGACGTCGGCTCGTCGAGGACGATGATGCGAGGCTGGGCGGCATAGGCCTTGGCGATCTCGACCAGTTGCTGCTGGCTGATCGAGAGGTTGCCCAGCCGTTCGCGCGGATTGATCGCTGCGCCCAGTTCCTTGAGAACCGCCGCGGCCTTCCTGACCATCTCGCCCTTGCGCAGCCAGGTCCATTTGCCGGGCATGCGGCCGAGATAGACGTTCTCTGCTACAGTCAGGTCGGGGACCAGATTGATCTCCTGGTGAACCATGCGGATGCCGAGCGCCTGCGCGTCCGCCGGCTTGCGCATGCGCACCTCATTGCCGCCGACCTTGATCGTGCCGCTGGTCGGCGCGTATGAGCCGTTGAGCACTTTCATGAGGGTCGACTTGCCGGCGCCATTCTCGCCGACGACCGCGTGGACGGTGCCGAATTTCACGGCGAAATTGACGTTCGACAGCGCCTTCACGCCCGGAAAGGTCTTGCTGATGCCTCGCATGTCCAGGGCACAATCCGCCACGGCAGTCATTTCTGGCTTGGTCCTCCCTGGCAAGACGGCCGGCGCTCCACGGCACGGGATCATCGACCGTATCAAGCGCATGGCCGGTCCCTCAAACCGACCAAGAAGGCCTTCGCGCAACCACGCTTGGGCACCCTGAAACGCTTTCGCCACGACGCCGATAATCGCGACGGCGGCACTATTGCACTAATATAACAGTTCTGGCAAGCTGGTTTTCAGAGCGCTTTTTGCAGGGAGGCAACCGGCTTCGCGCATACGTGCATTCCGGTTGGCATTCTAATATAATTTATCCATTGGCGTGGACGAGCGATGGGATTTTCCATGGATCTAGACCCTTCGACCCTCAATCGGGCCCTGCCGCTGCGCGACCAGATCTACAACAAGATCCGTAACCTGATCGTCGTCGGACAGCTGAAGCCGGGCGAGATCATCAATGAAGTTGCGATTGCCGAGGCGCTCGGCGTATCGCGCACGCCGGTGCGCGAGGCGGTCAAGCGCATCAGCGACGAAGGGCTGGTCAAGATCCTGGCGCAGAGCGGCACCTATGTGGCGCCGATCAGCCGCGCCGATCTCGAGGAAGCCTATGTCATCCGCCGGGCGCTGGAGATGGAAAGCGCCAGGCGTGCCGCGGCCAAGATGACGCCGCAGGCAGCCGAACTCCTTGAAGACAACATGGCCGCTCACAAGCTCGCCATTTCGCGTGGACGCTATGCCGTCGCGATCCAGCTCGACGACGTCTTCCACCGCACCATAGCCGAGATCTGCGGCCTACCGGCGATCTGGCGGGTGGTCGACATCTCCAAGGCGCAGATGGATCGCGGCCGCTATCTCGCGATCCCCAAGCCCGGCTATGGCGAGCAGACGATCGAGCAGCACGAGGCCATTCTCGACGCGCTCAAGCGTCAGGACGCCGAGGGCGCCGCGCAGGCGATGGAGAGCCACTTGGAGACATCCTTCCGCAACACGCTAGAAGTCGCCGCCGAGCTCCTCGGCTAGATCAGGGTGACGTTTCGTTCAATCGCCATCCTGATCCAGCTCTTTGTTGGAGCATGATCTTATCCGAAAACCGATTCCCACTTTTCGGGATCATGCTCTGCAATCCCAGGAAAGGTGTGACGCGGTTTTCCGTCCGGAATTGCGTGACGACAAAAGACGCGGCCAAACAAAGCGAGACCAGTTGATGAAGAGAATGGGGCTTTGCATCGGCCTGAAGGCCGAGGCGATCGAGGAATACAAGCGCGTCCATGCCGCGGTGTGGCCCGACGTGCTCGAAGTCGTCAGCCGCGCCAACATAAGGAACTACTCCATCTTCCTGCGCGAGCCGGAGAACCTGCTGTTCGCCTGTTGGGAATATCACGGCGACGATTTCGCCTCCGATGCCGCGCGGATGGGGGAATCGGCCGCGATGCGCAAATGGTGGGAATTGTGCGACCCCATGCAGCAACCCTTGGCCACCCGCGCGCAAGGCGAGTGGTGGGCGGCGATGGAGGAAGTCTTCCACCTGGACTGAACCGCTCGCGACGCCAACCGGGTCGCGGGTGCGGGGACGGCGCGGGCATGTGAATGATGCCCCACGACAGCGGTTCCGACTGAGCCCAGTGGGTCGCAGCCTTGACCGCCGTCATTCTATTATATTAGTATTCCTAGTCGATGATCTCGTGGCCGGCGCCGGCGAGAATTTTCTTCAGAGTCTTGGGCAATGGCACGCTTCATCAAGCTTTCGCATGCGGACAACATCCTGCTCACGGTCGATCCGCTAGCGACCGGCGAGAAGGCCGGCGACGTCGCGGCGCGGGCCCGAATCCCGCGCGGACATAAGATGGCCATACGCGACATCGCCGCGGACGAGCCAATCGTGAAGTACGGCCAGACCATCGGCTTCGCGCGCGGAGCGATCGCGGCCGGGGACTGGGTGCACGAGCACAATGTCTACCTGCGCGATTTCGAGCGGGACTACAGCTATGGCGCGGACGCCAGCCAAACGGCGATGCTTCCCGACGGCGAACGGGCGACCTTCATGGGGTATCGCAGGCCGAACGGCAAAGTCGGCACGCGCAACTATATCGCCACGCTGACCTCGGTGAACTGCTCGGCCAGCGTCGCGCGCTTCATCGCCGAGGAGGTCAACCGCTCCGGTATCTTGCGCGACTATCCCAATGTCGACGGCATCATCTCGCTCGTCCATGGCACCGGCTGCGGCATCGACACCAAGGGCCCGGCTTACGATCTCCTGAAGCGTACGCAATGGGGGTTCGCCACCAATCCCAATGTCGGCGGCGTGCTGATGGTCGGGTTGGGCTGCGAGGCCTTCCAGATCCCGCGCTGGATGCAGTCCTACGACATCGAGGAGAGCGCCACCTTCCGCACAATGACGATCCAGGAAACCGGCGGCACGCGCAAGACGGTCGATGCCGGCGTGAAGGCGATCGTCGAGATGCTGCCGATCGTCAACGCCGCGCGGCGCACGCCGCAACCGGCCTCCGAACTGGTGCTGGCGCTGCAATGCGGCGGCTCGGACGGCTATTCCGGCATCAGCGCCAATCCGGCGCTCGGCGCGGCGGTGGACCTGCTCGTCGCGCAGGGCGGGACCGCCGTCCTTTCGGAGACACCCGAGATCTACGGCGCGGAACATCTTCTGACCCGCCGCGCCGAAAGCCGGGCGGTCGGTGAAAAGCTGATCGAGCGCATCCGCTGGTGGGAGGATTACACCGCCAGGCACGACATGGAGATGAACAACAATCCCTCGCCCGGCAACAAGCTGGGGGGATTGACGACCATCCTGGAGAAGTCGCTCGGCGCGTCGGCCAAGGGCGGCACCACCAACCTGCGCGCGGTGCTGGAATATGCCGACCCGATCAACGAGCGCGGCCTCGTCTTCATGGACACGCCAGGCTACGACCCGGTCTCGGCCACCGGCCAGGTCGCCGGCGGCGCCAACATATTGTGCTTCACCACCGGGCGCGGCTCGGCCTTCGGCTGCAAGCCGACACCTTCGATCAAGCTCGCCTCCAACTCGTTCATCTTCGAACAGATGCGCGACGACATGGACATCAACTGCGGCGACATACTGGACGGCGTGACGCTGGCACGGAAGGGCGAGGAAATCTTCGCGGAGATCCTGCGGGTGGCTTCCGGCGGACGCACCAGGTCCGAGGCGCTTGGCTATGGCGACAATGAATTCGTGCCGTGGAGCCTCGGCGCCACCATGTAACGTCGCGACGCCGGATCGGAGGTTCAGGCATTCCGGCTTGTTGCGACCGACTTCCGAAATATCCCCGATAAATCAGACTGGAGGAAACGCCCGATATGAACAGGATCGATCTGGACGGTCAGCACGCGGTGGTGACCGGCGGCGCCCAGGGCCTCGGCTTCGCCATGGCCAAGCGCTTCGTCGCCTCGGGCGCCACGGTCACGCTTTGGGATCTCGACGAGGCGCGCCTCGATGCCGCCAGACAGGAGCTCGGCAAGGCCGCCACGACGCTGGTGGTCGATATCGCCGACTGGGACGCGGTCGATGCAGCCCGCGCCAGGACCGAGGAGATCGCCGACAAGATCTCCATCGTGGTGAACTCCGCCGGCATCGCCGGCCCGGCGGCGCCGCTCGATGTCTATGACGTCGACGTCTGGAAGAAGATCATCGACATTAACGTCAACGGCACATTCTACGTCAACCGCGCCGTCGTGCCCGGCATGAAGGAGCGCAATTACGGCCGCATCGTCAACATCGCTTCGGTGGCCGGCAAGGAAGGCAACCCGAATGCCGCCGCCTATTCGGCCTCGAAGGCAGCTGTCATCGGCCTGACGAAGTCGCTCGGCAAGGAGCTGGCGCAATACGACATCGCCGTGAACTGCATTTCGCCGGCAACCGCGCAGACACGCATCCTCGACCAACTGACGCCCGAGCATATCGAATACATGCGCTCGCGCATTCCGCGCGGCCGCCTGCTCGAAGTCGACGAAGCCGCCGCGATGGTCGCGTGGCTGGTCTCGAAGGAAAACAGCTTCACCACCGCCTCGACATTCGACCTGTCGGGCGGGCGCACCACCTACTGAGCAATTCCAGGAAAAGTTGCGCTACTGCACCACGCGCTTCTCGAGCTTGCGGGCGAGCGTGCGCCGGTGCAGGCCGAGCCGGCGCGCGGTTTCGGAGATGTTGAAGCCGGTCTCAACCAGCGTTTCGTGGATGCGCTCCCATTCGAGGTTCTTGATCGAGGTGGGGCGGCTGGTGAGCGGCACCGAAACGTCGCCCTCGGCGCGGCCGAAGGCGGCTTCGATGTCATCGGTGTTGGCGGGCTTGGCCAGATAATGGCAGGCGCCGAGCTTGATCGCCTCGACAGCCGTGGCGATGCTGGCAAATCCCGTCAGCACGACGATCCGCATCGACGGATTGCGGGCGCTGAGCAGTTTGACGCATTCGAGACCCGATCCCGCTCCGAGCTTGAGATCGACGACGGCGTAGACCGGAACGGCCGTTTCCAGCGCGACGAGCAGCGCCTCGCGGTCGTGGCAGACCACGACATCGTAATCGCGCTTTTCGAAGGAACGCTTGAGCGTCCGCGCGAAGGTTGCGTCGTCCTCCACGACAAACAAGGATCGATCAGATGTCACGATCGTCTCCATCGGTCAGCGCCGCCAGCGGCAGCGAAAGGGTAACGCGGGCGCCCTCGGCCATGTTGCGCGCCGAAACGTCGCCGCCGAGCTTGCGCACCACATTGAACACCAGGAAGAGCCCCAGGCCGCCGCCTGGCCGCCCCTTGCTCGACATATAGGGCTGGCCGAGCGCGGCCAGAATATCCTTGTCGAAACCCGGTCCGCGATCCTCGACGGAGAGCACCAGCTTCCCATCCTGCCGCTCGGCAGTGATGCCGACCCAATCGTGCGATGCTTCCAGCGCATTGTCGAGCACATTGAAGATCACTTGCTTCAGCGCCGTGTCGGATACGATCTGCTCGTCCGGCTCGAAACCGTTGCTGTAATCCAGCTTGAAAGGCTGGCGGCTGGAACGCCACTCCTGCACGAGATCGTCGAGGAAGCGGCGGATCGTGGTGCGGATCGTGCCCTCGCCCCGCGCCTGGCCGGAGGACATGAGGATGCCCGTGACGATGCTTTTGCAGCGCTCGATCTGCGCCTGCATCTCGGCCACGTCCTCGGAAAGCTCGCGGTTGCGCTTGACGCCCTGCATCTGGCGCCAGTCGGACAGGATGACCGATATGGTCGAGAGCGGCGTACCGAGTTCGTGCGCGGCACCTGAGGCCAGCAGGCCCATGCGCACGATGTGGTCTTCCTCGGCCGAACGCTGGCGCAGGTCGGCGAGGTAGGCATCGCGTTCGCGCAGGTTGCGGTTGATGCGCGTCATGAAGATCACGATCAGGCCGGCCGCGAGCACGAAGCAGATGAACATACCGCGCAGATGCAGCGCCAGGAGGTCGCTGCCGCCATGATGCGGGATCGCGATCGGTTGGAAAACGAAAATGAGGAAGACGAAACAGGCCGAGGCGGCCACCACCAGGATCCAGGTCGACCATGGCGCCAGCAGTGCGGCACCGAGCGTGATCTGCAGCAGATAGAGCGACACGAACGGGTTCGAGGCGCCGCCGCTCAGGTAAAGCTGCGTCGTCAGCGCCGCCATGTCGAAGATCAGCGCGACGAAGAGCTGCGCGTTGGAGATGCGGCGATTGCCGCGCAGGGCGACCAGGCTGAAGATGTTGAGCCCGACGAGGAAAAGCACCACGCCGGCCATCTCGGTGAGCGGCAAAGGGATGGCGAACCAGTATTGCGTCACCAGGATGGTCAGCACCTGCCCCGCCACCGCCAGCCAGCGCAGCTGGATGAGCAGAAGCAGGTTCTTCCTGTTCGTGACGTCGGCGTTCGAGGCGGCGCCTCCCTGCCCGGCGACCGGAACCGTCAGGATCGGTTTGTCGCGATGAAAGCGCGCGATCGAGATGTTCATCTTGCCGCGTCTCGCTTCCGACGTCCGACGAAGATCGGCCTGGCGAGGGCGATCGCCAGCATCGCTGCCAGGGCAAACCAGGTCAAAGCATAGACCAGATGGCTGTTGCGGAAGGTGACGACGGTGAGCCCGCCGCGCGGCCAGCCAGCCGGCTTGGACGCTCCGGCATCGATGAAATACGGCGCGGCATCCGCCAGGCCGCGCGCCTTTGCGATGGCGTCGACGTCGCGCGAATACCAGCGATTGGCCGCCGGATCGTTGCTGCGCAGGAAACCGCCGCGCGGTTCGCTGATGCGCAGCAGCCCGTCGACCGTCGCCGTCGCGGCGAAACCGCCACCCTCCCGCTCGAACTCGGCCTTGCGTTCCTGCGGGATGAAGCCGCGGTTGACGAGGACCGTGAAACCGCGGTCGCCGCGCATCGGCGACAGCACCCAATAGCCGCCGCCAAGCTCGGTCACCGCCTGCACCAGCGTGTTGGCACCGCCCTCAAAGCGCCCGGTCAACCGCACATGGCGATATTCGTAGTCACGCGCGCTCAACCTGCTCCAGTCCCGCGGACCAGGCGCATCGACGACGGGAGCATGGATGCGTTGGTCGACGCGGGCGATCAGGTCGAGCTTCCAGACCCGCCTTTCCAATTGCCAAATCCCGAGCCCGAGAAACACCAGGACGCCGAGAAGCCCAGCCAGCGCAAGCAAGAATCGCGACGCGGAGCCCTTCGAGGTGGCATGAGAGCCAGTACTTGTCCGGCCGATCATGTCCTTTGCCTCGACTTTGGCCCTCTCCACACCCGACACACTCACGCCCGAAACGGGGCTCATGGCATCTCCCGCATCTCGTGGAGCCCGGGCATCATGTTGGCATTGAGGTGGTACATCACCCAGAGCGAGCCGCTGAGCACGATGACGACGAGGATCACCGTGAAAATGAGCGCCAGCATCGACCATCCGCCTTCCGAGGCGGGGTTCATATGCAGGAAGAAGACCATGTGCACCACGATCTGCACCACCGCGAAGGCCATGACGATGATGGCCGTGGCCTGCTTGTTGTCGATGGCTCCGCTCATGACCATCCAGAACGGGATGGCGGTGAGGATCACCGACAGGACGAAGCCGATCAGGTAGCCCTTCAGCGACCCGTGCGCGGCGCCGCCATGCGTGTGGTCGTGATCGGCATGATCATGCGCGCTCATCTGAGCATCCCCATCAGATAGACGAAGGTGAAGACGCCGATCCAGACGACGTCGAGGAAGTGCCAGAACATCGAGAGGCACATCAGCCGGCGGCGGTTGGCCTCGATGAGGCCGTATCTGGCGACCTGCACCATCAGCGTCGCCATCCACACGATGCCGAAGGTCACGTGCAGGCCGTGCGTGCCGACCAAGGTGAAGAAGGACGACAGGAAGGCGCTGCGCTGCGGCGTCGCGCCTTCATGGATCATGTGCGCGAATTCGGATAGCTCGATGGAGAGGAACGCCATGCCGAACAGCATGGTCACCACGAGCCAGGCTTGCGTCGCGCCGACGCGGCCCTTGTCCATGGTCAGCATGGCAAAGCCGTAGGTGATCGAGGACAAGAGCAGCATGGTGGTGTTGACCGCCACCAGGCCGAGGTCGAACAGATCCTTCGGCGCCGGACCGGCCGCGTAATTGCCGCCGAGCACGCCATAGGCCGCGAACAGCATGGCGAAGATCAGGCAGTCGCTCATCAGATAGAGCCAGAAGCCGAGCATGGTGCTGCCGCCTTCGGCGTGAGCATGCTCCTCTTCCAGGTGGAAGACCGGTGCGGTATCGGCCGTGATCGCCGTCGATGCCATGCTCGAACCCTAGCCCTGGGCGGCGAGGAGCGTCGTCCTCGTCTCTTCCGTTTGCGCGACCTCGGCAGCCGGGATGTCGAAGTCGCGGTGGTAGTTGAAGGTGTGGCCGATCGCGGTGGCGATGAGGCAGACGAAGCTCAGCGCCGCCAGCCACCACATGTACCAGATCAGGCCGAAGCCGAGCGCGACGCTGAAGACGGCGAGGATGAGGCCGGTGCCGGTGTTCTTCGGCATGTGGATCGGCTTGAAACCGGACAGCGGGCGCCGGTAGCCGGCCTTCTTCATGTCGAACCAGGCGTCGTTGTCGCGAATGACCGGCGTGAAGGCGAAGTTGTAGGCGGGCGGCGGCGAGGAGGTCGACCATTCGAGGGTGCGGCCATCCCAGGGATCGCCGGTGTGATCGGCCAGCGCTTCGCGCTTGCGGATGGAAACGAAGATCTGGACCAGGAAGGCGGCGATGCCGCAGGCGATCAGCACGGCGCCGAAGGCGGCGATGACGAACCATATCTGCAGCGAGGGATCGTCGAACACGCGCATGCGGCGCGTCACGCCCATCAGGCCGAGGATATAGAGCGGCATGAAGGCGAACCAGAAGCCGAGCACCCAGCACCAGAACGAGACCTTGCCCCAGAACGGATCGAGCTTGAAGCCGAAGGCCTTCGGCCACCAATAGGCGATGCCGGCGAACAGGCCGAACAGCACGCCGCCGATGATGACGTTGTGGAAATGCGCGATCAGGAACAGGCTGTTGTGCAGCACGAAGTCGGCCGGTGGCACGGCAAGCAGCACGCCGGTCATGCCGCCGACGGTGAAGGTGAGCATGAAGGCTACCGTCCACATCATCGGCAGTTCGAAGCGGATGCGGCCGCGATACATGGTGAACAGCCAATTGAATATCTTCGCCCCGGTCGGGATCGAGATGATCATCGTGGTGATGCCGAAGAAGGAATTGACGCTGGCGCCGGAACCCATGGTGAAGAAGTGGTGCAGCCAGACGAGATACGACAGGATGGTGATGACCACCGTGGCGTAGACCATGGAGGTGTAACCGAACAGGCGCTTGCCGGAGAAGGTCGAGGTGACCTCGGAGAAGACGCCGAACAACGGCAGGATGAGGATGTAGACCTCCGGGTGACCCCATATCCAGATGAGGTTCACATACATCATCGGGTTGCCGCCGAAGTCGTTGGTGAAGAAGTTGGTGCCGACATAGCGGTCGAGCGCGAGCAGCGTCAGCACCGCCGTCAGCACCGGGAAGGACGCCACGATCAGCACGTTGGTGCAGAGCGAGGTCCAGGTGAAGACGGGCATGCGCATCATCGTCATGCCGGGGGCGCGCATCTTGATGATGGTGCAGATCAGGTTGATGCCCGACAACGTCGTGCCGACGCCGGCGACCTGCAGCGCCCAGATGTAGTAATCGACGCCGACGTCGGGACTGTAGTTGATGCCCGAGAGCGGCGGATAGGCCAGCCAGCCGGTGCGGGCGAATTCGCCGACGAACAGCGAGGCCATGACCAGGATGGCGCCGCCGACCGTCATCCAGAAGCTGAAATTGTTGAGGAAGGGGAAGGAGACGTCGCGCGCGCCGATCTGCAGCGGCACGACGAAGTTCATCAGCCCGGTGACGAAAGGCATCGCCACGAAGAAGATCATGATCACGCCATGGGCGGTGAAGATTTGGTCGTAATGATGGGCGTTGAGATAGCCCTCGGAACCGTTGAAGGCGATGGCCTGCTGCAGGCGCATCATGATGGCGTCGGAAAAGCCGCGCAGCAGCATGACGAGGCCGAGCGCCATGTACATGACGCCGATCTTCTTGTGGTCCACGCTGGTGAACCACTCGCGCCACAAATAGCCCCAGAGCTTGAAATACGTGATGGCGCCAAGAACAGCGACACCGCCGAGCGCCACCACGATGAAGGTGCCGACGACGATCGGCTCGTGCAGCGGCAGCGACTCCAGAGTGAGGCGGCCGAAGATGAATTTGGTCAGCGTCTCAGGCATCCGCCATCCTCACAATTCGAAGCGCAGCAGGCCGAGCGACGGCGTCTCGGCGTCGGCGCGGCGGCTGCCTGCCCCTGGACTGAGCAGCCCCGCCCCGCGCAATGGCGAAAGATCGCGCACCGGCCAGTATTTCGCGTCGGCATCGCGGGCCGCGCGCGAGGCGGCGGCCGCTTCCTCCGCCGTGCAGATGCTTGCGACATAGGACGGATCGTTGCCGAACACCGCGCCACGCCGGGCAAGCTTGTCATATTGCAGCGGCAAGGTGTTGCGCACGCCGGCCAGGCCAAGGCCGCCCTTGGCGTCGATCGACATCATCTCGTTCATGCACATCTTGCCGCGCTCGACGCACAAATTGAGGATCGCGCCATAGAGGTCGGGATCGACGGAGGCATAGTGGCGGACCGGCTCGTTCTCGCTCGGACGCTCGAGCTCGAGATAGGTCTCGCGGCTGAGCGTAGCCTGCGCACCTTTGGTCTGCGTCACCCACTCACCGAAGGCCTGATCGGAGAGCCCG
Organism: Mesorhizobium sp. B2-8-5; assembly: GCF_006440675.2. Taxonomy (NCBI): domain Bacteria; kingdom Pseudomonadati; phylum Pseudomonadota; class Alphaproteobacteria; order Hyphomicrobiales; family Phyllobacteriaceae; genus Mesorhizobium; species Mesorhizobium sp. B2-8-5. The sequence goes on from NZ_CP083951.1 coordinate 6,342,946, forward strand.
TGGAACGCAAAGCGCATGCCGGAGAAGCCGGCGCCGCTGTAATTGGCCGAAAAGCCGGTATAGGTGCCCGGACGGTTGATGACGGCGTGCAGCTTCGTCTCCATGGCGGGCATGGCGTAGATCTGCCCGGCAAGAGCTGGAATGTAGAAGGAGTTCATCACCGTCGAGGAGGTAATGCGGAAGTCGATCGGCTGGTTGACCGGCGCCGCCAGCTCGTTGACGGAGGCAATGCCGTAATCGGGATAGATGAAGAGCCATTTCCAATCCAGCGCGACGACCTCGACCTTGAGCGGCTTGTGGTTCTGGGTGACCGGCTGTCCTGGTTCGATCCGGTCGATGCGCCGGTAGGGATCGAGCAGATGCGTGCCGAGCCAGGTGAGCGCGCCCAGGCAGATGATGACGAGCAGGGGCGCCGCCCAGATCACCAGTTCCAGCTTGGTCGAATGGTCCCAGTCCGGCGTATAGGTCGCCGTGGTGCTGGATTGCCGGTAGCGCCAGGCAAACAGCACGGTCAGCGCCATGACGGGCACGATGATGAGCAGCATCAGCAGTGTCGAGACGACGAGCAGATCGCGCTGCTGCACTGCCACGTCGCCCGCGGGCACCAGCACGACCAGATCGCAGCCGCTTAGCAGCACCGCGAGCGGAAAAAGAAGCAAGGCTCCGGATCGTCTCATCAAACGCTGCCCTCGATGGCACTGCAGCAGGATCTCTGCAGGTTGCGATGCGATATGGACCAACGGCTACTGCCGCAGGCACGGCGACAACATTGGACAATTTGTCCAATGCCCAGTCGGTATGGCTTTCGCGAAAGTGTGCACGCATAATGGGATGACGACAACATCGCATCTGGATGACGACAACATCGCATCGGGACGACGACAATCGCGTTCCGAACTTGAGCTCGGTGGCGACGGAAACGATGGCTGAAACTTCGACTTCCGAAACGGACAGCAGGCTGATCGGCTCGCATCACGGCCAGGTCAGCGCGGGCGATATCGCGGTCGGCGTGATCATCGGCAGGACGTCGGAATTCTTCGATTTCTTCGTCTATGCGATCGCTTCCGTGATCGTGTTTCCCAAGCTTGTGTTCCCGACGCACGACCCGCTGGTCGGAACGCTCTACTCCTTCGCCATCTTCGCGCTGGCCTTCATCGCGCGCCCGTTCGGCACCGTGCTGTTCATGGCGATCGACCGCGCCTATGGCCGCGGCGCCAAGCTGACGATCGCGCTGTTCCTGCTCGGCACCTCGACGGTCGCCATGGCGTTCCTGCCCTCCTATGAGGATGTCGGCGCGGTCGCCGCATGGCTGCTGGCGCTCACCCGCTTCCTGCAGGGCCTGGCGCTCGGCGGGACATGGGACGGACTGCCCTCCCTCCTGGCTCTGAATGCGCCGCAGAACCGGCGCGGCATCTATGCGATGATCCCGCAGCTCGGCGCGCCGATCGGGCTCATCGTGGCAAGCTCGCTGTTTGCCTTCTTCGTCGCAAACCTCTCGGCCGACGACTTCTTTGCCTGGGGCTGGCGCTATCCCTTCTTCGTCGCCTTCGCCATCAACGTCGTGGCGCTGTTTGCCAGGCTGCGCATCGTGGTCACGCCCGAATTCTCGAAACTCTACGAGAGCGGCGACCTGCAGCCGACGCGCATCAGAGAGATGGTTCGGACTGAAGGACGCAACGTCGTGGTCGGCGCCTTCGCGCCGCTGGCGAGCTTTGCCCTGTTCCATATGGTGACGGTGTTCCCGCTATCGTGGGTGTTCCTGTTCACCAATGAGGGCCCGGAACGTTTCCTGGTCATCGAGGCGGTGAGCGCGCTGTTCGGCATCGCGGCCATCGTCGCATCGGGGCCGCTGGCCGACCGTGTCGGACGTCGTGCCTTGCTCGGCGGCGGCGCCGTCGCCATCGCCGCTTTCAGCGGCTTTGCCCCACAGCTTCTCAACGGCGGCACCGTCGGCGAGACGGTGTTCATGGTGCTCGGCTTCATCCTGCTGGGCTTGAGCTTCGGGCAGTCCTCGGGCGTCGTGGCATCGAGCTTCTCGCGCCAGCACCGCTATACCGGCTCGGCGGTGACATCGGATCTGGCCTGGATGTTCGGCGCCGGCTTCGCGCCGCTTGCCGCGCTGCTCCTGGCCGGCAATTTCGGCCTTATCGCCGCCGGCGCCTACCTGCTTTCGGGCGCCGCCTGCACGCTGATCGCGCTCTGGATCGACAGGCAAGCGTCCACGACCGACCGCTAAAGCGCGTCGCGCTGAAGCGGATTCAGGCGACGCGCTTTTAAGGCTTTGTTTTCATGCAGGTCGTTATCGCAAAACCGCTGCACACTTTTGCGCGACACGCATTAGTACATTGTCGCGGCGGGCAGGCGCCGAATCAGACCTGGTAGAAATCCCGGTACCATTCCACGAAGCGCGGGACGCCGATCTCGATCGGGATCCTGGGCTTGAAGCCGGTCACCTCTTCGAGCGAGGTGACATCGGCGAAGGTCGCCAGAACGTCGCCCGGCTGGAGCGGCATCATGTTGCGGATCGCCTTGCGCCCAAGCGCGTCTTCCAGCACGTCGATGAGCCGGCTGAGCTCGACGGGTGAACTGTCGCCGATGTTGTGGATCCTGAACGGCGCGGTGCTCGTCGCCGGGTCCGGCGCAGCGCTTTTCCAATCGGGGTTGGGTGTCGCGGGATGCCGCATGACGCGGACCACCCCCTCGACGATGTCGTCGATATAGGTGAAATCCCGCTGCATGTTGCCATGGTTGAAAACGTCGATCGGCTGGCCGGCGAGGATGGCCTTGGTGAAGATGAACAAGGCCATGTCGGGCCGTCCCCATGGACCGTAGACGGTGAAGAAACGCAAGCCCGTCGTCGGCAGCCCGAACAGATGGCTGTAGGTGTGGGCCATCAGCTCGTTCGCCTTTTTGCTGGCGGCATAGAGGCTGAGGGGATGGTCGGCGGAATCATGCACCGAGAACGGCATGCGCGTGCTACCGCCGTAGATCGAGCTCGACGAAGCGTAGACGAGATGGCCGACCGATGCCTGCCGGCACCCTTCCAGGATGTTGAGGAAGCCGTTGAGATTGCTTTGCGCATAGACGTGCGGATTGACCAGCGAATAGCGGACGCCCGCCTGTGCGGCGAGGTTGACGACGATCTCCGGCGCGACCGACGCAAAGACCCTCGAGATGCCATCGCGGTCGGCGAGATCGACATGCTCGAAACGAAAATTCGAGAACGCCTTCAGCCGCTCGAGCCGCGCCTGCTTCAGCGCGACGTCGTAATACTCGTTCATGGAGTCGAGGCCGACAACCTGCCGGCCTTCGGCAAGCAGCCTCTGGCAAAGGTGAAAACCTATGAAGCCGGCTGCGCCGGTGATCAGGATCGGCCTGCTCGACGTCAATGCATACCCCTAACGCTGTAGCCAGACCATTTACCGACCAATCGCCCGCGGACAGTCTGCGGATCAACGCAGCCCAGGCCGATCTTGGCGACAGGTTCGGGCACGCCTTGAATTCCTCAGGCTGGTCGAGACTTGCGCCTTTTATGGCAGGCCGGCGTCGAATTCAACGATACGCTGTCTTCTGCCATTTCCCAGGCAGCTCCCTGTCATCGCGCCGGCGGTAGAGCCAGCGGCTGCAGAGTCTTCAACATGGCGAGCAGCTGGCTCTGCTGATGGGTGCCGGTTTTCTGGAAGACGCGCTCGAGATAGGTGCGGGCGGATTTGACGGTGATGCCGCCCCGCGCGGCCGTTTCCGCCAAAGTGAGTCCGGCGGCAAGATCGGCTGCCAGCCGTGCCTCCGCCGGCGTCGAAGACCTGAGCGCTGGCCGAGTTCGACAGGCCGCTCGCCTTCTGGAGCACCGAGTTCCATCGCTCCGGGACGAAGGCCGCCTTGCATATGGTTTCGATCAGATCGATCATGGCCGCCATGGGAACGATGCGGGCCGGACGGGCCAGAAACCATCAGTATCCGACACAGGAAGCTCAATCTCAAGCCAACGCTTATATAGGGACGTGGACATGGGTCGGACCCGCCCGCGTGGAATGAGATTGCGCACACGGCCCCGATTGGGGATTTGCTTTTCTTGGTGATCCCCCTTCACTGGGGCAAACTGCCAGCGGGCTGTCAGGAGGAGAAATGAGAGCACGCGCGGCGACGGTCGGAGACCTGGAAGATGTCTTCCACGGCCTGTCCAAGCGAATGTCGGACGAGTATGTGGCGGCCGGCAAGGACAGCAAAAGTGCCTATGACAATCTGATGATGAACCTGAAGGAAGGCCGGGCGCATGCGCTCGTCCAGGACGACAGGACGGTGGCGATCATCGCCTGGCACGAGCATGCGGACGCCGCCGATACGCTCTTTGCCGCGCAGGAGGATTTCTTCAACGCCTCGACGGTCCGCTTCTGCAAGCGCCACATCCGCCATGTCCAGGCGCTCGCCGGCAACCTTCCCATACATTCGCGCAGCTGGCTGGACAGGCCCGACGTAGCGAAATGGTTCCGCGTGATCGGCTATGTCGACCGCGGGCGCGAGAACGGCGCCACCCTGTTCGAGCTGCCGCCGGCCGCCAATAGCTGAAAGGCCGCGAACGATGCCTGCGCCCGCCGCGGTCCCTCTCGTCAGAGGCCGAACCAGCGCGACCTCCTGCTCGCGCCGAACATCTCCTTGTCGGCACGGAGTGTGACCGAGGGCTCATAGTAGTTGCCGGTCGGCGAGGGCCCCGAGAAGAAGTCGACCTCGACCTTGCCGATGCGCCCGCCGCCAAACTCGATATAGCAGGTCCCGAACCCATCATAGAGGGTCCCACCGCCTCTGTGGCGCAACTTTGCGACGAGGGCGCTGGCCACCGCCCGCGCGGCGCCCTCGGCGAAGACGCCGGCCTTGGGCGTGCCGGTGTTAGCGCCGTCGCCGACGGCGTAGACATTCTCGTATTTCGTTTCGAGCGTACGCGGATTGACCGGAATCCAGCCGTTTTCAGACATGCCGCTTTCGAGCACGACCGGCGGCACCCGGTGCTTGGGCACGCCAAGGAAAAGCTCGAAAGGCATTTCCGAGCCGTCGTCGAGGACGGCCACGTTTCGCGTGTTGTCGACGGAGGCGACACGGCGCCCCGGGATGAATTTGATGCCGCGCTCGGCGAAGGCGGCAAGCAAGGCGAGCGAGGTGTCGGGCGAAGGCGGCACCGGGCTGCCCAACGGCAGCACCAGCGATATCTCGCAAGCCTCGCGCACGCCTTGCCGCACCAGATAGTCATGCAGCATCAGCACGCATTCGCTGGGTGCCGGCGGGCATTTGTAGGGCGCGCCGCAGACCCCCACCATCGCCCTGCCCTTCTTGAAACCTGGCAGCATGTGGCGCAGCCGTTCCGCGCCGGGCACCGAATAGAACTCGTTGGTTCCGGAAAGACCAGGCGTTGCGTCGAAATCATATTCGGCGCCAAGTGCCACGATCAGATGGTCGGCGTCGAACACGCCGTCATCGGTGACGACACGGCGGCTTTGCGGATCGATCGCTGTGATGGTGCGCTTCAGCATGCGCACGCCGGGCTTGGCGAAGCTGGCATAAGGCAGGCGAACCGCTTCCGGCTGCTTCAGGCCGAACATGACGTCGAGCTTGGAGAAGCCGAAAATGAAGTTATCGCTCTTGTCGATCAGGGTCACGTCGATGGCGTCGCCCATCGCTTCGGAAAGCAGCGTCGTGAGTTCAAGGCCGCCGAAGCCTGCCCCAAGGACGACGATGCGCGGTTTGTTTGCCGTGTTCATCTCAGTTCCCCACCCTGTCTCTGGCGCCAAGCGCCGGTTGATCTTCATTTCCTGAAGTGGCGGCGAGGACTCCATCTCCTCGCCGCCGATGCCCTTACCGCCAAGGCCTAGCGGGCTTGCCGCTTGCACTCGTCAGGTGAGGACGGGCTGCGGCACGATGCGAATGTAGGGCTTAGGTTCCTTCCAGCCCTGCGGATAGAGCTGCCTGGCCTCGTCGTTCGACACCGAGCCAGCGATGATGACGTCGTCGCCGGGCTTCCAGTTGACGGGGGTCGCCAGGCGGTGCTTGGCCGTCAGCTGCAGGGAGTCGATGACGCGCAGCACCTCATCGAAGTTGCGGCCAGTCGTCATCGGATAGGAAATGACCAGCTTGATCTTCTTGTCGGGGCCGATGACGTAGACATTGCGCACCGTCTGGTTGTCGGCTGCGGTGCGGCCGTCGGCCGTGTTGCCGGCCGAGGCCGGCAGCATGTCGTAAAGCTGGGAGACGGCCAGCGTCGGATCGCCGATCATCGGGAAGTTGGGGGCCGTCCCCTGCGTTTCGGCGATGTCCTTTGCCCAGCCTGCATGCTTCTCGACGGGGTCGACGGAGAGGCCGATGATTTTCACGCCGCGCTTGTCGAACTCGGGCTTCAGACGCGCCATGTAGCCGAGCTCGGTCGTGCAGACCGGCGTGTAGTCCTTCGGATGCGAGAAGAGGATGCCCCAATCCTTGCCCAGCCATTCATGGAAGGAAATCGGACCCTCGGTGGTGTCGGCCATGAAGTCGGGGGCGATGTCTGCGATACGGAGTGACATGGTTGTGTTCCTTTCCGGTTGGAATTCGATTGCGGCGCTAAATTAGGAAATCTATGTTCCGCCAGCGTTCCCCGACGACGGCCGCCCGGTGACGGCTTCGGCGGCGGTGCCCTTCTTCCGGACGGTGAATGCATGCGCGTTTCGATCCACCTCCTCGGCCGGTTCGCCGTCAGCGTCGATGACCGGGTGGTCCCGGCGGCCGAGTGGCGGCGCGACCGCGCCGCGGCTTTGGTCAAGCTGCTTGCCTTGCGGCCTGGACATCGCGCCCACCGCGAGCAGATCATGGAGACCTTCTGGCCAGACGCGGACCCCGACGCCGCCGGCGCCAGCCTGCGCAAGGCGGTCCATTTCGCACGCCGCGCGCTGGGCAGCCGCGACCTGATCGACGTGAGCAACGATATCGTGGCGCTCGCCCCGGATGTCGAACTGGCGATCGACACGGAGAGCTTCGAGACCGCCGCGAAGGCCGCCCTGCGAGGCGACGACAGCAAGGCCTTCGCACACGCCGCCGACCTCTACGGAGGCAGGCTCCTGCCCGACGATCTGTTCGTCGAATGGCTGGACGCCCCGCGCGCGCAACTGCAGCAGCGCTATAGCGACCTCCTGCGCGCCGGCAATCTCTGGCAGCGACTGATCGCGCTCGACCCGGCCGACGAGCAGGCGCAATGCGCGCTGATGCAGGTAGCACTCGATGCGGGCAACCGCGTGGAAGCGATCCGCCAATTCAATCAGCTTCGCGACAATCTGCATGCCGAACTCGGCGTCGGGCCGAGCGCCGCCACCATCGCGCTCTACGAGAAGGCCCTGGCGCTGTCCGGCACGGAGACCGTCAGCCCGGTGGAGCAGATACGCACGTCGCTCGCCTGGGGGCTGGTGCATCTGCAAAGCGGCGAATTCGACAAGGCAAGCGAAATCGCCCGGCGCACGCGTGACCTTGCACTCGGCGCCGACCTGCCGCGCGAGGTCGGCGAGTCCAGCGCCTTGCTGGGCATCGCATCGATGATGCAAGCCCGGTGGCCGCAACTGTTCCGGTCCGAATTCATCGAATGGGTCCGCGCCAAACCCGCCTTCGTTCAGCATGTGTTCGACGGTCATCTGTGCCTTTCCGAATTCTGTCTGTGCAGCGCGAAGGGCCATGCCGAGGTCGCCGGACTTGCGCGGGAATTGCTAACCGTGGCCGAAGAGGCCGGATCGAGCGCGGGCCGCGGTCTCGCTTGCCTCCTGCTTGGAGAGGCCTCGCTTTTCTCGGGCGATCTCGACGGCGCCGAAGGCTTCCTTGCTGCGGCGGAACAATTGCTTCAGGAAGCGGATGCCGTGGCAGGCCGCGTGCTTGCAATCGAGCGGCTGGCCGAGATCGCGCTGGAACGCGGCCAAAGGTGGCGAGCCGGCCGTCTCATCCGCCGCGGCCTGGCGGATGCGGAACGATCCTGGCTTTCCCCACACCTGATCATGCGCATGCAGGCATTGGCCGTACGCGCCGCCTCCACGCCCAAGATGGTAGCCGAGGAAATCCTCGCCGGCGACCGGCTGCTGATCCCCGGCGCCTGCCAGCCCTGTTCGATGGCGCTGCGCACCGCGTCGGCGATAGCCCTTGCAGAAGCCGGCGACCTGGAACAGGTCGATCGCCGCCTGAACGATGCCGAGCGCATCGCCGGCATGTGGCAAGGCGGCCCCTGGGCCGCGGCGCTCTGGGAGGCGCGCGGCGTGCAGCGGCGGGCGCAGAACAAGGAAATGCGCGCGCTGGCGGCCTTCGAGGAGGCGGCAGGCCGCTACGAGGAACTCGGGCGGCCACGCGACCAGGCCCGCTGCCTCGCACGAATGAACCCCGCCGGCTGATTGCCCGATTTTGGCTCGCGCGTAGCTCAGGGCTCCGCATGAAAGGCGTCTTCCCCGGCAACGGCGACTTGCACAGAGCATTGTTTGGCGGAATTGTAGTAAACGCAGCCGGGGCAAACCGGCATGCCGGATCGGTATGGCTGCTGGAAATCGGGATGCTGCGCGTCTGCCTGGCCCTTGTCGCCATCGCTGCCCTGACGAGACCGTCAGGGGCGGAGACACGCGCCTCCCATCTTTTCGATCGTCCCGAGCTGTCGGCGGCATATTCGGGCCAATCCGATCTCGTCACCGCGTACACGACCGGCATGGCGCGCTATCGGCTTCAATATTCGGGCCATACGGACCAGGCCGGTTTGGCCGCCCCGCTCGAGCCTCGGCTGCTGCGGCCTGAATTCCAACAACGGACATGGCGTTCCTCGGATGGCAGTCTGCTGCAGGGCTTTGCCGGCAAGGGTGGCTTCCGGCTGACCGCAGGCAACTGCGTGACCCGCATCTGCATGGCCAGCGAATGCAGCGAGGCCGGCTGGCCGCTTTATGCCTGCAGCGACGGGCACAAGCGCAAAATGTCGGTCAAAAGCTTCGTGACGGCAACATTCGACGGCATCTCCTACCGGCGGTTGAGCGCGCCGCAGGAGTGAAATCGGCGACCCGAACCGGGTAATGGAGCCGCTTGCGCCCATCTCGGCAGGCGTGGCATCGATTGCAGCGTTTTGAGCAAGTCCGAAGACAGAGACAGTGGCACGCCGACCCGACCGACGATCAGCAACCCCAAAGGTCAGCCTCGCCCGAGCGCTTTCCAAGCTTGGCTTCTGCTCGCGCACGCAGGCCGAGCGTTTCGTCGCCGAGGGGCGGGTACAGGTCGGCGGCAAGACGGTGCGCGATGCCTTGCTGCGCATCGATCCCGACCGCGACCGCATCACCGTCGACGGCGAGCGCGTCGTTGCCGAGCGCAAGGTCTATCTGATGCTCAACAAGCCGCGCGGGCTGGTCACGACCCGCGACGACCCCGAAGGCCGCGGCACCGTCTATGACTGCCTGGAAGGGCTCGACCTGCCCTTCGTGTCACCCGTTGGCCGCCTCGACAAGGCGAGCGAAGGGCTGCTTTTGATGAGCAACGACACGCGCTGGGCGAACGGTCTGCTCGACCCCGCCTCGCATGTCGCCAAGACCTATCACGTGCAGATCGCGGCCGTGCCCGAGGAAGCGATGCTGGAGCGCTTTCGCCAAGGGGCGGTCGTCGACGGCGCGTTGCTCACCGCAAGCTCGATCATGCTGTTGCGCAGCGGCGGGCGGACGGCGTGGCTGGAGATCGTGCTCGACGAGGGACGCAACCGGCAGATCCGCAGGCTGCTCGGCGCTTTCGACATCGAGGTGCTGCGGCTGATCAGGGTGGCGATCGGCGGATTGCAGCTCGGCGAGCTCGCCAAGGGCAAGGCGCGGCACCTCACGGCCGAAGAGTTGGCGATGCTTTCAGCGTAGGCCTCGACCCCAATGGCTGCGCCCGAACTTCGTCATCCACGGGTGAAGCGGACGCGTAGACCCGAGGATCCATTCCGTGACCTCGCCCGAAGGGCAAAAGCGGCGCAAGACAGAGGTCGTTTTGGACCGCCGCAACGCTTGTAGGTAACGGCATGGATTCCAGGGTCTGCGCCGCGTCGCTTCGCTCCTTGCTTCGCCCTGGAATGACGAAGCCGAGGGGTTTCGACCAGTCGCAAGAGGCACCTGGGCTGCTGCCCAACCGGACTACTTCTGGTTCCACCTCCGGATGACGGGCTCTTTCAGGTCGTGCTCGTAGCCCAGGATGCTGAGGCTGGCGGTATCGAGCACGAAGTGCTCGCCGCCTGCCGGCGGCAGGCCGACCCAGCGCGCCGCGAACACACGCAGGAAATGCGAGCTGGAGAAGATGAGCACATTACCGGCAACTGCGCGCATCCCGGCGATGATGGTATCGGCGCGGGCGCCGACATCGGCCGCCGTCTCGCCGCCCGGGCAGCCGTCGCGAAACAACTGCCAGCCGGGCCGCTTGGACAATATCTCCTTGGTAGTCACGCCTTCATAGGCGCCGTAATCCCATTCCTGCAGGTCCGGCTTCTTGACCGCGCGCTCGCCGAAGCCAGCGAGGCGGCAGGTGTCGAAAGCGCGCTGCGACGGGCTCGACCAGACGGCCTGGAAAGTCAGGCCCTTGAGCCGGTCGGCGACGCCGCGCGCGGCCTCCTCGCCTTTCGCGGTCAGGGGGATGTCGGTGCGGCCGGTATGCCTGCCCGAGAGACTCCACTCGGTCTCGCCATGACGGACAAGATAGATCTCGGGATACGCACTGCTCATCGACCGCCCTCTCGGCTGAATGTTTCGCCGGGAATCCGGCTCGCGCAGCCTATGCGGCGGCCGACAAAAAGAACAGGCCGCGGCGATTGCCGCGACCTGTTCGGCATCGGGAGGATGCTGGTTGGCTAGGCAGGCTGCAGGCCGCCCGACAACGCGAGGTCGGCTTCTTCCGACAACTGGCCGGCCATGGCGGCGGCGAACCTGGTCTGGTCGAGCTCACCTTCCCAGCGCGCCACGACGATGGTCGCGACCGCGTTGCCGACGAAGTTGGTGAGCGCGCGGCATTCCGACATGAAGCGGTCGACGCCGAGGATCAGCGCCATGCCGGCGACCGGCACGGAGGGCACTACCGAGAGCGTCGCGGCCAGTGTGATGAAGCCGGCGCCGGTGATGCCGGCGGCACCCTTCGAGCTCAGCATGGCGACGAGCAAGAGCAGGATCTGGTCGCCGAAGGTGAGCGGCGTGTCGGTCGCCTGGGCGATGAAAAGTGCTGCCAGCGTCATGTAGATGTTGGTGCCGTCGAGGTTGAAGGAATAGCCGGTCGGGATGACCAGGCCGACCACCGAGCGGTTGCAGCCGGCGCGCTCCATCTTGGCCATCAGACCGGGAAGTGCTGCTTCCGACGACGATGTGCCGAGCACCAGGAGCAATTCTTCCTTGATGTATCGGATCAGCGCCAGGATGGAGAAGCCGTTGTACCATGCCACAGTGCCGAGCACGACGAGCACGAAGAGCAGCGATGTCAGATAGAAGGTGCCGATCAGCATGGCGAGGTTGGCGATCGCGCCGATGCCGTATTTGCCGACGGTGAAGGCCATGGCGCCGAAGGCGCCGATGGGCGCCGCCTTCATCAGGATGGCGACGAGGCGGAAGACCGGCGAGGTCAGCGCCTGCAGGAAATCGACCACGGGGCGGCCGCGCTCGCCGACCAGCGCCAGCGCTATGCCGAACAGCACCGAGAAGAACAGGACCTGCAGGATGTCGCCCTGCGCGAAGGCGCCGGTGATGGTGTCGGGGATGATGTTCATCAGGAAGCCGACGATGGAAGAGTCATGCGCCTTCTCGGTGAAGGTCGCCACCTTCGAAGGGTCGAGGGTCGCGGGATTGATGTGCATGCCGGCGCCGGGCTGGATGACGTTCGACACGACCAGGCCGACGACGAGCGCCAATGTCGAGAAGACGAGGAAATAGATCATCGCCTTGCCGGCGACGCGGCCGACCTTGTGCAGGTCGGAGACACCGGCAATGCCGGTCGCCACGGTGAGGAAGATCACCGGCGCGATCACCATCTTGACCAGCTTGATGAAGGCGTCGCCAAGCGGTTTCAGCGATGCGCCCAGGTCGGGGTAGAAATGGCCAAGCAGGATACCGGCGGCAATCGCCACCAGGACCTGCACATAGAGATGCCGGTAAAAGGGAACCTTGCCGCGCGGTTCGGCGGCAGCGATTGCTGTCTGCATGATGTCCTCCGTTCGGCCCCCGATCGAGACGTTCGACCTCCCAGGGGGCTGTTGACCTCCACAGCCTCGCGGCTGCTGCGGATGCATTTGCAACCCGCGTGCCAGATGATGTCCGGAATCTCGCTCTGTTGATTTTGTTGGATTTTTCGATCCGGCGACAAGCGTGTTGGAGAACACTAGTGCGGCTATCCGCATAGGTTGAATTGCGCTTTGTGCGAAATCATGCACAGATGCGGCATGCTGCAACGCCCGGCCGCTGCCCTCGCCTCAACGCCCGAACTGCTTGCCGGGCGGGCACGGCGCACCTGGCTGCTGTTTACGGCGGTGGCGCTGCTGATCGTGCTCGCGGCGCTCTACGGCGCCGGGCTTTATGGTCGCTCGGCCGAGATCGAGGCTCTGACCGCGCAAGGGCGCACGGACGCCAACCTCAAAGTCGCGCTGCTGCGCGCGGTGCTGGAAAATCCGCGCGCGCTGCCGCTGCTCCTGTCGGAAGACCAGCAGGTGCATGATGCGCTGGCCGAGCGCAACCCCGCATCGATCGACGTGCTCAACCGCAAGCTCGAAGGGCTGGTCTCGGGCACCAAGGCCTCGGTGCTCTATGTCACCGGCACGGACGGCCTGGCGATCGCCTCCAGCAATTGGCGCGAGCCGGTGAGCTTCGTCGGAAACGACTATGGTTTTCGCGCCTATTTCTCGGGCGCGATGGAAACCGGCACGGCCGAATATTTCGCGCTCGGCAATGTCAGCAAACGTCCGGGCCTCTACATCTCGCGCCGCGTCGACGGCGCTGCGGGGCCGCTCGGCGTCGTCGTGGTCAAGATGGAGTTCGACCAGCTCGAGTCCGACTGGCGCGAGGCGAACCGCCCGGCCTATGTCAGCGATGCGCATGGCGTGGTGCTGATCACGAGCGTGCCCTCCTGGCGTTTCATGACGACGGCGCCGCTGGCCGCTCCGGTTACGGCCGACATCCGCGCCAGCCAGCAATTCGGCGATGCGCCGCTGGTGCCCTTGCCGATCACGAAACCGCAACCGCTCAGCCCCGATGTCGCGCTCGTCCAGGCCATCACGCCCGGCGGCAGCGATGCGGAATATCTGCGGCTTTCCACCGCCGTGCCGTCGACACCCTGGCGCCTCGACTATCTCCTTCCTGCCGAAGCAGCGGTCGCGGCGGCGCAGCGCGAGATGCGGCTCCTGGCGCTCGGTGTCCTCGTGCCGCTCATTGCCTTTGCCGCCTATCTGTTGTGGCGCCGGCAATCCGGCCAGATGCGGATTGCCGCCGAACAGGCCGCGCGCGCCGAGCTCGAGCGCCGGGTCGTCGAGCGCACGCAGGATCTGAGTCTGGCGCGCGACCGGCTGCAAGCCGAGATCGCGGACCATCGCAGCACAGAAGCCAGGCTGCAGGTGATGCAGCAGGAACTGGTGCAGGCCAACCGGCTTGCCACGCTTGGCCAGGTCGCCGCCGGGGTCGCGCATGAGATCAACCAGCCGGTGGCGACGATCCGCGCCTATGCCGACAATGCGCGCGTCTTCCTCGAACGCAAGCAGAGCACCTCAGCCGAGGAGAACCTTGGTGCCATCGCCGCGCTGACCGAGCGGATCGGTTCCATCACCGAAGAGCTGAAAGCTTTCGCCCGCAAGGGCCGCACCGCCGCCGAGCCGGTGGAACTGCGCGGCGTGATCGAAGGCGCCGTCGTGCTGCTCAGGAGCCGCTTCGCCGGCCGGCTGGATGCGCTGGCGATCACGCTGCCGCCGCCGGCGCTGAAGGTTATGGGCAACCGGCTGCGGCTGGAGCAGGTGCTGATCAACCTTTTCCAGAACGCGCTGGAGGCACTCGATGGCCGCGACGACGCGAAAGTCGAGGTTTCGGCGGCCGAGATCGGCGATGACGTCGCGCTCATGGTCTCGGACAACGGCCCGGGCATTCCGCCCGCGATCCTGAAGTCGCTGTTCACGCCCTTCAACACCTCCAAGGAAAAAGGCCTGGGGCTCGGGCTCGTCATTTCCAAGGACATCGTCACCGACTATGGCGGGCGCATCGAGGTCTCGAGCAGCGGCCAGGGAACACGCTTCACCATCCATCTGTCGAAAGCCGGCGCTGCATGACGAAGCACGATCCAGCCCCGGTGATCCTGATCGATGACGACAGCGATCTGCTCAAGGCGACAAGACAGACGCTGGAGCTTGCCGGCTTTGCGGTGTCGGCCCATTCGGTGGCAAGCGAAGCGCTGGCGACGCTCGACAGGAATTTCGCCGGCGTGGTGGTGTCGGATATCCGCATGCCGGAGATCGACGGGCTGCAGCTTTTCGATCGCGTGCTGCTACTCGACCCCGATATCCCCGTCATCCTGGTCACCGGCCATGGCGATATCGCGATGGCCGTGAAGGCGATCAAGGACGGCGCCTACGACTTCATCACTAAGCCTTTCGCCGCCGACAGGCTGGCGCAGAGCGTTGCCCGGGCCGCTGAAAAACGCCGCCTGGTGATGGAAAACCGCGCCTTGCGCCAGGCGGCCGAGCAGGCGCAGGAAGGATTGCCGCTGATCGGCCAGACGCCGGCCATGGAGCGGCTGCGCCGGACATTGCGGCAGATCGCCGACACCGATGTCGACGTTCTGGTGACCGGCGAGACCGGTTCGGGCAAGGAGGTGGTGGCGAGCCTGCTGCATCGCTGGAGCCGCCGCGCCAAGGGCAATTTCGTCGCGTTGAACTGCGGCACGCTGCCGGAGACGGTCATCGAAAGCGAGTTGTTCGGACACGAGGCCGGCGCCTTCACCGGCGCGCAGAAGAAGCGCGTTGGCCGCATCGAGCATTCGAGCGGCGGCACGCTGTTCCTCGACGAGATCGAGAGCATGCCGGCCTCGACGCAGGTGCAGATGCTGCGCGTCTTGGAAATGCGCGAGGTGACGCCGCTCGGTACCAATGAGGTGCGCCCGGTCGACCTGCGCGTCGTTGCCGCCGCCAAGGTCGATCTCGGCGACGCCGGCCAGCGCGGCAATTTCCGCGAGGATCTCTACTACCGGCTCAATGTGGTGACGCTTTCGATCCCGCCGCTGCGCGAAAGGCGGGACGACGTGCCGCTGTTGTTCGGCTACTTCGCCGATCGCGCCGCCGCCCGTTTCCGGCGCGCCGTGCCGGCGATCTCCGCCGCGGTTCAGCGCCATCTCGGCGAACATGACTGGCCCGGCAATGTGCGCGAACTCGCCCACTTCGCCGAACGCTTCGTGCTCGGGCTGGACGACGTTGCCGCAGCGTCTTCCCCGGCGGCAACGGAGATCGGCACCTTGCCGGAACGGCTCGATCGTTACGAAGCCGAAATTATCCGCGAGACACTTGGTCGCAATGACGGCGACGTCCGCCGCACCATCGAGGCGCTCGGCATTCCGCGCAAGACCTTCTACGACAAGCTGCAGCGGCACGGCATCGTGCGCAGCGATTTTTCCAGGTAGATCAATTAATGCATGTCGCGCAAAAGTGTGCAGCGGTTTTGCGATAACGACATGCATGAAAACAAAGCCTTAAAAGCGCGTCGCCTGAATCCGCTTCAGCGCGACGCGCTTTAGGTGGAACCGCAACGCCGCTACCTCGTTGAAACCGACCGGGAAACCGTGGCGCTCGGGCATCAGCGGGGCGGCGACGCATCGCCGTGCCGGCTTTGCCGGGTTGCACTCGGCAGGCGTTGATGGTTTGTTGCCGCTCAGCGGAGAACGAATGATGCGCGAATCCCTCGGTCAAGACGAATATGGCTCGACCAGCCCCTTCGACCCTGACGACCTGCCCAATCTCAATGCGATGGGGCCGGCGATGGGTGGCGGCAATGATTTCGAGAAATACGCGGTCGCCGTCATAATCGTCTTCGGCGCGCTGATCATCGGCGGCCTGATGGCCGCCTCCATGTCCTTCGGCCACCGCAACGGCTTCCTGTTCGCGCTTGGCGGCGCCACGGCGGCCTGGATCTCGGGCAATGCGCTGCTGCTCGACCGGCCGCGCATCTATGCCCTCTTCGTCGCTATCGCCGCCGTGATGCTGATCGCCTCGACCATCACGCTGGTCACCTGATCAATTAATATCCCAGCGCCTCACCGGCGGCAGCGCGGCTGTCGATGGCGCCGTTGTAGCGCGCGCCGCCGCCCTTCTCGATCTCGCTGAGGCTCTTGCCGCCGACCAGAATGCCGGCGGCTTGTCCCCAGGTCTCGTCGCTCAAGTCCAGATGGTAGCCCATGCCGGCAAGCAGCTTCTCCGTGTCCGGCGAAAGCCCGAACGGTTCGACATAGATGGTGTCCGGCAGCCATTGATGATGGATGCGCGGCGCGTCGATCGCCTGCTGGATGTCCATGCCGTGGTCGATGACGTTGACGATCGCCTCGAGCGTGATGGTGATGATGCGCGAACCGCCCGGACTGCCGATGACCATGAACGGCTTGCCGTCTTTGGTCACGATGGTCGGGCTCATCGAGGATAAAGGCGTCTTCTTCGGTTGGATGGCATTCGCCTCGCCCTGGACCAGGCCGTAGAGGTTCGGCACGCCGGGCTTCTGCGTGAAATCATCCATCTCGTTGTTGAGCAGGATGCCGGTGCCGTCGGCGACGACCCCGGCGCCGAAGGAGCCGTTCAGCGTATAGGTGACGGCGACCGCATTGCCGTCATTGTCGATGATCGAATAGTGAGTGGTTTCCTTCGACTCGCCGAAACCCTTGGGCATCAGGCCCTTCGACACGCCGGCGCGGAACGGATCGATCTTGTCGCGGATGTCTTTTGCATAGTTCTTGTCGAGCAGCTTCGAGACCGGATTGTCGACGAAATCAGGATCGCCCAGCGCCGAGTTGCGGTCGACATAGGCATGGCGCATGGCCTCGACCATGACATGGACCGTCTCGGCGGAGCCCGGGCCGAGATAGGAGAGCGGGTAGAATTCGAGCACGTTGAGGATTTCGCAAATAATGACGCCGCCCGAACTCGGCGGCGGCGAGGAGATGATCTCGTAGCCGCGATAGGAGCAGGTCACCGGCTTCAGCTCGCGCACGGCATATTGCTCGAAATCGCCCTTGGCGAGGATGCCGCCCTTGGCGCCGCTCGCCTTGACGATGGCGTCCGCAATAGCGCCCTTGTAGAAGGCGTCCGGCCCCTTTTCCGAGATCGCCGACAGCGAGGCGGCGAGGTCCGGCTGAACGAGCCTCTCGCCGATGCCATAAGGCTTGCCATCCGGTTTCAGGAAGACCGCG
Source organism: Mesorhizobium sp. B2-8-5 (assembly GCF_006440675.2). NCBI lineage: Bacteria > Pseudomonadati > Pseudomonadota > Alphaproteobacteria > Hyphomicrobiales > Phyllobacteriaceae > Mesorhizobium > Mesorhizobium sp. B2-8-5. Next base: position 6,360,334 of record NZ_CP083951.1, read on the forward strand.
GCGGCCGCGGGGTCCTTTGCCAGACGATCGGCGCCGTCTGCGAACGACGCGGCATCGCCCTGGTTGAGCACGAAGCCGTCCTTGGCGTAGGCAATGGCCGGCGCCATCAGATCCTGCCTGGTGAGCGTGCCGTATTTCTCGCGCGCCATCTCGAAGCCGGCGACCGAGCCCGGCACGCCGACCGCCAGGTAGCCGTCGAGGCTGGCGCCTTTCACCGGATTGCCGTCCTTGTCGAGATACATGGTCTTGGTCGCGGCGAGCGGCGCGCGCTCGCGGAAATCGAGGAAGGTCGTGCGGCCGTCCTTCATGCGCACGGTCATAAACCCGCCGCCGCCGATGTTGCCGGCATTGGGATAGACGACGGCGAGCGCATAGCCGACGGCAACAGCGGCATCGACCGCATTGCCGCCCTTTTTCAGCACGTCGACGCCGATCTCGGTCGCCAGATGCTGGGCCGTCACCACCATGCCGTGCTCGCCCTTGGCCGGTTGCGGCGAGGCGGCAAGGACGATGGTCGGCGGCGCGAGGGCAATTGCGAGCGAAAGGGTGACGCCGATCAGCGTCCGACGGGTCAAGGGCATGGCGGTGCTCCTGGCGTTGGGGACGCCTAGGAAAGACCCTGCCGGCGGACCTGTCCACCGCCAATGGCGCTGGACCAGATCAATCCGATATCTGCCTGTCAGACGATGCCGCCGCCACCGCCGGCGACTGTCGGCCGCTCGGCCGCGACTTTGGCCCGGTAGCCGGCCTCGCGATAGGCCGCGACCGGATCGATCGCGCCGCCAATGCGCAGTCTGGCCATCGCCAAGATCGGCTCGACATCGGTGCGGTAGGCGCTTTTAAGTGTCTGCGTCGCCATCAGCGCGTCGTTCTCCTCCTGGAAGCCATCCAGCGCCTTGCGGTCGACCAGCAGCGCCTGCGCATAGGCGCGCTGCACCTCGACCGCCGACAGCATCAGACTCTCGATCGGATCGGTGACGTTGTGGCTCTGGTCGAGCATATGCGCGGGATCGAAGCCCTTGGCACCGGCGAGCTCCGCATCGACCAGTTCGTTGAAGACAAGGAACAGGCGGTAGGGGTCGATCGAGCCGGCGTCGAGATCGTCGTCGCCATATTTGGAATCGTTGAAGTGGAAGCCGCCCAGCTTGCCGAACTGGATCAGCCGCGACACGATCATCTCAATGTTGACGTTGGGCGCATGGTGGCCGAGATCGACCAGGCAGAAGGCCTTGTCGCCGAGCTCCTTGGCGATGATGTAGTTGGTGCCCCAGTCCTGCACGACCGTCGAATAGAAGGCCGGCTCATACATTTTGTGCTCGGTGAACAGCCGCCAGTCGTCCGGCAGGCCGGCATAAATCTCGCGCATGGCGTCGAGATAGCGCTCGAACGCCTTGGCGAAATTGACCTGGCCGGGGAAATTCGAGCCGTCGCCGATCCATACCGTCAGCGCCTTGGAGCCGAGCGTCCTGCCGATCTCGATGCATTCGAGATTGTGCTCGACCGCCTGGCGGCGCGTGCCGGCATCGGCATGCGAGAGCGAGCCGAATTTGTAGGAAAGCTTCTGGTCCTTCGCGTCGGAGAAGGTGTTGGAATTCATCGCGTCGAAGCCGAGGCCGAAGCGGGACGCCGCCTGCTTCAGCCGGTTCGCATCGGCTTTGTCCCACGGAATGTGCAGCGAGACGGTCGGCGTCGCCTGCGTCAGCTGGCTGATGACGGCGCAGTCCTCGATCTTGTCGAAGATGTCGCGCGGCTCGCCGGCACCCGGAAAGCGGGCGAAGCGCGTGCCGCCGGTGCCGACGCCCCAGGACGGGATAGCCACGCCGAATTTCTCGACCTTGTCGCGGATCGCGTCGATGGCGATGCCGCGCCGGTCGAGGCGCTCGCCGAGCGAGGCGTAATCGCGCTCGAGGTCGGGTTTGCGCGCGGCGTTGCTTTTTTCGACGACATCAGTCGAGATTATCGTTTCGGACACTGCACTTCCTCCCAAAACGTGTTCGGCCGGCGCTGCCCCTCATCCGCCTGCCGGCACCTTCTCCCCGTTGAACGGGGAGAAGGAAGCTTATCGCGTAAAACTTTGCGCGTTGCCGGCGTCGACGTTGACGATATTGCCGGTCGATTTGGCCGACATGTCGGAGGCGAAGAAGTAGATCGCCTCGGCAATGTCTTCCGGGAAGACCGAGCGCTTCAGCATCGAGCGCGAGCGGTAATGCTCCTCGAGATCGTCGGTCGACATCTTGTAGGCGGCGGCGCGCTGTTCCTTCCACTCGCCGGTCCAGATCTTGGAGCCGCGCAGCACGGCGTCCGGATTGACCACGTTGACCCTGATCTGGGCTTCCGCGCCCTCCAGCGCCAGGCAGCGGGCAAGATGGATCTCAGCCGCCTTGGCCGTGCAATAGGCGGACGCATTCGGCGATGCGGCGAGGCCGTTCTTGGAGGCGACGAAGACGACGTTGCCGCCGATCTTCTGGGCGCGGAACAGGCGGAAAGCCTCGCGCGAGACGAGGAAATAGCCGGTGGACAGGATGTCCATATTCTTGTTCCACAACGCCAGCGTCGTCTCCTCGATCGGTGCCGAAGAGGCCAGGCCGGCATTCGAGACCAGGATGTCGACGCCGCCGAATTCGACCGCAGTTTCGGCGAAGCCGGAAAGCACTTGATCCTCGAAGGTGACATCGATGCGCACCGGACGGACGACGTCTTTTCCGTAGGCCTTCGAGAGTTCGTCATTGGCGCTGGCCAAAGCCGCTTCGTCTATATCGGCAAGCACAACGCAAGCGCCTTCGCGCAGCAGCCGGTTGGCGGTGGCGCGGCCGATGCCGCCGGCGCCGCCGGTGACCAGCGCGATCTGGCCGGCCAGCGCCTTCGGCTTCGGCAGGCGCTGGAGCTTGGCTTCCTCGAGTTGCCAGTATTCGATGTCGAAGGCTTCCTGCGCCGGCAGGCCGACATAGGACGAGACCGTCGAGGCGCCGCGCATGACGTTGATGGCGTTGACGTAGAACTCGCCGGATATGCGCGCGGTCGCCTTGTCGCCGGCGAAGGTGAACATGCCGACGCCGGGCATCAGATAGACCACGGCATTGGGATCGCGGATGGCCGGCGAGTCCGGATGCTTGCAGCTGTCATAATAGGCCTGGTAGCCGACACGATAGGCGGCAATGTCTTCGGCGAGCCGCGCGATGACGGCGTCGACTTCGGGCTTTGCCGGATCGAACTCGATGACCAGCGGTCGGATCTTGGTGCGCAGGAAGTGATCGGGACATGATGTGCCGAGCGCCGCCAGCGGCCGCAAGTCCTTGGAGTTAACGAATTCGAGCACGGCCGGCTGGTCGTCGAAATGGCCGAGCTTGTGGCTTGTTTCGGAGATCAGGCCGCGGATCCTCGGCATCAGCTTGGCGGCGATGGCGCGGCGTGCCGGTGCTTCGAGCGACTGGACGGCCTCGCCGCCGAAGATCGCCTTGCCCTCGGATTTCCGCTCGAACCAGTCGATCGCCTGGTTGATCACCGAGATCGTCGTCTCGTAGCACTCCTTCGGCGTGTCGCCCCAGGTGAAGAGGCCGTGGCTTTCCAGCACGACGCCCTTGGCCTCGGGGTTTTCGAGGCAGAATTTCTCCAGCCACAGGCCAAGCTCGAAGCCCGGCCGCTTCCAGGGCAGCCAGCCGATGGCGTCGCCGAAGATCTCCTTGGTGATCGCCTTGGAATCCTTGGCCGCGGCAACCGCGATGATGGCGTCGGGATGCATGTGGTCGACGCAAGCCTTCGGCACGTAAGCGTGCAGCGGCGTGTCGATCGAGGCCGCGCGCGGATTGAGGTTGAAGGTGCAGTGGGGCAGGTAGCCCACCATCTCGTCCTCGTGCTCGACGCCGCGATAAAGACCTTTGATGGCACGCAGCTTGTCCATGTAAAGCGTGGCGAAACCGTCAAGCTTGATCGAGGCGCTGTCGCCACCGGAGCCCTTGACCCAGAGGACTTCCACCTCCTCGCCGGTGAGCGGATCCTTCTGCCGGACCTTGGACGAGGTGTTGCCGCCACCGTAATTGGTGACGCGCTTGTCGGACCCCAGCGTATTCGAGCGATAGACCAGGAGCTCGGGACCGCTCATCCCTTCGGCTTTTGCATCGTCCCAAAGATTGGCGAGGCGCGAGCCGGAGCGCTTGTCGAGCATAGGTATCCTCCCTTGGAGCGCGAACGCCGCATCCCTCATTTCTCGCCGGGAATGTCTACGCAAGCGCCTCGCTTGTCAATCACAAACGATCAATATCGCTCATATTGCACTGCACAATGAAAATATTTGATCGGAAATGATTGACACTGCGCGTTTTCTAAGGCCTGATGCTTGGGCAGGGAGGAACCATGCACGAGAAAGAGCGCCACAGGATCATTCTGTCCGCCGTCCAGGAAAAGCCTGTGGTGACGGTGCAGGAAATGGTCGAGCTGACGGACTCCTCCGAGGCGACGATCCGGCGCGACATCGCGGCCCTCCATGTCCAGAAACGCTTGCGCCGGGTGCGCGGCGGCGCCGAGGCGATCTCGCCGCCGCAGTTCATCGGCCTTGCCGGCCGGCCCTTCTCGGTCAACGAAACGCTGAACGCCGCGCAAAAGCGGGCGATCGCGCGGGAAGCGGTGAACCTGTGCACGGACGGCGAGCCGATCATCATCAATGGCGGCACCACAACCTTCCAGATGGTGCATTTCCTGACCGGCCGCCGGATGCCGATCTTCACCAATTCCTTCCCGATCGCCGAGCATCTGCTCAAGCACTCGAAGAACACGGTGATGCTGTCGGGCGGCACGATCTACCGCGAGCAGAACATCATCCTGTCGCCCTTCGACAATGACGTGACGCGCAACTTCTATGCGCGGCGCATGTTCATGGGTGCGCAGGGGCTGGGGCCGCTCGGACTGATGGAAGGCGATCCGCTGCTGATCCAGGCGGAACAGAAGCTGATCGACCAGGCCGACGAGCTGGTGGTGCTGGTCGATTCCTCGAAATTCCGCATGCGCTCCAGCCTGATCCTGTGCGGGCTGTCGCGCATCGCGACCGTGATCACCGACGACGGCATCGAGGACCGCGAGGCCAAAATGCTGGAAACGGCGGGCGTGGCGCTGATCGTCGCCCGCAGACAGTCAAGCGACAAGGGAGAATCTTCACTGCAGGCCTGAGGGAAACTCACGCCCGCAGCGGCGATGGAATGCAACGCTCAAGGGAGGATATTCGATGAGCTTTTTGAAGAAACTGCTGGTTACGGCGGCCTTTTCCACCGCCATGTTCGTGAATGCCGCCTATGCCGAGAACGTCAAGATCGCGCTGGTGGTGAAGTCGCTCGGCAACGGCTTCTTCGACGCCGCCAACAAGGGCGCCGAGGAAGCGGCCAAGGAACTGGGCGATGTCGATGTCATCTACACCGGCCCGACCAAGGCGACCGCCGAAGCGCAGATCGAAGTGATCAATTCGCTGATCGCGCAGAAGGTCAACGCGATCGCCGTTTCGGCCAATGACGCCGACGCCCTAGTGCCTGTGCTGAAGAAGGCGATGGAGCGCGGCATCACCGTCATTTCATGGGATTCCGGCGTCGCCAAGGAAGGCCGCCAGCTTCACCTCAACCCGTCCGACACCGGCCTGATCGGCGAGACGATCATCAAGCTTGCCGCCGACTACCTGCCGGAAGGCGGCGACGTCGCGATCCTCTCGGCGTCCTCGACGGCGACCAACCAGAATGCCTGGATCGAGGCGGCCAAGAAGGTGCTGCCGGAGAAGTTCCCGAAGATCAAGCTGGTCGCCACCGTCTATGGCGATGACGACTCGGCCAAGAGCACCGATGAAGCCAAGGGCCTGCTGAAATCCCATCCGAACCTCAAGGCGATCATCGCGCCGACCACCGTCGGCGTCGTCGCCGCCGCGCAGGTCGTCACCGACGAGAACCTGATCGGCAAGGTCAACGTCACCGGCCTGGCGCTGCCGTCCGAGTTCAAGAAGTTCATCGACAACGGCGCTTCGCAGGCTGTCGCGCTGTGGAACCCCATCGATCTCGGCTACTCGGCGATCTACCTCGCCCATGACCTGGCGGTGAAGAAGGAAGAAGCCAAGCCCGGCGCTACGCTGTCGATCGGCCGCGTCGGCAAGGTGACGCTCGACGACACCAACTCGGCCGCGATGGCTCCGCCCTTCCAGTTCGACAAGACCAACATCGACAAGTTCTCCAAGATCTACTGATTCCGGTCGACTTCAAGTTCCTGCGGCGGGACAATTGTCCCGCCGCATCTTCAAACGGACCTTCTCTCGGGGCCTGATACGGATATGGACACGACAGCCCAGCGCAAAATAGAGACGGAGCGGCCCGGGCCTTCAGGCCCGGCCCAAAGCGCCTCTCCTCGCCTGACGCTCTCAGGCATCTCGAAAAGCTTCCCGGGCGTGCGTGCCCTGCATAATGTCAGCCTGTCGCTCTATCCTGGACAGGTGACGGCGCTGATCGGCGAGAACGGCGCCGGCAAGTCGACATTGGTCAAGATCATGACCGGCATCTACCAGGCCGACTCCGGCGAGATCGGCATCGACGGCCAGGCCACGACGCTGCCGAGCGCGCATGCCGCCTTCGGCCACGGCATCACCGCCATCCATCAGGAAACCGTGCTGTTCGACGATCTGTCGGTCGCCGAGAACATCTTCCTTGGCCACGCGCCGCGCACCCGTTTCGGCACCATCGACTGGCGCACCATGCGCAAGAACGCGCGCGAGGTGCTGGAGACGATGCGCGCCGGCCATATCGACGCCGATGCACGACTGAGAGATCTCGGCATCGCCAACAAGCACCTGGTGGCAGTCGCCCGCGCCATGTCGATCGATGCGCGCATCGTCATCATGGACGAACCGACCGCAGCGCTTTCGATGAAGGAGATCGAGGAGCTTTTCCTGCTGATCGAATTCCTGAAAAGCGATGGCAAGGCGGTGCTGTTCATCAGCCACAAATTCGATGAGATCTACCGCATCGCCGATCGCTATACGGTGTTTCGCGACGGCGAGATGGTCGGCGAAGGCCTGCTCAAGGACGCCGGCCAGAACGAGATCGTACGCATGATGGTCGGCCGCAATGTCGACCACATCTTTCCGCAGCGCGAGCCGAAGATCGGCGCGCCGGTGCTGTCCGTCTCCGGCCTGTCGCATCCGACCGAGTTCGACGATATCGGCTTCGAATTGCGCAAGGGCGAGATCCTCGGCTTCTACGGGCTGGTCGGCGCCGGGCGCAGCGAGGTGATGCAGGCGATCGCCGGCATCACCCGCACGAGCCGGGGCGCGATTTCACTCGACGGCCGGACGATCGCACCGAAATCGGCTGCGGATTCGATCGAGGCCGGCATCGTCTATGTGCCCGAAGAACGCGGCAAGCAAGGCGTGGTGATCGGCCTGCCAATCTTCCAGAATGTTTCTCTCCCTTCACTGGCGCGCACCTCGAAATCCGGCGTGCTGAGGCTGGCGGAAGAGTTCTCGCTCGCCCGCTCCTATACCGAGCGGCTCGACCTGCGCGCCTCATCGCTGAGCCAGGATGTCGGCACGCTTTCCGGCGGCAACCAGCAGAAAGTCGTTATCGCCAAATGGCTGGCCACAGCGCCCAAGGTGATCATCCTCGACGAGCCGACCAAGGGCATCGACATCGGCTCCAAGGCCGCCGTGCACGGCTTCATGGCCGAGCTGGTCGCGCAAGGCCTGTCGGTGATCATGGTGTCGTCCGAGCTGCCCGAAATCCTCGGCATGTCGGACCGCGTCGTGGTCATGCGCGAAGGCCGTATCGCGGCGACCTACGACAACAAGAGTCTCGACGCCGAAACGCTGGTTCGGACGGCAGCGGGGATCGCGGCATGAAGAGCTTCCTCAAATATCGCGAGATCTGGCTGCTTGCCGGCATCGTCGTGCTGATCGGCCTGATCTCGACGCGCTTCCCCGGCTTCGCCGACCCCGCCAATCTGCGCCAGGTGTTCAACGACACCTCGATCCTGATGATCCTGGCGCTGGGGCAGATGGTGGTGATCCTGACGCGCTCGATCGATCTGTCGATGGCCTCCAACCTCTGCTTCACCGGCATGGTGGTGGCCATGCTGAACGCCGCGCATCCGGCGATCCCGATCCCGATGCTGATCGTGATCGCGCTTCTCGTCGGCCTGGTGCTCGGCGCCATCAACGGCCTTCTGGTGTGGCGGCTGAACATCCCGTCGATCGTGGTGACGTTGGGCACGCTCACCATCTATCGGGGCGCCACCTTCGTCGTCTCCGGCGGCGCTTGGGTCAATGCCGACCAGATGAGCCCGGACTTCATCAACTTCCAGCGCGTTGCCTTCCTCGGCCTGCCGGTGCTGTCCTGGATCGCGATCGTCGTGATCGCGCTGTTCTTCCTGGTGATGACGCGGACCGCGATCGGCCGCTCGATCTACGCCATTGGCGTCAATCCGACCGCCTCGGTCTATGCCGGCATCGATGTCGGCCGCACCAAATTCATCGTCTTTTGCATTTCCGGCATGATCGGCGGGCTTGCCGGCTATCTGTGGATCTCGCGCTATGTGATCGCCTCGGTCGAGGTCGCCAACGGCTATGAGCTCAACATCATCGCCGCCTGCGTCATCGGCGGCATCTCGATCGCCGGCGGCATCGGCTCGGTCGGCGGCGCGGTGCTGGGGGCGCTGTTCCTCGGCATCATCTCCAACGCGCTGCCGGTCATCAACATCTCGCCCTTCTGGCAGATGGCGATCTCGGGCAGCGCCATCATCCTGGCCGTGGTGCTCAACGCGCGCGGCGAGCGCCGGCAGGGCCGCATCATCCTGAGAAAGGCGGAAGCGGCATGACCGACACCCCTGCCCCGCGCCATATCCCCGACCGGCTCGACAAGCCGCTGTCCTCGGCGATCTTCTCCTGGGAAGCGCTGCTGGTCGTCATCGCGGTCGCCATCTTTGCGGTCAACAGCTTCGCTTCGCCCTATTTCCTCGATCCGTGGTCGCTGTCGGACCTGACCTTCAACTTCACCGAAAAGGGGCTGATCGCTCTAGCCATGGCGCTGCTGATCATCTCCGGCGAGATCGATCTCTCGGTTGCCGCGATCGTGGCTTTAGCCTCGACGATGATGGGCGTGGCGGTGCAAGCCGGTGCGGGCACCCCAGTGCTGGTGGCGATCGGCATCGTCGTCGGCCTTGGCTGCGGCTCCTTCAATGGGTTGCTGGTCACCCGCCTCGGCCTGCCTTCCATCGTCGTCACCATCGGCACGATGAGCCTGTTCCGCGGCATCGCCTTCATCATCCTCGGCGACCAGGCCTACAAAGGCTATCCGGAAAGCTTCGCCTTCTTCGGCCAAGGCTATGTCTGGTGGGTCTTCTCGTTCGAGCTGGCGCTGTTCCTGATCGCGGCGCTGATCTACTGGTTCGTCCTGCACCGCACGAGCTTCGGCCGCCGGGTCTTCGCCATCGGCAACAACCCGGTGGCCTGCCAATTCTCCGGCGTGCGCGTCAACCGCATCAAGTTCATCCTGTTCTGCCTGACCGGGCTGATGTCGGGCATCGCCTCCGTGCTGATCACCTCGCGGCTCGGCTCGACGCGGCCGTCTATCGCGCAGGGCTACGAGCTTGAGGCGATCACCATGGTGGTGCTGGGCGGCGTCTCGATTCTCGGCGGCGCCGGCAGCATTCTGGGCGTCGTGCTCGCCGCCTTCATCATGGGGCTGGTGACGTTCGGCCTCGGACTGCTCAACGTGCCCGGCATCGTCATGTCGATCTTCATCGGCCTGTTGCTGATCATCGTCATCGCGCTGCCCATTATCTGGCGCCGCCTGCGCGTGGGACGCTTCGCCTGATGGAGAAATACGCCTTCAAGATGAAGCTCAATCCCGGCATGAAGGCCGAGTACCAGCGGCGCCATGACGAGATCTGGCCCGAGCTAGTTGATCTGCTGAAGCTGGCCGGCGTCTCCGATTATTCGATCCATCTCGACGAGGAAACCAACATCCTGTTCGGGGTGCTGCGGCGGCGTGACGACCACGGCATGGCGGACCTTCCGAAGCACCCCGTGATGCAGCGCTGGTGGGCGCATATGGCCGACCTCATGGAAACCAAAACCGACAACGAGCCGGTGGCGGTGCCGCTGGAAACCGTGTTCCATATGGCATGATCGTCGCCGTCATCGATATCGGCAAGACCAACGCCAAGGTAGCGCTGGTCGATCTCGCGACGCTGAGCGAGATTGCACTGCGCCGTATCGCCAATGCTCCTGTGCGGCAGGCGCCCTACCCGCATCACGATGTCGAGGCGCTGTGGACGTTCATCCTCGACAGCCTGGCCGATCTCAACCGCGAACAGCGGATCGATGCGATATCGATCACCACGCATGGCGCGACCGGCGCGCTGGTCGACCGCTCCGGCGAACTGGTACTGCCGGTGCTCGACTATGAATTCGACGGCCCCGACCAGCTTGCGGCCGACTACGACGCCGTGCGTCCGCCCTTCGCCGAAACCGGTACGCCGCGGTTGCCGATCGGCCTCAATCTCGGCGCGCAATTCTTCTGGCAGCAGAGACAATTCCCGGCGGAATTCGCCAAGGCCGCCGCGATGCTGATGTATCCGCAGTACTGGGCGCTGCGGCTGACCGGTGTCGCTGCCAATGAAGGCACGTCGCTCGGCTGCCACACCGATCTGTGGAACCCCTGGACGTCCGATTACTCCTCGCTGGCCGACAGGATGGGCTGGCGCCGGTTGATGGCGCCGGTGCGGCCAGCAAAGGATCGGCTTGGCCCGATCCTGCCGGAGCTGGCGCAACGCACAGGGCTCGACCCGCAGACGCCCGTATTCTGCGGACTGCACGATTCCAACGCCTCGCTGCTGCCGCATCTGTTGTCCGACGCACCGCCCTTCTCGGTCGTTTCGACCGGCACATGGGTGGTGTCGATGGCGGTGGGCGGCCGGAAGGTCGAGTTGGACGCGGCGCGCGACACGCTGGTCAACGTCAATGCGCTCGGCGATCCTGTGCCGTCGGCGCGGTTCATGGGCGGACGCGAGTTTTCGCTGTTGACCGACGGCCAGCCACAGGAATGGAGTGAAGACGACGTTGCCGCCGTGCTGGCGCAGAAAGCTCTGCTGCTGCCGTCCACTCAGCAGGGCTCCGGACCGTTTCCGCAGCGCGCCGCGCAATGGTGTAACGCCGACGACCTGAGCTCCGGCCAGCGCTTCGCCGCCATCTCATTCTACCTGGCGCTGATGACCGTGACCTGCCTGGAGCTGATTGGCGGCGACGGGCCGACAACCGTCGAGGGACCGTTCGCGCAGAACCCGCTTTTCATCCGCATGCTGGCGGCAGCGACGGGAAGGCCCGTCATTGCATCGGAGGCCTCGACCGGCACCAGCATCGGCGCCGCGCTGCTGGCGTCGGATGGCGCTACGGTCACGAGCAAAGGCGAACGCACCGCACCGCCAATCGAGCGCGCTTGGCGCGAATACGCGTTGGCCTGGCAGCAGGCGTGAAGCTCTAAGCCGGCTCAGCGCGCCGTCCCGTAGAGCAATCCCTGCGGATCGATCTGCGGCTTGCGGCCGGCAACGACGTCGGCGAGGAACTGTCCCGAGCCGCAGGCCATAGTCCAGCCGACATGGCCGTGGCCGGTATCGAGATAGAGATTGCGGTATTTCGCCTGGCCGATAACCGGCACCGAGTTCGGCATCATCGGCCGCAGGCCTGCCCACAGCACGGCCTTCTTCTCGTCGAAGGCGCCCGGGAAAAGGTCCTTTCCGGTTTCCAGGATGGTTCTGAAATCGCCGGGCTTGAAGCTGCGGTCGAAGCCGGTGAATTCGGCCGTCGAGGACATGCGCAGGCGGTTGCCGAGCCTCGAATAGCCGATCAGCCGGTCCTCGTCGGCGCCGCCCATGGTCGGCCCCTTGCTTTCGTCTTCTAGGGGAATCGTCGCGGTGTAGCCTTTCACCGGATAGACCGGCAGGTCGATGCCGTAGCGGCGGCCGAGCAGGCCGCTTTCCGGCCCCATGGAGATGACGATGGCGTCGCCGGCGAGCGGGCCGGCCGAAGTCATGACGGCGCGCACCCGGTCGCCCTCGATGTCGAGGCCCTGGACCGTCGTGCCGAACAGGAATTTGACGCCGAGCTTCTCGGCGGCATAGGCCGCGAGCCTGTCGGTGAACTGCTTGGAATCGCCGGTCTGGTCGATCGGCGAATAGATGCCGCCGGCGATCTTTTCCTTCACGCCGGCAAGGCCCGGTTCCAGCTCGACCAGGCGCTCGCGGCCGACGATCTCGATCGGCAGGCCGTGCTCGCCGAGATAGCGGTAATTGTCGGTGCCGGTGTCGACGCTCTTTTGCGATCGGAAGAAGTAGAGAATGCCCTTCCTGCGCTCGTCGTAATGGATGCCGGTTTCCTCCGAGAGCGCGTTGATGCAATCGCGGGAGTGGAGTGCCAGCCTGAGCTTGATATCGGTGTTGGCGCGCAGGCGCTTCACCGTGCATTCGCGCAGGAAACGCAGGCTCCAGGCATAGAAATAGGGATCGAGGCGCAGCCTGACCTTGATGCCGAGGTCGTGGTTCCAGAGCGCGCGCAGGAAGGTCTTCAGCGCGGCCGGCGAGGCCCAGGCGGTTGCGTCGCCCGGCGAGACCAGGCCGGCATTCGACTGGCTGGTGCCGCGCGCCGCCGCTTCGTGGCGCTCGATCACCGTCACCTCATGACCGTCCTTTGCCAAATAATAGGCGGCCGCCGTGCCAACCACCCCGGCGCCGAGAACCAAGACCTTCATGCTGTCCCCTCAGGATCGAACAGGGCAGCGCGCCTCGACGCACCGCTGCATGAGGCTCAATACCGCGTCTAAAGACGCCGGACGAGCCCTTGGCCCAACAGCTCAGTTTCATTACGCAATTCCGGAGGGAAGGCTACGGCGAAGTCGCCGAACCCAACCGCTACACACTTTTCCCGGAATTGCTCAGGTTCGAACGGAGTTCTTGGTCGTCAGGATGCGTTCCCAGGCCAGCGCATCGTTGACGATCAAGTCGAGATCGTCACGCTGCGGCGTCCAGCCGAGTTCGTTGCGGGCAAGCTCGGAATTGGCGACCACGGCGGCGGCGTCGCCCGGCCGGCGGTCCCCCATGCGCACATCGAAGTCATGGCCGAAGGCGCGGCGCACGCTGTCTATCACCTCGAGCACGGAATAGCCGTGGCTGTAGCCGCAATTGGCGACGAGGCTCTCGCCACCGGCGCGCAGCCGCTGCAGCGCCAGCCGGTGCGCGGCGGCGAGATCGCTGACATGGATGTAATCGCGCATGCAGGTGCCGTCCGGCGTCGGATAGTCATTGCCGAAGACCTGCATGAAGGGGCGCTTGCCGAGCGCGGTCTCGCAGGCGACCTTGATCAGATGCGTGGCGCCGGGCGTCGACTGTCCGGTGCGGCCCTTTGGATCGGCGCCGGCGACGTTGAAATAGCGCAGCGCCGTGTAGCGGATGTCGTGCGCCAGGGCGGCATCGCGCAGCATCCACTCGCTCATCAACTTGGAAAGGCCATAGGGCGATTCCGGCGCAAGGCGGGCATCCTCGCGCACCGGCTCCAGCCCGGCGCCGCCATAGACGGCGGCGGTGGAGGAGAAGATGAAATGCGGCACGCCTTCGCGCACCGCGGTTTCGATCAGCGTGCGGGTCTTGCAGGTGTTGTTCTCGTAGTAACCGAGCGGGTCGGCGACCGATTCCGGCACGACGATCGAACCGGCGAAGTGGATGATGGCATCGACCTTGTTGTCGCGGATGATCCGGCCGACCAGGTCACGATCGGCGACATCGCCGACGACCAACCTTGCTTCCGGGGCCACCGCCCATTCGAAGCCGGTGGAAAGCCGGTCGAGCACCACGACGCTCTCGCCGGCGTCCAGCAGCTCCCAGACCATGTGGCTGCCGATATAGCCGGCACCGCCCGTCACCAAAACCGTCATCATCTACCTCGCTGATCAAGATTTATCGGAAACTGTCTCAACAGCCACCGTGCTGGAAACCCCGCCGCAAGCCCGTTAAAGCCTATGTCGTTCGCCCAAACCGCTGTGCACTTTTGGGCGATATGCATTGGCCTCCCTACAGTGTTAAATCCGTAACAGTTCCTCCCGCCCGAGGCATCGTACTGAAACAAAGCTGCTTCAAACAGCCGGGAATAGGCCACGATCCGGCATCGTTAGGAACAGGGTAAAGGCGTGGCATTTTGACCGGTTGGGTCCGGTGGACGTGGCATGGGGCAGTGACTATGATCCGCCGCAAAATTGGGAAGCCGACATGAATTACCAGCGGTTCTTCGAAGATGCGATCGATCAGCTCCACGCCGAGCGTCGCTATCGCGTTTTCGCCGACCTCGAGCGCATGGTGGGCAAGTTCCCGCGCGCCATCTGGCGTTCCAACGGCCGTGCCCAGGAAATCACCGTTTGGTGCTCCAACGACTATCTCGGCATGGGCCAGAACGAAGATGTCATCGCCGCCTTCCAGAACGCGGCCGGCCGGATGGGTTCGGGCGCCGGCGGCACCCGCAACATCTCCGGCACGTCCAACCCGCTGGTCGAACTGGAGCATGAGCTCGCCGACCTGCACGACAAGGAAGCAGCCCTTGTCTTCACCTCGGGCTTCGTCTCCAACGAGGCCTCGATCTCGACCATCGCGCGGCTGCTCCCCAACTGCCTGATCATCTCGGACGAGCTGAACCATGCCTCGATGATCGAAGGCGTTCGGCGCTCGGGCGCGGAAAAGAAGATCTTCCGCCACAACGACGTCGCGCATCTGGAAAGCCTGCTGCAGGCGGCCGGGCGCGAACGCGCCAAGCTGATCGTCTTCGAAAGCGTCTATTCGATGGACGGCGACATCGCGCCGATCAAGCAGATCGTCGAGCTCGCCGAACGCTACAACGCCATGACCTATATCGATGAGGTCCATGCCGTCGGCATGTACGGACCGCGCGGCGGCGGCATCACCGAGCGCGAAGGCCTGGCCGACCGCATCGACATCATCCAGGGCACGCTGGCCAAGGCCTTCGGCACGCTGGGCGGCTACATCACCGGCACCAGCGCGGTGATCGACGCCGTGCGTTCCTATGCGCCGGGCTTCATCTTCACCACTGCGCTGCCGCCGGCCATCGCCGCCGCCACCACCGCCTCTATCCGCCACCTCAAACGCTCGCAGGTCGAGCGCGACGCACAGCGACGCCAGGCGGCGCGCACCAAGCAGGTGCTTGCGGCGGCCGGCTTGCCGGTGATGGAATCGGCCACCCATATCGTGCCGGTGCTGGTCGGCGACCCCGAGCTTTGCAAGATGGCCAGCGACCGCCTGCTCGGCGTGCACGGCATCTACATCCAGCCGATCAACTATCCGACGGTGCCGCGCGGCACCGAGCGGCTGCGCATCACGCCGACGCCGTTCCATTCGGACGCGCTGATCGCCGAATTGCAGGACGCGCTGGTCGAGACCTGGGATGCCCTGGGCATTCCCTATGCCAGCTCCGGCCGTCCCGCTGTCGCCAAGACCGATCGGATCATTCCGCTCCTGGTGCCGAAATCAGGCGGCTGACGTTACGTCTGCCTAAGAACGAAGCGGTGCGGAAAAGGGTTCGTAAACAAACACTTCCCGACCGATTGCGACCTCACACCGTCTTCATCCATTTCGCCAAACGATGCGCCGCTTCCTCGAGCTGATCGAGGCGACGGTGGAAGCATAGTCTGAGGAAGGCTTCGCCGCCGGGGCCGAAGGCGGTGCCGGGCGCCAGGCCGACATTGGCGTTGTCGACGATGTCGAAGGCGGCTTTTCGGGCATCGGTGAGGCCGTCGACCCTGAAGAACAGGTAGAAGGCGCCTTGCGGCACGGTGAAACGCGCCTTGCCGGTTTCGCCCAGAATGCCGCAGACGAGATCGCGGGCGGCCCGCGCGCGCGCCACCTGTTCGGCGATGAAGCCGTCGCCCTCGTCAAGGGCGGCGACCGCGCCGCGTTGCATGAACTGGGCGACGCCCGAGGTCGAGTACTGGATCAGGTTTTCGAACACCTGCTGCAAGGCGGGATGGGTCTTGATCCAGCCGACGCGCCAGCCGGTCATCGCCCAGTTCTTGGAAAAACTGTTGACGAACAGGATGCAGTCCTCGGGCGTGGCGACGTCGAGGAAGGAGGGCGCGCGGCCGTGGCCGTAGTGGAACAACGAATAGATCTCGTCGGCAATGATCCACAGGCCCTTTTGGCGGGCGAGATCGAGGATCGCCTGGAGCGTCTCCTTGTCGGCCGTCCAGCCGGTCGGGTTGGACGGCGTGTTGATGAACAACAGCTTTGTGCGCGGCGTGATCGCGGAGGCGATCTTGTCGACGTCGCAGGACCAGCCATTGCCGGACTGGTCGAGGGTGACCGGCACCGGCACGGCGCCCGCCACGCCGGCGGCCGCGGCGAAGTTCGGCCAGGCGGGCGAGAGGTAGATCACCTCGTCGCCGCTGCCGGCGATCGCGTCGATGGCCAGTTGGATGGCATGCATGCCGGATCCGGTGACGATGAACTCTTCCTCGGCGAAGGTCCCGCCGAAGTGCCTGGCGTAGTAGCGGGCGAGCGCCTGCCTGAGCGCGGGAATGCCCTTCTGCCAGGTGTAGAACGTCTCGCCGTCGGCCAGCCCTTTGGCGGCGGCATCGCTGATGAAGGAAGGCGTCGGCAGATCGCCCTCACCGGCCCAGAGCGGGATCAGGCCTTCACGCAACCGGCCGTGATTGACGACGGCGACTATGCCGCTTTCGGGTGCGGCTCGGGCTTCGGTGCGCAAGGTCTGGATCAGGGTCATGCAAGAATCCGTCCGGTTTTTCATGACTGCTAGCCTCTTTTACGGCAGCCGCAAACAGAAAACCCCGGCCGCAGGCGGCCGGGGTTTTGGTCCAGGGCGCTCGTTGCGGAGTTACCGTTTCGCGAGCAGGTCGCGGATTTCGGTCAGCAACTGCACGTCGGCCGGCGGTGGCGCAGCGGCAGGCGCGGGCTTTTCGCGCTCCAGACGCTTGCGCATATTGTTCACGGCCTTGACCATCAGGAAGATAATAAAGGCAAGGATCAGGAAGTTCAGCACCACGGTGATGAAGCTGCCATAGGCGAAGACCGCGCCCTCTTTCTTGGCATCGGCCAGCGCGGTCGAATGAACGTTCGAGGACAGTCCGAAGAAGTAATTGTTGAAGTCCAGCCCGCCGAAGATCGCGCCGACGATCGGCATGATGATATCGTTGACCAAGGAATCGACGATCTTGCCGAAGGCGGCGCCGATGATGACGCCCACGGCCAAGTCCATCACATTGCCCTTGGAAATGAATTCCTGGAATTCTTTCAGCATTCGACCCTCCGTGACGGACCGCGCTGCCGCCTCACCAATGTCCTTCGGCGCCGGCCCCAGGCCACCATAACAAAAACCCCCAGTTGCAAAACCGGAAAATAGGCCAAAGCACCGCTTTGTGTTTACGCAGCGTCATCAAGCACATATGCGCCGAAAGCCGCGATGGACTCAGGCGCCAGGCTGTGGTTGCGTGATTGCCGGAGGAGGCAAACGGCCAGGGAGGAAGTGCGGACCGTGTTAGGCTGGTTCGTCGTCATCATCGCGATCGCCTATGTGACGCTGCTTTTCGCCATCGCCAGCGTCGGCGACCGGCGTGCGGCTACTATCGGCCTGGGCCGGGCACGGCCTTTCATCTATGCGCTCAGCCTTGCCATCTACTGCACGTCCTGGACCTTCTTCGGCTCGGTCGGCCTGTCCTCCGAGCGCGGCCTCGAATTCCTCGGCATCTATACCGGCCCGGTGCTGGTGTTCGTGTTCGGCTTCCCGCTGCTCAGCCGCATGATCCGGCTGGCAAAAAGCGAGAAGATCACCTCGATCGCCGACTTCCTCGGCGCCCGCTACGGCAAGAGCTTCACCGTCGCGGCGATCGCGACACTGATCGCGACCATCGGCGCGGTGCCCTATATCGCGCTGCAGCTGAAGGCGATCTCGGGCTCCGTCAGCCTGATGGTCGAGCACTATACCGGCTCGCCGCCCTCCTTCGATCCGTTCGTCAGCGATATCTCGCTCGTGGTGGCGATGCTTTTGGCGCTGTTCGCGGTGCTGTTCGGCACCCGCCATGCCGACGCCACGGAACATCAGGACGGCCTGGTGCTCGCGGTGGCGGTCGAGACCGTGGTCAAGCTCGCCGCCTTTCTCGCCATCGGCCTGATGGTGACGTTCCTGATCTTCGGCGGGCCCGGCGACATGTTCGCCAAGCTCGCCGGAAACGGCCAGGTGCGCCAGGCCATGAGCTACAGCACCTCTTTGGCCACCTGGCTGGTGCTGACCGGCCTGAGCGGCTTTGCCGTGCTGATGCTGCCGCGACAGTTCTACGTCACCATCGTCGAGAACCGCAGCGAGGCGGAGTTGCGCACGGCGACCTGGGTGTTCCCGCTTTATCTGGTGGCGATCAACCTCTTCGTGCTGCCGATCGCCTTTGCCGGCCTGTCGCTGGTCGGCGCCAGGACCAGCAGCGACCTTTACGTGCTGTCGCTGCCGCTGCTCAGCGGGCATGACCTGCTGGCGATGACCGCTTTTGTCGGCGGCCTGTCGGCGGCGACCGCCATGGTGATCGTCGAGAGCGTCGCGCTGTCGATCATGATCTCCAACGATCTCGTCATCCCGCTGTTCGTGCGGCGCGTGCTCAAGACCAGTTCCTCGGAGAACGAGGACTGGTCGACGCTCATCCTCAATGTGCGCCGCGCCTCGATCTTCATCATGCTGTTCATCGCCTTCCTCTATTATCGCGAGAGCACCAACAGCGCGCGGCTGTCGTCGATCGGCCTGATGTCGTTTGCGGCGATCGCGCAATTCTCGCCCGCGCTGATCGGCGGCCTGATCTGGCGCCGCGCCAATGGCCGGGGCGCCGCGCTCGGCATGGTCGCTGGCATCGCCGTCTGGGGTTACACGCTGCTGCTCCCCTCGCTCGTCGGTCCCTCTACCGACATCGTCGTCCACGGCCTGTTCGGCTTCGAGGCGCTGAGGCCGCAGGCGCTGTTCGGCACCGTCGGCGAGCCGCTGAACCATGGCGTGCTGTGGAGCCTCTCGGTCAACGCGCTGTTTTTTGTCCTCGGCTCCCTGTCCCGCGCATCCGTGCCGCTGGAGCGCATCCAGGCGGCGATCTTCGTGCCGCGCGAGGCCGGCCCGATGCCGAGCCTCAGGCGCTTCCGCACTGCCGTCACCGTCAACGACCTGAAAGATACGATCTCGCGCTATCTCGGCGTCGAGCGCACGGAGCGCTCGTTCCAGTCCTTCGAAAGGGACGCGAAAGTCTCCCTGCACGGTACCGAACAGGCCAGCATGGATGCCATCCGCTTCTCGGAGCAACTGCTGGCAAGCGCCGTCGGCTCTTCCTCGGCGCGGCTGATCCTGTCGCTGCTCTTCCGCCGCAACGACCGCGACTCCAAGGATGCCTTCAAGCTGCTCGACGACGCCACCGAGGCGCTGCAGCACAATCGCGACTTGCTTCAGATCGCGCTCGACCAGATGGAGCAAGGCATCACCGTCTTCGATCGCGATTTCCGGTTGATCTGCTGGAACCGGCAATACCGGCTGCTGTTCGACCTGCCGGACGAGATGGGCCAGGTCGGCGTCTCGCTCGACCGGATCCTGCGCCATCTCGCCGAGCGCGGCGACATTCCCGGCGACCAGCGTGTGACGATGCTCAACCGGCTGACCAGCTTCGCCGGCCCGTGGCAGATGGAGCTGAGGACCAGCGGCCGCATCCTTGAGCTGCGCTCCAACCCCATGCCCGATGGTGGCATCGTCGCCACCTATGCCGACATTTCCGGCCGCGTCGAACAGGACCTGGCGCTGAAGCGGGCCAATGAATCGCTGGAGCAGCGGGTCAAGACCCGCACCATCGAACTCACCCGCGTCAACGAGGAGCTGGCGCAGGCGCAGATGCTGGCCGAGGAGGCAAACCTCGGCAAGACGCGCTTCCTCGCCGCCGCCGGCCACGACATCCTGCAGCCGCTCAATGCCGCCCGGCTCTATTGCTCGTCGCTGATCGAGAAGGCCGGCAAGGGACCGGCCGGCAAGGCGGCGATCAACATCGAATCCTCGCTGGAATCGGTCGAGACCATCCTCGGCGCGGTGCTCGACATCTCGCGGCTCGACGCTGGCGCCATGAAGCCCGACAACGCCGCCTTCAATCTCGGCGGACTGCTCGGCCAGATCGGCAATGATTTCCGCCCGCTTGCCGCTGAGAAGAAGCTCGAACTCACGATCATCCCATCCTCGCTCGGCGTCATGACCGACCGCAACCTGCTGCGCCGGCTGATCCAGAACCTCGTTTCCAACGCCATCAAATACACGCGCCAGGGCCGCATCCTGGTTGGAGTGCGGCGACGCGGCGAACTGGCCGAGATCCAGGTGATCGACACCGGCATCGGCATTGCCGGCGACAAGCTCAACACGGTCTTCCACGAGTTCACGCGCCTCGACGAGGGCGTGCGCGAGGCCGAAGGCCTTGGCCTGGGGCTCTCCATCGTCGACCGTATCGCCAGGGTGCTGAGGCTCGAGATCCGCATCTACTCCAACCCCGGCAGGGGCACGCGTTTTTCCGTCATCCTGCCGGTCGCGGCGGTCGCCGCGCCGCCGCGCGAGGCCGGCAAGGCGCCGGCCCGCTCCGCCTCGACGCTTGCCGGGCTCAATGTGTTGTGCATCGACAATGACGCGCGCATCCTCGACGGCATGCGGCTGCTGCTCGAAGGCTGGGGATGCCATGTCGAGACGGCTTCGGGATCAGGCGATCTGCTGAAGCCCGGCGCGCCGAAGCCGGACCTCGTGCTGGCAGATTACCATCTCGACGGCGGCACCGGCCTCGATGCGATCGCCACACTGCGCGCCGCCTACGGACGGGACCTTGCCTGCGTGCTGGTCACCGCCGACCGCTCCAGCGAGGTGCGCGCGGCTGCCGGCCGGCTCGACATTCCGCTCGTCAACAAGCCGCTGAAGCCGGCGGTGCTGCGCTCGATGATGGCGCGCGTCAGGCCGCTGGCGCCGGCGGCGGAATGATCAGCCAACCGGCTGCAGCGGGTCGCCGCCGATCTTCGAAAGCTGGATGACGGCCTGGGTGCGGCTATCGACGCCGAGCTTCTGCAGGATGGCCGAGACATGCGCCTTGATGGTGGCTTCGGAAACGCCGAGCTCATAGGCGATCTGCTTGTTGAGCAGGCCCTCCGCCAGCATGCCGAGCACCCGCGTCTGCTGTGGCGTCAGCGCCTGCAGCCGCTTGATCAGGTCGGAGATTTCCGGATCGCGCTCGACGCCCAGCTCGACGCCGGTGGGCGCGGCGATATCGCCGGCAAGCACCGCCTGCACGGCGCCGCGTATCTCTTCCATGCTCGCCGATTTGGAGATGAAGCCGGAAGCGCCGAGATCGAGCGCGCGGCGGATGGTGACGGGATCGTCATGCGCCGATACCACCACCAGCGGCACCGCCGGATGGATGCCGCGCAGCGCGATCAGGCCGGAGAGACCGCTGGCGCCCGGCATCGACAGGTCGAGCAGCACCATGTCGACATCCTCGTTGGCGAGCACCAGCGCCTTGGCGCTTTCGAAATCGCCGGCCTCATGGATGGCGGCAACGTCGCCGATGCCGGCCAGCGCCTCCTTCAGCGCGCCGCGAAAAAGCGGATGGTCGTCGGCAATGACGAAAGTGTGGCCCGACGGCAAATATTCCTCCCCCGATCCCATCATCATTGTGTGCTTCTTGCGGGGACCGGACCGATTATGCGGCGACGCGGCGCGTTTTCAAGCGGCAAAGGCCGCGCGCGGGTTTTTCCCAGGACGGCTCGGCCGCGCGCCCCGTTCAGGTCTTCTGATTCAGCTTGGTGCCGCCGTCGCCATCGTCCTTGTCCATGTCCTTGACGATGTCCTTGAAGGTCCGGAAGAACTGCTCCATGTAGCCGAGCGACTTGTTGAAATCCTCCTGACTGGGCAGGTTGGATTCCAGCCGGGCGGAGAGCGAATTCTCGAGCTTGGCGACGCGCGCGTCGAGCGCCTTGACCGAATTGTCCAGCCGGTCGATCTCGTCCTGGTAGGCGGCGCGCTCGTCGGCGGCCATCTTGCAGACGAGTTGGCCGGAGCGCTCCTCGCAGATCGACATGGCGCCGGTTCGGGTGTCCATGCGGACATAACCGTCGGCGGACTTCTCCAAGCGGTAGTGGTCGGTCTCCTCGGAATAGGCGGAAGCGGCAACCAGCGAGCAAAGCGCCGCGGGGATCAGGATGTGCTGCAGACGCATGTTGTTCCTCCATGAGCCAGTGAAGGCGCCATATCACAGGTTTGCGCCGGAAATGGGGAAGAGTCGAGCTTGAGCCTTCCTCCTACCTTCGGTTCGGATTATAGCGCGAGAATGTCTCAGATTATCTACAAGATTGCCCCCGAGGCGCTTTGGCGCGAAGCCGAGAAGAACGGGCGCTTCATCGGCGCGCCGATCGACATCGCCGACGGCTTCATCCATTTCTCCACCGCCGGCCAGGTGCGCGAGACGGCGGCCAAGCATTTCGCCGGCCAGACGGACCTGCTGCTGATCGCCATCGACGGGACCAAACTGGGCGAGGCGCTGAAATACGAGGTGTCGCGCGGCGGTGCCTTGTTCCCGCATCTCTACGCCGCGCTCGCTCTCGATGCCGTTCTCTGGGTGAAGCCGCTGCCGCACGGCGCCGGTGGCCACGAATTCCCGGCGCTGGAGGGCGAATGAGCGTGCTCGACCGGATCGGCCAGAAACTGCTTTTCTCCTTCGATCCGGAAACCGCTCACGGCCTGTCGATCGCGGCGCTGCGCTGCGGGCTTCCAGTCGGCGCGACGACGCCGCGCGACGCGCGGCTCAAGCTGAGCCTTTGCGGCCTCGATTTCCCGAACCCGCTCGGCATGGCCGCCGGCTACGACAAGAACGCCGAAGTGCCGGACGCGCTGCTGGGGCTTGGCTTCGGCTTCGCCGAGGTCGGCACCGTCACGCCGCTGCCGCAACCCGGCAACCCGAAGCCGCGCATCTTCCGGCTGACGGCTGACGAGGCGGTGATCAACCGGCTGGGCTTCAACAATGAAGGCCACGCGGCCGCCGAAAAACGGCTTGCCGCGCGCAAGGGGCGACCGGGGATCGTCGGCGTCAACATCGGCGCCAACAAGGACAGCGCCGACCGCGTCGCCGACTACGAGCGCGGCGTCGCCCGCTTCGCGCCCTATGCGAGCTATCTGACGGTCAACATCTCCTCGCCCAACACGCCAGGCCTGCGCAACATGCAGGCGCGCGAGCAGCTCGGCGAATTGCTGTCGCGGGTGATGGCCGCGCGTGCGGCCGCGTCGGCGCAACCGCCGGTTTTCCTCAAGATCGCGCCGGATCTCGTCGAGTCGGAACTCGAAGACATCGCCGCCGAGGTCGCCGAGAAGAAAATCGACGGCGTCATCGTCTCCAACACGACGCTGGCGCGGACCGGGTTGCGGAGCGCGACCGTGGCCGGTGAAGCCGGCGGCCTTTCGGGCAAGCCGCTGTTCGGGCGTTCCACCGCTGTGTTGGCCCGCATGCGCAAGCTGCTCGGACCCGACATGGCCATTATCGGTGTCGGCGGCGTCGATTCCACCGAGGCCGCATTGGAAAAGATCCGCGCCGGCGCCGACCTCGTCCAGCTCTACACCGGCATGATCTATGCCGGCCCGGCGCTGCCGGGGCGCATCGTTGCCGGCATGGCGCGCTTTGCGGAGAGGGAACACCTCAAATCCATCGGAGAGCTGCGCGACACCGGCTGCGCAAGCTGGTCCGAACGACTCTGAGAATTCCCACCAATCAGGAGGGCAAACGATGGCCGAAATTCTGGACTCCGTCGTGGACTCGATCGGTGGAACGCCATTGGTCCGGCTCGACAGGCTGACGGCGCAGGCGGGCGTCGACGGCGCAATCCTCGCCAAGCTGGAATATCTCAATCCGGGCTTTTCCAAGAAGGACCGTGCGGCACTTGGAATAATCGAGGAGGCCGAGAGATCCGGCGCCATCAAGCCGGGTCAAACGGTGGTCGAGCTTACCTCCGGAAACATGGGCACGGGGCTCGCCATCATCTGCGCCGTCAGGGGTTACCCCTTCGTCGCGGTGATGTCGAAGGGCAACTCCGAAGAGCGTGCACGCATGATGACGGCGCTCGGCGCGGAAGTCATCCTCGTGGACCAGCTGCCGGGGTCGGTGCCGGGGCAGGTCTCGGGTGGCGACCTGGCGCTCGTCGAGCAGGCCGCCAAAGCGGTTGCGGCGGAACGTGGCGCGTACCGCGCCGACCAGTTCCATCGCGACGGGAACTGGCTTGCGCATTATCACGGAACCGGACCGGAAATCTGGGACGCCAGCCATGGCGCCATCGATGCATTCGTCGACTTCATCGGCTCGGGCGGCACATATGCCGGGGTGGCAAGGGCGCTGAAGGAACGCAACCCTCTGATCAAGTGCTTCATCGTCGAGCCGGAGGGCGCCGCGGCCGCCGCGGGCGAGACGGTCACCCAGCCCGAGCACCCCATTCAAGGCGGCGGCTACGCCATGCCGGACCTGGCATTCCTGAACAACGCGCCCGTTGATGGTTATCTTCAGATTTCCGGCGATGAAGCACGCGAGGCCACGCGCCTGCTCGCGCGCAGCGAAGGTATCTTCGGCGGCTTCTCCTCGGGAGCGAATGTGGCCGCCGCGCTGCGTCTCCTGCGCGGCGATCAATCAGGCAAGGCGATCGCTGTCGTGATTTGCGATTCCGGCCTGAAGTACCTCTCGACCGATCTCTGGGGCTGAGAAACGCCGGCGCCCAGCCGAAGCTGAACAATCGGCCCTAAAATGCCGTGCGCACCCTGAGCCTCAGCACCGCAAGCAAACTCACTCCCCGCACCAGCAGGAAGACATGCAGCGATGCCCATAGGCCGTTGTTGCCGAAGGCCGGCGCCAGGGTGATGAGCGCGGCGCTGAAGACGAGGAACGACAACAGCATCATGTTACGCATGTCGCGCGACCAGGTAGCGCCGATGAAGACGCCGTCCATCTGGAAGGCCAGCACGCCACTCAGCGCCGTGAAGGCCGCCCAGGGCAGATAGGTGTCGGCGACCGCGCGGACTTCTGGAGACGTCGTCACTAGTTGCCACCAGACTGGTGCCGGCGGTCAACAGGATGAGCGTGGCGATGCCGGCGAGACAAAAGCCCCAGATCAGCGTCAGCCGGACGGCCTGCCGGAACGGGGCAGGCGCACGCGCGCCGATGGCGCGACCGGCCAGTTGCTCCGCGGCGGTGGCGAAACCGTCGAGGAAATAGCCGGCGATGAGGAAGAAGTTCATCAGCACGGCGTTGGCGGCGAGCGTCACGGTGCCGAATTGCGCGCCCTGCCTGGTGAACAGCGCGAAGGCGGCAAGCAGCGAGAAGGAGCGGATCATGATGTCGCGGTTGAGCGACAGCATGCGCCGGTAGGCCGGGAGGTCGAGGATGCGGCGGCGTGACGGCCGCTCTAGCTTGCGGAAACGGTTGAGCACGATGGCAAGGCCAAGCAGCATGGCCAGGAACTCGCCGGTGACGGTCGCCCAGGCGACGCCGGCAACGCCCCAGCCAAGCTCGAGGCCGAGCAGGAAGCAGAGCGCGATGTTGATGCCGTTGAGCACGGCCTGCAGCATCAGCCCGAGCCCGCCCTCGCCGCGCCCCAGCACGTAGCCCAGTATGGCGTAGTTGATGAGCGAGAAAGGCGCTGCCAGCAGCCTGATGCGAATATAGACCGACATCGCCGCGCTGACGCGCGGCTCGGCGCCCATGAACCATTGGCCGGCGACGGCAAAGAGCGGTGAAAGGGCGGCAAGTATGACGCCCGCGACGACCGCGATCAGCACGGCGCGCCACAGCACCGCCTGTTCCTCCAGCGGATCGCCGCGCCCGAACGCCTGGGCGACGAGGCCGGTGGTGCCGGAGCGCAGGAAATTGAACGTGGTGAAGACGACGTCGAAGACCAGCGATCCCGCCGCCAGGCCGCCAAGCAAGGCCGCGTCGCCGAACTGGCCGACCACCGCCGTGTCGACGATGCCGAGCAGAGGCGTCGTCAGATAGGCAAGCGTCATCGGCACGGCGATCGCGAGCACCGAGCGATTGGTGACCGCGAAGGATCTGGCGCTGGCTTGGGTTGCGTCCATTGCTGCCTGGCTGATTGCGGCTTGATCGTGAACCCGATGTGCCTCAGTTTGCCGGCACCACGCAACCACCATCCGCCGAACTGCCAACCGAATTTTCCGCTGGCCTTACGCAATTCCGGACGGAAAACCGTCTCACACTTTTCCTGGAATTGCTCAGAGCTGGCGCAGGCCTCCCGATCCATGCCGCTGCAGATCGTCCATCACCCCGACTATGACGCCGGCTTCGCCGTCAACCACCGCTTTCCGATGAGCAAATATCCGCTTTTGATGGAAGCCTTGCATATGCGCGGGCTGGCCGCACCGGGCGCGCTCTCGATGCCGGAACCGGCGCCGGCCGCACGGCTGAAGCTCGCGCACGCCGCCGAGTATGTCGATCAGGTAATCGCCTGCCAGGTGCCGGAGACAATAGAGCGCGAGATCGGCTTTCCGGTCGGTCCGCGCGTGTCGCTGAGGGCGCAGCTTGCCACCGCGGGCACGGTGCTGGCCGCCAGGCTGGCGCTGAGACACGGCATCGCCTGCAACGCGGCCGGCGGCAGCCATCATGCCAGGCGCGCGCAAGGCGCCGGCTTCTGCACCTTCAACGATGTCGCCGTCGCCTCGCTGGCGCTGCTGGCCGAAGGCGCCGTCGAAAATGTGCTGGTTGTCGACCTCGACGTGCATCAGGGCGACGGCACCGCCGACATCCTGAAGGACGAGCCTCGCGCCTTCACCTTTTCCATGCATGGCGAGCGCAATTACCCTGTGCGCAAGATCGCCTCAGACCTCGACGTCGCCTTGCCGGACGGCACCGGCGACGGCGCCTATCTCGAGGGGCTCGCCGCCATCCTGCCGGACCTATCCCGGCAAAGGCGCTGGGACCTCGTCTTCTACAATGCCGGCGTGGATGTCCATGCTGAGGACAGGCTCGGCCGGCTGGCGCTCACCGACAATGGCCTCAGGGCCCGCGAAGACATGGTCATCGGCCATTTCCGTGAGCAGGGCGTGCCGTTTTGCGGCGTCATCGGCGGCGGCTACTCGACCGACGTGCCGGCGCTGGCCGCGCGGCACGCCATCCTGTTCGAGGTCGCCTCCCGATATGCGTGATGCTACGCCCAGCTATTTCCTGTAGCTGGCGATCCTGAGCAGGATGAACACGGGCACCACGATCGCCGCGCCGAGCAGGATATAGCCCAGGAAGCGGTCGATGGCGTGGAAGCCGAGATTCCACAGATCGACGAAGAACTGGCGGATGCCATAGAAGACGTCCATCGGCGACCAGCCGAAGGCATGCATGACGAGGCCGACGAGGAAGGAGACCACCAGCAGCTTCAGGAACACCCTGAGCGGCGTGTCGCCAAGAAAGCGCGTCAGTGCGGACAAGGCCATTCTCCGGTTCGAGCCGCCCGATTCGGCAGCGTGGCCCAGAAATACGCATTCGCTTGTCCGCCATCAAGCGGCGCTGCTGGAGGTCAAGGGGGTGCCTTCATTGGCAGCACTGCTTTGCCGATTGCTTGCAGCCCGGGCCTCATGTTAACGAGGTGGCCGACGCGGGTATGATGTAATGGTAGCTTGTCAGCTTCCCAAGCTGAACGCGCGGGTTCGATTCCCGCTACCCGCTCCACCTTGCGGCGCAAGGATTTGAGTCAGACCTCACCAAGGGACCAAATTGCGCGACCAATTCGGATCGCCTGCCGGGGATCGCGGGGCGCAATTGCATTGGGTCGACCCTCAGGCCGAGCAGTTTGCGCGATGGTGAATTCGGCTGTTTGTAAGCGAACGTTTGGGCCTTGCACACCCATGCAAGACCCAGTCAGCGATTCACCCGGTAGGCCCCGGGGCAGGTAGTTGCTATCGGCCTAGAGCCGGAAGCCGATCCAGACGCGGCGGCGCCAGCAGCGGACATGACGCCGGCCATAGCGCCAGTAGCGGCGGCAGACTCGTCTCCAAACGCGCCGACGGCGGCGGCGGTAGTACCGGTCACGGTAATACCGCCGGCGGTAATACTGAGCTGGCTGCAGCAGATCGGCCTGGTCATCCTCCTCGTAGATGGCCGGATCCGGCTTGTCCAATTCATCGAGAATCCCGTTGCCTTTGGGGATGCCGGCAACCGCCTTGGCTGGTCCGGCCAGGCTTGCAAGCGCTGCCGCCCCCGCAACCCCAAGCATTCCAGTCAGAAACAACCGACGTTCCATCGAAACCTCCCGAGCTGTTGAGCATCGGCAGCCTTCCCTCACCCGCAACGGGCTCCAGCGAGCGGCCGATCGGTTTGAACGCACAAGTAGCATTCTCGTTCCATTACCCCACTTCGCGCAGGATGAAGTCGTGCAGCATTTTGGCGGCGGGCGAGAGCACGCGATTCTTGACCGTGATCAGGCTGTAGGGCCGGACCTCGATGTCGAACTCGGTCTGCACGACATCGATGGCGCCGGCCAGCCCGTCGCCGCCCTGGATGAACTTGGCGACCTGGATCGAGACCGGCGCGATGGCGTCGGACTGCGCCACCATCACCAAGGTGAGCAACAGCGAAGAGGTGTTGAGGATGCGGTCGGGCAGCGGAATGTCGCGGTTCAAGAAGTTGCTTTCCATGGCCTGGCGAAGCGGCGAGCCGCCGGACTGGAACACCCAGTCATAGCCCGCCGTCTCCTCCAGCCGCACCAACCGGCCGCTCGCCAAGGGGTGGCCGCGGCGCACGATGAGGCAGGCCTTCTCGACGCCGATGACGCGCGATTCGAAGAGCCGCGGATTGAGGTCGTCGGGGATGCGGGCGATGATGAAGTCGTGACGCGACGCGATCAGCTCGCGGGCAAGCACGTTCGAGGTCTCGACCTGCATGGTGATCTCGATGCGCGGATAGATGCGGCGGATCTCACGGATCGCCGGCACGGCCAATTCGATCGCCGGCGCCGTCACCGCGCCGAGGAAGACCGAGCCGCCCTTGCCGGCCTTGAGCTCGGAAATCTCTCGGTCGGCCTCCCGCATCTCGAGCAAAATGGAGCGGGCACGGCGGGCGAGCGCCTGGCCAAAAGGGGTCAGCGTCACGCCGCGCGGCAGCCGTTCGCACAACTTCACGTCGAGCACCGCCTCCATCTCGGCGATCATGCGCGAGGCGGCCGGCTGGGAGATGTTCATGACCTGGGCGGCGGCGCTCACCCGTCCGTGATCGTCCAGGGCGGTGATCATGCGCATATGGCGAAGACTGAGGCCGCTGCGCAGCAGCGTCTCGCCATCTCCCGGCAACTTCTCGTAACTCCCTGAAATCGCATCGGGATCGCGCAATGCCGCCATGGTTTTCGGTCTCTTGTCCGGGTTCTATCAGCTCCTTAAGCTATATCAGTTTCGATATAGCAACCAGCAAAGATCGCATTTGACAGTTATGTCAAAGGGACCCACCCTTCGCGCGTTCCGAGGCGCAACGGTCGGCAACGAGCAAATTCGTATCGATTTAAACTGCGCCGCGGGGCCGATTGGGAGGATACCGGAGATCGATAAAGCCGACAGTGGCGCGCCAGCGCACCTGTTCGGTTGCGCGGCCCGCGAAGCCCCGAGGTGTCGCGTCCATCAACCAGGGAGAGTAATCGTGAAGATCATCAAGACGCTGGCCGCCGTCGCGGCCCTTGGCATCGCCGCCATGACCTATTCGGCGCATGCCGCCGACAAGGGTCTCGTCGGCGTGCTGATGCCGACCAAGACCTCGCAGCGCTGGATCAACGACGGCGACGCCGTCAAGTCCCAGCTCGAAGCGCTCGGCTACACCGTCGACCTGCAGTATGCGCAGGACGATATCCCGAACCAGCTCAGCCAGCTGGAAAACGAAATCACCAAGGGCCCGAAGGCGCTGATCATCGCTTCGATCGACGGCACCACCATGGCCGACGCGCTGCAGAAGGCCAATGACGCAGGCGTCGTCGTCGTCGCCTACGACCGCCTGATCAAGAAGACGGGCAATGTCGACTACTACACCACCTTCGACAATTTCGGCGTCGGCGTCATCCAGGCGAACTCGCTGGTCAAGGGCCTCAAGGAGCGTTTCCCGAACACCAAGCCGTGGAACGTCGAGCTGTTCGGCGGCTCGCCGGACGACAACAACGCCTTCTTCTTCTACAACGGCGCCATGTCGGTCCTGCAGCCGCTGATCGATGACGGCTCGATCAAGATCAAATCCGGCCAGACGGGCATGGACAAGGTCGGCACGCTGCGCTGGCTCGCCGCCACCGCCCAGGCGCGCATGGACAACCTGCTTTCGGCCAACTATTCGGACGGCAGCCGCGTCGATGGCGTTCTGTCGCCGTATGACGGCCTGTCGCGCGGCATCACCGCCTCGCTGCGCGCCGTCGGCTACGGCACCGAAGCGCAGCCCTGGCCGATCGTGACCGGCCAGGACGCCGAAACCGCCTCGGTCAAGCTGATCATCTCGGGCGAGCAGTATTCGACCGTGTTCAAGGACACCCGCGAACTGGCCAAGGCCACCGTGCAGCTGGTCGACAAGGTGCTCTCCGGCGGCAAGCCGGACGGCCTCGACGAAAAGACCTACAACAACGACGTCAAGGTCGTTCCCTCGATCCTGTTGACGCCGCATGAGGTCGACAAGTCGAACTATCAGGCGCAGGTCGTCGACTCCGGCTACATCAAGGCCGACGAGCTGAAGTAATCCAGCCTCGAAGGGAGGGGTCCTGCGCAACGCAGGGCCCCTTTTCGTTCAGAGCCGACCCCGGTATTGTTTTTGCCGGCTTCCGCAGCGTCACGCGCCGATCCGCAACGCGAAGCCGCCGCAGCATGTTGATTTTGCGCACAGGCCTTTCCACGATCGATGCCGATTGGGAGCCGTGCGCCAGGGAGCAGATCCTGATGGCCTCGACGATTTTGGAGATGCGCGACATCACCAAGACGTTTCCCGGCGTGAAGGCGTTGTCGAACGTCAATCTCAGCGTCGAGGAAGGTGAGATCCATGCCATCGTCGGCGAGAACGGCGCCGGCAAGTCGACGCTGATGAAGGTGCTGTCGGGCGTCTATCCGTCCGGCACCTATGACGGCCAGATCATCTTCCGCGGCCAGGAATGCAATTTCAAAGGCATTCACGACAGCGAGCATATCGGCATCGTCATCATCCACCAGGAGCTTGCCCTGGTGCCGATGCTGTCGATCGCAGAAAACATCTTCCTCGGCAACGAGCACGCCAGCTACGGCGTCATCGACTGGGACGCCAACGAGACGCGCACCAGCGCCCTGCTCAAAAAGGTCGGCCTCAAGGAAGACCCCAAGACGCTGATCACCGACATCGGCGTCGGCAAGCAGCAGCTGGTCGAGATCGCCAAGGCGCTGAGCAAGGAAGTGAAGCTTCTGATCCTCGACGAGCCGACGGCGTCGCTCAGCGAAAAGGACAGCCAGGCGCTGCTCGACCTCCTGCTCGAGTTCAAGCGCCAGGGCATGACCTCGATCCTGATCTCGCACAAGCTCAACGAGGTGAACCGCGTCGCCGACAAGGTGACGGTGATCCGCGACGGGCGCACCATCGAGACCCTGCCGAGGAAGGACATCTCGGAAGACCGCATCATCACCTCGATGGTCGGCCGCTCGCTCGACGACCGCTACCCGCCGCGCGAGCCGAAGATCGGCGAGGTCATCTTCGAGGTCAAGGACTGGTCGGTCTACCACCCGATCCATGCCGAGCGGCAGGTGATCAAGAACATCAATATCAATGTGCGCAAGGGCGAGGTTGTCGGCATCGCCGGGCTGATGGGCGCCGGCCGTACCGAATTCGCTATGAGCCTGTTCGGCCGCACCTACGGTCGGCGCATCAGCGGCGAGGTGCTGCTCAGGGGCAAGCCGCTCGATCTTTCGACAGTGAGCAAGGCGGTGGAGAACCGCATCGCCTATGTCACCGAGGACCGCAAGACCTACGGCCTCAACCTCATCGACCACATCAAGCACAATGTGACTTTGGCCAATCTGGGCGGCGTTTCGAGCCGCGGCGTCATCGACGACATGCGCGAGATGAGCGTCGCCAACGACTATCGCAAGAAGACCAATATCCGCGCCTCCAGCGTCTACCAGCTCACCGGCAACCTCTCGGGCGGCAACCAGCAGAAGGTCGTGCTGTCCAAATGGCTGTTCGCCGATCCGGAGGTTTTGATCATGGACGAGCCGACCCGCGGCATTGACGTCGGCGCGAAGTACGAAATCTATACGATCATCGCGCGCCTCGCCGCCGAGGGCAAAGCGATCATCGTCATCTCGTCGGAAATGCCTGAACTGCTCGGTATCTCCGACCGCATCTATGTCATGAATGAAGGGCGTATCGTCGGCGAAATGGCGGCAAGCGACGCAAGCCAGGAAAAAATCATGCGCGCCATCGTTCGCGGAGAAGGAAAAGCATCATGAGCACAGACAGCGCTCCCGCGCCGCAAAGCGGCGTCGCCGAGGACGTCAAGCAGGGACAGCGCGTCGCCGTCTCGGCGCTGACGACGAATCTGCGCGAATACGGCCTGATCATCGCGCTGATCGTCATCATGCTGTTCTTCCAGTACACGACGTCGGGAACGCTGTTCAAACCGGTCAACCTGAGCAATCTGGTGCAGCAGAACTCGTTCATCATCGTGATGGCGCTGGGCATGCTGCTGGTCATCGTCTCCGGCTATATCGATCTCAGCGTGGGATCGGTCGCCGGTTTCATCGGCGCGCTCGCCGCGATGATGATGGTGATCTGGCCGCTCGGGATATTCTCGAATCCGCTGGTGGTTTCGATCATCTGCTTGATCGTCGGCGGCCTCATCGGCGCCGCGCAAGGCTACTGGATCGCCTATCACAAGATACCGAGCTTCATCGTGACGCTGGCGGGCATGCTGATCTTCCGCGGCATCTGCCAGGCGCTGCTCGGCGGCGGCTCTTCGGTCGGCCCGCTTCCGCCCGACTTCAAGGCGCTGAGCTCCGGCTTCATCCCGGACGTAATCGGCCCGCTGATGCTGATCCCGCCGACGGTGAATGCCGCCGGCAAGACCATCGTCGGCAGCGGCTTGACGCTGCATATGACGACGATCGTGCTGGGTCTGGTCGCGGTGCTCGCCTATGCCTATTTCGGCTTCAGGACGCGGCGCAAGCGCGAGCGGCATGGCTATGAGGCGGAGCCCTTCCCGCTGTTCGTCGTCAAGACGCTGGTCGGCAGCGCGCTGGCGCTGTTCCTGGTCTTCCAGTTCGCGAGCTACAGGGGCCTGCCGGTCGTGCTCCTGGTGATGGGCGTGCTGATCTCGCTGTTCGTCTTCGTCACCAAGCGCATGACCATTGGCCGCCGCATCTACGCCATGGGCGGCAACGCCAAGGCCGCGCAGCTCTCGGGCATCAATACCGAGAGGCTGACGCTGCTGGTCTTCATCAACATGGGCGTGCTTTCGGCGCTGGGCGGCCTGATCATCGCGGCGCGCCTCGGCCAAGCGGTGCCGGCAGCGGGTCTCGGCAGCGAGCTCGACGTCATCGCGGCCGTCTTCATCGGCGGCGCCTCGGCGATGGGCGGCGTCGGACAGGTGATCGGCGCCGTGGTCGGCGGCTTCATCATGGGCGTGATGAACAACGGCATGTCGATCATGGGCGTCAATGTCGACTGGCAACAGGTGGTCAAGGGCCTGGTGCTGCTCGGCGCCGTGATCTTCGACGTCTACAACAAGAACAAGGCCTGAAGGCCGGAAGCGGATTTAAGGAGGCATACGGGTTTCAGATCGCGAAGCTGCCGGCAACCCGTCGGCGCCGAGAGTCCAGCAAGGACCCAGGCTCGCGAACGCAATCCGGACGAAGCGTTTCAACCGTGGCGGGGATTGCTCCGCGCCGCGCCAGTCAAGGCTTGCCCGCGGGCGGCCGGCAAAATGAGAGAGGATTTCAACATGCTGATCTCCCAGATCCTCGACGACGCCGAGACGATCCGCGTCGTCGCCCGCAACGGCGGCGGCAAGACAAGGATCATCAACGGCGCGCGCAGCGTCTATTCGCTGGCGATGGAGGCCGCGCGCACCGGCACCGGGCTCGAAGCGCTGATCGAGCGCAAGGGCTATGGCGAGACAGTCGATCTCGATGCCGCCTACAAGAGGGGCAGGCTGGTGTCGCCGATCAACCACCCCGATCCCGCGCATCTGCATCTCACCGGCACCGGCCTGACGCATCTCGGCTCCGCGGCGACGCGCGATTCCATGCACAAGAAGCTCAGCGAGGGCGGCGAGGAGGAGCTCACCGATTCCATGAAGATGTTCCGCATGGGGCTGGAAGGCGGCAAGCCCGCCAAGGGACAGGTCGGCGTGCAGCCGGAATGGTTCTACAAAGGCAACGGCACGATGGCGGTGGCCCCCGGCGCGCCCCTGATGTCGCCGGCCTTTGCGCAGGACGGCGGCGAGGAGCCGGAGATCGCCGGCATCTATGTCATCGGCGATGACGGCGCGCCGTTCCGCGTCGGCTTCACGCTATCGAACGAATTCTCCGACCACGTGACGGAGCGGGTGAACTATCTGTTCCTCGCCCACTCCAAGCTGCGCAACGCTTCGTTCGGTCCGGAGATCCTGATCGGCGACCTGCCGGCCGACATCCGCGGCGGATCGCGCATCTGGCGCCACGGCAAGCTTTTGTGGGAAAAGCCGTTCCTGTCCGGCGAAGCGAACATGTCGCACACCATCGCCAATCTCGAGCACCATCATTTCAAATATTCGGCCTTCCGCCAGCCGGGCGACGTGCATGTGCACATGTTCGGCACCGCGACGCTGTCCTTCGCCGATGGCATCAGGACCGAGGCCGGCGACACGTTCGAGATCGAAGCGCAGGATTTCGGCCTGCCGCTGCGCAACCCGCTGGAGATCGAAAAGCCGGTCAAGGTGGCGGTGAAGGCGCTGTGAGAGCGTGATCTCCCCCAAGGGGGAGATCAGCAGCTCAGACCTTAGCGCGCGGCGCGAAAATGCTTGGAGAGCTTCAGGCCCTGCGCCTGGTAGTTCGATCCCAGGTCGGTGCCGTAAAGAGCCTGCGGGCGCTGCAGCATGTGCTCGTAGACGAGACGGCCGACGATCTGGCCGTGGTCGAGGATGAACGGCACCTCGTGGCTGCGCACTTCGAGCACAGCGCGGCTGCCGCTGCCGCCGGCGGCGGAGTGGCCGAAGCCTGGGTCGAAGAAGCCGGCATAGTGGACGCGGAACTCGCCGACCAACGGATCGAAAGGCGTCATCTCGGCGGCGTAGAGCGGCGGCACGTGCACCGCTTCGCGCGAGACCAGGATGTAGAATTCGTCGGGGTCGAGCACGAGTTCGCCGGCGCCGCTCTTGTAGATCGGCTCCCAGAAATCGACGACATCCTGCGCGGCGCGCTTGTCGACATCGACCAGGCCGGTGTGGTGCTTGCCGCGATAGCCGACAAGGCCGTCCTTGTCGCCGTCGAGGTCGATGGAGAGCGCGATGCCGCCGCCTGAAATATTGGGCGGCTCGGTGGCGACCAGCATCTCGGCGCGGTGAAGGTCGCGCAACTCGCTCTCCGAAAGCACCGCGTTGCCGGTGCGGAAACGGATCTGCGACAGCCGCGAGCCGGCCCGCACGACGATCGGGAAGGTGCGCGGGCTGACTTCGAGATAGAGCGGCCCGTGATAGCCGGCGGCGATCTTGTCGAACTCGTGGCCGCGATCGGTCATCACCCGGGTGAAGATGTCGAGCCGCCCGGTCGAGCTCTTGGGATTGGCGGAAGCGGACACATTCGAGGGCAGCGCCAGGCTTTCGAGCAGCGGCACGATGTAGACGCAACCCGTCTCCAGCACGGCGCCCTCGGCGAGGCTGAATTCATGCAACTTCAGCCGCTCGAGCTTGTCGGCTACCCGATGATCGGGGCCGGGCAGGAAGGAGGCTCGCACGCGGAAGGCCGTGTCGCCGAGCCTCAGGTCAAGGCTGGCCGGCTGGATCTGGTTGGTGTCCAGCGCGCGCGGCGACTTCAGCGCACTGGACTGGAACAGCGCGGAAATATCCTGGTCGGGAAGAATGCCTGTCTGCCGCAAAGTCTTACTCCGCTCTGCTGGTACAAACCTCTTAATGAAGCCGGCAATTGACGCAAGCGCGGCGCGGGTTTAAAGCGTCGTTATCCCGTGGTGATTTGGCCGGTCGGCTTGCAGCCACGTTAAACAAGTCGCTAAAGGACCGTCGAGCCGCAAGGCTATATGGACCGGTTGCGACTTCGCGGCCGGTTTTTTTGTGTCTGGAAGCAGGGCTATGAGCACCAAGAAGCGCAACTGGAAACCTCAGACGGCACTCGTGCATGGCGGAACGCTGCGTTCCGGCTTCGGCGAGACATCCGAGGCGATGTACCTCACCCAGGGCTATGTCTATGAGACCGCGCAAGCCGCGGAAGCCCGCTTCAAGGGCGAGGAGCCCGGTTTCATCTATTCGCGCTACGCCAACCCGACGGTCGACATGTTCGAAAAGCGCATGTGCGCGCTCGAAGGCGCCGAGGATGCCCGCGCCACCGCTTCCGGCATGGCGGCCGTCTCGGCCGCGTTGCTCTGCAGCGCCAAGGCCGGCGACCATATCGTTGCGGCGCGCGCCCTGTTCGGCTCCTGTCGCTGGGTGGTCGAGACGCTGGCGCCGCGCTACGGCATCCAGGCGACGCTGGTCGACGGCACCGACATCGCCAATTGGGAAAAGGCGATAAGGCCGAACACCAAGCTGTTCTTCCTCGAAAGCCCAACCAATCCGACGCTGGAAGTGGTCGACATCGCCGCGGTTGCCAAGCTCGCCAATTCCATCGGCGCGCGCGTGATCGTCGACAATGTCTTCGCCACGCCGCTGCAGCAGAAGCCGCTGCAGCTCGGCGCCCATATTGTCGTCTATTCGGCGACCAAGCACATAGACGGCCAGGGCCGCTGCCTCGGCGGCGTCATCCTGTCCGACAAGAAATGGATCGACGAAAACCTGCACGACTACTTCCGCCACACCGGTCCCAGCCTGTCGCCGTTCAACGCCTGGACGCTGTTGAAAGGCCTGGAGACGCTGCCGCTGCGCGTGCGCCAGCAGACCGAGAGCGCCGGCAAGATCGCGGATTTCCTCGCCGGCCGATCGGAGATAGCCCGCGTCATCTATCCGGGCCGGGCCGATCATCCGCAGGCGGATGTCGTCAAGAAGCAGATGTCGGGTGGCTCGACGCTGATCTGCCTCGACGTCAAGGGCGGCAAGCAGGCGGCCTTCGCCTTTCAGAACGCGCTCGACATCGTGCTGATCTCGAACAATCTCGGCGACGCCAAGAGCCTGATCACCCATCCGGCGACGACCACGCACAAGAATCTGAGCGACGACGCGCGGGCCGAGCTCGGCATCGGGCCGGGCACGCTCAGGCTCTCCGTCGGCCTGGAGGACGCCGACGACCTGCTGGAGGACATCGAGCAGGCGCTGAAGGCGGCCAAATAAGACCTGTAGCGGCGACCGTCACTACACAGGACTTTAAAGCGCGTCGCGCTGAAGCGGATTCAGGCGACGCGCTTTAAGGCTTTGTTTTCATGCATGTCGTTATCGCAAAACCGCTGCACACTTTTGCGCGACATGCATTAGGCAAGCTCTTCCAGTTCGGTCATCGCCTTGGTGCGGATGGTCATGGCGTTGCCGCGCCATTCGACGGCGCCGCCGAACCAGGCGCGCGCCCAGATGGCGGGCAGCAGGGCATCGCGCACGAGCATCGCGGTGACGCTGCGCGGCGACAGGTACCAGCCCTTCGCAAAGGCCAGGAGGCATTCCGGCAGGTAGGCGATCGCCAGCACGCCCAAGGCCGTCGTGGGCAGGCTGACGCCGGCGCTTGCCGCCGCAATCAGCGCCAGCAGCAGCGGCACCGCAGCGCCGGTCAGGATCTCCGGCGCGAAGAACAGCGGGAAGGTGACGCGGCGTAGCCGCGCCCAGCGCGCCTGGCGCGACCAGATCTCGGCGAGCCGGCGCTGGCCGAGCGGCTGCTCGAAAGGCGAAGCGACGAGATTGACGCGCAGGCCCAGGCTGTTGACCAGCTTGGTGGCGGCCGCGTCCTCGGCGATCTCGGCGGCCAAAGCCTGGATACCGCCATTGGCATCGAGCATCGGCTTGTTCCACAGCATGCTCTTGCCTTGGGCGAAGCCGAGCCCAAGCGCCTCGCCGGCATACTGCCAGCGCGCCTGCAGCGTGTTGAGGAAGGCGCATTCGACTTCGGCCCAAAACCCATCCGGCCGCGAGCCGATCGGCGTCGAGCAGACGAGGCCGGTATCCGGGCGCCATGCCGCCATCAGGTGCTGAATATAGTCCTTCGGCATCAGAACATTGGAATCGGCGAGGACCACCCAATCGTGCCGCGCAGCCTGCCAGCCCTTGATGCAGTTGTTGAGCTTGGGGTTGGCGCTGACGCGATCGTCGCCGATCAGGAGTCGCGCAGGCACCTTCGGATAGCGCGCGATCGCCGCATCGATCAGCTTGACCACCGGGTCTTCGGCATGCGCAACGCAGAAGATCAGCTCGTAGAGCGGCCAATCGAGCGAGAAGGCGCGCTGCAGGGTCTCCTGTGTGAACGGCTCGACGCCGCGCGACGGCACGATGATCGAGACCGGCTGTGCGCCGACGGGCGGCGCAATGACATGCCGCCATTTCAGCCGCGACGCGGCGAGCAGGATGCTGGTGAGATTGGACAGAAGAAGGGCTGACGAAGCCAGGCCGGCTGCGATAGTCAGTTCCATCGAGATCTGGTCACTCTCTATCTCTTTGTTTTCACGCAATTCCGGACGGAAAACTGCTCACACTTTTCCTGGAATTGCTCTCGGCCGCATGCGCCCATTTCATTAGTTACAGAGCGCCCGAGTCGCCCGGCACGGTTTGTGCACACCAACATTGTCATGTGTCACTTAAATGACATTGTTTTTCGGCACGTGCGCTACAAGGCTGGCAGGATGGTCGGCGTTGCGCG
This sequence comes from Mesorhizobium sp. B2-8-5, assembly GCF_006440675.2. Taxonomy (NCBI): domain Bacteria; kingdom Pseudomonadati; phylum Pseudomonadota; class Alphaproteobacteria; order Hyphomicrobiales; family Phyllobacteriaceae; genus Mesorhizobium; species Mesorhizobium sp. B2-8-5. Next base: position 6,399,383 of record NZ_CP083951.1, read on the forward strand.
CCCAACAGCGAAGCGCAACGAATGTTCTGCAGCGGCAACCGGAGTGGCCCATGTATCGCGCAGTGACGCGCAACATCGAAGTGCTAGTCAGGCCCTTCTATCTGGAGGACCGCTCCGATCCGTCCGAGAACCGCTATGTCTGGGGCTATCAGGTGACGATCGACAACCGCTCCGACGAGTTCGTGCAGCTTGTGTCGCGCTACTGGCACATCACCGATGGTCGAGGCCGGGTCGAGGAGGTGCGCGGCGCCGGCGTCGTCGGCGACCAGCCGGAACTCAATCCTGGCGACAGCTACCAGTACACCTCGGGCTGCCCGCTCTCGACGCCGTCGGGCATCATGGTCGGCCATTACACGATGCGCAACGGCCGCGGCGAGACGTTCGATATCGCCATTCCGGCTTTCTCGCTCGATATGCCGGGGACAAGGCGCACGGTGAATTAGGCGTCGGCGATTAGCGTCTTTCTCCCCGTTCCACGGGGAGAAATGCCCGGCAGGGCAATGAGGGGCAGCGCCAAATTTCTGAGATTTTTTGAGGCAGACGACCGCGTCGCCAGCGTGTCGCTATCACCACCAACCAAGGCGTTGCCCCTCATCCGCCCTTCGGGCACCTTCTCCCCGTGGAACGGGGAGAAGGTAAAGACGCTACTTCGCGAACTCGGCCGGGTCGAAGTCGTATTGCGTCGAGCAGAACTCGCAGGCGACGTGGATGCCGCCGTCCTCGGTCGAGTCCTTGATCTCCTGGGCCGAAAAGCCTTCGAGAATGCCGCGGATCTTGTCGCGCGAGCAGGAGCACTGGTCGGCGACCGGCACGCCGCGGAAGACGCGCACGCCATGTTCGTGGAACAGCCGGTAAAGCAGCCGCTCGGCGCCCACCGTCGGGTCGATCAACTCGGTCGGCTCGATCGTGCCGAGCAGCGCCAGCAACTCCTGCCAGGAATTGTCGGCCGGGTGGTCCGCAACGTCACGCGGATCGCCGTCGCCACCGGAAATATCGGGAACGCGCATGCGCTCCGGCGATTGCGGCAGGAATTGCGCCAGGATGCCGCCGGCGCGCCACTGCTCGCGTGCGCCCGCCGGGCCGGGCGTGACCAGCTTGGCGACCGACATCTTGATCTCGGTCGGGATCTGCTCCGACTGCCGGAAATAGGTACGCGCGGCATCCTCCAGCGAGGTGCCGTCGAGCTGGACGATGCCCTGGTAGCGCTGCGTATGCGTGCCCTGGTCGATGGTTAGAGCCAGGACGCCGTTGCCGAGCAGCGTCTGCTGCGAGGTCTCGCCGGCGGCGGTCAGCGCCTGCAGCCGGTCGGCATCGAAACGCGCATAGGCGCGCAGCGCATGCGGCGTGGTGAAATCGGCCACCAGCATGTCGACCGGACCGTCGGTGCGGGTCTGCAGGATGAACTTGCCTTCGAACTTCAGCGAGGTGCCGAGCAGCACGGTGAGCACGCAGGCTTCCGCCAGCAGGCGGGCGACCGGCTCTGGGTAATTGTGGCGGCTCAAAATAGCGTCGAGCATCGGCCCGAGCTGCACGGTACGGCCGCGCACATCGAGCGGCGCGACCTCGTAAGGCACGACGTGATCGTCGCCGGCGAAGCCAAATTCACCGAGTTGGGGTTTATGCTCAGCCAAGGTCTGGGTTTCCAACATGACAAAACTCCGGGGCGCAGCCATGCAACCCGATGAGCCGCATGCGTCGAAGCGCGTTCAATTTACGTGATGGCCCGCAAATAGGCATCACATATCCCCAGATCAAGTTGAGCCCGATCGGGCCGGAAGCGGTCAGGTCGGCCCTTCTCAAGCGCCCAGGCACCAGGCCAGCACCGCCTTCTGGGCGTGCAACCGGTTCTCGGCCTCGTCGAAGACCACCGAATGCGGCCCGTCGATCACCTCGTCGGTGACCTCCTCGCCGCGATGCGCCGGCAGGCAGTGCATGAACAAAGCATCGGCCTTGGCCTTTGCCATCAGCGCCGCATTGACCTGATAGGGCAGGAAGACGTTGTGGCCGCGGGCGCGATGCTCTTGGCCCATCGAGACCCAGCTGTCGGTGACGACGCAGTCGGCCTTGTCGACGGCCTCCTCGGCGGACCTGGAAAACCGGACCTTGCCGCCATTGGCTTTCGACCAGTCGACATATTTCTCGAACGGCTCGCTGCCTTCCGGCACCGCGACATTGAGATTGAAGCGGAACCGAGCCGAGGCTTCCAGGAGCGAATGCAGCACATTGTTGCCGTCGCCGGTCCAGGCGAAGGTCTTGCCGGCCACCGGCCCGCGATGTTCCTCAAAGGTCATGATGTCGGCCATGAGCTGGCAGGGGTGCGTGTCGTCGGTCAGCCCGTTGATCACCGGAACGGTGGCGCTCTCGGTGAGCTCCAGCAGCCGGTCATGCGAGGTGGTGCGGATCATGATGGCGTCGACGTAACGCGACAGCACCTTTGCCGTGTCGGCGATCGTCTCCGACCGGCCGAGCTGCATCTCGGTGCCGGTCAGCATGATGGTCTCGCCGCCGAGCTGGCGCATGCCGACATCGAAGGAAACGCGCGTGCGCGTCGACGGCTTGTCGAAGATCATGGCCAGCACCTTGCCATCGAGCGGTTTTGAACGCTCGCCCGCCTTGAGCCTGGTCTTTCGCGCCACCGCGTCGTCCAGCATGATGCGCAGGTCGCCTGCGGAAACGGCGGATAGATCGGTGAAGTGGCGAACACTCATCGGCAGGTTCCAGAAATTATTTGGCGGCTTCGGCCGCAATCGCGTCGGTCAGGCTCTTGGCGCCGCCGCGAATGCGCTCCAGCGCCTCGCCGATCTCCTCGTCGGTGACGGTGAGCGGCGGCAGGAGGCGGATGACGTTGTCGCCCGCCGGCACGGCAAGCAGGTGCTGGTCGCGCAGCGCCATGTTCACCTTGGTGTTGGGCATGGCGCATTTCAGGCCGAGCATAAGGCCGGTTCCCCTGATGCCCTCGATGACGTCGGGGAATTCATCGGCCACCGCCGCAAGGCCCTGCTTCAGAAGCAGCGCCTTGCGCTGCACGTCCTCGAGGAAGCCGTCGGCCAGGACAATGTCGAGCACGGCGTTGCCGACGGCCATCGCCAACGGATTGCCGCCGAAGGTGGTGCCGTGCACGCCGGCCGTCATGCCGGTCGCCGCCTCGTCGGTGGCAAGGCAGGCGCCCATCGGAAAGCCGCCGCCTATGCCCTTGGCGATCGCCATCAGGTCGGGCGTGACGCCTGTCCATTCATGCGCGAACAGCTTGCCGGTGCGGCCGATGCCGCACTGGACCTCGTCGAAGATCAAAAGCAGGCCATGCTTGTCGCAGAGTTGCCGCAGCCGCTTCAAGGACTGCGTCGGCACCGGCCGTATGCCGCCCTCGCCTTGCACCGGCTCGATCAGGATCGCCGCGGTCTCCGGCGTAATCGCCTTTTCCGCGGCGTCGATGTCGTCGAAAGCCACCTGGTCGAACCCCTCGACCTTCGGGCCGAAGCCTTCGAGATATTTGTACTGGCCGCCGGCGGCGATCGTCGCCAGCGTGCGGCCGTGAAAGGCACCCTCGAACGTGATGATGCGGAAACGCTCGGGATGGCCCTTGACGAATTGATAGCGCCTGGCCGTCTTGATGGCGCATTCCAGCGCCTCGGCACCGGAATTGGTGAAGAACACCTTGTCTGCGAAGGTCGCTTCGGCCAGCCGCTCGCCCAGCCGGCGCTGTTCCGGGATCTCATAGAGGTTGGAGACGTGCCACAGCTTGGCAGCCTGCTCGGTGAGCGCCGCCACCAGATGCGGGTGGCTGTGGCCCAACGAATTCACCGCGATGCCGCCCGCGAAGTCGAGATATCGCTCGCCCTTGTCGGTGACCAGCCAGGTCCCCTCCCCGCGGTCGAAAGCCAGGGGGGCGCGAGCAAAGGTCTCGTAAAGCGCCGAACCGCTCATTATATGCGTCTCCGGAACCGGAAATCAAAAAAGCCGCCAATGCGGCGGCCTTTGCGGCTTATCATGTTTTTCGGCCATGAAGTCAACGAAAACGTCACGCAGAAGCGCGTGGCGAACCTCCGACGCCACGCCGGCTCATAAGTAGACCGGCAAGTTGGGGAAAACCGAAAAAACCGAATCGTGTTGCCCTGGGGACTCTTGTCACCGAGTCAGCGTATAAGGTATTTGTAGTCGAGAAATAACTAGATTTCGTGCGGCGGACCTAATCACCCGGTATATGTGGTGTCGTTTGCCCGGCGAGAGCCGGGTCGGGAATGGATTCTGACTACCGCACGCCTCAGCAGGAGCGCGGCCCCATGAACTGGACTGACGAGCGGGTAGAACTTCTCAGGAAACTGTGGTCGGAGGGCCTGAGCGCCAGCCAGATTGCCGCACAGCTTGGCGGAGTGAGCCGCAACGCTGTCATCGGCAAGGTGCACCGCCTGAAGCTTTCGGGCCGCGGTCGGGCGACGGCCGCCCCGGCGCGCCAGAAAAAGGCGACGCAAGGCGCCACGATGCAGAAATCGGTGACCCGCGCCGCAAGTGCTACGCGTCACGTGACGGCCACCATCGGCGCCACCGCGCTGCAGGTGCAGTTCGACGCCGAGCCGGTCGCGCGCCACTATATCCGACCGGTCGAGAACGTGGTCGTGCCGATCTCGCGGCATCTGCAGCTCGTCGAGCTGACCGAACGCACCTGCAAATGGCCGAACGGCGATCCGCTGTCGGAAGACTTCAACTTCTGCGGCAACGACGCCGCCGAAACGGGACCCTATTGCAAGTATCATTCCCGGGTGGCGTTCCAGCCGGCGGGGGAGCGGCGGCGGGCAAGATAGGGGAATAGGGGAGTAAGGCAGTAGGGGAGTAGGGGAAAGAGCGCTTCATGCGCTACGTTTCGCAGTCAGTCGCTCCCTATTACCTACTCCCTTACTGCCCTACTCCCTTGCTCCCATATTTCACAGCCACCCATTCTTCTTGAACCGCCAGTACAGGAACGAGCAGATCGCGGCCATCACCAGCAGGATGATTGGATAGCCGTATTCCATCTTCAGTTCCGGCATGTCGGAGAAGTTCATGCCGTAGATGCCTGCGAAGGCCGTGGGCACCGCCAGAATGGCGGCCCATGAGGCGAGCTTCTTGGATATTGCGGTTTCCTGGCTCTGCCCGACCAGCAGACTGGCTTCGAAGGCGAAGGCCAGAACCTCGCGCAGTGAGTCGATCTTTTCCTGCACGGTGCGGATGTGGTCGGTCACGTCGCGAAACAGCGGATGCATGGCGGCATGGATCTGCGGCAGCTCGGCACTGGTCAGCCGACGGCAGACCTCGACCAGCGGCAGCGCCGCATTGCGCAGGCGCAGCAGATCGCGGCGCAGCATGTAAAGCCGCTCGATATCGGAACCGGTCATCGGCTTCAAAAGCACCTTGTCCTCGATCGCCTCGACCTCGTCCTCGATCTGCTCCAGCACCGGCATGTAATTGTCGACGATGAAATCGAGGATGGCGTAGAGGACGAAGTCCTCGCCCTTGGCGAGCGAATGCGGGCAGCTCTCCCAGTGCTGGCGCACGGCGGCGTAGGAGGTCGACGGGCCGTGCCGGACGCTGACGATGTAGCCGGTGCCGACGAACAGATGCGTCTCGCCGAACGTGACGCGGCCGTCGATCAATTGCGCGGTGCGGGCGACGATGAAGAGGGCGTCGCCATATTGCTCGATCTTCGGGCGTGCATGCGGATGCTCGGCATCCTCGATCGCCAAATCATGCAGGTGGAATTGCGCCTGCACCCGGAGCAGCAGGTTGCGATCGGGCTCGAGCAGGCCGATCCAGACGACATGGCCAGGTTTTGCCGCCCATTCGCCGGCTTGTTCGACGGCGATGTCGGCGACGCGCTTGCCGCCCGAATAGACGCTGGATGCAATGATGCCCGACGTTGGGGCCGGGGTCAGGTTCCGAACTTGTTCCATCGCAAACCTCCCGAGACTGCGACTGACAAAATCGCTGTGTCTGGAGGAGCTTACCCTAAATCAGGAAGCCGTTCGAGAGGCGCCGGTTCACTTAGCCGGCACCGTGGCGGGAAGCACGACCTTGTCGGTCTTGTCGCCTTTCGGCCGATCGGCCGGCATCTGGTCGCCGGTGACGATGTAATAGATCGTCTCGGCGATGTTGGTCGCGTGGTCGCCGATGCGCTCGATGTTCTTGGCGCAAAACAGAAGATGCGTGCAGGGCGTGATGTTGCGCGGATCTTCCATCATGTAGGTTAAAAGCTCGCGGAACAGCGAGGTGTACATGGCGTCGATCTGGTCGTCCCGGTCGCGCACGAGGCCGATCCTCTCTACCGAGCGCGAGGCATAGACGTCGAGCACTTCCTTGAGCTGCGTCAGCGCCAGATTGGCAAGGGCCTCCAGGCCGCGGAAAAGGCTATTCGGCTGGCGGCCGTCGACCGAGGCCACGCGCTTGGCGACGTTCTTGCCCAGGTCGCCGACGCGCTCGATATCGGCCGAGATGCGGATCGCGCCGACGATCTCGCGCAGGTCCGTCGCCATCGGCTGGCGCCTGGCGATGATGATGATAGCCTTGTCGTCGATCTCGCGCTGTCCTTCGTCGAGGACGAGATCGTCCTGGATGACCTTCTGCGCGAGGCCATGGTCGACGTTCACCAGGGCCGCGACCGCCTGTTCGACCATGCGCTCGGCATGGCCGCCCATCGCAGCGATGCGCTTCGACAGGAACTTCAGCTCTTCATCATAGGCACTGGCGATATGGACGGACTGCATGGATATGCCTTCCCGGTTTGTGCCGGCTGGTGCGTTCCCTCAATCCGTCGCTGATACGCGAACCGCATGACAGAAAGAAGAAAATCCCGGTTGGCAACCGATACACGATCAGCGAGCCGGCAAATGAACCGTGAACGCCGCGCCCTTGCCGACTTCCGACTTGATCGACAATCTTGCGTTATGACGGGTCAATATATGCTTGACGATCGAAAGGCCAAGCCCGGTGCCTTTCTGGGTGCGGCTGTTTTCGACATCGACGCGGTAGAAGCGCTCGGTGATGCGCGGGATGTGTTCTTCGGCAATGCCCGGACCATAGTCCCTTATCGTGACGTCGAAGCTCGGCTGTTGGCTATCCTCGCCGCCGGCGATCGATACGGTGACGTGCCCACCTGACTGGCCGTATTTGCAGGCGTTCTCTAGGAGATTCTCAAAGACCTGGAACAGTTCGTCGCGATCGCCGGGGACGACGAGCGGCCCGTTGGCGAACTCCCGCTTGATGACGACGCCGTTCTCACCGGCCAGCGGCCCGAGCGAATCGATGACGCTATCGATCGTCTGGCGAAGATCGACCTCCGTGCCCGGCCTCAGATAGGGTTTCATCTCCAACCGCGACAGCGAGAGCAGATCGTCGATCAGGCGGGCCATGCGGCCGGTCTGGTTCTGCATGATCTGCAGGAACTGGTCGCGCGCCGCCGGATCGTTTCGGGCCGGCCCACGCAGCGTCTCGATGAAGCCGGCGATCGAGGCGAGCGGCGTGCGCAGCTCATGGCTGGCATTGGCGATGAAATCGGCTCGCATGCGATCGATGCGACGCGTCTCGCTCTGATCCTTGAACACCAGCACGTAAAGGCCGGTGGCATGGCCGACCGTGGACGCGCTGACCCGATATGTCCGCTCCACCGGCAGCTTCTCGGTGTAGTCGACCGCATCGGCGGCGACCTGACCCGACAGAATGCCGTCGAGCAGCGCCTGCATTTCCGGCGCGCGAAACTTCAATGCCAGCGACATCCCCGGAGCCAGCCCGCCGAAGGCGGCGAAGGCGGCGGCGTTGGCGTGAACCATGGCGGCGGAGCGATCGAATATGATGAGCGGATCGGCGACCGCGGCCGCCAGATACTCGCCGGAGAGCCGCTGCAGCCCGCTTGCCTCGATCGCTGCTCCCGTATCGGCTGGCTGGCGTTCGGTATTTGCCGGCAGCATCGCGGCGGCCGCCAGCGCGGCCAGGGCCAGCATCAGCACATAGACGGAGACGCCGGCGAAAAAATAAACGGCAAGGACCGCGAGAACACCCGCGCCAAGCAGCCAGCGGTTGCGTGACAGCCGCGCCGCCAAGGCTTGCCCCCTGTTGTTTTGTCCCGCGCCCGTCTCTGCCATAGGCCCGCGCCACCCCGCATCCCGTTCGACCGGCCAGCGGCTCGCTGGATCGGCCTGACGCATGGGACCCTGAAAATCAGGATCGATTTTCGCGAAGGTTCATGCGCAAAATCAAAATGCTACAGCGTTTTTGCGCCCGAAAGCGCGCTGCGCTGCACAGGCTCCATAGCATGAGTCCGCAAACTGGAAAGGTTCGTCTGGATGAAAAAGGCCAAGGAAACGGCTGAAGCGGTGCCGGCCACCGCACCGATCAAGATCAAGATCGGCGGCAAGGAGCGCGAGTTCGACATCGACAATCCGGTGCTCCCGGACTGGATCGAGGACAACAAGCTCACCGCCGGCGGCTATCCTTACGACAAGAAGATGAAAGGCGAGGAGTACGAAAAGGAACTCGAGACTCTGCAGATCGAACTGGTCAAGGCCCAGGCCTGGCTGCAGGCCACCGGCAAGCGGGTGATGGCGCTTTTCGAAGGGCGCGACGCGGCCGGCAAGGGCGGCACGATCTTCGTGCTGCGGCAATATTTGAACCCGCGCACGGCGCGCAACGTCGCCCTGACCAAGCCGACGCCGACCGAGGCGGGGCAATGGTATTACCAGCGCTATGTCGACCATTTCCCGACTTCGGGCGAGTTCGTCACCTTCGACCGCTCCTGGTACAACCGCGCCGGCGTCGAGCCGGTCATGGGGTTCTGCACGCCGGAGCAGCACGAGAAATTCCTCGACGAGACGCCGCACTTCGAGCGGATGATCTCCAACGAGGGCATCCATTTCTTCAAATTCTGGCTGAACATCGGCCGCGAGACCCAGCTCGAACGGTTCCATGACCGCCGTTGGTCGCCGCTGAAGAACTGGAAGTTCTCGCCGATCGACATCGCCGGCGTCGGCAAGTGGGACGACTACACCAGGGCGCGCGACCAGATGATCGAGCGCACGCACAAGGAGTTCTCGCCCTGGATCGCCGTGCGGGCCAACGACAAGCGCCGCGCCCGGCTCGCGGTGATGCAACGTATCCTGCTTTCCCTGCCCTATGACGGTCGCGACCTCGATGCCATCGGCAAGCCCGACAAGAAGATCATCGGCGAGGGACCGGAATTCCTGAAGGACTAGTGCTTTTCCCCGTTTCATGGAAACGGCGAAACGCCTATCTCTTTGTTTTTACGCAGTTCCGGACGAATTACAGCGCCGCGCGCCTTTCGGCTCGCGCGGCGCTGAGGTTTTTAAGCCAGGCGCTCAGGCAGCCAGGCGGGCGATCCGCTGCAGCCGCTTCAGCGTGGCGTCATCCTGAAGCGCCTGCTGGAACAGCGTGATCTCGTGGTCGATGCGGTCGCACAAGACGTCCGTGTCGCCCTTGAGCAGGCTGCGCGTCTGCAGCAGGGCCGCCACGGGCTTCTTGGCCAGCTGTTTCGCCCTCGCCAGCGTCGCTTCCTCGGCGCTGCCTTGCATCACGATCTCGCCGACCAGGCCGAGCGCCTTGGCGTCTTCGACGCCCAGCGTGTCGCCCAGGCAAAAGAAGCGGAAGGCGCCGGCATAGCCGAGCTTCTGGGGTGCCAGGATGCTGGTCGCCGCGTCCGGCACCAGGCCGAAATCGACGAACGGCACCCTGAAGGTGCTGCCCCGGGAAGCGATCACCATGTCGCAATGGAACAGGATGGTGCAGCCGACACCGACGGCGTCGCCGTCGACGCAGGCAAGGACCGGCTTGGGGAAGGTCGCCAACATGCGGAACATGTCGGTGACGGCGGCGATCAGCTCTTGGTGCTTGGTGGCGTCGAGGAACTCCGAGAAGTCGCCGCCAAGGCAGAAGCATCCGGCAAGGCCGCGCAGCATGACGACGCGGACCTCGTCATTGACGGCTGCCTCGTGCAAGGTCCTGGCAAGGCTCGCATAGGCATGCCTGTCGAGCACCGGCCGGCCATCATGCGAGGACACGGTGACGACCAGCGTATGGCCGCGCAATTCCGGTTCGGGATGGAAACTCATGACCGCCTCCATCACGAAGCCTGCTTGAGGCCGAGCAGACCGGGATAACCCCGGTTCAGCACCGGCAGGTGGTGGTTGCGGCGGGCCCGCACGACATCGAGCGTATGCTCGGTGAAGGTGAGCAGCGTCGCCACGACCTGCTGGTTGCCATAGGTGCGCTGGTAGCCGAGCGGCTTTGCCAGGAAGTGCAGTTGCAGCGCTCGCAGCACCCACATCGGCTCGAACTCGATGATGACCTGATTGACGGAGCGCTTGAGGCCCCATTCGACGAAGCCAGCGATCAGTTCGGTGCCGACCGTCGAGACGCCGCGTTTGCCGTCGCGAAAACCCGGAGCCACCGCGTAGCGGGTCAGTTCCCAGACATTCGGCCCCGAGGGAGACGGTCCCTCACAGAGATCCGACAGCACGTCCGTGAGCAGATGCGGCCGTGTGGTCGGCAGCATCCGCTGGTAGCCAGCCAGCTCGCCGTTGCGGATGACGAGGTGATGCTCGGCCTCGTCATGATCGAACTGGTCGATCTCGAGCTGGTCCGGACGATCAAGATCGGTCCATCCCATCTCCTCGACGAAGATCTTGTAGCGCAAGCGATAGACCGCCTCCCAGAGGTCGGGACGTTCCATCAATTCCTGAGTGGTAAGGGCAAAAAGCATTAGCCGTCTCCTAGGCTTAAGAGGAAGATACGGCCGTGATGTCCCTTAAAATATTGCGCGAATGCGCAGGCAAGAATTTCTAGGTCGGCACGGCCGACCTAGCTAATATAGCCACGTCTAATCGCCTCCGCGACTGCCTGCACCCGGTTGGCTGCGCCCAGTTTGCTCTTGGCGTTAAGAAGATGTTTCTCGGATGTGTGTTCCGAGATGCCTAAAATTTGAGATATCTCCCATTCAGACTTGCCGACTGCGGCCCATTGCAGGCATTCCCGCTCACGCGCCGTCAATTCTATGTGATCGATGACGCTCTCGGCCTTGGTGTGCAGTTGCATGGCGCGGCCGATCGCATAGGTCGATGCGAGCGACACCATTCCGAATTCCGCATCCGACAAGTCAACGGATTCGCCACCCAGCGAGACCATGACGATCTGGCCGTCGAGCGTGACCAGCGGAAACGCCAAGCCGTCGCGCAGCTTGAACTCGCGGGCGTCGCCCATGACTTCGTCGCTGCTCTTGTCGATCAGGGCGTTTTTTGAAGCGTCCCGCCATTGGAACGGCGCCTGAAGCTGCTTCATGTGACTGACGACCGGATCGTGGTCGACATAGTTGCGCGCCACATAGCGCTTCAGCCAATCGCCGGGCCAATCGCAAAGCATCACATGCTGTTTCTGCCGGCCACGCGGCGTGCCCGGCTGCGGCACGGTTCCCGCCATCAATGCGGTCAGGCCGAAGTTCGAGGTGACGCCGAGCAGCCTCTCGCAGACCGCGGCCGCGGTGCCAGCATGCTGCAACTGGTCTATGTATTCCAGAGTTCTGTCAAACAGGCCCATCGCAACATCTACCCCATGTTGCTTCTATTTTTCTCATTGCCGACGGTAGATGCCCGAACACCCCTTCGCCATCAACCTCGGGTCGCAATTGCCTCAGCAAAGCCGGTAGCTTCCCCCTTCCGGCACGCAGGTCACTTGCAAACACGCCGAATCATACGCTTAATTCGGCCGCCTGAAATCAAAAACCGTTGTGCCTGCCCCATTTTCATACGAAAAGCCGAGGAACGGGGACAGGCGCGGAGCCATATCGTGATCTTGCGGTGGATATTTCTGGCCCTGATGTCGCTGGTGGGCGGCGCGTTGCCTCTCGCCGATGCGACTCAGGCGGCGGAGCCGCAGGTGCCGGTGCTGTGGGACGCCAAGGAGCGGCTGCCGAAACCCGACCTCTCCGCGCTGCCGCGGCTCAGATTCCTCACCACCACCGATTTTCCGCCCTTCAACTTCCTCGATGGCGCTGGCCGGCTGTCGGGTTTCCACATCGATCTGGCGCGGGCGATCTGCGCGGAACTGGACGTCGTCGAGAAATGCCAGGTCCAGGCCTTGCCGTGGAACGAACTGGAGGGCGCTCTCCAGAAAGGCGAAGGCGAGGCGATCATCGCCGGCATCGCCGCGACGCCGGAGAGCCGTGAGAAATACGCCTTCTCGCGCTCCTACATGCAGTTCCCGGCCCGCTTCATCATGCCGAAGGCAAAGGCCTTCGCCGAGCCGATCCTCGACAAATTGCGCAGCAAGCGGGTCGGCGTCGTCGCCGGCTCGGCGCATGAGAAGATGCTGCGCGATTACTTCAACACCGTCCAGGTGGTGACCTTCGACACGCCGGAAGACCTTTATACCGACCTCAAGGCCGGCAAGATCGACGCCGCCTTCGGTGACGGCATGCGCTTCGCCTTCTGGCTGGGCGGTTCGGACGCCGCCGGCTGCTGCCGCTTCGCCGGCGGTCCGTATCTGGCGCCGGAATATCTGGGCTCGGGCATGGCGATCGCCACCCGCAAGAGCGACACCGCGCTTGCCGCCGCCTTCGACTATGCGTTGCAGGAGATCTCGATCAAAGGCAGCTTCGCCGAGTTCTACCTGCGCTATTTTCCTGTCAGCTTCTTTTAGGTCTGCAGCCTTCAGGTGAGCGTGCGCAGGCGGGCTTTCGCCGCACGCGCGATCGCGGCGACGGTCAGCGTGTCGAGGTCGAGCTTGAGGCGGATGAGCTGCAGCACCCTGACTTCCTCCATACGCATTTCGAGATCGACGGCGGCTACTTCAAAGGCAGCGGCATAAGCAGTGTCGCGCAGCCGCTCGGGTAGCGCTTCGGAGACGCGCGCCAGCACGCCTTCCAGCCCGTCCTTGTCGTGCAGCGCCTTCTGGCAGGCCTGCGCCACCGCAATTAGCCTGTCCTGGTTGAAATCGACGAAGACCGGCCAGGAGCGGACGACATCGCCGATCCGCGCCAGCTCGACATCCGTCATGTCGCGATCGGAAGCCGACGTGATGACCATCAGGTGGATCAGGGCTTCGTGCGGCGTCAGCAAAGGCATTCAAAACTCCTTGAAGGTGAGGCTCGAACGTAGGAGCGCGATTGTGGCGCCGCAAGGAAAACCGCCGCAAATCGTTGACGCTCCGATCTCGCGCGCCTAGAGACCGGTCGACAAACCTTATCCGCCGCACAGACGGCCATGACTGGAACTTTGACATGACGGGATCAAACATCATCGATCTCAATCCCGAGATGCTTGCCGCGGCGGCCGAGAGCAAGGCCTGGCCGTTCGAGGAAGCCAAGAAGATCATCGCCCGCTACAAGGGCAAGGATTTTCCCGAAACCGTGCTGTTCGAGACCGGCTACGGCCCGTCCGGCCTGCCGCATATCGGCACCTTCGGCGAGGTGGCGCGCACGACCATGGTGCGCCACGCCTTCCGCGTGCTGACGCAGGACAAGGTCAAGACCAAGCTTCTATGCTTCTCCGACGACATGGACGGCATGCGCAAGATCCCGGAGAACGTGCCGGACCGCGCGGCGCTGGAACCCTACCTGCATATGCCGCTGACCTCGGTGCCCAATCCGTTCGGCGGCGACTATGCGAGCTTCGCCGACCACAACAACGCGATGCTGTGCCGTTTCCTCGATACCTTCGGCTTCGATTACGAATTCGCCAGCGCGACGCAGTATTACAAGGCCGGCCGCTTCGACGAGGTGCTGCTGCGCGCCGCGGAGCGCTATGACGAGATCATGGGCGTGATGCTGCCGACGCTCGGGCCGGAGCGCCAGGCGACCTACAGCCCGTTCCTGCCGATCTCGCCGAAGAGCGGCCGCGTGCTCTACGTGCCGATGATAAATGTCGACGCCAAGGCCGGCACCGTCACCTTCGACGACGAAGGCACGGAGACGACGCTGCCGGTCACCGGCGGCCATGTGAAGCTGCAGTGGAAGCCGGATTTCGGCATGCGCTGGGCGGCGCTCGGCGTCGACTTCGAGATGTTCGGCAAGGACCACCAGACCAACGCCGGGATCTACGACCGCATCTGCAACATCCTCGGGGGCCGCGCGCCGGAGCATTTCGTCTACGAGCTGTTCCTCGACGAGGAAGGCCAGAAGATCTCGAAGTCGAAGGGCAATGGGCTCACCATCGACGAATGGCTGACCTACGCGCCGACCGAGAGCCTCGGCCTCTATATGTACCAGCGGCCGCGGCAGGCGAAGAAGCTCTATTTCGACGTCATCCCGAAGGCGGTGGACGAGTATTACGCTTTCCTTGGCGCGTATCCGCGCCAGGACTGGAAGGAGCGGCTCGGCAATCCTGTATGGCACATGCATGACGGCAACCCGCCGGCAATCGACCTGCCGGTACCGTTCGCGCTGCTGCTCAACCTGGTGAGCGCCTCCAACGCGCATGACAAGGCTGTGCTGTGGGGCTTCATCTCGCGGCACGCGCCGGGCGTGACGCCGAAGACGCATCCGGAACTCGACCGGCTGACCGGCTACGCGATCCGCTATTTCGACGACTTCGTGAAGCCGACCAAGGTCTACCGTGCCGCCGACGAGATGGAGCGCGAGGCGCTGGCCAAGCTTTCCGACGCGCTCGGCGCGCTGCCGCAGGGCGCCGACGGCGAGGCGATCCAGAACGCGGCGCTCAACGTCGCGCGCAAGATCGACCGCTACCAGGACCATTCCAAGCAGAGCCCTGAGGGCGGACCAGGCGTGTCGGTCGCCTTCTTCCAGATGATCTACCAGGTGCTGATCGGCCAGGAGCGCGGGCCGCGCTTCGGTTCGTTCGCGGCGCTTTACGGCATCGCCGAGACACGCGCGCTCATTGAGCGGGCGCTGGCTGGTCAGTTGGCGGCGTAACGTCGCCGCCATCGGCCGGCAGGATCGAATCCGGCGCAACCGGCGCCGGATCTGACGCGGCCGGCAGCGCCGGCAGACCGTCAAGCTTAGGCACCGAGCCGAAAATACCCTTCCTGGCCGTGCGGGCCTTGTTCTCGGCCTCGACATAGGGACCGCCTTGCGCGGCGCGTGCCCAGCCATTCTCGACCAGCCACTGGCCGACGTCCTGATTGCCGATATGGCATTCGGCGGAAATGGTGTCGCGGCCGCCCTCGGGCGGCACGGTGCAGGCGACCGCCCGGCCACGCAGGAAAGCGCGGAAGGCTGTCCTGGCGCGCGCGCCGCAGGCCCAGCTCTTGCCCTCGTCGGCGCAGGTTTCGTCCGCCTTGACGACATCCACGCCGGACACTGCGACCGCATAGCCCTTCGACTCGATCAGCCCGGCGGCGATGGCGACCGGCTGGAACAATTTCGTGCCGTTCCAGTCGCCTGGCATCTTCGTTTTGGGCGGCTTGGGCGGCCCGGCCAGCGCCAGATCGCTGAGCGGCGCGCGCGGTTCCACCCGTTCGAGTTCGTTGTCCGAAAGAGCGGGCGGCGCCACCACTTCGGGATCGATGGCCCTCGAATGAACCGGTGGCTGCGGAGTGGCAGGCGCGGGAATGGCCGAGGTCGCCGGCTCGTCCGGCGGCGTCTCAGTGCCTGGATCTGCAAGCGCGTCCGGATCGATCTGATCCACCGCGATCGTGCTCTCATGGCCTTTGATTGCGCGCCCGCCGGTCACGACGAGCGCCGCCATGACCGGAAGCGCCAGAACCGCCAGGGCTGTTTGAAGAAGCCGCACCGGTCCGGGACCTACTGGCTCGCCCAAATGATGCGCGCCACCCATTCGATATCGCGCGCCGGGATGTCACGGTCCGGGTGGGCGGGGTTCAGCGAAACCAGCACGATCGATTTCACCGTTTGCCGATCGAGCACCTTGGCCATCACCTCGCCGGCGGTGGTCTTGACCACGACACGATCGCCCTTGCGCGTCGGCGCGCCCGGTTCGACGATCAGCACGTCGCCGTTGCGGTAGAGCGGCAGCATGGAATCGCCCTGCACCTGCAGCGCGTAGGACGTCTCGGTCGCCCGCGCCGGAAGCTCGACCAGATCCCAGCCCTGCCCCGCCGGATAGCCGGCATCGTCGAAGAAGCCCCCCGCGCCGGCCTGGGCGAAGCCGAGCAACGGAACCGCGCTGCGATGTTGGGCGACGGAAGCCCCGCCGCGTCCTTCGACCAGTCCGGTGAATTCCTCCAGCGAAGCGCCGGTGGCCTCGATGATCTTGGCCAGCGATTCGGTCGAGGGCCAGCGCGGCCGGCCGTCGGAGGACAGACGCTTCGACTTGTTGAAGGCCGTCGAATCGAGGCCCGCACGCCGGGCAAGGCCGGAAGCCGAAAGCGAATAGCGCTCGGCGAGAGCGTCGATTGCGGCCCATACGCGGTCGTGTGAGAGCACGCGCGCTCTCCTTCAGAACAGGAAAAAATGCCTCAAGCCTGTCTAGCGCGCGACCACACCATTGTCCATCGGCGTGGCCGATGGACATCGAGAAATCTGCGTGGCTTTCGCGTCCTTACGCGACCTATCCGATCCCGGCCAAAGCCTTGGGCAGGCCCTTCTTGAGTTCCTCCGCATTCATGACCGGCACGAAATCCACGGCGGCATTGAAAGCCAGGAAGAACCGCTCGCCGAAATGAGGCATGTCGGAACTGTCCTTTATATCGACGAACAGGTAAGCCGTTCGTTGACCTTTTTCGGCGGTGAAATAGGCGGCCTCCGGCTTAAGGTCCGACAGGGTATGTTCGATGAACTTCGCCATGCTGCCGTCCTTGAGTGCCTTGTTGCCTTCGACGGTCGGAACGGAAATTCTCAACATCATGCGCATGATGATCGCTCCCGTGGTCAACAGTTTTATTAGATAAAACTAATATATCATCCAAATCCTTCGCCAAAAAGCCGACGACGCCCGCGCCTCTAAAATGTGATCCAAGCCGTTGTTGACCCGGCAAGTCGGACTGACCACTTCAGCGCGATCAGGCGGCCTTGGCCTGTTCGCGCAAATTCCGGTGCGAAAGCATGAAGGCCCGCTCGGCTTCGGTCGGCGGGCGTGGACTGGCGGCGTGGCCGAGCGCCGCGACGACCTCGTCGATGTCGAGGAAGCGGCGGCCGCCGCGGTCATAGACGCCGCCGGTGGTCAGGATCAGAGCCGCCGTCGAGGACGAAACGATGCCTGCCGATGACGGAGGTGCCTTCCCAGGTCTCGATCGACGAGACCACCTCGAAGCGGCGCCACAGCTTGATCTCGCGTACATAGGACACCTGCAGCCCGCCGATCATCGGCGCCCAGCCATTCTTGCGTGCAAGCGCGATAAGGCCGACGCGCAGGAAGATATCGATGCGACCGAGATCGGCCAGCATCATATAGCGGGCATTGTTCAGATGCAGGTTGAAATCGATGTCGATCGGCAGGCAGCGGAAGGCCAGCCGGCTTTCGTCGCCGACCCTGTAGGGGCCACGGCTCGACGCCGTGGCCATGGTGCGGGCCATTCGCGCCCAGACATACATCCCGGCTTCGTTGTCAGGCCGCCTCTCTGACCTCACCCTTCTGGTAGGGGTCGAAGCGCTGGTAGAAGGTCTCGCCCTTCTCGGCCATGTCGAGCAACAGCTTCGGCGCCTTGAACTCGGCGCCGTATCTCTTCTGCAGGCCCTTGGCGATCTTGACGAAACGCTTGGCCCCGATGCCGTCGATGTAGGACAGCGCGCCGCCGGTGAAGGGCGCAAAGCCGAAGGCGAGGATCGAGCCGACATCCGCCTCGCGCGGATCGGTGACGATGCCCTCTTCCATCACCCGCGCCGCTTCCAGCGCGATGGCGACCAGCAGGCGCTGCTTCAGCTCCTCATAGTCGACCTTGTCGGGGTTAAGCTGCGGATAGAGGTCCTTGAGGCCCGGCCACAGCTTCTTCTTCGCCGGCTTGGCCGGATAGTCGTAGAAACCCTTGCCGTTCTTGCGGCCGAAGCGGCCATGCATGTCGACCATGGTGTTGATCAACGCCATCTGCCTGGGATCGACGGCCTTCTCGCCGAGATCCCGGATGGTCTGCTTCATGATCTTCTGGGCAAGGTCGACGGCCGTCTCGTCGGTCAGCGCCAGCGGGCCGACCGGCATGCCGGCAGCCTTGGCGGCGTTCTCGATCATCGCCGCGGGCACGCCTTCGATCAGCATCTTGTAGGCTTCCGACATGTAGCGCAGCACGCAGCGGTTGACGTAGAAGCCGCGCGTATCGTTGACGACGATCGGCGTCTTCTTGATGGCGCGCACGAAGTCGAAGGCGACGGCCAAGGCCTTGTCGCCTGTCTTCTTGCCGAGGATGATCTCGACCAGCATCATCTTGTCGACCGGCGAGAAGAAGTGGATGCCGATGAAATTCTTCGGCCGCGCCGAGTTCTTCGCCAGAGCGGTGATTGGGATCGTCGACGTGTTCGAAGCGAAGATCGCCGACGACTTCAGCACCGCTTCCGCCTTCTCGGTGGCTTCCTTCTTGACGCTCGAATCCTCGAAGACCGCCTCGACGACGAGATCGCAGCCGGCAAGGTCGGCATAATCCGCCGTCGGCGTGATCAGCGACAGGAGCTTGTCCTTGTCTTCCGGCTTGGCGCGGCCCTTCTTGACCTGATCGGCCATCAGGCTGTCGGAATGCGCCTTGCCCTTCTCGGCCGACGGCAGGTCGCGGTCGAGCAGCACCACCGGAATACCGGCGCGCGCGGTGACATAGGCGATGCCGGCGCCCATGAAGCCGGCGCCGAGGATGCCGATCTTCTTGAACTTGGTCTCCGGCACGTCGGCCGGCCGGCGCGCGCCCTTGTTCAATTCCTGCAGCGACAGGAACAGCGAGCGGATCATCGCCGCCGCTTCCTTCGACTGCATGATCTCGGTGAAATAGCGCTGCTCGATCCTGAGCGCCGTGTCGAAGGGCACCAGCAGGCCTTCATAGACGCATTTCAGGATAGCGGCCGCAGCCGGATAATTGCCGTAGGTTTCGCGGCGCAGGATGGCGATCGCCGGCGGCCAGAGATTGGCGCCGGCGGCCGAATAGATCGGACCGCCGGGCAGCTTGAAACCCTTCTCGTCCCAGGGCGCCACCGGCTTCAGCCCGTTCTTGATCATCGCCTTGGCGGTCTCGACGAGTTTCGAAGGCTCGGCGATCTCGTGGATCAGGCCCATCGCCTTCGCCTTCTGCGGCGTCAGGTTCTGGCCGGTGGTCAGCATCTGCAGCGCCTGCTGCTGGTCGGTCAGCCGCGGCACGCGCTGGGTGCCGCCTGCACCGGGGAAGATACCGATCTTCACCTCGGGAAGCGCCATCTTCACCTTGTCGGAATCGGTGGCGACGCGGCCGTGGCAGGCGAGCGACATCTCGAAGGCGCCACCCATGCAGGTGCCGTTGATCGCCGACACAAACGGCTTGCCGCAGGTCTCGATCTTGCGGAAAAGGCCGGTCATGTAGCCGGCATTCTCGAACAGCGCCTTGGTCGCCTTGTCGAGATCCTTCTCCTTGTCGGCGGCGAAGGTGGCGAGCATCTTCTGCAGCATGCTGATGTCGGCACCGCCGGAGAAGCTGTCCTTGCCGGAGGTGATGACGGCGCCCTTGATGGCGGCATCGCCGGCCACCTTATCGACGATGTCGTTGAGCTCGCGCATCACCTCTTCGGTGAACACGTTCATCGAGCGGTCCGGCATGTTCCAGGTGATCAGCGCAATGCCGTCGGCGTCGGTGTCGAGGGTGAAATTGGTATAGGTCATCTTCTTCTCTCCCCGTCAGACGCGTTCGATGATGGTGGCGGTGCCCATGCCGGCGCCGATGCAGAGCGTGACCAGCGCGGTGTTGAGGTCGCGACGCTCCAGCTCGTCAAGCACCGTGCCCAGGATCATGGCGCCGGTGGCGCCGAGCGGATGGCCCATGGCGATCGCCCCGCCATTGACGTTGATCTGGTCATGCGGGATGTCGAAAGCCTGCATGTAGCGCAGCACGACCGAAGCGAAGGCCTCGTTGAGCTCGAACAGGTCGATGTCCGACTGCTTCATCTTGGCGCGCTTCAGGAGCTTCTCGGTGACATCGACCGGACCGGTCAGCATCAGCACCGGTTCCGAGCCGATATTGGCGAAGGCGCGGATGCGCGCGCGCGGCTTGAGGCCCATCGCCTTGCCGGCTTTCTTTGAGCCGAGCAGCACGGCGGCGGCGCCGTCGACGATGCCGGAAGAATTGCCGGCATGGTGGACGTGGTTGACCTCCTCCACTTCCGGATGCTTCTGGAGGGCGACCGCGTCGAAGCCGCCCATCTCTCCCGGCATGACGAAGGACGGGTTGAGCGAGGCCAGCGACTGCATGTCGGTCGAGGGCCGTATGTGCTCGTCATGGTCGAGGATAGTGAGACCGTTCTGGTCCTTGATCGGGATCACCGAATTCTTGAAACGGCCCTCGCCCCAGGCCTTGGCGGCTCGCTTCTGGCTCTCGACCGCATAGGCGTCGACGTCGTCGCGGGAAAACCCGTATTTGGTGGCGATCAGGTCGGCCGAGATGCCCTGCGGCACGAACCAGCCGGGCAGGCCGACGGAAGGGTCCATGAACCAGGCGCCGCCGGACATGCCCATGCCAACGCGCGACATGGATTCGACGCCGCCGGCAATGACGATCTCGTCCGCCCCTTGCGCGATCTTGGCGGCGCCGAAATTGATGGCGTCGAGACCCGAGGCGCAGAAGCGCGATATCTGCATGCCGGGCGCCGAGGTCGCGTAGCCGGCCTCGAACGCGGCTGCACGCGGAATGACGGAGCCCGCCTCGCCGACCGGATCGACACAGCCGAAGATGATGTCGTCGACATTGCCGGTGTCGAGCCCGTTGCGGTCGCGCAGCGCCTCAAGCGTCCTCGCGGCGAGCCGCACCGCCGGCACCTCGTGCAGCGAGCCATCCTTCTTGCCCTTGCCACGCGGCGTGCGCACGGCGTCATAGACGTAAGCCTCAGTCATTTTCGTGCTCCTTGGCTTTGCCGGCCGCCGCGCTCACAGAGAGCGCCCGATCAGCAATTTCATGATTTCGTTGGTGCCGCCGTAGATGCGCTGGACGCGGGCGTCGCGGTACATGCGGGCGATCGGATATTCATTCATGTAGCCATAGCCGCCGTGCAGTTGAAGGCATTCGTCGACGACTTTGCCCTGCAGATCGCTGAGCCAGTATTTGGCCATCGAGGCGGTCACCGGATCGAGGCCGCCGTCGATATGGCGGGCGACGCAGTCATTGTAGAAGACGCGGCCGATCGTGGCCTCGGTCTTCAATTCGGCCAGCTTGAACTGGGTGTTCTGGAACTCGATGACCGCCTTGCCGAAGGCCTTGCGTTCCTTGACGTAGTCGATGGTCAGCGCCAGCGCCCGCTCGATCATGGCGATCGCCCCGGTGCCGATCTGCAGCCGCTCCTGCGGCAATTGCTGCATCAGCTGGACGAAGCCTTTGCCCTCCTCGTGGCCAAGCAGGTTCGAGGTCGGCACGCGCACGTCGTTGAAGAACAGCTCGGAGGTGTCGTTCGACTTCAGCCCGATCTTGTCGAGATTGCGGCCGCGCTGAAAACCCTCGACCTCGTCGGTCTCGACGACGATCAGCGAGGTGCCCTTGGCGCCTTTGTCCGGGTCGGTCTTGGTGACGACGATGACCAGGTTGGCGAGCTGGCCATTGGTGATGAAGGTCTTCGAGCCGCTGATCTTGTAGTGATTGCCGTCCTTCTCGGCGCGGGTCTTGACGCCTTGCAGGTCGGAGCCGGCGCCGGGCTCCGTCATGGCGATGGCGCCGATCAGCTCGCCGGTTGCGAGCTTGGGCAGCCATTTCTGTTTCTGCTCCTCGGAAGCGTAATGCAGGATGTAGGGTGCTACGATCGAATTGTGCAGGCCGATGCCGAAGCCGTCGACGCCGACATGGCCGATCGCCTCGATGATGGCGCTCTCATGGGCGAA
Source organism: Mesorhizobium sp. B2-8-5 (assembly GCF_006440675.2). Lineage (NCBI taxonomy): Bacteria > Pseudomonadati > Pseudomonadota > Alphaproteobacteria > Hyphomicrobiales > Phyllobacteriaceae > Mesorhizobium > Mesorhizobium sp. B2-8-5. The sequence goes on from NZ_CP083951.1 coordinate 6,421,294, forward strand.
GGTGCCGCCCGAGCCACCGTATTTCTCCGGCATGGAAGCGCAGAGCAGGCCGGCGGCCCCGGCCTTCAGCCAGCTCTCGCGGTCGAACATCTCGTTCTTCTCGAACTCGTCATAGCGCGGCGCGATTTCTTCCGACATGAAGCGGGACGCCATGTCGTAGAGCATGCCGACTTCGTCCGCCGCCCAGGCGGGCTTCGGCAGGCCAAGAATTTCGGCTGGATTTGTCGCCACGATTTCCTCCGCGTTCCGACAATTGTAGGCCGGCGGTGCCGGTCCGCCGAACCTAGAACGCTTCCGCCGGCAGCGCCATTAGCGTGTCCGCGCCACTCGAGATGCGGGCAAGACGCGTCGCCGTTTCCGGCATGACGCGATCCATGAAGAAGCGCGCGGTCACCAGCTTGGTGTCGTAGAACACCGCAGCGCCGTTGGCGCCTTGCGCGAGCTTCGCCTGCGCGGATTTCGCCATCTGCGCCCACATGTAGCCCAGCGCCACCAAGCCGAAGAGATGCATATAGTCGGTCGAGGCGGCACCGGCATTGTCGGGTTTGGCCACGGCGTTCTGCACCAGCCACATGGTGGCCGCCTGCAAATCGTTGAGACCCTTCTTCAGCGTCTTGGTGAAGGACGCCATCTTCTCGTCGGCGCGGTTTTCCTCGCAGAATTCGCCGACTTCCTTGAAGAAGGCCTGCACCGCGCGGCCACCATTTTGCGCCAGCTTGCGGCCGACGAGGTCGAGCGCCTGGATGCCGTTGGCGCCTTCATAGATCATGGCGATGCGGGCGTCGCGCACGAACTGGCTCATGCCGTGCTCTTCGATGTAGCCGTGGCCGCCGAACACCTGCTGCGCCATCACCGCATGATCGAAACCCTTATCGGTGAGCACGCCCTTGACCACCGGCGTCATCAGGCCGGTGTAGTCGTCGGCCGCCTGGCGGTCCTTGTCGTCGCCCGAGCGATGCGCGACGTCGGACTTGATCGCCGTCCACAACGCCAGCGCGCGACCGGCCTCGTTGAAGGCCTTCATGGTCATCAGCGAACGGCGGATGTCGGGATGGACGATGATCGGGTCGGCCTTCTTGTCCGGCGCCTTGGCGCCCGACAGCGAACGGCCCTGCAAGCGGTCCTTGGCATAGGAAACAGCGTTCTGATAGGCGATCTCGGAGACCGAAAGCCCCTGCAGGCCGACACCGAGGCGGGCCTCGTTCATCATCGTGAACATGGCCTTCAGGCCGCCGTTCAATTCGCCGAGCAGCGTGCCCTCCGCCTCGTCATAATTCATGACGCAGGTCGAGTTGCCGTGGATGCCCATCTTCTCCTCGATCGAGCCGCAGGAGAGCGTGTTGCGCTGGCCGGGATTGCCCGAGGCATCGAGCTTGAGCTTCGGCACGATGAACAGCGAGATGCCCTTCACGCCTTCCGGCGCGCCCTCGGCGCGGGCAAGCACCAGATGGACGATGTTGTCCGACATGTCGTGCTCGCCGGCGGAGATGAAGATCTTCTGGCCGGAAATCCTGTAGGTGCCATCGCCATTGGGAACGGCCTTGGTGCGCAGCAGGCCGAGGTCGGTGCCGCAATGCGGCTCGGTCAGGTTCATGGTGCCGGTCCAGGCGCCCTCGATCAGCCTGGGCAGCCATGTCGCCTTCTGCTCGTCCGTGCCGTGGGTGACGATGGCCGCGATCGCGCCTTGCGTCAGGCCGGGATACATCATCAGCGCCATGTTGGCGGAGATCATATATTCGGAGACGGCGGTGTGGACGGCGTAAGGGAGGCCCTGGCCACCGAACTCGGCAGGCGCTGCAAGCCCCATCCAGCCGCCTTCGCGATACTGGTCGTAAGCGTTCTTGAAACCCTTGGGCGTCGTCACCGAGCCGTCGTCATGGCGTACGCAGCCTTCCATGTCGCCGACGCGGTTCAACGGATGCATGACGTTTTCGGCAAGCTTGGCGCCCTCGGCGAGGATCGCCTCGAGCACGTCGGGCGTCGCATCCGAGAAGCCCGGAAGGTTGGAATAGCGCTGATAGCCCAGCACGTCGTTGAAAACGAACAGCGTGTCCTGGACCGGCGCCCTGTAGATCGTCATGCCTTCCTCCACCCTTATAGTGCCGGCCGGCCAGCAAGTTCCTTATCCACGTCCTGGACAGGAGGCCGGGCCAATGTCGATGCCCCGATAGCAAATATTGACGTTTGCGTAAACGTCAACTTCGTCGCAGCCAAAAATTTATGTGAGCGGTTCGGCATTGTGGCGACAAAAAAGCCGCGCGGCTACAGCCGCGCGGCTCTCCATTTCCGGGATCTTCCCTGTTGAGGGCCAGCGTTCAGCCAGCGGCGCTGGCCTGCGGCGCCGCTGTGCGCTCGACGAGCATCTGGCGCACCGCCGTCATCGACGTGCTCAACTCGTTGATGGCGTCGTCGATCAGCGCGCGCTGCTTCTGCAGGCGGGCGAGTTGCTTCTCCGACTTGTCGAGGGCCAGCCGCAACTGCTTGGTGTTGGTGCCGGTCGGATCGTAGAGATCCATCATCTGCTTGACGTCGCGCAGCGAGAACCCGACCTTGCGGCCGAGCAGGATCAGCTTCAGGCGGGCCTTGTCGCGGCGCGTGTAGAGACGGGTCGAGCCGTCGCGATGCGGATTGAGCAGGCCCTTGTCTTCATAGAAACGCAGCGTGCGCAGCGTCACACCGTATTTCTTGGCCATCTCGCCGATGCGGACGAATTCCTCGCCGGCTTCGAGCGGTATGTCATTGGTATTGGCCGCGGCTTCGCCGGGCGAAACAAGTTTCATGGTCACTGGCTTTCCCCTGGTGGCGTCGCGGTCTCGGACCAAGCGTCGCCTGAATGGAAGCGGGGGCGTGCTTCCAATCGTGGTTGCAACAAGTCAATCGCAAGAGGCACGGCTTCGCACCTTTTACGTTTACGTCAATTCTATATCGACAGCCACGGGGTGACGCAAGGGCGTTGTCAAAACGGACCTTTATGCCGCACCCGTAAGGCGGCGCATGATTTATGCGCGTCTTCTTAAGCTTGGTTAACGCCTTGTTTACCACGTTGGGCGAAATGTGCGCATGTCGGTCACCCGTGGTTATCCTGTAGCGAATTTTTCACGGTTTTTCGAAGCGCGGGTGAAAACCCGGGAAGCCCGTCTTCCTCCGCGGCAAAACCGCCCGGCTCGCTTCGTTCCCGACAGGACTTTGGGAAACCGGCCTTTGGCCGGCCATTCTGAACACGGGCGCATCGATGAACAGCAAGCGGTCCTATCTCGATACACTCAACGCCGGCAGGCAACGCCGGCCGCAGCCCTCGCTCGAAGAACTGAACCGCTCGCTCGAAACGCTGGAGCAGCGGCTGGACCGGACGCGAGCCGACATGCCCGATCGCCCCGACCTGCGGCGGCCGGTCGAGCAGCCGCGTTATCCAAGCACGCAGCCTTACGGCCAGCCGCGCTGGTACGAGGATACCTATTCCGCGCAAAGGCCGCTGGACCGGCCGCAGCAGAATCCGGCACCGCAAAATCCCGGCCCGCAGAACCAATGGCCGCAAAATCGCGCCCCGCAAAATCCGACGCCCGCCGCGCCCGCCTTCGGCCAGAGCTACCAGGCGATCGCGCGTGACATCGACCGGGTGCGCGGCCAGGAAGACAGCGTCGCCATGGTCGGCAAGATCGCCGTCGAACTGCGCGGCCTGCGCGAGGAACTGCGCCACCAGATGACCGTCGGCCTGCAGCGCGAATTCGAAGCGTTCCGCCAGGACATCGATCGCGCCATGCAGGCCAACAGCCAGGGCGGCGCTCCGTCGAGCGGCATGCCCGACAAGAGCAGCGCCGAGCTCGGCCTCGAATTCGAGCGGCTTTCGGGAGCCATCCAGACGCTCGCCGAAAAAAGCGACGACCGCAGCGTCAACCTGCTGCGGCTGGAACTGGAACAGGTGAAGGGCGCGCTGGACACGCTGGCGCGCGAGGAAAGCCTGCAGAAGGTCGACCGCCGTTGGGACGACTTCGATCGCCGCTGGAGCGCCTTCGAGGACCGCGTCGACGCCGACCAGCGCAAGCGCGCCGAAGGCCCGAGCCTTTCGGTGCTGACCGATCGGCTCGAACAGATCAGCAGCGCCGTCAGCAACCTGCCGGAATCGCTTTCGCTGCGCTCGCTGGAGGAGAAGGTGCGCACGCTTGCCGGCGCGGTCGACCGTTTCGCCGGCCAGCAGACCGCGCGCGGTGGCGAGACGCTCGCCATGATCGACGAGCGGCTGGATGAGATTTCGCGCGCCATCGTCGCGTCGACGGTGGCCGCGCAGGCCAATGCCTTCGATCCCGAAAGCTTCGGTCGGATCGAGAAGCGCATGGCCTCCCTGGCGGTTCAGATCGAAGAGGTCGCACAGTCGCGGCCTGGAGCGGAAGTTCTGGATCGCCTCAGTCTCCTGTCCAGCCGTGTGGATCAGCTGGCGGGCAGGGCGGACCTGCCCGAGCAGGCCATGGAGCGGCTCGGCAAGCAGATCGCCTTGATCACCGACAAGATGGACCGCGCGCCGGCCCTGCCAGATGCCGACCAGATCTTCCAGGGCCTCGAGCAGCGCTTCGACGCGCTGTCAATATTGCTTGAGCGCCGCCAGGGCGATGCGATCGAACAGGGCAATATGCTGTTCCGCGATCTCGAGCGTCGGCTGGACGAGGTCGCGGACAGGCTTGACCAGCGCATGCGCCGGGACGAGAGCGCCGGCATCATGGAGGCGATCGACGCCCGCTTCACCGCTTTGGCCAAGCGCATCGAGACGCGCACGCCCGATCCCGCCAACGAGATGGCGATCCGCGGGCTGGAAAGCCGGCTCGAGGACATTTCCAGCCGGCTGGAATCGTCCGCGCAGCAGGTCGCGGGCATCGATCCGGCACTGATCCGCAGCCTGGAAGCGCAGGTCGCCGGCCTCTCTGCGCATCTTTCCAAGCCCGGCACGCCGCTGCCCGAGTTCGAAGACATCAGCCCGCGCCTCAACCAGATCGAGAAGTCGCTGGCCGGCACGCGCGATTCCATCCTGAGCGTGGCGCGCGAGGCGGCCGAGAGCGCCGTCAAATCGCTTTCCGACTCGACGTCCAGCACGGCCCAGACCAACGCGACCGCCGTTGCCGGCCTCGCCCAGGACCTGAAGACGCTCGAGGCGCTCACCCGGCGCTCCGACGAGCGCAACTCGCGGACATTCGAGGCGATCCACGACACGCTGCTGAAGATCGTCGACCGGCTGGGCTCGCTGGAAACGAGCGAGGCCAGCGAAGCGGTCAGCGAGTTGGTCGATCCGCAACCGGCCGGCAAGCGCGGCGGCCGCGGCGGCAAGATAGCGGTGCAGGACGCGCCTTCGATGGACATCGACCAGCCGCTGCCGCTCACGGGAGACATGGCCAGCCTGGAAGGCCGCGCGGCGGCGATCATGCGCGATGAGCCAGATGCGCCGCGCACGCCCGCGGAAGCCGCGGCCGCAGCGGCCATGGCAGCGCTCGGACCGGACGTGATCGGCGATAAGAGCGAGACGGCCGGCCGCAGGAAATCGATGTTCAGCGGCCTGGCGCGCGCCTTCAAGGGCAAGAAGGATGCGGATACGCAGCCGCTTGCCGGCTCGGCGCCGGTGGGCGACGTGCCAAGCGTCGACATCGATGAGCCGCTCGACCCCAAGGCCGCCAACCGGCCCTTGGAACCAGGTTCTGGCGCGCCGGACCTCAACGCCATCATGAAGCGTGTGCGCGACGAGCGTGGCGGCCAGCCGGCCCGGCGCGCCGAGGGCGACGCCGCCAAGTCCGATTTCATCGCCGCGGCCCGCCGCGCGGCCCAGGCCGCCGCCGCGGAAGCCGACACGCTGAAGCGGCAATCGACCATGACCGGCCCGGTGAAGGCGCTGAGGATAGGCGACCTGCTCAAGGCGCGGCGCAAGCCGATCCTGATGGCAGCGGCGGCGATCATGATGGCGCTGGCGGGCCTGCAGCTGGGCAAGGCCTTCTTGGCCGATCCCGTCGAAACGGCCAACAACCAGCCCGCCCCGATCGTCTCCACGCAGACGGTCGATACGGCTTCGCTCGATGCCACAGCCGCACCGAAGGCCGACACGGACACCGCGCAGGCCGAAAGCACCCCGGCCCGCCCCGTCAGGCAGGCAGAGCCCGTCAAGGACGCGGCGCCGGCCGCTTCCTTCCCCGCAAGTCCTGAAGCTGCCACCGCCATGCCGGCCGAACCGACGCCCGCGCCAGTGGCGCTTGCCGCGCCTGCCGCGCCGGCGCCGGCCCCGATGGCGTCGGCGACGCCGTCCGAACCTGCCGCAGCCGCCACCGCGACGGACACGGATGGCGACACGCAGCCGATGGCCAAGGCCCCAGAGACGGCCAGCCCCGCAGCCGGGAGCCCCCCCGCCGGCGCGCCGGCTGCCACCTCCGCCGACACGACAGGCGCCGTGCCGCCCGCGGCAAGCCAGACGGCCGCGGCCAAATTCGACATTCCCTCCGAAATCGGTCCGGTGGCGCTGCGCGACGCGGCCGCCGGCGGCGACGCCAAGGCGCTGTTCGAGATCGGCTCGCGCTACGCGGAATCGCGCGGCGTGAAGGAAGACATGAAGGCAGCCGCCAAATGGTATGAGCAGTCGGCCGAGCTCGGCTTCGCGCCGGCCGAATACCGTATCGGCAATTTCTACGAAAAAGGCATCGGCGTCGCGCGCGACATCAAGAAGGCCAAGACCTACTATCAACTCGCCGCCGAACAGGGCAACGCCAGCGCAATGCACAATCTGGCGGTGCTGTTCGCCATGGCGGCGGACGGCGTGACCGACAATGAATCGGCGACGCACTGGTTCCAGGAAGCCGCCGACCTCGGCGTCAAGGACAGCCAGTTCAACCTCGGCATCCTGGCCGCCAAGGGCGTCGGCATGAAGCAGGACCTGGAAGAATCCTACAAATGGTTCGCCCTGGTCGCCAAGACCGGCGACAAGGACGCTGCCGCCAAGCGCGACGAGATCGCCAACGCTTTGCGGCCCGAGCAGCTCGAGCGGGCGCGCGCGGCCACGGAATTGTGGAAGGCCAAGCCGCTCAACGCGGCCGCCAACTCGGCCGACGTTCCGGAGTCCTGGCAGGACAGCGCGCCGCAGACCACCGCCAGCATCGACATGAAGAAGGCGGTGAAGAACATCCAGCTGATCCTCAACAAGAACGGCTATGACGCCGGAGGCGCCGACGGCGTGATGGGCGGCAAGACCAAGACCGCCATCATGGCCTTCCAGACCGACAACAAGATGAAGCCGACCGGCGAGATCGACGCGCCGCTCGTCAAGGCGCTCCTGGCGAAGAAATAACGGCAGCCGCGTCGCATACACGACGCCTTGCCACACATTTGCCTGTTAACTGATTGAGATGGTTTTTGTTTCGGCGCGGCGGCGGGGTTGAACCCGCCGCCGCGCCGTCGCAAGAAAAAATTGGCTTTTCGGTGCTTTATTGTCCGGGGACGGCACTTTGGGCCGACAGACAAACTGATCGAGACAGACGGGTGGGCATCTATCTCCCGATCGCGGAAATTTCCGTCAACGTCTTCGTGCTGCTGGCGATGGGCGCGGCGGTGGGATTCCTGTCGGGCATGTTCGGGGTCGGCGGCGGCTTCCTGATCACCCCGCTCCTGATCTTCTACAACATCCCGCCGGCGATCGCCGTCGCCACCGGCGCAAACCAGGTCATCGCCTCCTCTTTCTCCGGCGCGCTTTCGCATTTCAAGCGCGGCACGCTCGATTTCAAGCTGGGGGGCGTGCTACTGGCCGGCGGCATCGTCGGCTCGACGGCCGGCATCTTCGTCTTTGCGCTGTTGCGCCGCCTCGGCCAGTTGGACCTGTTCATCTCGCTGCTCTACGTCGTGCTGCTCGGCACCGTCGGCGGACTGATGCTGGTCGAGAGCGTCAACGCGCTGCGCGCCAGCCGCAGCGGCGCGGCGCCGGTGCTCAAGAAATCCGGACAGCACAACTGGATCCACCGGCTGCCGTTCAAGGTGCGCTTCCGCGCCTCGAAGCTCTTCGTCAGCGTCATCCCGGTGCTCGGGCTCGGCGCCGGGATCGGCTTCCTCTCGTCGATCATGGGCGTCGGCGGCGGCTTCATCATGGTGCCGGCGCTGATCTACCTGCTCAAGGTGCCGACCAATGTCGTCATCGGCACCTCGCTGTTCCAGATCATTTTCACCTCGGCCTATACGACGCTGGTGCATGCCACGACCAACCAGACGGTCGACGTGATCCTGGCCTTCCTGCTGATGGCCGGCGGCGTCGCCGGCGCGCAATATGGCGCCAAGGCTGGCCAGAGACTGCGCGGCGAGCAGTTGCGGGCGCTGCTGGCGATGCTGGTGCTGGCCGTCGCCATCCGCCTTGCCGTCGATCTCTTCGTGACGCCGCCCAATCTTTATTCGCTTTCCGCCGCGGGCCTGAACTGATGCCGGCACGACGAGCATTTGCAGCCGCCGCCTCGTTGTCGATGCTCTTTGCCCTTTCCCCGGCAACCGCGCAAACGCCGCCTGCCGAAAGCATCCAGATCGGCCTGTCGACCGACGCCGTTTCGATCACGGCGGGTTTCTCCGGCGCCGATCTCACCATCTTCGGATCGCTGGAAAATCCCGATCCGCTGGTCGCGCGCCAGGGGCGCTATGACGTGATCGTCGTGCTCGAAGGCCCGCCACGCCCTGTTGTCGTCCGGCGCAAGGACCGGGTGCTCGGCGTCTGGGTCAACCTGGACTCGGAGACGTTCGAGAACGTGCCGGTCTCCTATTCCGTCGCGACGACGCGCCCGCTGCAGGACATCGCCGAGCCTGCCAAATACAAGCAGCTCTCGCTCGGCGCGCAGAACCTCTACATGAAGCCCGCCGACGAGACCGACAGCCCGGCAACCATCGAGGAATTCACGGCCGCGCTACGCGACCGCAAGGCGGCGACGGGCCTCTACAGCGAAAATGTCGGCGGCGTGCAGTTCCTGTCGCAGAACCTGTTTCGCGCCACCGTGCGGCTGGCGCCCAATGTTCCGGTCGGGACCCATAAAGCCCGCGCGTTCCTGTTCAAGAGCGGCATGTTCGTCAAGGAAAGCTCGGCCCAGCTCGAAATCCGCAAGTCCGGTTTCGAGCAATCGATCTTCCGCGTCGCGCACGACTATTCCTTCCTCTATGGCGTGTTCGCCATATCGCTCGCCATGCTGACCGGCTGGCTGGGCCGGCTCATCTTCCGCAAGGATTGATACCCGCGGGAAAATTGGGAAGACCCATTTTCCCGTGAAAAGAGGGTTTCCCTTTTCCCGGTTTTGCGATACATCGCCGCCTCCCAGCCCTAGGGACAAGCACACACATTTCGATTTTCGGCAGAGCGGTCCGGCTTTCCGGACGACGACGCGCTTTGCGTCGTCGGCAACCCTGCCCCAGGCAACGACAGGAGGCTGCGATGCGATCGGCATTCGGCGGCATCGATTTCGGCACGTCCAATTCCACCGTGGGCGTGATCCGCGACGGCCGGGCGCGACTGGTGGCACTGGAAGGCGAGCAACCGACCTTGCCAAGCGCCGTGTTCTTCAACTTCGAGGACGGCCACACCTATTTCGGCCGCCGTGCGATCAGCGACTACACCGACAGCATCGAAGGGCGTCTGATGCGCTCGCTGAAGAGCGTTCTCGGCAGCACGCTCGCCAATGAGAAGACGCGCATCAAGGCGCGCCAGATCGGCTTCATCGACATCGTCGGCCTGTTTATCGATCATCTCAAGAAGCGGCTGGAAGAAGACGCAGGCGGTCCGGTCGACAACGTCGTGCTGGGCAGGCCCGTGCAGTTCGTCGATGACGACGCGGCCGCCGATATGAAGGCGCAGGGCGAACTAGAGAAGGCAGCGCGCGCGCAGGGCTTCAGGCACATCGCCTTCCAGTTCGAGCCGATCGCGGCGGCGCTCGATTACGAGCAGAAGGTCGCCCGCGAGGAGCTGGCGTTGATCGTCGACATGGGCGGCGGCACATCCGACTTTTCGATCGTGCGGGTCTCGCCGGAGCGCGCCCGCTCGACCGACCGCAAGGCGGACATCCTGGCCAATCGCGGCGTCCATATCGGCGGCACCGATTTCGACCGGCTGCTCAGCATCGCCCATGTCATGCCCGAGCTCGGCTATCTGACACGGACCAAGGACCACAAGCGCAACCTGCCCGCTGCCTATTTCATCGACCTGGCGACCTGGCAGCGCATCAACCTCGTCTACACCGCCAAGGCGATGAATGACCTGCGGCAAATCCGCTACGAGGCCGAGCGGGCCGACCTTGTCGACCGCTTCATCCGCGTCGTCGAGCATCGCTACGGCCATGCGATGGCGGGCCTTGTCGAAAGGGCGAAGATCGCGCTGACCGACCAGTCTTCGGCCGAAGTGAAGGTGTCGCTGCCCGGCGCGCGCTTCGCGGCCGAGATCACGCGCGCCGACCTCGAGGAGACCATTGCCGGCGACATCGAACGCGTGGCCGCGACGGTGAGACAAACGATCGCCGACGCCGGCGTTGCCGCCTCGGCCATCACCGCCGTGTTCCTCACCGGCGGTTCGACCGCCATCCCGCTGGCGAAGCGGCAGATTCTTTCCCTGGTGCCGCAGGCCTCCGTCATCGAAGGCGACATGTTCGGCTCGGTCGGCCTCGGCCTCGCGCTGGATGCGCAGCGGAAATACGCGTGAGGGCTGGAGGTTGACTAAGACGCCGGTCGCTTCCACGGGCGGAGCAAGGAGCGAAGCGACGCGCGCAGACCCGAGGATCCTGTGTGTTGGTTCTGGTGTATGGTTTGAAGTGGGAAGGAGACCGAATGAATCCTGGTCGTCCTTTCGGACAGGCCGTGGCATGGCCCGGTCCCTTCCCACCGGTGAACCATCAACCTGAACAGTTGCACGGGGCTGTTTCAAGCCAGACCCCGCACCACAGGAAGAGGCGTGGACATGATAGCCCAGAACTATGTCGGCTGCGACATCTCAAAGCAGTGGCTCGATTTTTTTGATGAGACAAGTGGCCGTCTTCGGCGCATCGACAACCAGGCCGACGCGATCGCGGCGTATGTGGCGGGCCTTGATCCCAGTCGGGACTTCGTCGTCATGGAGGCGACGGGCGTCCATGACCGGCTTCTGCGCCATGCGCTGGCCAAGGCCGGCGTGCCGTTCTCGCGGCACAACCCGGCGCATACCCACCACTATGCGAAGTCGACGAGACGGCGGGCCAAGACCGATCCTCTCGACGCCAGGATGCTGAGCGACTACGGCCGTCGCTATAATCCTGAGGCCGAGCCGGCGCCGCGCGAAGAAGTCGAGCGGCTTCAATCGCTTGCCCGCTACCGCGATCAACTGGTCGAGATGCGGGCAACGGCGAAGAAGCACCTCGCCGAGGCCTTCAATGAGATCGTCATTGCCGATCTGGAAGAAACGATCGCCTACCTCGACACGCGCATCAAGGCGATCGAGAGCCAGATTGCCGAAGTCATTCGTCAAGCCGAGGACACCGCCCGCGATTACACGCTGATGGTCTCCGTGCCCGGTGTCTCCAAGGTCGGCGCATTCTCGCTGCTGGCGCTCCTGCCCGAGCTCGGCCAGCGCTCACCCAAGGCGATCGCGGCACTGGTCGGCCTTGCCCCGTTCGACAACAAGAGCGGCAAGCTCAACCGCAGGAGCCAGATCCAGGGCGGGCGATCACGCGTGCGCCGCGCTCTCTACATGGCAGCCCTCACCGCCATTCGAACCTGTGAGCGCTTCAAGTCCTTCTACAGCGCACTTGCTGCCCGCTCCGGCTCCAAGAAGCTCGCCATCATCGCCGTCGCAAGGAAGCTCCTGGTCGTCCTCAACGCCATCATGCGCGATAAAACCGCATTCGCATGAACACAGTTGCCTTTCCGTGACGTATAAGCGCCGCTGCGATGCAGAATTCTGCTCCGGTGCACTCCACGTCGAAGGTCACGGAATGGATCCTCGGGTCTACGCTCCGCTTCGCGTCGCTCCGCCCGTGGATGACGACGTTCGGAGGCCTCGGACAATCGCGAACGTTCGCGATGATCAGCATCCCAAGAACATAGTCCGGGTGCCGCCTGGGCTCAGCCGACCTTTCCGCCCAGATGCGCCTTCAGCGCCATCTGGGCGAGGCTCGCCTGGCGGTCGCGATGCGTGATCATGGCGAAGTCGCGCTTCGGCAATTCGACCGGCACGGCCCTGAGGCTGCCCTCCGCCAGGGAGCGCGCGACGACGAGTTCCGAGATGATCGTCGCCCCCGCGCCGGCCTCCACGGCCTGACGCACGGCCTCGTTGCTGGGCAGGACGAGGAAAATCTGCAATTCCGCCGGCGGAACCCCCTGACTGAGCGCGAAATCCTCCAGCGCCTCGCGCGTGCCCGACCCGCCTTCCCGGATGATCCAGCGCAACGCCCTGATGTCGAGGTTTCCCGCCCGGGTCATCGGAATCTCGGGATGCGAGCGCGCCACAACCAGCATCGGGCGATCCTCATCGACCGTGGCGCGGCGCAAGATGTCGGACTCGGTGCGGCCCTCAACCAGGCCGAAATCGGCGCGGCCGTCCAGCACATTGGTCTCGACCTGCCTGGTGTTGCCGATCGTCACGCTCAGCTTCACGGCCGGATAGGCTTCGTGGAAGGTAGCCAGGCGACGCGGCAGCCAGTAGCTGGCGATGGTCTGGCTCGCCGCGATCGACAGGCTGCCGGCGACGGTCTGCGAGACATCCTCCAGAACGCCGCGGGCAGCGGTGGCGCGATCCAGGACGGCCTTGGCCTCCGGCAGGAAGCGATGGCCGGTCTGCGCCAGTTCGATGTTGCGGCCGACCCGATTGAACAGGCGCACACCATGTTGGCTTTCGAGCGCGCGGATGGCGGCCGAGGCCGCCGACTGCGAGATGCCGAGCCGCTCGGCGGCCTTGGTCATATGGCCGTGCTCGGCGACGGCGACGAAGATGCGCAACTGGTCGAGAGTCATGGTCCAACTAAGAAGCAAAATCGATCGGAATTACAAGAGCCGCTTGTTAGACGCATCAATGGCTTTGTTCTAAGTTTTTGCCTGAAGTTGGAAAAAATTGGTCGCCAGAGACCAAGAGTGGGAAATGATAGGGCGCTTCAAATCCCTGTTCGCGCATTGGAACCGCCGTCTGAAGCGGCAGCTCGCCGGCGAGCGCTATCATCCTGAACTCCATTACATGCGCGGCCCGGGACCCAAGACGAAGGCCAAGATGGCGAACGGCAAGAGCGTTCGCGGATCATGAGCAAAGCCGCGCCGCGCGGCGCCAATTCCGCCCCCTCGCAGCGGCCGCTGGCCGACAGCCGAGCGCCGGACGAGGGCGACGGCGTCGAGACCTCACCAAGCGTCTCCGACCGCACCGCCAAGACCACCTGCTACATGTGCGCCTGCCGCTGCGGCATCGACGTCCACATCAAGGACGGCAAGGTCCGCTACATCAACGGCAACAAGGACCATCCGGTGAACCGGGGCGTGATCTGCGGGAAGGGCAGCGCCGGCATCATGCAGCACTACAGCCCAGCGCGGCTGCAGAAACCACTGCTGAGGACCGGGCCGCGCGGCTCGGGCGAGTTCCGCGAGATCGAGTGGGACGAAGCGCTGACCATCGCCACCGAAAGGCTGTCGTCGATCCGGCGCACCGACCCGAAAAAACTCGCCTTCTTCACCGGACGCGACCAGTCGCAATCGCTGACCGGCTGGTGGGCCTCGAAATTCGGCACGCCCAATTTCGCCGCGCATGGCGGCTTCTGCTCCGTCAACATGGCGGCCGGCGGGCTCTACACGATCGGCGGCTCGTTCTGGGAATTCGGCGAGCCCGACTGGGACAACACCAGATACTTCATGCTGTTCGGCGTCGCCGAGGACCATGATTCCAACCCGATCAAGATCGGCCTCGGCAAGCTCAAGGCGCGCGGCGCCAAGGTGGTTTCGATCAACCCCTGCCGCACCGGCTACAACGCCATCGCCGACGACTGGATCGGGATAAGGCCGGGGACGGACGGGCTGTTCGTGCTTGCCCTTGTCCACGAACTGCTCAAGGCCGGCCGCGTCGATCTCGACTATCTGCTGCGCTACACCAACGCGTCGGTGCTGGTCGTGCAGGAGCCGGGGGCCGCCGATGACGGGTTGTTCGTGCGTGACGCGGACGGCAATCCGCTTGCCTGGGACAGGGCGGCCAAGCAACCGGTCAATGCGGCCGACCCCGAAGCAAAGCCAGCGCTGACCGGCTGCCATGAGGTCGGCGGACAGCGCTGCGTGCCTGTCTTCCAGCTCATCGCCGAACGCTATCTCGACGAGACGTATTCGCCGGACGCCGTGGCGGAGCGCTGCGGCGTCAGCGCGGAAACGATCCGGCGCATCGCGGCGGAGCTGGCGCATGTCGCCTTCGAGCAGACGATCGAACTGCCGATAGCCTGGACCGACTGGGCGGGCCGGCGGCACGAGACGATCGAGGGACGGCCTGTCTCGATGCATGCCATGCGCGGCATCTCGGCCCATTCCAACGGTTTTCACACCTGCCGCGCCATCCATCTGCTGCAGGTGCTGCTCGGCACCGTCGATGTCCCCGGCGGCTTCCGCTTCAAGCCGCCTTATCCGCGCCCGGCGCCGCCGGGGCCGAAGCCATGCGGAAAAAACGTTCGGCCGATGACGCCGCTCGACGGCATGCCGCTCGGCTTCGTCTGCGGACCGGACGATCTTCTCGTCGACGACGCCGGCCAGCCCACCCGCATCGACAAGGCCTATTCCTGGGAAGCTCCCCTGGCCGCGCATGGGCTGATGCACTCGGTCATCCGCAACGCCTGGGCCGGCGATCCTTATCCGATCGACACGCTGATGATGTACATGTCGAACATGGCGTGGAACTCGTCGATGAACACCGTCGAGACGATTGCCATGCTGACCGACAAGGACGAGGCCGGCGCCTACAAGATCCCCTTCATCATCTATTCCGACGCCTATTATTCCGAGACCGTGCCCTTCGCCGACCTGGTGCTGCCCGACACCACCTATCTCGAGCGGCACGACTGCATCAGCCTGCTCGACCGGCCGATCAGCCATGCCGACGGGGCCGCCGACGCCATCCGCCATCCAGTGGTGCAGCCGGACCGCGACGTGCGGCCGTTCCAGTCGGTGCTGATCGAGCTCGGCGCGCGGCTTGGCCTGCCAGGCTTCGTCGACGAGCACGGTTCGGCCAAATACAGCTGTTATGCCGACTATATCGTCAACCATCAGCGCACGCCCGGCATCGGCCCTTTAGCCGGCTGGCGCGGCAAGAATGGCGGCTCGATCGGCAGGGGCGACGTCAACCCCGACCAGCTGCAGCGCTATATCGACAATGGCGGCTTCTGGCATCACGATTTCTCCGACGACCAGCGCTATTACAAAATGGGCAACCGCGCCTATCTCGACTTCGCCGTCGAGATGGGTTTCATCCCCAAGGCCGAGCCTATTGTCTTCCAGCTCTACTCGGAGCCGATGCAGCGGTTCAGGCTTGCCGCGCGCGGCCATGGCAAGGTGCAGCCACCCGACGCCGAGCGCGGCCGCATCGAAGCCTATATGGACCCGCTGCCATTCTGGTACGCGCCCTTCGAGGACGACGCCGTCGACCTCGGAAAATATCCGCTGCATGCGCTGACGCAGCGGCCGATGCACATGTACCATTCCTGGGGCTCGCAGAATGCGTGGCTGCGGCAGATCACCAGCCAGAACCGGCTGTTCGTGCATAGCCAGACGGCCGCCGGACTTGGCCTCGCCGACGACGACTGGGTGTGGATCGAAAGCGTCAACGGCCGGGTGAAAGGCCAGATCAAGCTGATCGACGGCGTGAATCCGGACACGGTGTGGACCTGGAACGCGGTCGGCAAGCGGCGCGGCAGTTGGGGCCTGAAGGACGATGCGGCGGAAAGCAATCGCGGCTTCCTGCTCAACCACATTATCGGCGACCAGACATCGGCCGACGCCAACGGCAAGCGTTACTCCAATTCAGACCCGGTCACCGGACAGGCGGCATGGTTTGACGTGCGCGTGCGGATCGTCAAATGCGCGCCGCAGGAAGCCGGCTTCACCGAGCCGCAATTCGAGCGTTTCGCCCAGCCGCCGCATTTCGAACCTTCGCCCGAAGTGCTTCGCTTCGGCGCCGCGTTTCGCATGAACAGGGAAGCCGCCGAATGACCTGCCTTCCCGCCCGGACCGACAAGAAACTCGGCCTCGTCATCGACCTCGACACCTGCGTGGGCTGCCAGGCCTGCGTCACCGCCTGCAAGGAGTGGAACACCGGCGGCCACATGGCGCCGCTGACCGACATCGATCCCTATGGCGGACATGTCGACGGCGTCTGGTTCAACCGCGTGCACAGTTATGAGCATACGACAGAGCTTGGCGGCCGCACGGTGAACTTCCCGCGTTCCTGCCTGCATTGCGAGCAGCCGGCCTGCGTCACCGTGTGCCCGACCGGCGCCTCCTACAAGCGCGCCTCGGACGGCATCGTGCTGGTCGACGAGGATAAATGCATCGGCTGCAAATTGTGCAGCTGGGCCTGCCCCTACGGCGCGCGCGAGTTCGATACCGATGTCGGCGTGATGAAGAAATGCACGCTGTGCGTCGACCGCATCTACAACGACAATCTGGCCGAGGAGGATCGCGTGCCCGCCTGCGTTGCCGCTTGCCCGACCAGCGCCCGGCATTTCGGCGATCTCGGCGATCCGGCTTCGGCGATCTCGCAGCTTGTCGAGGAACGTGGCGGCGTCGCGCTGATGCCGGAGCTTGGCTACAAGCCGACCAACGGATATCTGCCGCCGCGTGCCCGCAGCGAGCGGGCGGCGAAGGTGGACGCACCGGCACTGGAGCCGATCAAGGCCGAGGGCGGCTTTCTCGGCTGGATCGATCGCATGCTTTCGAACTGACCGATCATGCATCCCGCTTTCTCGGTCGTATTCTTCACCACAGCCACAGGGGCCGGCTACGGCCTGCTGGCGCAGCTCGGCCTGCTTGGCGGGTTGGGGTACATCCCAGCCGATTTCTGGCTGGGCTTTGTCGGCATGGGGTTGGCGCTTGGCCTGATCGCGGCCGGATTGCTGTCGTCGACCGGCCATCTCGGCCGGCCCGAGCGGGCATGGCGCGCCTTCTCGCAATGGCGCAGCTCGTGGCTGTCGCGCGAAGGCGTGGCCTCGGTCGCCACCTTCGTTCCGGCTGCCTTGTTCGGCATCGGCTGGGTGCTTCTCGGCCGCAGCGGCGGCTGGGTGGCGATCGCCGGCCTGCTGGCGGCGGCCGGCGCGGTGACGACAGTCTGCACGACGGGCATGATCTACGCCTCGCTGAAGCCGATCGCCCAATGGCACAGCCGCTATACTTTGCCGGCTTATCTCATTTTCGCAGCGATGACCGGAAGCGTTCTCGCCAACGCTTTGCTCCAGGGGTTCAAGCTGGGTTCAACGGCGGTGCTAATCTGCGCGTTGCTTGCCACGCTTATCGGTTGGGGCTGGAAGCTTGCGACCTGGCGCTACAATGACCGGTTGGAGATCCCGACCACGGCCAATACGGCGACTGGTTTGGCAGGCGGCACGGTGCGGTCGATCGAATGGCCGCACACCGAAGAAAACTATCTGCTGAAGGAAATGGGCTTTCGCATCGCCCGCAAGCACAGCGCCAAGCTGCGGCGGATCGCGCAAGGCCTGGCTTTCGTCGCGCCGGCTGCCCTGCTTGCCGTCGCGTTCGTCTTGCCGTGGCCCTTCGTGGCGATTGCGTCGGCGCTCGCGGCTATGTCCCAGCTCGCCGGCATGCTCGTCGAGCGCTGGCTGTTCTTCGCCGAGGCGAAGCACACCGTGACGCTCTATTACGGCCGCGAGTAGTCTTTCACCCCGGGCGCAGCATGGAGCCCGAGATGGCGAAGATGCGCTCGGCGCCGAGCATATAGGCCATCAATGTTTCCAGCCGGAACAGGCCGGAATAGGCGCGGTCGAGCACGTTAAGGGAGCCGGTATAGGCGCCGAAGGCCGGCATGATCATGCGACCGCCGTCGCCGGCGAAGCAGCGCCGCCTGACCGAGCGGCCGCGCTGGACGATGCGCGCGCAAGGGTGGAGATGGCCGGCGATTTCGCCCTCAACCCACGTCTTCGACGGCTCATGACGGAAGAGCAGCGAGCCGATGGCGAGTTCCTTGACGGTCTCGCCTGGCAGGTCGGCGGGAGCATCCGGGTCGTGGTTGCCGGCGACCCAGAACCAGTCGCGGCCGGCCATCATCGCCTCCAGCCTTTCGCGGAAACTCGAATGCATGCGCTCGGCGCCGCCGCCGTCGTGGAAGGAGTCGCCCAGGCTGAGGACGATCCGCGGCTGGTAGTCGGCGATGACCGCCTGCAACCGCAGCAAGGTGGCGCCCGTGTCGTAAGGCGGGATCAGCGCGCCGCGCTTTGCGAAAGAAGAGCCTTTTTCGAGATGCAAGTCAGAGACGGCGAGCAGCCGCAGATCGGGGAAATAGAGCACGCCGCGCCGGTCGCAGACCGCGCGCTCACCGGCGATGCCGACAAGGTCGGCCTCGGCGATCAGCGTTGCGCGCGACAGCGAAAAATTCATCCCCTCCAGGCCTTCTTTCAGTCCGCCATTTCCGGCCCCATGGCCTCTTCGACGAGGGTGGCGGCATCCATTAGCAGTGTTTCATCCGCCTCGCCATTCACCGGCATCTTGCCGATTTCAAGCATGATCGGCACGGCCAACGGCGATATCTGCTCGAGATTCTTATGCATGATTCGACCGCGGATGCGCGAGAGCATCTCGGCAAGTCTGCTGACATCGAGCAACCCGGTCGCGGCATCGGTACGGGTGGCCTGCAGCAGAATGTGGTCGGGTTCATGGCTGCGCAGCACGTCATAGATCAGGTCTGTCGACACAGTGACCTGACGACCGCTTTTTTCCTTGCCTGGGTGGCGCTTTTCGATCAGGCCGGAAATCAGCGCGCAGTTCCGGAAGGTGCGCTTCAGCAGCCAGCTGTCGGCAAACCAGGCTTCGAGGTCATCCCCAAGCATGTCCTGATCGAACAGTGTGGCCAGCGACGGTTTCCTGTTCTCGAACATCCAGCCCATGTCGGCCAGCGACCAGATGGCCAGCGCATAGTCGGTGGCGACGAAGCCGACCGGCTTGGCTCCCACACGATCGAGCCGTCGCGTGAGCAGCATGCCGAGCGTCTGATGCGCAAGCCTGCCTTCGAACGGATAGGCGACGAGGTAATATCGGTTACCGCGTGGAAAAGTCTCGATCAACAGATCGTCGCGTTTCGGCAGCACCGACTTGTCCGCCTGGAACCGCAGCCAATCCGCGACCTGCTCGGGCAGCTTCTTCCAGCGTTGCGGGTCGTCGAGCATGGCCCGCACCTGCTCGGCCAGGTAAGTCGAAAGCGGGAATTTGCCG
This sequence comes from Mesorhizobium sp. B2-8-5, assembly GCF_006440675.2. NCBI lineage: Bacteria > Pseudomonadati > Pseudomonadota > Alphaproteobacteria > Hyphomicrobiales > Phyllobacteriaceae > Mesorhizobium > Mesorhizobium sp. B2-8-5. The sequence continues at coordinate 6,440,686 of NZ_CP083951.1, forward strand.
CCGCCGTAATAGGGAACTTTCGCATCGCTGCCGGGCGCGTTCGAGACGAAGCACTCGTTCTCGCGGATGCCTTCGAAGCGCAAGATCTTGCCGGCGAACATGAAGGTGTCACCGTGGGTCAAGGTCTCCAGAAACGCTTCCTCGATCTTTCCCAACACCCTGCCGCCGCGCGAGGCCGCTCCCCTGCTGCCGGCCTGGACGTAGCGAACGTTGAGCGCCGGCACTTCGATGATGGTGCCGACATTCAGCCTGTATTGCTGGGCGACACCCGGATTTGAAACCCGCCACAGGCCTTCCTTCGTCTGCCGGATGCGGGCATAGCGCTCGTAATTTCTCAGCGCGTAGCCGCCGGTGGCGACGAAGTCGATGACCCGGTCGAATGTCGGCCTGTCCAGGCTGGCGTAGGGTGCGGCCGTCCTTACCTCTTCGAACAACGCATCGGCATGGAACGGCGCCCCACAGGCGCAACCCAGCACATGCTGCGCCAGCACATCGAGCCCGCCATTGACCAGCGGCGGGGTGTCCTGCGCGCCGAGATAGTTGGCATCAAGCGCCGCCCGGCACTCCAGCACCTCGAAGCGGTTGGCCGGAATGAGGATCGCCTTGGAGGGCTCATCCATGCGGTGGTTGGCGCGACCGATGCGCTGCGCCAGCCGGCTGGCGCCCTTCGGTGCGCCGACATGCACGACCAGATCCACGTCGCCCCAGTCGATGCCGAGGTCCAAGGTGGATGTAGCAACAATGGCGCGCAACGCGTTTTCACCCATGGCCTTCTCGACGCGGCGGCGCTGAGCGACGTCCAGCGAACCGTGATGGAGCGCGATCGGCAAAGTGTCTTCATTGACGCGCCAAAGCTCCTGGAACAAAAGCTCGGCCTGGCTGCGCGTATTGACGAACAGCAGCGTGGTCTTGTGCCGCTTGATCTCGCGATAGATCTCGGGAGTGGCGTAGCGGGCCGAGTGCCCGGCCCAGGGCACCCGTTCTTCTGAATCGAGGATTGATATCTCGGGCTTGGCGCCGCCCGTGACGACGATGAGCTCGGACATGGCGCCGGGAGAAGCCTGACTGACCAGCCAACGCCGCAATTCGTCCGGTTCGGCCACGGTGGCTGACAGGCCTATCGTTTGCAACCCGGGCACAAAGGCGCGCAACCGCGCCAGGCCAAGTGCCAGCAGATGGCCGCGCTTGGAGGTGACCAACGAATGTAGTTCATCGAGCACGACATAGCGCAAATCCTCGAAGAAGCGCCTGGCGTCGTTCGAGGCGATCAGCAGCGCGAGTTGCTCGGGCGTGGTGAGCAGGATGTCGGGCGGTACAAGCTTTTGCCGCTGGCGCTTGTGCGAAGGCGTGTCGCCGGTGCGCGTTTCGATGGTGACGGGCAGTCCGATCTCCTCGACCGGCTTGCCGAGATTGCGCTCGATGTCGACGGCCAGAGCCTTGAGCGGCGAGATATAGAGCGTGTGGATGCCGCGATGCGCCTGGCCGGGTTTTCGCTTGGGACGGTTGGCGAGCTCGGTCAGCGACGGCAGGAAGCCGGCCAATGTCTTGCCGGCGCCGGTCGGGGCGATCAGCAGTACCGATTGGCCGCTTTGAGCCTTCGCCAGCAGCTCGAGCTGATGGACGCGCGGCGACCAGCCCTTTTCGCCGAACCATCTGACGAATGGCTCAGGCAGCAGGACAGCGGCATTCTGCTCGGCAAGGCGCGGCTGCTCGGTCACGCGCAAGAGGTAGCGCGGCGGCGCGCAATCGCCAAGGAAAATCGGAACAAAAGGGGATCATGGTTCCTCGCCCCGTTACGGGGAGAGGATGCCGGCAGGCAGGTGAGGGGCTGTGCGCCAATGTTCAGAGGTTGGCTTGGTCAGCGCGAGCAATCGCAGGTTCGCGCTGACCCTCATCCGCCCTTCGGGCACCTTCTCCCCGTGAACGGGAGAGAAGGAAAGATCAGGGCCTCCTGAACCCGGTCGGGCCGCCATAGAGGTAGCCGATGCGATCGACCGCCTCTTTCAGCCCCTCGCGCGAGACCAGCATGGTGTGGCCATTAGCGTGGATCATGTCGCGAGCGTCGGTCATGATCGCGACGTGGCCTTTCCAGAAGACGAGGTCGCCGCGTTGAAGTCCGGCAAAGTCCGGACCCGGCTCGAACGGCGTGCCGATGCTCGCTGCCTGCATGTCGGAATCGCGCAGCACATTCTCGCCAATCATGCGCATTGCCAACTGCACAAGCCCGGAACAGTCGATGCCGAAGCCGGAGACGCCACCCCAAAGATAGGGGGTCCCCAGGAAGGTTTCTGCGACGGTGACGTAGTCCTCGGCCCGCTCAGCGATCGGCCGCAGATGGCCGGCGATGACCGCCTGGCCGGAGGGCAGCAACGCATAATGCGTGCCGCGCGTTTCGGCCGAACCGGTCACGGCCACGGTCGAACTCATCGACAGCTGTCCGCTGATCGGAAAGCGCAGATCCGGTCCCGGATAGAGGAAGGTGCGCGGCACGGAGACGATGTGGGTCGGCGCATGGTCGCGCGCGCCAATCAGATTATCGGCCACATAGCCGACATAGCCGTCGCGTTCGGCCTGCACCCAAGCCCAGCCTTCGGCATCCTCGAACACCAGCACGTCGTCGCCGAACAGCGCCTGTGTGTTCACGCCCGCATCCGGGCGCGGCGCCTTGCGCAGATCGGCGACCGACACCGTGACCCGCGCCGGGCGGCCGGTGACGAAGCGGTCGGCGGCGACCTCGCCCTTCAGCCTCGCATCGGCAAGGTCGGAGCGGAAAGCATGAAGGCGGGCATCCCTGGCGGTCAAATCGATAAATCCAGTCAAATTCTTTGTTGGGGCATGATCTTATCCGAAAACCGGTTCCCACTTTTCGGGATCATGCTCTAGATGGGCAATTCATGCGCGCGGGCGACGATACCATCGCCGAAGCGCTCGACAAAGAGCGCGCCTTCCACCGTGCGCCGGATCAGCACGTTGCGCTTGTCGAGCTCATCGCGATGGCGCGAGACCAGCTTCAGCGCTCCCATCGTATCCAGCGCGCGGGTGATGACCGGCTTGGTGACGTTGAGCTTGGCGGCCAGCCCGCGCACCGTATGGGGCGGCGGATCGAGATAGATGGTGAACAGGATCGCTGTCTGGCGCATCGTGAGATCCGGCGCGCCGTCGCGCACCTGGACCAGCATCACCTGCTGCCACAGTCGCAAGGCCTGGCTCGGGCGTATCGAGATCGACATCGCCCAAGCATGCCGGCAAATTGTTTCGGTTCCGTTTCAGTGACGATTTGTTTTGTTCGACCATGATCTTATCCGAAAACCGGCCCCCCACTTTTTGCTGCGCTGACCTCCGGTTCGGGATCATGGTCTAGCCAAAGCGATTGGCGATGACGCGCTCCAGCGCGCGAATGCCTTGCGCCTCGCCGCCGGTCAGGCCGTAGGGGCGGTCGGCCGGGTTCCAGGCGAAGATGTCGAAATGCGCCCAGCTGTGGGTTTTCTCGACGAAGCGCTTGAGGAAAAGGGCCGCGGTGATCGATCCGGCAAAGCCGTCCGTCGTCACATTGTTGATGTCGGCGATCCTTGAGGAAAGCTTCGCATCGTAGGGGCGCCACAAAGGCATGCGCCAGAGCGGATCCTCGACCGCGACCGATGCCTGGGCCAGATCGACGGCAAGCGTCTCGTCAGCGGTGTAGAAAGGCGGCAAATCGGGCCCCAGCGCGACACGGGCGGCACCGGTCAGCGTCGCCATGTCGATCAGCAAAGCGGGCTGTTCCTCATCAGCCAGCGCCAGCGCGTCGGCCAGGATCAGCCTGCCTTCGGCGTCCGTGTTGCCGATCTCGACCGTGATGCCCTTGCGGCTGCGCAACACGTCGCCGGGCCGGAAGGCATTGCCGGCGATCGAATTCTCGACGGCGGGGATCAGCACGCGCAGCCGGACATTGAGTTTCGCCGCCATGATCATGGAGGCGAGGCCCAGCACGTTGGCGCCGCCGCCCATGTCCTTCTTCATCAGAAGCATGCCCGACGACGGCTTGATGTCGAGGCCGCCGGTATCGAAGCAGACGCCCTTGCCGACCAGCGTCACCTTCGGCGCGTCGCCCGGCCCCCAACTCATGTCGATCAGCCGCGGCGCGCCGGTCGAGGCCCGGCCCACGGCGTGGATCATCGGGAAGTTCCGCGCCAGGAGATCGTCGCCATGGATCACGGCGATATCGGCGCCATGGGCGGCCGCCAGCTTTCGGGCGGCTTCTTCCAGCTCGACCGGACCGAGGTCGCTGGTCGGCGTGTTGACGAGGTCGCGCGCCAGGAACACGCTGTCGGCGACGCGGCGGACATGCGCGGCGTCGACGCCGTCGGGAAGCGCAAAGCGCAGAGCCTTGCCGGGCTTCTTACCGTAGCGTGTAAAGACATAGCCGGCCAGGACAAGCGCGAGCGCCGCGAGTTCTGGCTGCGCCGGGCCCGACGCGAAATGCCAGTCGCCTTCCGGCAGCGTCCTTGCGAGCGCGCCGAGGGCAAGGGCGCTGTCGCCGTCGCCGATACCGAACAGCGCGCCGGCAAGGCCGCCGCCCTCGCCCGCCAGGACCAGCGTGCGCCCTGCCTCGCCGGAAAAACCGTTGGCCCTCGCCCAGGCGATAGCGGGCGGCGGCAACGCCGCGGCTTCAAGGGCGTCCTTTGCCACCAGATAGACAGGCAAGGCGGCTTCCGGCTTCTGCTCGACGAGTTCGACAGGCATGCAATGATCTCCGGCCGAACTGCTGAGTCGGCGCTTCTTAACGGTCCGTTAGGGTTAACAGAATATTTCTGCGGGAGGGAAGACGGCCAGCCAATGGCCGCACAGGAATGGAGACCGGGCGCCGATGCCTACCAAAGCGTTGAACCTTACAGCCAAGCGTCTGATCACCACGGCTTTCATGGCGGCGCTTGCGGCCAGCGTGGCCGGTTGCGGCAGCACCAGCAAGTTCACCACGGGTTCCATCTCGCGCTCCGACAGCAGGCCGCTGGAAACGATGTCGTCCAGCGAATTGCGTACCGCCACGTCCAGGCTCGGCCAATCCTACGCCCGCAGCCCGAACGACAAGCGCATCGCGATGAACTTCGCAGCAGCGCTGCAGATGGACGGCGACGCCGACCAGTCGCTGGCGGTGATGCGCAAGCTGGCGATCGCCTATCCCAAGGATCGCGAAGTGCTTGCGGCCTATGGCAAGGCGCTTGCCGCCAACGGCCAGTTCGAGCCGGCCCTTGATGCCGTGCGGCGCGCGCAGACGCCCGAATATCCGGACTGGAAGCTGGTCTCGGCGGAAGCCGCCATTCTCGACCAGATGGGACAGAAGGACGAAGCGCGGCAGGACTATCGCAAGGCGCTGGAACTGAAGCCGAACGAGCCTTCGGTGCTGTCCAATCTCGGCATGTCCTATGTGCTCGAAGGCGACCTGCGCACGGCGGAAACCTATATGCGCTCGGCCGCGCAGCAGCCCGGCGCCGACAGCAGGGTGCGGCAGAACCTCGCGCTGGTCGTCGGACTGCAGGGCCGCTTCGACGAGGCCGAGAAGATCGCCTCGCAGGAACTGTCGCCCGAACAGGCGCAGGCCAACGTCGCCTATCTGCGGCAGATGCTCGCCCAGCAGAATGCCTGGAGCCAGCTGAAGGATCAGGACAAGGACAAGGCGAAAGTCGCCACGAACTGACGGACGCTGCCAAGCGCCGACCGCTTCGACAATGAAAAAAGCCGCGCGGGGGTCCGCGCGGCTTTTTTCATTGATGCGAACGGCCCGCCTACTGGCTGGAGGAGCTGTGCTGGTCACCGAAGATGCCGCGCTGGCTGACCTGGATGCCGGCCGGACCCAGGATGATGGCGAACAGAACCGGCAGGAAGAACAGGATCATCGGCACGGTGAGCTTTGGCGGAAGTGCGGCGGCCTTCTTCTCGGCGGCGTTCATGCGCATGTCGCGGCTTTCCGAGGCGAGCACGCGCAGCGCGTGCGCCACCGGCGTGCCGTAGCGTTCGGCCTGGACCAGGGCCTGCGACACCGACTTCACCGATTCCAGGCCGGTGCGGCTTGCCAGGTTCTCATAGGCGATCTTGCGATCCTGCAGATAGGACAGCTCTGCATTGGTGAGCACGAATTCCTCGGCAAGCGCCACCGACTGCGTGCCGATTTCGTCGGCAACCCTGCGCAAGGCCGCTTCCACCGACATGCCGGATTCCACGCAGATCAGCATCAGGTCGAGCGCGTCCGGCCAGGCCAGTTGGATCGACTGCTTGCGCTTGGTCGCGCGGTTGTTGACGTAGAGGATCGGCGTGTAGAAGCCGCCATAGGCGACAACGACACAGACGAACAGCTTGATGAAAGCGGGTTGCTGCGGCAGGCCGCCGAGCACGAACAGATAGATGGCCGCCAAGGCAAAACCGACGAATGGCAGGACCAGGCGAAAGAAGAGAAAACGCGTCAGCGGGTTCTGGCCACGGAAGCCCGCGACCTTGAGCTTCTGGATCGTGCTTTCATCGGCAAGCGCGCGCCTCAGATCCAGGCGGTCGACGATGTTGCGCATGCCGATGGACTGTTCCTCGCGCAGGCCCTTGCGGCGGCGGTCGGCCTCGTTGGCCAGTCGCGTACGCTGCTCGGCGCGCAATTTGTCGCGTTCGAGCGCCACGCTCTTCATGCGCGACTTGAGCGAAGTGCCGCCGAACGCCGGCATGAGCGTGAAGACGGTCGCGAACACCGCAATGCCGACCAGCATCGCGATCAGGAAGGAAGGGTCTGTGAGTGTTTTGACGACCTGCTCTGTCACTGGATCCGCGCCCCTAGACTTCGAAGTTCATCATCTTGCGCATCACCAGGATGCCGATCGACATCCAGACACCCGAGCAGCCGAGGATCAGGTTGCCGACGTTGGTGGTGAACAGCGGCATGATGTAGTTCGGGCTCGACAGATAGACGAGGAAGGCGACGACGAAGGGCAAGGCGCCGATGATGACGGCCGATGCCTTGGCTTCCATCGACAGCGCCTGGACCTTGGCCTTCATCTTCTTGCGGTCGCGCAGGACGCGCGAAAGGTTGCCCAGCGCCTCGGACAGATTGCCGCCGGCCTGTGACTGAATCTGGATGACGATGCCGAAGAAGCCGGCCTCGCTGCACGGCATCGTCTCCGTCATGCGCATGGCGGCGTCGGGCACCGACATGCCCATCTGCTGGGAATCGACGATGCGGCGGAATTCGGACCGGACCGGTTCGGGCGATTCGTTGGCGATCAGGCGGATCGCATCGTTGAGCGGCAGGCCGGACTTGACCGCGCGCACGATGATGTCGAGCGCGTTCGGAAATTCTTCCAGGAAGGCCTTGACGCGACGTGTGCGGCGAAACGACACGAACCAGCGCGGCAGGCCGAGGCCGCCCACCAGCAGGGCACCGGGCAGAGCCCATAGAGGCGCGCCGAGGAAAAAGAGAACGGCCGTCAGGATGATCCCGCAGACAGCGGAATAGATATAGAAACGCTCGATCGGAACCTGCATGCCGGCTTGGCGGATCTGAGTCTTCAGCGGCGGTTTCTTGACGTTGCGATCGTTGGTCTTCTGTTTCTCGTCGAGCTGCTTCAGCGAGTCCTGGACGTTTTTTCGCCGCTTGACCGCTTCCGCTGCGCGGTCGCGCGTCGCTTTCACCACCGACCGGTCGGTTTCGGCTGTCTTGACGGTCTGAAGCCGCTTGCCGGCCTGCTTCTCGTTGTCGATGCGCGTGAACAGAAAAGCATAGGCCACCGCGCCGGCGCTGAAGCCGGCAAGCACGATGAAAGCCAGTACGGTGGTGTCAATTCCGAACATCGACCTGGATCCCCAGGGCATTTCGCCGTTCCAATGAAACGGCGAACCGACCTATTTCTTCGTTTAGACGCAATTCCGGGCGGAAAACCGCTTCACACTTTTCCTGGAATTGCTTCAGACCTCCAGCTGCATCAGTCAGCGCGTTTCTCCATCGCCTCGAGCGCGTTGGCGAGGCGCTGTTCCTCGCCATAGTAGCGGGCGCGGTCCCAGAAATGCGGACGGCCGATGCCTGTCGACACGTGCTCGCCGACCAGCCGGCCGCCGGCGTCTTCACCCTTGATGTTGTAGAGCACAAGATCCTGGGTGATGATGACGTCGCCTTCCATGCCGACCACCTCGGTGATGTGGGTGATGCGGCGCGAGCCGTCGCGCAAGCGGGCCGCCTGGATGATCACGTCGATCGAGCCGACGATGATCTCGCGCACCGTGCGCTGCGGCAGTGAATAGCCGCCCATGGCGATCATCGATTCCATACGGTTGAGGCATTCGCGCGGGCTGTTCGAGTGGATCGTTCCCATCGAGCCGTCGTGACCGGTGTTCATCGCCTGCAGCAGGTCGAACACTTCCGGTCCGCGCACCTCGCCGACGATGATCCGCTCCGGCCGCATGCGCAGGCAGTTCTTGACCAGATCGCGCATGGTCACCTCGCCCTCGCCCTCGAGATTGGGCGGCCGGGTTTCGAGACGGACCACATGCGGCTGCTGCAGCTGCAGTTCCGCCGAGTCCTCGCAGGTGATGACGCGCTCCTCGCGGTCGATATAGTTGGTCAGGCAGTTGAGCAGCGTCGTCTTGCCGGAGCCTGTGCCACCCGAGATGACTATGTTGCAGCGGACACGCCCGATAATCTTGAGAACCTCCGCGCCTTGCGGCGAGATGGCGCCGAACTTGACCAACTGGTCCAGCGTCAGCTTGTCCTTCTTGAATTTGCGGATGGTGAGCGCAGTGCCGTCGATCGAGAGCGGCGGCGCGATGACGTTGACACGCGAGCCGTCGGGAAGGCGCGCGTCGCAGATCGGGCTCGATTCATCGACGCGGCGGCCGACCTGGCTGACGATGCGCTGGCAGATGTTGAGCAGCTGCTGGTTGTCGCGGAAGCGGACGCCGGTCTGCTCGACCCTGCCGTTGACTTCGATGTAGACGTTCTTGGAGCCGTTGACCATGATGTCGGCGATGTCGTCGCGGGCAAGCAGCGGCTCCAGCGGTCCATAGCCCAGAACGTCGTTGCAGATGTCCTCGAGCAGCTCTTCCTGCTCGGAAATCGACATTGCGAAGTTCTTGATCGCGATGATGTCGTTGACGATGTCGCGGATTTCCTCGCGTGCGCTCTCGGGATCGAGCTTGGCGAGCTGCGACAGGTCGATCGTGTCGATGAGCGCGGAGAAAACCTGGCTCTTGGTGTCGTAATAGGTTTCCGAGCGCTCGCGCTGGACCTTTCTTGGCGGCTCCGGCGCCATAGGCGGCGGCTCGACAGGACGGCGCGCCGGCGGGGCGACGGGCGGGCTGGAGGTCGGCGCAGCCGGCCGCTCGGCCGTCATCGTCCCCGTCGAAGCGGGCGCGGCGGGAGCAGCTGCCGGCGGACGGAATTCGGGCGTTGCCCGGCTGCCGTCGTCTTTGCCTCTTTTACCAAACATGATCGACTACCCGATGCCGCTCAATCAGCGTCACTTCTTGTTGCGCGAGAGCTTGCCGAGGATCGAGCCCAGGCCTGCCTTCTTCTTTGCCTTGATTTCGCTGCGTCCGGTCAGCACATGCGCTATTTCATTGATGGTGGTGACGACCGGGCTCTTTGCGTCCATCTCGCTCAGCATACGGCCGTTGTTGGCGGCATTGCCGAATAGCAGCGGTTCGAAGTTGATCACGGCCATCGGCGTGATGCCGAGCGGTTCGGCGAAATCGGACGCCGCGATCTCGGGCCGTTTCGGTACCCCCGCCTGGTTGATGATCAGCTTCGGCGGCGGATCGTTCGGACGCAACCGCTTCAGCATGTCAACCATGTTCTTGGTGTTGCGAAGATTTGCGAGCTCGGGCGTGGCCGTGATGACGATCTCGTCCGCCTTGATCAGCGTGCTCTTCGTCCACCCGCTCCAGACGTGAGGGACATCGAGGACCAGCAGGGGCGCGCTGCGCTGCGCTGTCTCTATGATCTGCGAGAAGGCCTCGGAGTCGAAATCATAGACGCGCTCGAGCGTGGAGGGGGCCGCGAGCAGCGACAGATGCTCGGCGCATTGCGCAAGCAGACGGTCGAGATAGACCTCGTCGACCCGCTCGGGCGAAAACACCGCCTCGGCGATGCCTTGCGCCGGATCCTGGTCGAAATTGATGTTGGCGGTGCCGAAGGCGAGATCGAGATCGGCAATGACGACTTCGGACTTGAACAGCGAAGACATAGCCCAGGCTACATTGTGAGCGATGGTCGACGAGCCGACGCCGCCCTTGGCGCCGATGAACGCGATCGACCGGCCGATCGGCTCCGATTCCGGATCGACGAAGATCGACGACACGACGCTGACGATGTCGGTCATCGAGACCGGCGCGATGACATATTCGGAAATGCCGGACCGGATAAGCTCGCGATAGAGCCCGACATCATTGTAGTGGCCGATAACCACGACCTTGGAGGACGGATCGCAATATTCCGCGAGCTGGCCGAGTTGTTCGAGCAACTGCTGCGGTTCGCTGCGCGATTCCAGCAGGATGAGGTTCGGTGTCGGCGCGGACTGGTAGAACTCGATCGCGGTCGGGATGCCGCCCATATGGACCTTGAGATGGGCCTTGGCCATCCGGCGATCCTCGCCGGCGCGCTCGACGGGATTGGCGACCCCCTCGGTCTCGCAGAAGGCCTGGATCGAAATGCGCGGCACGGGACGCAGCGCCTGCATGGCGGCGATGTCCTGCTGCGAAAGGTCGCCGGTTTCCGCGGGCGTGTCGTAGGCAAGATTGCTCATCGTCATGCTCTTTCCGTGACTGCTCTCTTCGTCGTCCGGCGCGGCTCAGTAGGTTACTTCCGAATTGCTGAGGAATTCGTTCGAAATGCCTCTCGAGCGATAAAGGTCGATTACTGCGCCCCGGTTCTCGGCATCGATATCGGACTGCTTGCGCGGCCCGAGCAGATCGTTGGGATTAGCCACCTGGGCGGCGATGTTGTTCTGGTACGAGCAGCCGAAGTCGGCATAGTGCTTGTTCTCCGACGTCTCGGTCAGGTCGTCGGGCCAACGGCCGCATTTGTCGGTCTGGGCCCGCACCGCGACAAAGGCGACGCGCACTGGCGCCGACGCCTCGGGCACAGCCGACTGATAGGACGTCATGACGATGCGATTGCGCTTGACGCCCGCCGCCATGGCGACCCGTGCGAAGTCGCGTCCCGCCACCAATGCCGCCACCTCGTTGGCCGAGCCTCGCGGGATTGCGATGGTCAGCGACGGGGCGGCTCCCTTGTCGTAGCCGTCGAGAAAACCGAGCAGCGTGTCGCGCTGCGCGCCGGTCATGCCGCGATCGCCGGCGCCGACCGGCAGGTCGATCTTCTGGTTCTTCTCGGCGATGACGATCGGATGGGTCGTGCGGTAATCGTCCGGTATCGACCCGACCGTAACGCTGTCGCGGTGCCAGTTGGCGCAGCCTGTGAGCGACGCTGCAAGCATGACCGCCAGTGCCGGGACCACCTGCCGACGGATCCTTGCGATACCGGATGCTGTCCGGACCGTCATGACCTTCGATGCTGACTTGGACATATCCGCATTCCCACTCATTTGTAGATGAAGCCCACGACACCGTGATAGCGGCCGGCTGGCCGGTCGGTCTGCATGGTGCCGTAGACGCGGTTGACGCGGCCAAGGAACATGGCGGCGCCATCGCTTGCCGCGTTGAAGTTGTCGTCCGGCTTGGCCAGGTCGTTGCGCGCCACCGGCCGCGTCAGATAGGGCGTGATGATGATGACGAGCTCGCTCTCGTTGCGCACGAAATCGCGGCTGCGGAACAGCGTGCCAAGGACGGGAATTTTGGTCAGCCCGGGTAGGCCGTCCACGGCCTGCCGGACATCGTCGCGGACGAGACCGGCGATCATCATGGAGCCGCCGGATGGCAATTCCACCGTGGTGTCCGCCAAGCGTTTGCGCAGCGATATGATATTCGTGTCGCCTAGCGCGAACGATCCTTCGGTAGTGGGCTCTGAAACCGCGGTTCTTACCTTGAGGCTGATGCGACCGGCAGACAGCACCACCGGCTGGAACTCCAACCCGATGCCGTATTCGACCTTGTCTGCCGTCCATGTCCTTTCGCCAGTCTGATTGTCTGTCGATTTGTTGTTGGTGACGGTACTCACCATGTTGTACTCGCCACCGACCTTGAACGTCGCCTTCTCGCCCGAAACGGCGGTCAGTGTCGGCTCTGCCAGCGTCTTCATGACGCCAGATTGTTCCATGGCGTTGATGGTGCCCTGTAGAGACGAACTTTTGAAGTCGAAGCCGGAGCTGGACAACGGCTTGCCGAGGCCGGGATAGGTGTCGACGGCGGAGCCAAAGGTTATGCCGTTGGTGCTCCCGTTCCCTACCATATTCACGCCGAGCTGCTTCATCACCGAGCGGCTGACTTCGGCGACGGTAACCTTGAGCGTCACCTGGTCGTCGCCGACGATCTGCAGGAGGTTGACGATCTTGGAGGTCCGGCGCTCCTGGTCGGGATTGTTGATGTCGACGCCGCCATTGACGGAGCCGCCGGCGGCGGTCTGCGAATATTGACCCGTCGTCGCTTCACCGCCGGACACGAAAATGGTTGCCAGGTCGACGGCGCGCTTGGAATCGAGCGGCGTGTCGACCATGCCCGTCAGGACGACGTTGTCGTTGAGAAGCTCGACCTTGATCTGCGAGGACGGGATGAAGCGCTTGAGATAGTCCTCCAGCCCGGCGACGTCGCGTTCGACGGCCAGATCCAGGCTGACGATCTGCTCGCCATTGGGGCCGAAAACGAAGATGTTGGTTTCGCCGACCGCCTTGCCGAACAGGTAGATGCGCCGCGCCGTGCGGGTCACGGCATCGGCAACCGCCGGATTGGCGACGAGGATATCATAGGCGTCGCTCGGCAGGTCGATGACCACGGATTTGTTGAGGCCGAGCTTGACGCGCTGCGTGGCGACGGAAGCCGAGACGCCGGCGCCCGCGGCTTTGGCTTCGACCAGTCCCGAGGCGCCGGTGCCGAGCAGGAGAAAACCGATCGCCGCGGCGGCCAGGAAGGGCAGCAGTTTACCGTTTGGCCTCATTTCCTTGCTCCCACCTCGGAAACCTCGCCGGACTTGATCAGCCGCACGGTTCCGCGTCGGCCGTTGCCGTTGACCAGATAGTCGGCTTCGTCCGTATTCTTTTCATGGATGTCGGTGATCGGGCGCAGCGCCAGCGTCAGGCGGTCCGCCATCTGCTGCGCCACGGTGATGATCTCGGCCTGCTGCGGCGTCAGCTCCAGCGTCGCGGTTTGGCCGACCCTGGTCTTCTTGCCTTCCTCGTCTTCCTGGATGGTCTGGTCGATGGCCAGCACGCGGATGTTCTTGAGGATCGTCTCGGTGTTGAAGCCGCTGCCGCCGTTGCCGGTGTCGGCGCGGCGGGTCATGATGACGTCGACGAAGTCGTTGGGCAGGATGAAGCCGCCGGCGGACGTGTCAGCCGATATCGCGGTCGCGACAGCGCGCGTGCCGGAAGGCAGGATCGACGACATGAAGCTCTGTCCCTCGCCGACCAGCTTGGACCGCCGCAACGGCTCGCCGGTATACATGGCTACGCGGGCGACCGAGCCCTTGAGCTTTTCGACCGCGTCAGGCTCGGCGGCGCGCGTGATGAAGTTGGCGTTGACGCCATCGGCCGGCCATTCTTCCCAGCTGATGTTGGTGCCGAGCTGGCTGCCCATCGACACGTCACCGGAAAGCACCAGCACATCCTGCAATGCGATCGCCGGCTGCTTGGGCGCATCGACAACGACCTGAGGCGGCGGCGCCACGACCATGTTCTTCGCCACATAGCCCGCGCCACCCGCCGCGACCGCAGCCACGCCCAGAATAATCAATCGGGATGCTGGCATTCGTCCGAAACCCTTCGCCTCAAGGCAAACCACCTCGCCAGGCCGGACTTTGCAGCCGCAATCGTCAAAACAAGGTTAATGTAATGCTTACGATCGTGATTAATTTAAGGTTTACTCAAATTGGATGGAACGGCCCCGCCGTTAACAAAAAAGGCGGCTAGGCCGCCTCGGGATCGCCGACATCTATATCGCCAGAGGCCTAGGGCGCATGGCGGAATTCAGACCACGCGATTCAAGTCTTTGCTTGATGCATGTCGTTGTCCCAGAACCGCTGCGCACTTCTGGGCGACATGCATTCAGGCCGTGAGCCTCGCCAGCGCCCAGACCATCAGCGGCGAATCCGGGAAAGTGATCAGTCCACCCGCGCCAAGCGCGATGCCATAGGGGATGCCAACGCTCTCGTCCGCGAAATGGCGCAGAAATCGGCTGTGGCCGGTGTACATGACGAGCGGCGATTTCCGGTAAGCAAGGATTGCGAGGGTAAGCAGGCCGCCGATGAAAGCCGACGTCACCAGATAGCCGATCAGGTTGATGTTGAGGCCCATCCATAGCGCGGTCGCGGCCAGAAGCTTGGCGTCGCCGCCGCCCATGCCGCCGAGCGCAAAAAGGCCGAAGGTCGTGGCAAGTACGAGGGCGCCGGCAGCGAAGTGCCAGCCATAGGTTGCCCAGTCCATGCCGGTGAGCGGCGCGACAAGCGCGAATGTCACCACCAACAACACGGGAACACGGTTGGCGATCGTCATCGACAAGGCGTCCGAGACCGCAGCGAACAGCATGCAGAAAGGAAAGACGACGAAGATCACGGCTTCAAGCATGGATGCGGCGTGCCTGTGGCATGTTTTCAGCGTCATCCTAGGCGCGCTGGATTAACGATCGATGAGGCCGGACGATCAAAATCGGCCGACTGCATGAAAAAGGGCCGTCAGTTGGCGGCCCTTTTCCTTCTGTCGAAAAGGCGCGATACGCGGCCTTGTTACGGAGCCGTGGCGCCGTTGAGGGTCGCGGCGATGTTGGCGAACTTGGCGTTCAGCGCGCCGCCGAGCTGGGTAGCGCCAACCATGATGGCGAGCGCGATGAGAGCGGCGATCAGACCGTATTCGATGGCGGTCGCGCCGGATTCGTCCTTCACGAAACGTGCAATGAGGTTAGACATTCGAGAGCTCCTACTCCACGTGTTACAGCACTTCCGTCAACTTTTCTCTTGCGGTTGATCGGATGCTGCAAATCTATGGAGAAGCCGTTTCGATCGGCTTAATAAACAGCCTTACCGATTCCTTTCCGGTGGCGAACGCGCTGTGTGGTTAACCGTGGCCTAAACATCGCCAGCCAGCTCGGCCTCCCGGAAACCGGCGCTTGTGCAATATTCCTAAAACAGTAAGCACCACCGACGCATGACGCGCCAGGCGAGCCGATCCTTAATCATGGCCAGGCCCGGCTTAACCGTTGGTTCACCAATCTCGTTCATGTTCCGTTGAAGAATCTGCCCGCCGGGAGCGCTTCAATGACGTTGTCGAGATCGCTGTTTCCAGTCGCCGCGCTGCTGGCAACTGCCGCCTTGGTCATGCCGGCCAGGGCCGGGGCGGGTATAGAAGTCACCATGAACCAGGCCAAGATCGTCAAATTGTCACGCGCGGCCGACACCGTCGTCATCGGCAATCCGGCGATCGCCGACGCCGCCGTGCAGGACGCCTCGACCATCGTCCTCACCGGCAAGGGCTTCGGTGTCACCAATATGGTCGTGCTCGATTCGGACGGCAGCCCGATCATCGATGAACAGGTGACCGTCGTGCGACAAGCCGCCTCCTCGGTGCGCATCTACAGACGCGCCGAAGTCCAGACCATGTCCTGCACGCCCTATTGCGAGAGCGCGTTCAAGAGCGAGGCCGAGAAGGCTTCCGAAGCCGAAATGAGCGCCGGTCACTGAGCCCTGCGAGCGCGAACCCACGGGCATTAAAGACAGCTTAAAGCTTGCCCGACGAATTTAACGATCGTCCAAACCGGAACTCAATGGGTTTTCGCTAACCTTGCCGCCGGTACCGCAAAGGCGATCGGCAGGAACTTTGATATGAGCAAGGATGCCTCATCCGGCAACGGCATGGACAGCAAGGCGCGCGCCAAAGCCCACCCCGGCTTCTTCAGCGACAGGCGCGGCAGCACGGCGATGGAATTCGCGATGCTTGCCATCCCGTTCGCGCTTCTCGTCTTCGCCATCCTCGAGAGCTGCATCTCGTTCGCCGGCCAGGAGGTGATGGCCAACGTCACCGACGATGTCGCCCGCCAGTTGCGCACCGGGCAGCTTCAGCAGAACAACGTCACCGAAGCCTCGATCAAGCAACTGATCTGCAATCGCCTGCAGATCATGGTTTCCAACAACTGCACCGATACCGGGCCAAATGCTCCACTGCTGGTCGATCTGCGCGAATATTCGAGCTTCGCGGACGCCGCGACGGCGGGTTTCAAGATCGTGAGCGGCGATATCGTGCTGACGCAGGGCGCGAACACGATGTCTCCTACAGTCTCGCCCGGACTGGCGGAATCCATCAACATGCTGCGGGTGTTCTACAAATGGCCGGTGATGACCGATTTCCTGGCCAAGTCGATGGCAAATCTGAAGGACAGCAAAACGCTGCATTTCGCGTCCGTGACCTGGCAGAACGAACCGTTCGACGACAATTGAGACTGCTCGACGGCTAAGCCGCGGCGTGGAGGACGATATGCATAGTGCGGGGGCACTCCGGGGGATCTTGGCGAGGATGGAGCGGTTTTGCCGCGATCGCCGCGGCGTCGCGGCGATCGAGTTCGCGTTCATCGTGCCGGTGCTCCTCATCATGTATTTCATCACGATGGAGGCCTCGCAGGCCATCGAGACCAGCAAGAAGGTCAGCCGCATCGGTAGCATGGTCGCGGACCTCGTCACCCAACAGCAGACCGTCGTGAAGGCGAATCTCGATGCAATGATGAAGATCGGCACATCGACGCTGCAGCCTTATAATCGTTCATTGCCGACGATCATCATCACAGGCATACAGATCACCGACGAAGCAGCGCCGAGGGTGCAGGTTGCATGGTCGCGCAAGGTGGTGGGCACTACCTACAGCGCCGATGCGGCCGTCAACGCGACCACCACGGTGCCGGCGACGCTGATAATCCGCAACACCTTCCTGGTCCGCGTGGAGAGCGACCTCGGCTACAAGCCGATCATCACCTGGTCCGCCAGCAATTCGCAGACGCTCGGGCTGACCTCCGCCTTCAACAACATATCGATGAGCGAAACCTATTATCTAAGGCCGCGCCGGAGTCCGACGATTCCCTGCAGCGACTGCTGACACGCTATTCCTGCCCTGCCGTTTCCTGCCGCACGATCGCCACGGCCATCGCATAGTCCTTCCGCGCGGCCGGCCTGAAACCGCCGGAATGCGCGCCCTCCAGCAGATCGTACACATCGGGCGTCTGGGACCTGAGATTGGTCAGAAAGACCGTCAGTCGCCGCTTTGCCTCCGGATCGAGATCGCTGCGGACGGCGTGCGGGCCATAGCGCAACAGGCCCGAGGTCCATAACACCCGAAGCGACGCCTCGGGGATGCCGGCAGCCTCCAGCCGCGCGACGGTGCCCTCGGAACGGGCGGATCGGCCATCGGCATCGGCCGGTTCCCAGCCGAACAGCGCGTCCGCTTCGCCGCCGCTCAGCATCGTTTCGGCCGCGGTGGCCGAAGCCGCGCGCGCCAGGAAGGGCGAATCCCGCGCGATCTTGACGCCTTCGGCCGACAGCGCCGCCATCGGCAGCAGCGCGCCGCCGACATTCTCGACCGGCGCAATCGCGATCCGGTGCGAAGCGATCGCCGCAAGGTCCGGAAGCCTGCCGTCGCGCGTCATCAGGACGGAACGGATGCCGACGGCGCCGTCGGCATCGACCGGCGCCACCAGCGGTTCGACGCAGCCGCAGCGCTCCGAGGCCGTGGCATAGGCAAGAGCCGAATAGACCGCATACTGCACGCGCCCGCTCGCCTGCGCCTCGATCAGCGCCGCGTAGTCGCGCGCAACGACGAACTCGACCTTCATGCCGAGCGCATTGGCATAGGCGTCGGTCAGGCGCGCGAGCCCGGGGACGGTGTTGCCGCCGCCCGGTTCGGCAACGACGCCGATGCGGAACGTGCCGATGTCGTCACGCCAGTCGGCGCGTGCCGGCCCGGCGGCGGCGCCGAACGCCGCGAGAGCGGCCGCGCACATTTTCACGGCCTGCCTTGCCGCGGTTCTGCCGCGCCTTGCCATACCTGCTTCGCTCCCGCCGCATCCGCGTCTCGCCGCAACTATGGCGCCAAGCCGTTGCGGTTTGGTTTCCGATTTGCCAAGGCTGCCGGGGAACCTTATGTCTGGCAACCAGGACTGACAACAAAGATACCCATGGCGCGCGCGTTCCTGTTCGTTCTCGATTCTTTCGGCATCGGCGGCGCGGCCGACGCAGAACGCTACGGCGATGCCGGAGCCGACACGTTCGGACATATTTTTCAGGCCTGCGCCGATGGTCGCGCCGATCGGGAAGGTTTGCGCAACGGGCCGCTGGCCGTGCCCAACATGATGTCGCTCGGTCTTGGCCGAGCGGCGCAGACGGCGACCGGGCTCACGTTCGACGTCGATACGCCGTTGCTTGCCTCGTCCTTCCACGGGGCCGCCCAGGAAGTGTCGAGCGGCAAGGATACGCCCTCCGGCCACTGGGAAATCGCCGGCCTGCCGGTGCGCTTCGACTGGGGCTATTTCCCCGACACCGTGCCTGCCTTTCCGGCCGAACTGACCGAAGCGATCATCCGCGAAGGCAAGGTGCCGGGAATCCTCGGCAATTGCCATGCACCCGGAACCGAGATCATCGAACGGCTCGGCGAAGAGCATATCCGCACCGGCAAACCGATCTGCTACACGTCGGTCGATTCCGTGCTGCAGATCGCCGCGCATGAAACGCATTTCGGCCTGGAGCGGCTTTATGAGCTTTGCCTCACGGTGCGTCGGCTGGTGGATCCGCTCAAGATCGGGCGCGTGATCGCGCGACCTTTCGTGGGCGAGACGCCCGTCACCTTCCAGCGCACCCACAACCGCCGCGACTATGCGGTGCCGCCGCCGGAGCCGACCCTGCTCGACCGGCTGACCGGGCGCGGCGGCAAGGTCATCGCCGTCGGCAAGATCGGCGACATCTTCGCCCATCGCGGCATTTCGGAAGTGCGCAAGGCCGGCGGCAACATGGCGATGTTCGACAAGGCGCTCGGCGCGATGGACGACGCCGGCGACGGCGACCTGGTCTTTGCCAATTTCGTCGATTTCGACACCGAGTTCGGTCACCGGCGCGACGTCGCCGGCTATGCCGGCGCGCTCGAGGCGTTCGACCGTCGGCTGCCGGAGGCGCTGTCGCGCATCGGGCCGGGCGACCTCCTGATCCTCACCGCCGACCATGGCAACGATCCGACCTGGCGCGGCACCGACCATACGCGCGAACGCGTTCCGGTGATCGGCACGGGGCCAGGGCTGACGGGCGGCGACATCGGGCTCAGGCCGACCTTCGCCGATATCGGCGAAACCGTCGCGGACCACCTCGGCCTGGCGGCCGGTCGCCACGGAACATCCTTCCTCGCAACGATAGGCGGCCATGCCTGAGCTGCCCGAAGTCGAAACCGTCCGGCGCGGGCTGCAGCCGGTCTTGGAAGGGGCGCGGCTCGTCAAGGTCGAGGCGCGCAGGCCCGACCTTCGCTTTCCTTTTCCCGAACGCTTTTCGGAGCGGCTTACCGGCAAGACCGTGACAGCGCTTGGCCGGCGCGCCAAATACCTGACGATGCATATCGAGAACGGCCCGGTTCTGATCTGTCATCTCGGCATGTCGGGATCGTTCCGCGTCGAAGCCGCCGCCGGCAGCGACATCCCCGGCGCCTTCCACCACGAGCGCTCGAAAAGCGCCGCGCACGACCATGTCGTCTTCGACGTCGTCTCGCCGAAGCATGAGCGCTCCCGCGTCGTCTTCAACGACCCGCGCCGCTTCGGCTTCATGCTGTTTGCCGAAGGAGCGCCGGACACGCATCCGATGCTGGCTGGGCTCGGCATCGAGCCGACCGGCAACGCGCTCGACGGTCCCATGCTCGCCTCGCTGCTGAAGGATCGCAGATCGCCGCTCAAGGCGGCACTGCTCGATCAGCGTCTGATCGCCGGACTCGGCAATATATATGTGGCGGAGGCCTTGTGGCGCGCCGGCCTCTCGCCGCTGCGCGAAGCCGGCACCATCGCCGGGTCGGCCAAGAAGGCGAAAGAGCAAAGCGTACGCCTTGCCGAGGCGATCCGCTCGGTCATCGCCGACGCGATCGCCGCCGGCGGCTCCTCGCTGCGCGACTATGTCCAGGCCGACGGATCGCTCGGCTATTTCCAGCATTCCTTCGCGGTCTACGATCGCGAGGGCGAGCCATGTCCGAAGCCGGGCTGCCGCGGCCACATCGAGCGCATCGTGCAAAGCGGCCGCTCGACCTTCTATTGCCGGACCTGTCAGCGGTGAGCTAGGAACGGTATCGATCATCCCACTGCCGCGGAAGGAAGCGAACCATGGCCCATGAAACCATTATCGTCGAGACACGCGGCAAGGTCGGGCTGATCACGCTGAACCGGTCCAAGGCGCTCAATGCGCTGAATTCGCAAGTCCTTGCGGAGGTCGTAGCGGCGGCGAGCGCGTTCAATGCCGATCCCGGGATCGGCGCGATGGTGCTTACCGGCTCGGAAAAGGCGTTTGCCGCCGGCGCCGACATCAAGGAAATGCAGGCGATATCCTTCGCCGACGCCTACACGCAGGACTTCTTCGTCGGCTGGGAGGAATTCACGCGCACGCGCAAGCCAATCATCGCGGCGGTTGCGGGCTACGCGCTCGGCGGCGGCTGCGAATTGGCCATGATGTGCGACTTCATCATCGCCGGCGACAATGCCAAGTTCGGCCAGCCCGAAATCACGCTCGGCGTCATGCCGGGCATGGGCGGATCGCAGCGGCTTACTCGTTTTGTCGGCAAGTCGAAGGCGATGGACATGTGCCTGACCGGGCGGATGATGGATGCGGCCGAAGCCGAGCGCAGCGGGCTGGTATCGCGCGTGGTGCCGGTGGCCGAACTGCTCGACGAGGCGCTGAAGGCGGCGGCCAAGATCGCCGAGTTCTCGCTGCCGTCGGTCATGATGACCAAGGAGGCCGTCAACCGCGCCTACGAGACGACGCTTGCCGAAGGGCTGCGCTTCGAGCGGCGCCTGTTTCATTCGCTGTTCGCGCTCGATGATCAGAAGGAGGGCATGGCCGCCTTCGTCGAGAAGCGGAAGCCGAATTTCACCAACCGCTAGGGCACGTTGCCGAATGACTGAAGGCGGGTCATGGCGTGATGCGCTTTCGGTCTCCAAAAAGACCGCCAAGTGGCGTTGACGCGCCGGAAAAGCTGAACTATAAGCCGCACCAACCGAGGCGGCCCTGTGGCTGCCCGTTTGTTTTTTGCGCCCTGCGGCACCCCGCTGGCGCCCACCAGATCGGAAGAGAGGCATCATGGCCAATACGTCTTCGGCCAAAAAGGCAACGCGCAAGATCGCCCGCCGCGCGGCGGTCAACAAGAACCGTCGCTCGCGTGTCCGCACCTATGTGCGCCAGGTCGAAGAGGCGCTGGCCGCTGGCGACAAGGCCGCGGCGGTGGCAGCCTTCAAGGCGGCGGAGCCGGAATTGATGCGCGCCGCCACCAAGGGCGTCGTCCACAAGAACACAGCTTCCCGCAAGGTTTCGCGGCTTGCCCAGCGGGTCAAGACGCTGTCGGCCTGACCGACTTAATCCTTAATCAATCGATGTTGAACCCGGTCGCACAGGCCGGGTTTTTTCGTTTGCCGGCAAGTACTTAAAAAAAATGCTCGCAAGCAACGCTTGCGACGCGATTCCAATGCCAGTAATGTTTTGCCGGCATATTCAACGCCGCTGATACCGGCACGCCCTCCCCGCGGCAACTGCCCAAATTTGCCTGGCAAAAAATCTGCAGTTTTTTCAAAGGCTTACAGCCGGTCATCCACAGCTTGTTCAACTCAAGATCGAGCGGCGGGGGAGAAGTAGCTGTCAAGAGAATTATTTCAGAATATTTCGTTTCGAGCGGCCTTTTTCATATTCGCCGGAAAAGGGTTTGAATCACAATGGCTTTGTCAAAATGTGCCGTCGCAGCACCCGATTTCAAGCCCCGTCTGGTAACCAGATTCGTTAAAAAACCGTTAGATGTGGCCTTGCCCTATCCACAGCGATTTCGGTAATGTCCATCCATCGAAGGGACGGGCTGTAGCCCCTGACCCAGCCTGAATCGGCCAGCACAAAATGGCAGAATTCATGACGTGGAGCAATTCCGCGTGCGGCTTGGTTTGTCTCTTCGGTGCGGGTAGGGGACTGGCGTAATTGTACATGGCAGTCGATGTCTCGCCGGCGTTTTCGCCGGAGGGTGATGTATTGCCTTGTCGTTGTCGGTGGCCGGCGTGCGGAGCCGGCAGCTGGTTCCTTGCGCGAGTTGCGACGATCGTTGCCGGCGGCGGCAGCGGCATCGCGGCGAAATGAGGTCGCCGGACCAAGGATGCAGGAGGCGCATCCCCGGTGGAAAAGGGTACGAGAAGACAAGGAACTTTGATC